>NZ_JBKBVD010000009.1:0-103042 GCF_046289755.1 Paracoccus sp. (in: a-proteobacteria) | reverse complement strand
GCGGCGACCTCGTCCAGCAGCCTGCCCCAGCCCTGCGCAAACGCGGCGACATCATAGGCGCGCGCCCGGCCCGGCCCGCTGTCGGCCAGCGCCTCGCGGCGATCGGGATCACCCAGCAGCTGCGCGATAGCCTCTGCCATGGCACCGACATCCTGCGGCGGAACCAGCGCACCATATGTCCCGCCATCAAGAATTTCGGCAGGCCCCGAGGGGCAGTCAAAGGCCACTGTGGGCGCCTTGCAGGCCAGCGCCTCGGCAATCACCAGACCAAAGCCCTCAAAGCGCGAGGATGAGGCGAACAGCGTCGCGCGCGCCATGAAACGGTAGGGGTTTTCCTGAAAGCCCAGCAGGTGCACCGATGCGCTGACACCAAGCTGCGCCGCCAGTTCCGTCAGCGCCCCACGCTCATCCCCCTCGCCCAGAATGACCAGTTCATGATCGGCGCCCATCTGGCGCGCCTTGGCATGCGCGGCAATCAGCAGATCAAAGCCCTTTTGCCGGTTCAGGCGGCCCACCGCCACCACCGTCGGTCGCGCAAACAGGGCCAGGGCCTCGGGGGGCAGCGGTTCGGCGGCGCGCGCCTTGACCTGTGCGACGTCGATGCCATTGGTGATGACCCGCAAGAGGGGGCGGTTTTCCGGAAAGGCGGCGGCATGGGACTGGGCCACCCCGTCCGAGCAGGCCACGATCACGGCGGCGCGGCGAAAGGCACGCATCGTCGCCTTGACGCGCCAGCTGAGAACGGCGGCAAAGCGCGACCAGTCCGCATGCAGCCACAGCACCACCGGACGGCGCGCGACCAGACCGGCCAACAGCGCCAGCCCCGACGCCCGCCCCTCGGCCACGCCCACCACGACATCGGCCCGGCGCGCGCGCCGGATCGTCTGGGTCAGGTGGTGGAACAGGTCGCGGCGGTTGTATTCGCCGACGCGGCCATAGATGACATCGTCCTGAAAGCGGGGGTCGGGATCGAACTGGACCGGCAACCGCTCGTGGACATACATCTCGACATCAAAGCGCTGGCGGTCCAGCCCTTCGAGAAGCAGAAGCGACATGCGCTCGGCCCCCGCGCGGCTGAGATTGGGGGCGCAGAGCAGCACCCGGACCCTGTCTTGCGTGTCTCGGGATGTCACAACTACCACCATTTCAGAACAGGGCCTGCGCGGCAGACCTTTGCCGCACGGGCAATATGTCTGTCCAAACAGGGCCGGTCAATGCGCCAATGCGGCGACGGCGGTGGGGCGTGTCAGCCGGGCCGGCGCGTGGGCAGTTTGCGGGCGTTCAGCCGGTGACGCAGAAAGAACTGCACCATCTCGCGCGAGGCGTCCGGCCCTTGCGGGTCGACGAACCGCCCGGCGGGCGAGCCACCCGACCAGGCATGTCCCGATCCCTTGACCAGCCAGTACTCGACACGCGGACGGCCCTGCCCAAAGCGATGGGTGGTCCTGACATAGCTGCGCCCCTCGGCGGCCTTGCGCGTGACCTCGGTGGCGCGCAGGGTCGGGAACGGCTCCAGCGCGCGCAATGCGGCAAAGCGCGAATTGCGGGGGCTGACGACCCTGTCTTCGCTGCCATGAAAGATGATCGTCGGCATTGCCGCCGCGCGCCGGTCGCCGGGATTGCCCTGCTTCATCGCCATCATGGCCGAGGTCTTGTCGCGCGCGGCCCCGGCGGGCAGACCGGAATGGGTGCCGACGGCGGCAAAAATGTCGGGATAGGCGCCAGCAAGGATCAGCGCCGCCGAGCCGCCTGCCGACAGTCCGGCCACATAGACCCGCAAAGGATCGACAGGATGCTGCGCGATCACCTCGCTCACGAGGCTGGCGATCAGCGCGGGTTCGCCCGCGCCACGGGACTGGTCGCCGCGCCGGAACCAGTTCCAGCAGCGGCTGGAATTGGCATCGCGCGGCTGTGCCGGATAGACGACCATCAGGCCCAGTTCCTCGGCCAGCGCGTTCATCCGCGTGCCCTTGGCAAAGTCATCCGGCGTCTGTCCGCATCCGTGCAACATGACCACCAACGGCAGCGGCCCGGCCTCTTTCGCCATCTTGGGCGTATAGATCTTGTAGCGGCGCTGCCCGAAGGCGCAGTCATGCACCGCCGACCGAAACGAGGCATTGCGCGGCGCCGCAGCCGGGCGTGGCCGGGGCGATGCCTGTTTTCTTGGTTTCGGGGGCGCGGCGGTTCTCGGTGCCACCGACAGGGCGCTGGCGGTTGCGGCCGGTGCGGCTGCGGCCCGCTTCATCGCCTGAGCTGCAATCTGAGTGGCTGACCGGAACATGGCCGAGCTGAGGCTGATCGCCATCCCGGCGCTGCTTTTTGCAGGGCGCCGTGGCGATCTGAGGCGAAAGCGCTTGATCATGGCAACGGAAGCCTTGCTGAGGAATGTGCATATGGCTCGCACGCATCCGCTCACCCCGCAACTCACAAAGCAGTTTTCGCCACGCAGGGCTGGCATGCAAAAAGGCTGATGCCCTCCACGGCCGGATGCATATCCTTAAAGTTGTATATCCTTATTCTCACTCGCGTCAATTCAAAAAACCCGGCCGAACTTCCCCTTTTGTTCTCACATATCAAATGTATGATCAAATAGAGTGAGGAATACCGGCAAAAGACGGACCTGCCGGATCGGGCGAAAAGATCGCGCGCGCCGGGTCGCAGCGATAGTCACAGGCAAGGCCGGGTGCGAGGGCGGCAAGTTCGGTCACCGCCGACAGAATGGTCGCGACCTTGTCCCGCGTCATCAGAGGGGACAGGTTCAGACGGACAAAACCGGGCTTCTCGACCTCTTGCCCGGCCAGAATCGCCCTGCGCAGCCGGGCCGATTCGGCAGGCCCGATCCCCAGCAGGCGGTGGACATAAGGACCCGCGCAGGCACAGCCGCCGCGCGCCTGAATGCCATAGCGATCCGACAGCAGACGGGTCACCAGCTGCTGATGCACAAATCCGCCCCGAGGGTCGCGCAGCCGGAACGCAAAGATCGGCAGGCGCGGGCCCTGCAGCCGGCCAAGCAACCGGATGCGCGGGTTGCCCTGCCAGGCCACCATCGCGGCACCGACCAGCGCGGCATTGGCGCGGTCCAGCCGGGGCATGCCGATCAGATCCTTGACCCGGAAGGTCAGTGCCGCGCGGATGTCACCGATGATATTGGGCGTGCCCGCCTCTTCGCGCGCCTCCAGCCCGGTGGCATAGTCATGGCCCTGTGGCGAAACGAACCGCACCGTGCCGCCGCCCGGCCAGGTCGGGCGGGTGGCGACCACCGCGTCGCGGCGCAGCACCAGCACCCCCGATGCGCCCGGCCCGCCCACGAATTTATGGGGCGAGACCACCACCGCGTCGATCCGAGCGTCGGGCGCGGCATCCATGCGGATCGGCAGATAGGGTCCGCCACCGGCATAATCCCACACCATCCGCGCGCCCGCCGCACGCACCTGCCGTGTCAGCCCCTCGATATCCGAGACGGTGCCGGTGACATTCGAGGCCGCCGAGAAGGCGCAGATGACGCGCCGCCCCTGAGTTTCCGCCTGCGCCTCTGCCAGCGCCGCCGCTAGGCCCGCGCGGTCCGGTCCGCCGTCAGGGTCCTCGTCCAGTTCGATCACCTCGGCGCCGCTTTCGCGCCAGGGCAGGATGTTGGAATGATGCTCGTAGGGGCCCAGAATGACCCGCGTCCCGGGTCCGGCGCCCAGCAGCGCCACCAGCCGGTTGATCCCCGCCGTCGCGCCAGAGCCGCAAAAGATCACCGCGTGTGCTGGCCCCGCCCCGCAGGACTGCGCCACCTGCGCCCGCGCCGCGCGCCGCATCAGCGTCATGCGCTGCCCGCAGAACGAGGCCTCGGTATGGCTGTTGGCATAATAGGGCAGGACGTGATCCATCACAAAAGTCTCGATCTGCTGCAGGGCGCGGCCCGAGGCCGTGTAATCGGCATAGATCAGCGGTTTGGGGCCAAACGGTCCGGGGATCAGGGTTCCCTCGCCGATCAGCCCCGCGCGCAGGGACGCAATCGGGTCTGCCGGGTCGATTTCCGCGTCCAGCGCCGCGAACGGATGCGCCATCATTTCATCGTCCGGTGTCATCTGTTCCGCCCCTGTACCGCCTGGTCACAGAATGGATCGAAGAGGATCAAGGATCATCGCCTGTTTTTCGCTGTTCACCGGTCTGATCGGATCATATGATCTGTTTCATGGAAAAAATCGACATGATTGATCTTCGCATCCTGACCGCCCTGCAGCGCGATGGCGGTTTATCGCAACGCGAACTGGCCGAGCGGGTGGGCATGTCGCAAAACGCCTGCTGGCGGCGGCTGCAGGCCCTGCAGGCGGCGGGAGTTCTGGCCGGAACGCAGGCGCGGGTCGATCTGGCGGCGCTGGGGCTGGATCTGACGGTGGTGGTCATGATCCGCACGCGGCATCATTCCCGCGACTGGGTCGACCGCTTTGCACGCCATGTCGAAAGTCTGCCCGAGGTGATTGATTTTCACCGGATCGGGGGCGAATGGGACTATCTGCTCAAGGTGGTCGCACAGGGCATGGCGGGGTATGACCGTTTTTACCAGAAGCTGATCGACGGGTTCGAGTTCGACAAGGTCACCGGCCTTTTCGCGATGGAACGGATTCTGGAAAACCGCCCCGCCGATCTGGCCCGTCTTCTCTGAGAGCACCTGCCGGACGGCTGCCTCAGCCCCAGTCCAGCACGACCTTGCCGCTGCTGCCCGAACGCATCGTCTGAAACCCTTCGGCAAAGCGGTCGGCGGGGAAGCGGTGGGTGATGACGCCCCGGATATCGAGACCGTTTTCCAGCATGGCGATCATCTTGTACCAGGTCTCGAAAATCTCGCGGCCATAGACGCCCTTGAGGGTGATCGCCTTGAAGACGATGCGGCTCCAGTCCACGGGGGATTTTCCGGGCGGGATGCCCAGCATGGCGATGCGCCCGCCCATGACGAGGTTCTCGACCATCTGGTCCAGCGCAGCCTGATTGCCCGACATCTCCATGCCGACGTCGAACCCCTCTTTCATCTTCAGCCGGGCGGCCACGTCGCGCAGGTCCTGCCGGGCGACGTTGACGGGGATCAGATCGGTGACCCGTGCGGCAAGGTCCAGCCGGTCCTGATTGACATCGGTGATGACCACATGGCGGGCGCCGACATGGCGGGCGACGGCGGCGGCCATAATCCCGATCGGGCCTGCGCCGGTGATCAGCACATCCTCGCCCACCAGATCAAAGGACAGCGCAGTGTGCACGGCATTGCCGAGCGGGTCGAGGATGGCGCCGATGTCATCGTCGATCTCGTCGGGCAGGGGCACGACATTGAAGGCGGGCAGGCGCAGGTATTGCGCGAAAGCGCCCTGTTCGTTGACGCCGATGCCACGTGTGGCCGGGTCCAGATGAAACTTGCCCGCGCGGCTCTGACGGGATTGCTTGCCGATCAGATGCCCCTCGCCCGAGACGCGCTGGCCGATCGCAAGGTCATGGACATTGCGGCCCAGTTCGACGATCTCTCCGGCGAATTCGTGGCCGGTCACCAGCCCCAGCGGCACCGTGCGCGCGGCCCATTCGTCCCAGTTCCAGATATGGATGTCGGTCCCGCAGATGCCGGTCTTGCGGATGCGGATCAGCACGTCGTCGGGGCCGGGCTCGGGGACCGGGCGCTGTTCCATCCACAGCCCGGTCGCGGGCTGCGTCTTGGCCAGCGCCTTCATCTGGTTGCTCATGCGATCACCCCCGCCGCGCGGCCCGCGTCACGGAACGCCTCAAGCGCCATGTCCAGATCGTCGCGGGTCAGGCGGGCATTCATCTGCGTGCGGATGCGCGCGCGCCCCTTGGGCACGACCGGAAAGAAGAACCCCGACACGAACACGCCGCGCCGATACAGTTCGGTCGCCATCGTTTGCGCCAGCCGCGCCTCGCCGGTCATCACCGGCACGATGGGATGTTCGCCCGGCAGCAGGTCGAACCCGGCCTCGGTCAGCCCCGCGCGCCAATAGGCGGTGTTGTCGGACAGCTGCGCGCGCAGGTCGTCGGCGGCCTCGACAATGTCCAGCGCCGCCAGCCCCGCCGCCACGATCGCCGGCGGCAGCGCGTTCGAGAACAGATAGGGCCGCGCCCGCTGGCGCAGCAGGTCGATCACCGGCTGCGGACCGGCGACATAGCCGCCAAGCGCGCCGCCAAGCGCCTTGCCAAGCGTGCCGGTCAGAATATCGACCGGGGCGCCGTGATGGGCGGGCGTGCCGCGCCCCTGCGGCCCCATGAAGCCGGTGGCGTGGCAGTCATCGACCATCGTCACCGCGCCATAGGCCTCGGCCAGTGCCGTGATCTGCGGCAGCGGCGCCAGATAGCCGTCCATCGAAAAGACGCCATCGGTGGCGATCATGATGAACCGGGCGCCGTCCGCCCGCGCCGCCTGCAGCTGCGTCTCAAGATCGCCCATATCGGCATTGGCATAGCGATAGCGGCGTGCCTTGCACAGCCGGATGCCGTCGATGATCGAGGCATGGTTCAGCGCATCCGAGATCACCGCGTCCTCGGGGCCCAGAAGCGGTTCGAACAGCCCACCATTGGCATCAAAACAGGCGGCGAACAGGATCGAATCGTCCATGTCCAGAAAGCCCGCGATCCGGTGTTCCAAGGCGCGGTGCAGATCCTGCGTGCCGCAGATGAACCGGACCGAGGCCATGCCGAACCCGTAGTCGTCCAGCGCCCGGTGCGCGGCGGCGATCAGGGCCGGGTCATTGGCCAGCCCCAGATAATTGTTGGCGCACAGGTTCAGCAGGCTGGTGCCGTCCACCGTGACCCGCGTGCCCTGCGGCGAGGCGATCAGCCGCTCGTGCTTGTACAGGCCGTCGGCGTCGATCCCCGACAGGGCCGCCCCCAGATGGCCCAGAAAATCCTCGCGCGACATGTCATGCCCTCCTGTATCGGGGCAAGCTTGTCCCAGCCCTGCCCCGAGATCAAGCCGACAGCGCGGCGCGGGGTGCGTCCGTGAGCAGACGGTCATACAGCCCCACGATCCGGGCCGCCTTGGCATCCCAGGTAAAGTCGCGGTGGACCTGCGCCCGCGCGGCCTGCGCCTTGATCGGCAGGGGGCTGCGGTCGGCCTCGACCTGTGCCAGCGCCTCGGCAAGCCGGTCGATGATCTGCTCGCGCGTGCCGATCGGCACCAGATAGCCGGTGGCCTCGGTGACCAGCTCGCCCGGCCCGGCATAGTCCACGACCATCGGCACCACGCCAAGCGCCATCGCCTCCAGCACCACGCCGCCGCCAAACTCGCGGATCGAGGGGAAGGTCAGCAGATGGACCGAGGCCAGAACCTCTTGCACGCGGTCATGGGGCAGGTTGCCGTGAAAGGTGACCGCATCGGCGATGCCCAGCCCCCGCGCCTGTTCGCGCAGGCCCTCCATCATCGGGCCGTCGCCCACGATGTCCAGCACCAGCCGCCCGTCGCGCGCCAGCGGCGCCGCCGCCGCCAGCAGCATGTCCGGCCCCTTGTAGGGCACCAGCCGCCCCACGAAGCAGCCCCGCAACGGCCCCTCGGCCCCTTGCTGCGCGATCAGGTTGAAACGCGCGGGATCGACGGCGTTTTCGGGCAGGAACACGACCTTGTCCTGATACGCCGCCGGGATTTCACTGGCCGTATGCCGCGATCCGGCCAGGATCAGCGCGCAGGCCCGCAGCATCCGCCGATGGGCGGGGTTCAGCTTGTAGGCGCCGCGCACATAGGACAGCCATTCCCGTTCGCGGCGGCGTTCGGCGTCGAACCCCGCAGGCCATGGCACGCCGCCATTCAGCGGCCCCAGCACGAAGGGCACCCCCGCCGCCGCGACCTTTGGTGCCAGCGACGAGGCGATGGTGGGCGACAGCGGCGTGACCCGGTGGACGATGTCATAGTCGCCCGCCCGGATCGCAGGGCCGAACTGCTTCCAGACCAGACGTTCGAAATAGGGATAGGCCAGCCCGGCGATGGCCGTCACCATGGTCCAGCCCTTGCCCTGACCCATGCGCAACAGGCTGGCCAGCCGATAGAGCGGCGCGGCCACCGCCTCGCTGTCGATCGAGGTGAAGTCCTGCCCCTCGACCAGACCTGCGCGCAGAAAGGCGTCGCGGTTGCGGCTTTGGGTGACGATATGGACATCGGCATGGCGGCGCAGCGCAGAGGCCAGCGACCAGCCCACCAGCGGCACCGACACCCATTCCGGGTTGGCCGCCTCGGCGATGACAAGAACGCGCGGGCGTGATGAGGTCATTTTCAACTTTCAGGACTGGTTAAATAGGGGATATGCAGGCGCGACGAACAGGGTCAGATTAGTCCAAACATTATCGCAAGGCCATGTTGTTCTTTCCCGCTGCCGCCCCGTTGGGCAGGTCCACGAACGGGAAGGGCGGCAGGAAGGGGAAGCGCCATGACACTCGGATATCTCGTCCCGGAATTCCCAAATCAGACCCACGCCTTTTTTTGCCGCGAGATCGAGGCGATCGAGGCGTCGGGCACGCCGGTGCGGATCTATTCGACCCGGCGCCCCGCCCCCGGCGCCTGCCCCCATGCCTTTGCCGAACGGATGACGGCGCGCACGACCTATCTGTTTCCGCCCCGCCCCGGCGCGGCACTGGCATGGATGGTGCGGCGGCCCCTGCGGGTGATGAAGGCCAAGGCCTATGTGCTGGGGCTGAGCGAGACGCCCCTGGCGGGCCGGGCAAAGCTGCTGGGGCTGCTGCCCTCGGCGGCGATGCTGGCGCAGGATGCACGGCTAAACGGCGTGACGCATCTGCATATCCATTCCTGCGCCAATGCCGCGCATCTGGGGGCGCTGGCGCATATTCTGGACGGGCTGCCCTATAGCCTGACCCTGCATGGCGATCTGCCGGTCTATGGCACCGATCACGGTGCCAAGATGGCACGCGCGCGCTTTGTCGCCGCCGTCACCGCGCCGCTGGCGAAGCAGATCGCCACGGTCAGCCCGGCCACCGACGCGCCGGTGATCTGGATGGGGGTCGATGGCGCCCGCTTTGCGCCGGGCGCGGCGCCCGGCAACGAGGTTTTCACCGTCGCCACGGTGGCGCGGCTGAACCCGACCAAGGGGCACCGCTTTTTCCTGCAGGCGCTGGCGCTGCTGCGCGACCGGGGGCTGGTCGTGCGCTATCTGATCGCGGGCGACGGCCCGGCGCGGGCCGGGATCGAGGCGCTGATCGGGCAGCTTGGGCTGGGCGATCAGGTGCAGATGCTGGGCGCGCTGGACGAAGACCACATCCTGTCGCTGCTGCATCGGGTGGATGCGCTGGCGCTGACCTCGGTGGGGCAGGGCGAGGCAGCGCCGGTCACGGTGATGGAGGCGATGGCCTGCGGCGTGCCCGTCATCTGTTCCGTGATCGGCGGCACGCCCGACATGATCCGCGACGGCCATGACGGGCTGCTGGTCCCGCAAGAGGATGTCGCGGCGATTGCGGATGCCGTGATGCGGCTGGCCCGCGACCCCGCAGTCGCGCAGCGCATCGGCACCGCCGCCCGTGCCACCGCGCTGGAGCGTTTCGACAGCCGGACCAACGCGGCCAAACTGCTTTCACGGATCACAGCGGGCTGAGGCCCCCCGCGCGGCGGCTCAGCCCGCCATCCGCGCCGGCGCCACGCCGGTCTGCGGCAGGGCCGCCACCACATCGCGCACCAGTTGCTGTACCCGCAGTGCCGCTTCGGGGCCAAAGCCCTGCGCCACCGACCCGTCGGCGCGCTGCATCTGATGGGGCAGGCCCACCGGGCTGCGCTGATACATCACCGCCCAATGCGTCAGCGCGACCACATAGGCGCCCAGATCGTTGATATGGATGGTGTCCAGCCCGCCATCCTCGGTCCGGGCAAACAGATCCCCGCGCGAGGTGAGGCCGGGCAGATCGCCCGCCTCGGCGGCGCGGGCGACGGCCGCCATCGCCTGTCCGCCGGGGATCAGGAAAATCCCGCCACTGCGCCCGGTCGCCTCGGCGGGGGCGATCACGCGGCCCAGCCAATGTGCCTCAAGGTCCGCGTCGATCCGCTCCAGCCAGCCATCCGGGTCGTCCAGATTGTGCCAGGTTTCGTACAGATAGATGCGGATGGCAGGATTGCCCTGCCGCGCCAGTGCCGCCCATTCCGCCAGCCAGTACGGGCTGTCGAAATAGCGAAGCGAATCGCGGATTTCGACCATTTCGGTCATCACCAGAACGTCGAAGCCGTCCGCTGCCAGCGCCTGACGGGCCGGGGCGGGGGGGATGCCGCTGGCGTGCAGCTCGTATCCCGGCAGAGCCTCGCCCTCGGTCCAGTGGGTCTGCAGGGGCGTGCCCCATCCCAGCTGGCTCGCGTAGCCATGACCGCCGAATTGCGCCAGCATCGCGGGCATGTCGCGGCCCACCAGGCTGTGACCCAGATGATAGACCGCGCCGATGCTGTCGGGCGGCGACAGAACCACACGCGGCGCAAGCGCCATCTGCGGGGGCAGGGCACCCTGCCTGCGTCGCCAGCCGATTGCGGCGGCGGCCAGTCCTGCGGCCGCGACCAGCAGTGATCCCATGGCAAGCCTGCGATTCATGCGTCGTCCTTTCATCTCTGTTCTGCCCCCCAGACTGGCATGGTCTGCGCGCCAGATCACGCTTGCACGACGGGAACGGCAATTCACCTTGCCCTTCTGCGCCGTCGCCGCCAAGATTGTACATAACCGTCCGGCCTGCACCACATGTCATGGTCCGGCGATTGTATGTCTTGAGGGGTTGACTGGGATGACCATGATTGCTGATCCGAAACTGCAGGCGCGCGCGGCGCGCAGCCTGTGCGGCCGCCGTGCCGTTCTGGGGGCCCTGGCGGCGGCCCCGGCGCTGTGGCTGGCGGCCCTGACGCCCGCGGCGGCGGCGGCGGATAAGGACAAGTTCGCGCTGCGGGTGATCCAGTCCGGCCACTCGCTGACCGACCCGATCGTGCCCGCGCTGAACGGGTTGCTGGCCGCCGCAGGTGTGCCGCCCTCTCGTCCGCAACCGATCGCGGGCTCGACCATTCCCGGCAGCCCGATGGAGTGGCGGTGGGAGCACCGGATGGAACCCGGCCCCGATGCCCGCACCGACATCGCCGACTTCGACGTGATGGTCATCACCGAGCGCGTGTCGCTGGCCAACACCCAGCCCTGGCATCATTCCGATGAGATGGCGCTGACATGGTTCGAAAACACCTGGACCCACGGGAAAGGCGGCGCGGGCGCCGAGACCATTCTCTATGCCTCCTGGGTCGAGGTCGACAGCGGACCGCAGAACGAGAACCCCCATAACGACCCCGAGGCGCATATCAGCTTTCGCGACCGGCTGCCGCTGGAGATGGCGCGCTGGCAGACCATGGCGGATCATGTGAACGACAACCGCCCCGAAGGCTCGCCTGCAATGCGGGTGATTCCCGGGCCGCTGATCATGGCCGCTGCGTATGACGCCATCACCGCCGGACAGGCGCCGGGCGTGACGGCGATCGAGGATCTTTTCTCGGACAATATCCATGTGAACCACGACGGCGCCTATCTGATCGCGCTGGCGCATTTCGCGGTGCTTTACGACACCGATCCGCGCACGCTGACGGGCGGCATCGGGCGGCTTGGCCCGCATGATCCGGCGACGGCGAAATGGATGCAGCAACTGGTCCACGACGTGCTGCTGGCCTATCCCGATGCGGGCTATACCGGCGGCGCGTGAAAGCCGTCAGGTCCCGGTCAGGCGGCGTGCCTGTCCGGGGCTGACGATCAGCACGGTCACGAACAGCCCCCCGGCCATGCACCATCTGCCGCACAGCTCGGTGCCGCGCAGGGTCAGCCGGAACGTATCGGCCGACAGGCGCAGCGCGACCTGCGGATAGTCCAGCCACAGCCCGGTCAGCGGGAACTGTGCCTTGAAGGCGGCCTCTTTGGCGGAAAAGATCAGCTTGGCCGCAAGGGGCGCGGGCAGGATGCCGCCATCGTCGTCACCCGGTGACAGGATCAGATCGGCCAGCGCGGCATCCAGAGGTTGCGCCGGTTCCAGATCCAGCCCGACCGAGGGCCAGTCGCTGTGCCGCGCGGCCAGCGCCCCGGCCAGATCGCGCGTGTGGCTGATGCTGCCGCACAGCCCCGCAGGCCAGCAGGGCGCGCGGTCGGCACCGGCAGGCAGCGCCGCCGCCTGCAGTCCCGCATCGGACAGTGCCGCCCGCGCCGCCGCCCGCCCGGCGGCGAATTCGCGGCGTCGCAGCGGCACGGCGCGCGCGACCGCCCTGGCCTCGCCGGGCCAGAGCGGCGGCGGCGGGTCGTCGATGGCCCGCAGCGCCATGCCCACCGTGGACGGCAGCATGGCGCGCAGCGGGCCCGCGATCATTTTCCGGGGCCCTGAGGGCGCATCCGGGCCCGCAGCGCGCGCCGCTCGGCCATCAGATCGCGCACGGGTTCGGCGGTTGCTGCGGGTGCTGGCGATGCGGGTGTGGGTGCTGCGGCCTGACCGTTGGGCTGCGGTGCGGGTTGCGGTGCAGCGGGCGGCGATCCTTCGCGCTTTCCGGCCAGATGGGCCGCCAGATCGCGCATCACCGGAAACCGGAAGATGTCGGTGATGGAGCTGCGGCGCAGGCCCAGCTCGTCGCGGACCGCGCGGTGCAGCTGCACCGCCAGCAGCGAATGCCCGCCCAGCTGGAAGAAGTTGTCGCCCGGCTGGACCGAGGGCAGCCCCAGAATCCGCGCCATCAGTTGACCGATCTGGTCCTGCAGTTCGTTCGCCTGCGTGGCGGTATCCGCGCCGTTGCCGGGACCGGCAGTCACGCTGGCGCTGGCCGCGGGTGCCGGATTGCTGGCGGGCACGGGCGCCGGGGCACGCACAGCCATGGGCCTGGCCGGTTCGGCCATGGCCAGCGATTTGCGGTCGATCTTGGCATTGGGCGTCAGCGGCATGGCGGGCAGCACATGGATGCGCAGCGGCACCATGAAATCCGGCAGATCGCGCGACAGCGCCGCGCGCAGGGCCGCAGGATCAAGCCCCGCATCACCGGTCACAAATCCGATCAGCTGGCGGTCGCCCTGTCCCTGATCCTGTGCCACCACGGCGACCTCGCGGATGCCGGGCAGGCGGGCCAGCCGGGCCTCGATCTCGCCCAGCTCGATCCGGTACCCCCGCAGCTTGACCTGCTGGTCGACCCGGCCCAGAAAGCGCAAGCGTCCGCTGCTGTCGCGGCGACACAGATCGCCGGTGCGATAGCGGCGCCCCTCGGGCTGGTCGGGAAAGGCCCCTTCGGTCTGCTGGGCGCGCTGCCAATAGCCGCGCGTGACGCCCGCGCCGCCGATCCACAGCTCGCCCGCGACACCGTCGGCCACGATCTGCCCGGCAGGATCGCGCAGTTCCAGCACGGTCCCCGCAATCGGCTCGCCCAGCCAGACATCGGTGCCGTCGCGGCCCAGATCGGCGGTGGCCGACCAGATCGTGGTTTCCGTCGGCCCGTACATGTTCATCACCCGCGCCGGGCAGGCGCCCCGCAGATCGGCCAGCAATCCGGGGCTGAGCGCCTCGCCGCCAAGCGCGATCAGGCGCAGCTGCCCCATTGCCTCGCGCGAGGCCGGGTCTTCCAGCAACAGCCGCGCCATCGAGGGGGTGGCCTGCAGATGCGTGACCTGATGGCGGCGGATCTGCGCGGCGATGCCGTAATCGCCCCCCGTCGTGACCATCGGGTTCACCCGGTCATGCAGCTCGGCCAGCCGCTCCAGCCCCGCCAGCACCATGTCCGAGGGGATGCCATAGTCGATCAGGCAGGCGATTTCCGACACGCCGATGGCGCGCAGCGCCGCGATCCGGTCCGCCGCCTCGTCCACCGTGCCGAACAGCCCGCTGTCGTTGAAATAGCGCAGGAAGGCAAAGTCCAGAATGCCCTCCAGCTCGTCCTCGGACAGGGTGGACAGGTCGATGGCCATCGGATCGCTGACGCCTGCGGGCTTTTTGAAGGCCGGGAAGGCCCAGGCATATTGCTTGACCAGCCCTGCGGCGGCGCGCAGGTAATCCTTCATCGGCTCGCGCGCGGCTTCCATCGCGGCGTCGCGCGTCTCGGCCAGATAGCTGTGCAGCATCAGCGTGACGCTGAAATCCGCCGGGTCATGGCCCGCCTCGCGCAGGGCTGCGTGATAATCGGGGATGCGGGCGGCAATGTCGTCGATGCTCTGGCCCAGCAGATGGGTCAGCACATTGGCACCCAGCCGCCCGGCCTCGCGCCATGTCGCGGGATTGCCCGCCGTCGTCACCCAGACCGGCAGCTCCGCCGAGACGGGGCGCGGCTGCGTCACCACCTTGTGCATCGAGCCGTCGCCGCGTGGAAACGCCACCTCTTCGCCGCGCCACAACCGGCGCACCTGGTCGATGGCGTCGATCATGGCGGGTTTGTTGGCGGGCGGCGTGTTGCCGGGGCGCAGCACGAAATCATCAGGCTGCCAGCCCGAGGCAAAGGCGATGCCCGCCCGGCCATTGGTCAGGTTGTCGATGACCGCCCATTCCTCGGCGATGCGGGCGGGATGGTGCAGCGGCGCCACGCAGGACCCGGCGCGCACGCCGATATTGCGCGTGACCGCCGCCACTGCCGCCCCGGTGACCGAGGGGTTGGGATAGGGGCCGCCAAAGGCGTGGAAATGCCGCTCGGGCGTCCAGACGGCGGCAAAGCCGTGGCGGTCGGCCAGCTTGGCGCCCTCCAGCAGCATCTCGTATTTGCGCGGCCCGGCGCCGTCATCATTGCCCCAGTAATACAGCGACATGGCCATGCCCTGCCGCGTGCCCTGACCCTCGGCGGGGTCGCTGTCGGCACCGCCCAGCAGATCGCCCGCGATCACGACCTTCCAGCCGCGCGTCAGCGTCCAGAAGATCTCCAGCACCGAGATGTCGAAGGACAGGCTGGTGACGGCCAGCCAGGTCTGCGGCTCGGGGCTGTCCAGCGCCGTGTCCATGCCGGCAAAGAAGTTGATGACATTGCGATGTTCGACCATCACCCCCTTGGGCGTCCCGGTCGAACCCGAGGTATAGATCAGATAGGCCAGATCGCTGCCCGACGCGGCGCGGGGCGCAACCTCGGGGCCGGTCGCGTCCAGCATCAGCAGGCGGGCGCGGTGATCGGGCAGGCGCGCGGCAATGCGGGGATCGGCCAGCACCACCGGCGCGCCGCTGTCGGCCAGATAATGCGCCAGCCGCTCGGCGGGATAGTCCGGGTCCAGCGGCACATAGGCGCCCCCGGCCTTGAGGATCGCCAGCGCGCCCACGACCAGCCCCGGCCCGCGCGGGGCGAACAGACCCACCGGATCGCCCGGACCCACGCCCATCGCGGCCAGTTGCCGCGCCAGCCGCGTCGCGCGCTGGTCCAGCTGGGCGTAGCTGAGCACCTCATCGCGGAACACCAGCGCGGGCGCATCGGGATGCGCGGCCACGCAGGCGGCGAAGGCCTCGTGGATCGTGGCCGGGGCCGCCGCTGCGGGGCCGTCATCATTGCGCGCGACAAGGGCCGCGCGCCCGGCACCAAGCGTCGCCGCCTGCGCCAGCGGCTGCGAGGGGTCGGCGGCGGCCAGCGCCTCGGCGATGTCCGCCAGCGCCCGCCAGGCACCTTCGGGCAGGCGCGCGCGGTCCCACCAGACGCGCAGTTCGGCCTGCGGCGTATCGGGCAGGGCCGCACAGATCGCGGCACCTTGCGGCGCATCTGCCGGGTCCGACGCAATGGCCAGCCCCGGCACGCCGGGACGGCCCAGCTCGGGCGCGCGGGCGACCAGATCGGCCAGCACCGGGCCACGGCGGGCGGTCTGCGCCAGATCGCGGGTCAGCGCCCCGGCCAGCGAGGCCAGCGTCTCGTCATCGGCCTCGACCGACAGCGGCTGAAAGCCCAGCATATGCGGGCGCACCGAGGGCGGCAGGGCGGCCGACACGGCAATGTCAAACGCGGTCGAGCCGGTCATCCGCACCAGCGCACCGGCCAGTGCTGCCAGAATTTCACCGGGTTCCTGCGGGCGGGGCAGGACCAGCCGCGCCTCTTGCCAGTCGGGGGCGCTGTCAGAGGGCACAGCCTCGGGCAGGACCAGCGGCGCCAGCCGGGCCAGCCGGGCGCGCCAATAGGGCTCGTCACGGGCGGCGCGGCGGATGGCGGCGTCCAGTTCGGCATCGTCGGACAGGCCGGGCAGACGGTCGCCCGCGCGCAGCCCGTGGGGGCGGGGATGGCCGTCCTGTCCAGTCAGGCCGGACAGGGCCAGCGCGCCGCCGCCGGCACAGGCGATCAGCATCAGGTCGTCCGATGCCTCCAGCACCTCGCCGGGGGCGGCGGGGGCTGCGCCCGCAGGCGGGGCCGCGACCTCGGCCTGCGCCACCAGCAGAACATCATCGGCCAGCCGCAGCCGGGGCCGCAGCATCGGGTTCCAGTAGGGACCGTGATCCAGCGCGCGCACCAGCCGCGCCTGACTGGCCGCGTCGCGGCTGAAATCCAGCATCGCCGCGCCTGCGGGGCGGTCGATGCGCAGATGGCGGCGGGCGGGCGCGTGGGGCTGGGGCTGACCCTGATCGCGGCCCTCTTCCAGCATCGCGATCACCTCGGGCAGGCTGCGCTGCGCGGCCTCCCAGCAGCGGGCGTTCAGGGTCAGGGCAGTGTCATCCGCGCCGATCGTGACCGGCACGCGCAGAAGAACCGGGCCCTCATCGACGCCGCCCGCGATGCGGTGCCACGAGATGGCATGATCGCGCGCGCCTTCCAGCAAGGCCCAGACGGGGGCGTTCAGCCCGGCGCGTTCGGGCAGCGGGCCGTCGTGGAAGTTGACCGCGCCGCGCCGCGCCATGGCCAGCACCGCATCAGGGATCACCGACAGATTGGCCACCGACAGCAGATAATCGCAGGCGGCCACGGGACCGACCGGCAGGCCCTGCGCGCGCGCGGCCTGCGCCAGCGCCGGGTCGTCCACGGTGAACGAGGTCAGCCGGTGCCCACGCTCGGTGATGATGCGCGCGGCTTCCAGCGCCAGCGAAGCGTTTCCGATCAACGCAAATTCAAATGTCGTCACGGGCTCTCTCCGGTCGGGAAATCAGTGTGGGAATCTGTCTGGGACGCGAGGGGGACAAGGCGTGGCGCAGCAGCGCCCCCGCCTGCCCATGCGGAAAATCGGCATCCGTCCGGCCCATCAGCGCGCGCAGGCGGCGGATCGCCAGCCCGGTCAGATGCGCCAGCGTGGCGGCCAGCGCATAGGGCCTGCCGTGGTTCCTGCGATAGTAATGCTCGCGCGAGGCGAACCAGTAATCGGGGGGCAGCGTCCAGTCCCGCATGCCGGTGCTGACCGAGCCGATATGCTCGATCCGCGCGTCGGGCAGGTAATGGGTGGGCCAGCCCGCCCGCGCCGCGCGCAGGCACAGATCGGTTTCCTCGAAATAAAGAAAGAAGGCCTCGTCAAAGCCGCCGATCTGTTCCAGCACCCCGGCCCGGATCATCAGCGAGGCCCCGGCCACCCAGTCCACGGCCTGCGCCTGTTCGGGCATGGGCAGCGTCACCACCCGCTGCGCCAGCAGGCGCGACAGGGGGCCGGTGCGGGCGGCATCCTCCAGCTCGCTGGCGATGCCGGGAAAGCGGAAATGCGTGCCATGATGGTTGCCATGCTCGCCCACGACCCGGCAGCCCAGCAGGCCCACCTGCGGATGTGCGTCCATGTAATCGCGCATCCGCGTGATCATGTCCGGCTCGGCGAAGGCATCCGAGTTGACGACCAGCACATAATCGACCGGCTGCGCCAGCGGCACCTGCAGGGCGGCGTTGTTGCCCGCGCCAAAGCCGCCATTGCGACCCGATTGCAGCACCCGCAGCCGCCCGCCCTCCTGCCAGCCCTGCGCTGCCGCATGGGCCTGCATCGTCTCATGGCTGCCGTCGCCCGAATCGTTGTCGATCAGGCTGATGCAGCCCTCGACACCCTCCAGTGCGGTCAGCGCTGCCTGCGCCGCGCGCAATGACATCTGCGGGCTGCGCCAGTTCAGGATGATGACGTGAACCGAACCGGGCCTCATTCCGCAGCCCTCCGCAGGTCCGTCGCACTGGTGCCGTCGGCGGCGGCCAGATCCTCGCGCATCCGCGCGGCCAGCACGCGGACGCAAGGCTCCAGCACCATCGAATCGTGATCGCCGGGCACCTCGGTCACGGTCAGACCGGGCATCCACGGCGACCACAGGTTGTCGTCATAGACATATTCCCGCGCCGTGCTGACGAACTGCCCGCCGGTGACCCGGAAGCGCCGGTCCAGCCGGGGCCGGTAGAGCGTGACCGGCCCGTCCCAGACCCGCATCTGAAACTGCGGCAGTGCGCCCAGAAAGGCGCCGTGGATGGCGGCGTTGTGAAAGCCGGTCGTGTCGGCTTCGGCCCCGCCCCGCCGCCGGGCGCGTTCATAGGCCAGACGGTCGCGCAGCCAGCGGCTGACAAAGCCCGGACCCTCGGCGCGGATTTCGGCGGCGCGGATCAGCAGGCGGTCGCGGCGCGACAGGGCAGGGCGGACCGGAACCGGTGTGTCCAGCATCACCAGCCGGGCCACCGTCTCGCCCGCATCCTCAAGCTGCCGGGCTATTTCCAGCGCGGTCAGGCCGCCGCCGGAAAAGCCCGCGACCAGATAGGGGCCTTCGGGCTGGACCTGCCGCATCTCGGCGATGCAGCTTGTCGCGGCCTCGGCCAGGGTCTCGTGCGGCGGCACATCGCCGAACAGGCCGCGTGCCTGCAGCCCCCAGACGGGACGGTCGGGCGACAGGCGTTGGGCCAATGCGCGCAGGTTCAGCACATTGCCGAACATGCCCGCCACGATGAACAGCGGTCGCCCGCCACCCGCCGCGCCCTGACTCATCGGCACCAGATGGGTAAAGCCCGTGGTGGCGGGCAGGCCCTGAGCGACGGGCGCACCGGGCGTGGCGCTGCCCTGATCGGGTTGCGGGCCGATGCGGGCCTCGATCAGCGTGGCAAGGGCTGCGACATGCGGCGCCTCGAACAGCGTCGCCAGCGGCAGGTCCAGACCATAGGCCTTGCGGATCATCGCAAACAGCCGCACCGCGATCAGCGAGTGCCCGCCCAGATCAAAGAACCCATCCATCGCGCCGACCTGACTGACGCCCAGCAGATCGCGGAAGAACCCGGCAAGGCTGCGCTCCAGATCGGTGCGCGGCTCGACGAAGTCGTGGTCCAGATCGGGCCGCTCGAAGCTGTGGCCCTGTCCGGGGTCGCGGGCGCGGCTGGCACGGGTCTCGCGCGCGATCAGATCGGGCAGATCGAGGCTGGAGACGACGACCTGAGGCCGCCCGCTGCGCATGGCGCGTTCCAGCAGATCGGGGCCAAGCGCGGGCGGGATGCCCTGCGCCACCATCTGCGACAAGCGCTCCTGTCCGGGGCGGTGGCCGGGGCGCTGTGTGACCTCGCGCAGACCAAGCTGGGCCGAGGGCGCGGCCTGAAGGCGGCGCAGCGTCAGGCCCTCGACCTCGGTCAGCACGGTGCCTTGGGGATCGGTCAGGGTCACGTCAAAGCTGGCATAGCCGCCCTCATCGTCGCGCAGCCGGACATGGCTGACGATCTGGGCGGGCAGCGGCGCATGGACGGTCAGCGCGTGATAGGACAGCGGCACCCACAGCTGTTCGCGGTCATAGCCGCGGATCAGCGCCATCGCCCAGCCCGTCGCAATATCCATCAGCGCGGGATGCAGCACAAAGCCCTGATCCAGATCGCCGCGCATCGCCTCGGGCAGCGACAGCTCGGCCAGACCCGAGGGCACCGGCCCGGCACGGTCCAGCCAGGTCGCCCGCAGCACCCGCCAGCGCGGGCCAAAGGCCATCTGCCCCTCTTGCGCCGATTCCAGCGCATGGCCGGTGGGCGCCTGATCGACCGGCATGGCGTGGCGCAGCGCCGCGATGTCCAGCCTGCCTGCCGGGGTCTCGGCGGTGGTGATCCGGCCTTCGGCCACCGGGACCGGCCCGGCGCCGAAATCGGCATCCAGCAGAAAGCCCGTCGCCCCTTCGCCCGGCGTCAGGGTGATGCGGAAATCGCGCTGGCCGCCCGGCTCGACGATCAGCGGATCGAGAAAGGTCAGATCGCGCAGCGCGAAGGGCAAGCCGCGGCCTGCGGCCTGCAGCGCCTGCGCGGCCAGTTCGATCGTGCCGGTGCCGGGCAGCAGCGCCACCCCGTCGCGGGTGCGATGCTCGGCGATGATCCAGTCGCTGGCCGACAGCGTGCCGACAAAGCGCGGCGCGGCGCCATCGTCGATCCGCGCGGTCAGCAGCGGTTGCGGCACGGGCACCGGCGCGGGCGCGTCCCGGCGCCCCGACAGCGCGTCGGCGGCCATCCCGATCTGGGCCCAGACCCCCCAGTTCACGGCGGTCACGCGGCCAAGCGCCGCAATCCCGGTCTCGGCCACGGCGTTCAGGTATTCGTTGGCGGCGACATAATCGACCTGCCCGCCCGCCGCGATCTCGGTCGAGGTCGAGGCGAACAGCACCGTCCGGCGCAGGGGCGCGCTGGCGAAAACCAGCGCCAGATTGCGGGTGCCATGCACCTTGGGGGCCAGCACATCCTCGATCTCGGCGCTGGATTTGGCCAGCATCGGCGCGTCGGCCACGATGCCTGCGGCGTGGATCAGGTCGGTGACCGGACCAAGCTGGTCGCGGATCTGCGCGACCGCCTGCGACAGCGCGGCCGCGTCGGTCACATCGCCCACGGCCACCGTGACCCGCGTCCCCGCCGCGCGCAATTCCCGCAAGGCGGTGATCTGGCGGGCGATGCGGTGGTCGGGATCGGCGGCGATGCGGGCGTCCCATTCATCCTCGGGCGGCAGGGGCCTGCGCGTCAGCAGCGCGACCGCAGCCCCCCGCTCGACCGCGATCCAGCGCGCCAGCGTCAGCGCGATGCCGCCCAGACCGCCGGTGATCAGCACCACGTCATCGGGCCCGAAGCCCGGCATCCGGTCCGCCTCGGGCAGCGCCATCGGCGCGATATGGCGCGCATGCCTGCGGCCCTGCCGCCATGCGGCACGGGCGGGCGGGGCCGGGTCCATCAGATCCTCGACCAGCCGTCCCGCCATGGCCGCCAGATCCGAGGCGCCGCGCGGGCGTTCGATGTCGACGCTGCGCGCCGACAGCCACGGGAATTCACGCACCCCCACCGCCAGCGGCCCCAGCACCATCGCCTTTTCCGGCGCGGCCAGCACCTTGTCGTCGGTCAGGCGCGCGGCGTCCGAGGTCACCGCGATCAGATCGACCGGCTGCCCGCCGCCTTCATTGGCCAGCGCACGGATCAGGTGCAGCAGCGTGTTGAAGCCCTGCTCGACATGGCGGTGAAAGGGGCTGAAGCCCGCCCGCGCGCCCTCGGTCGCGGCATCGGGCACCAGCCAGAAGCTGACGATGCGCTGCGGCAGGCGGTTCTGCGCGACCAGCGCCGCGATCAGCAGTTCGAAATCGCCCGCGCCGTTTTCGGGTGCGACGATAAAGCTGTCATCGCCCGTCTGCGCAAAGCAGTCGCCTGCCCGCAGCTCGATCACCTCGTGGCCCGCATCGCGCAGCCGCCGGGTCACTGCATCGGCCAGCCCCGTCGCATCGGCCAGCACCAGCCAGCGCGCGGGGTCACCCAAGGGCCTGCCCTGCGCGTCCAGTTCCACATCCGGCGCCGACAGCCGCCATGCCGGGCGCCAGCCCCAGCCCTGCGGATCGGACAGGCGCAACGGCGGATCATCGGCGGCGACACTGGCCGCGTCAGCGGTGGCTGGCTCGATGAAATAGCGTTTACGCTGAAAGGCATAGCCCGGCAGCGGCAGGCGAAGACGCCCCTCGCCCCAGATCAGCGACCAGTCCAGCGCCACACCGGCGGCCCACAGGCGTGCAAAGGCCAGCAGGAAAAACGCGTCATCGTCGATCTGCTGGTCAGGATGGCGCAGGGAACTGACCACCCGGTCGGGCGTGGCGCCATTGGCCTGCGCCAGCGCCGACATGGCGCGGCCCGGTCCCACCTCAAGAAACAGACAGGCGGAGTCTTCGCGCAGTGTCGCCATGCAGCCCGCGAAATCGACCTGATGGCGCAGATGTTCGACCCAATAGGTGGGATCGGTGGCCTGCGCGTCGGTCATCCATGTCCCGGTGCGGTTCGACAGCAGCGGGATGCGCGGCGCGTTCAGGGGGATCTGGCGCAGGAAAGCCTCGAACTCGGGCAGGATCGGCTCCAGCATCCGGGAATGGGCGGCGATGTCGATGGCGATGCGCTGGCAGTCGATGCCCCGCGCCGTCAGCCGCGCCTGCAGCGCGTCGATCATCTCGCGCGGGCCCGACACGACCGACAGTCCGGCGGCATTGCGCACGGCAAGGTCCAGCACCTCGCCCGCCTCGTCCATCAGCTCATCGGCGGGCAGCGGCACGCTGAGCATGCCGCCCGGCGCGATCCGGTCGAACAGACGGCCGCGCAGCTCGACCAGCGCGATGCAGTCGTCAAAGCCCAGGACGCCCGCAAGACAGGCAGCGGTGTTCTCGCCCATCGAGTGCCCGGCCAGCGCCTGCGGCTCGGCGCCCCAGCTGATCCACAGCTGCGCCAGCGCGTATTCCACGATCATCACCAGCGGCAGCTGCACCGAAGGACGGTTCAGCGCCTGCGTCGCCGCCGCCTCGTCGCCCGGCTGAGGCAACCACAGCGGGCGCGGATCGCGGCCCGTCAGACGCTGAAGCACGGCAAGGCCGCGATCCATCCAGTCGCGGAACACCGGCTCGGTCTCGTAAAGGCCGCGCGCCATATGGATCGACTGCGCGCCGCCGCCGGGGAACAGAAAGGCCAGCTTTGGGGCCACCTGCGCGGCATCGTGGTTAAAGACGCGGCGCGGATCGTTCCGCTCCAGCAGATCGGCGGCCTCAGTCGCGTCAGCGGCGACCAGCACGCGGCGTTTGTCAAAGACCTTGCGGCCCTGCTGCAGGGTGAACCCCACATCGGCCAGATCGGCCTGCGGGTTGGCGCGCAGCCATCCCGCAAGGGCTGCCGCATTGGCGTCCAGCGCCGCGCGCGAGCGGCCCGACACGACCAGCGGCTGCACCGGCCAGTCCGAGGGCACGGCTGCGGGCCGTTCGGGCGCGGCCTCCAGCACCGCATGGGCATTGGTGCCGCCGACGCCAAGCGCGTTGATCGCCGCGCGGCCGGGCCGGTCGGGGTGGCGCGGCCATGGCGTGCGGTCGGCCACGACGTGAAACGGCGTGTCCTCGAAGTCGATCACCGGGTTCGGGGCCTCGTAGCCAAGGCTGGGCGGGATCTCGGCGTGATGCAGCGACAGGACGACCTTGATCAGCCCCGCCGTGCCCGCCGCCGTGTCCAGATGCCCGATATTGGTCTTGACCGAGCCGATGCCGGTGCGCCCGCCGGGGCCGCCCATGGCGAAAGCCTCGGTCAGGGCCGCAACCTCGATCGGGTCGCCCAGCCGCGTGCCGGTGCCGTGGCATTCCACATAGTCGATCGTCGCGGCATCGACGCCCGACATCAGATGCGCCTCGGCGATGGCCGCCGCCTGCCCCTCGACCGAGGGCGCCAGATAGCCCGCCTTGGCCGAGCCGTCATTGTTGATCGCACTGCCCTTGATGACCGCCCAGATGTGATCGCCATCCGCCAGCGCATCCGCCAGCCGCCGCAGCAGCACGACCGCCGCGCCACTGCCAAACACCGTGCCCTCGCTGCGATGGTCGAAGGCGCGGCAATGGCCGTCGGGTGACAGGATCTCGTTCGGCTTGTACAGATAGCCGCGCCCCTGCGGCAGTTCGATGGTGACGCCGCCGGCCAGCGCCGCGTCGCAATCGCCCGCGTTCAGCGCCTGACAGGCCGCATGCACCGCCACCAGCGAGGTCGAGCACGCCGTCTGAACCGACACGCTGGGGCCGCGCAGGTCAAAGATATGGCTGGCGCGGGTGGCCAGAAAATCCTTGTCATTGCCGGTATGGCGCAGCAGGAACAGCCCGGTTTCCTCGACCAGATCGCGGTTCGAGCAGATATTGACCGAGAAATAGCTGCCCATGCCGCAGCCCGCCCAGACACCCACCGCGCCCAGACTGTCGGGACGGTGCCCGGCATCCTCCAGCGCGTGCCAGCAGGTCTCCAGAAACTTGCGGTGCTGGGGGTCCATGACCGCCGCGTCTTTCGGGCTGAGGCCGAAGAACTCGGCATCGAACTGGTCATAGCCGTCCAGCAGCGCGGCACGGGCGACGTAATCGGGATGGCTGGTGCGGGCGGTGCTTTCGCGGGCGGCGGCCAGTTCCTCGGGGGTCAGGTCGCGGATCGATTCGACCCCGTCGCGCAGATTGGCCCAGAACTGGCGGGCATCGGATGCGCCGGGCAGGTCCAGACCCAAGCCTATCACGGCAATATCACGCGAATTGTCATTCAGTCCGGACAAGGTCACCTCCAACATTGCCCCTGGCCGGGGCGGCGTGCCGCGCATTGCCGGGCACACCTTTTGCACACATAATTCAATTTGATCGGCACATTTGCCATGATGTTATAGGTGATTTTATTGTACGTGCGATAGAAATGCAGCATCCGGGTGCAGAGAAGACCGGATTGTTTCGAAAGGGTCGGATGTGGGCAATTTTCTGTCACTGCTGATGCTGGCCATCTGGCCTGCGGTGGCGGCGGTCCTGTTTTCCCGGCTGGAATATCGTCAGGCCGCGATCTGGACACTGCTTCTGGGCTATCTGATCCTGCCGCCGGTCGTGGGCATCAAGTTTCCGATGGTGCCCTATCTGGGCAAGGAGGCCATCTCGGGGATCTGCGCGGCGGTGGGCGTGCTGATGCTGCGCCAGAACGCGAAACTGCCGTGGATTCCGACCGAGGGCTGGGTCAAGGCGCTTCTGGGGCTGATGTTGCTGGTGCCGTTCGTCACGATGGCCACCAATCCCGAGCCGTTGACCGGCGGCCTGTCCTATCGCCCGGGCCTGCGGCTGACCGACGCGATCAACGGCGTGCTGTATACCGGGATCGAGATGCTGCCATTCGTGATCGGCTACATGGTCATATCGTCGACAGAATCGATCCGCATGTTCATGCGGGCGCTGGTCATCGCCACGCTTGCCTATTCTTTGCCCATGTTGCTCGAAGTGCGGGTCAGCCCGCAGCTCAATGTCTGGGTTTATGGCTTCTTTGCCCATGATTTCAGCCAGTCGATCCGTTATGGCGGCTATCGCCCGATGGTGTTCCTGACACATGGGCTGTGGATCGCGATGTTTGCGGTCATGGGTGTTCTGGCCGCCGCCACCGCCCTGCGCGAGGCCGAGGGTCCGGCACGGCGGCGCGCCTTGGGTGTTCTGATCTATCTGCTGGCGGTGCTGTTCATGTGCAAAAGCGTGGCCTCGATGGCCTATGCGGTGATGCTGGTGCCCTTCATCCTGCTGACACCGACCCGCTGGCAGATGCGCGTGGCCGGCGTGATCGCCACGCTGGTGCTGATCTATCCGCTGGCCTTGTATGCCGGGTTGGTGCCCGTCGATGCGATCACCGATTTCATCATGGAGCTGGATGAGGATCGCGGCCACTCGCTGCGCTTCCGGTTCGACAATGAACTGATCCTGATGGAACACGCCTCGCAGAAGTTTCTGGCCGGATGGGGCGACTGGGGGCGCAATCTGATCATTGATCCCTACAGCGGCGAATATGTCACCGTCGCCGACGGGCAGTGGATCATCATCCTGTCGCTGAACGGTATTCTGGGGTTCATCGCAATGTTCGGCCTGCTCTGTGGCTCGGTCATCCGGATCTGGCGCGCGACGGCGGGAACGCAGGTCGACCGCTGGACCGCAGCGCTGGCGCTGATCATGGCGGCCAATCTGATCGACCTGATCCCGAATGCGACACTGACACCGCTGACATGGCTGGGGGCAGGGGCGTTGGCAGGTCTGGCCGCACGGGGTGTGGCGCATGATGCTGTCGCGCGGCCCGCAATGCGGCCTGCGCTCAGCCACCCGCCGTTTCGCACGATCATCGGCTGACATGGCCGCCGGATGGTCCGGGCGGGCGGAAACTGGCCGATCGGGCCGGTCCGGTTGACGTGCGCGTCGCTTGCAATTGACCGGGCAACAAGGACCTGCGAAATTGCACGATGCGCAGTGTCATGCGCAAGTCAGGCGACCCTCGCCCGCGCTGCGATCTCCGTCCCCACGGCTGTGCCCATGGGGGCGTCTTCGCGTCCCGGGCAGGCCGGCGCAGGGCTGAATGCCGGACATGGGCGGATCGTGCGCTGAACAGCATCTTTGACAAGACCTGGGATGTCATCGTCATCGGTGCCGGTCTGGGCGGTGGCATCTGCGGCCGTGCATTGGCCGAGGCCGGGCTGTCGGTGCTTTATCTCGAGCAGGGCCCTGCCGCGGCCCGCAGCGACGTGAACTCGATCGACAGCGAATCCGAAGACCCGGCCGAACGCGCCAGGCTGGGCTGCTGGCCCACACGGGTCGAAGCCACCGTGAACGGCGTGTCGCTGGCCTCGTGGGGGGCGCAGGGGGTCGGTGTCGGGGGCACCTCGGTCTTTTACGCCGCAGCGATGGAACAGCCCGAGCGGCACGATATGGAAAGCACCGACCAGGTCGCCCACCCGACCGGGGGCTGGCCGGTCGGCTATGACGAATTCGGCCCCTGGTTCGATCGCGCGCGCCGCCTCATGCATGTCAACGGCACGCCCGATCCGCTTGGTTCCACCACGGGCCCGCTGGCACCGCCCCGCCCGCTGGACCCGCGCGACGACGCGCTGCGCGGTGCCTTCGAGGCGGCGGGCCTGCACCCCTACCGCGCCCATCTGGGCATCCGCCAGCTTGACGGCTGCGCCGAGTGCATCGGCAAGAAATGCCCGCGGCCCTGCAAGATGGATGGCCGGTCGGCGGGGATCGAACCGGCGCTGGCGACCGGCCGCGCCACGCTGCTGACCGAGGTGACGGTCCTGGCCCTCGTGGGCGAGGGGCGGCGGATCGAGGCGGTGCGCATCCGCCGCGACGGGCAGGAAAGCCTGCTGCGTGCGCGCACCTATGTGCTGGGCGCGGGGGGATTCGGATCGCCGCGCCTGCTGATGGCATCGGCCAGCGAGGCATGGCCGCACGGCTGCGCGAATTCCAGCGGGCTGGTCGGGCGCGGCCTGATGTTTCACGTCAGCGAGCGGCTTGCCATCTGGCCGCCACGCGGGGCGCCCGCCTCGGCGCCCGGCCCGCGCAAGGCGTTCTCGATGCGGGACCTTTACCGCGACGGGACGGTCCGCATGGGGCTGGTTCAGTCGCTGGGGCTGCGGGCGGGCTATGGCGATATTCTGCATGTGCTGCGCCAGCGCGCCGCGGCCAAACGCCTTGGCCGTGCCCGCCTGAGCCGCGAATTTCTGCGCGTTCCGGCGCTGGTCGCCGCCCGCATTCTGGGCGATGCGCGCATTTTCGTCGGCATTGTCGAAGATCTGGCCGATGATGCCAACCGGGTCGGCTATGACCCGCAACGCCCCGGCACGATCATCTTCGACTATACCATCTCGGACGATCTGATGGCGCGGCGCGAGCGGTTCCGCCGCCTGCTGAAGCAGCGGCTGAAAGGGGTCCGGTCGCTGTATCTGAACTACGCGCCCGAGCTGAACATCGCCCATCCCTGCGGCACCCTTCGCTTTTCCGATGATCCCGCGCGGGGCGTGCTGAACCGCGACTGCCGGGCGCATGATGTCGACAACCTCTATGTGGCCGATTCCAGCTTTATGCCCAGTTCAACCGGCGTCAATCCGGGCCTGACCATCGTGGCCAATGCCCTGCGCGTGGCCGAGGCAATCCGGCGCGAAAGCCACGCCTCTGCCTGAGTAACATGCTGAAGATGCAATGCCCGGTTGCGAAGCGCCCCGGAACGCCGCAAATGTGCAGACAGACGGTGACGAACCGATCCGCCACCGATGCCGATGCCGCACCCGAGGAGACGTGATGACGCCCGCCAATCTCACCACCTGCGCCACCGCTCTGACCGGGGCTGTCTGAGACCGATGCGGGCCAGAATCGGACTGCTCATCAGCGGTGAAAGCCTCGTGCAGCGCGCGCTGCGCGGCTCGGCCTTCACGATCCTCAGCTTTGGCGGCTCGCAGGCGATCCGGCTGGCGTCGAACCTGATCCTGACCCGGCTGCTGTTTCCCGATGTGTTCGGCCTGATGGCGCTGATCATGGTGCTGATTCAGGGGCTGAACAATTTTTCCGATGTCGGCATCACCCCGGCGATCCTGCAAAGCAAGCGGGGCGACGACCGCGACTTTCTGGACACCGCCTTTACCATGCAGGCGATTCGCGGGGTCGTGCTGTGGCTGGGCTGCTGCGTGCTGGCGCTGCCTGCGGCGCGGTTTTACGACGTGCCCGAACTGGTGTGGTACCTGCCCGTCGCGGGCCTGACCACGGTGATCTTCGGGCTGCTGTCCACCAAGATCGAGACCGCGAACCGGCATCTGCGCATGGGCCGGCTGACCATGGTGGAACTGCTGTCCACGCTGATCGGAACGATCGTGACGATCGTGCTGGCGGCGCTGATGGGGTCGGCCTGGGCGCTGGTCATCGGCCTGATCCTTGGCGCGATCATCAAGGTGGTGCTGGTGCTGCGGCTGCTGCCCGGCCCGGTCAACCGCTTCCGCTGGGACCGCAGCGCCGCCGCCGAGCTGATCGGCTTTGGCAAGTGGATCCTGCCCTCGACGGTGGTGGGTTTTGCCCTGTCGCAGGGCGACAAGGCGGTGCTGGCGCGCTATCTGTCGCTGTCCGAACTGGGGATCTACAACATCGCCTTTTTCCTCGCCAGCTTTCCGCTGATGCTGGGCATGGCGGTGATTTCCCGTCTGATGATCCCGATCTACCGCAATGTGCGCGAAGACCCCTCGGATCACCGGATGCGGCGGCTGCGGATGATGCGGGCCGGGATGACGGCTTCGGTGATGCTGCTGCTGGCGGTGTTTGCGGCCTGGGGCGCCCCGCTGGTCGACCTGCTCTATGACGAGCGGTATCTTGAGGCAGGCCCGCTGGTGACGCTGATCGCGCTGGCCAGTGTGCCGACGGTGGTCATGATGAGCTATGATCAGGCGGCGCTGGCGGCGGGCAATTCGCGCGGCTTTTTCTGGCTGACGCTGGTGAGGGCGGTGCTGTTTCTGACCTGCTTCATCACCGGCGCGCATTACGGCGGCATTCCCGGCGCGCTGCTGGGGCAGGCGGTGGCGACGGTACTGGCCTATCCGATGCTGGTACGGCTGGCGCGGCGCAGCGGCTTTTGGGACGGCTGGCACGATCTGGGATTTGCGCTGCTGGGGCTGGGGCTGGCGGTGCTGCTGCTGACCTAGGCGGCAGCGGCTGTCGCGGCGGTGGCGCGCAGATGGTCGATGCGATGCGCAAACTCGGTCTCGAAATCATGGGCCTGCGCATAGGCCAGCGCCCGCGCGCCCGCCTCGGTCAGCATGGCGCGTGTCAGACCGGCGCAGCACTCGGCCATCGCGTCGGGGCGGCCCGAGGGCGCCATCCACCCGGCATCGGACCGCGCCAGAAGTGCGCGCCACATGCCGTTGTTGCTGCCCAGAACCGGCAGGCCGCAGCCCATCGCCTCCAGATAGCTGCAGGACGGATCAGACTGGCGATGTGGCGCCAGAAACAGATCCGCCGAACTCTGCATCAGCGGCACCAGAACCTGCGCGAAATCGACCGGCGCGTGCAGATGCACCACGTCCAGCAGCCCGCGCCGTGCCAGGTCGGCGGCGATCTGGTCCTTCATGTCGCCATGCCCGTAGATGTCCAGCCGGAAGTCCACATTTCTGCGGCGCAGTGCCGCGGCAAAGGGCACGAGGTCCTGACAGCCCTTGGCCGCGATCAGACGCCCGGAATGGATGATCCGGATCGGCCCGGCATGGTCCGCGCGCCCGGCCATCTGTTCGGGGCTGGCCATCCGCTCGCGCGTCATGCGCCCGTCCAGATAGAGGCACAGATTGCGGTTCAGGCCACCATATGCGGCCATTGCCGGAAACCCGTTGGCCTGCAGGCCGTCGGCCGCACTCAGCGCCCTGCGCAGGCGCAGCTCGTGCCGCAGCAGCCACTGGCCGCGGCGCAACATCCGCAAGGGCCGCCCGGCCGAGTCCATCCGCGCAAAGGTCATGCGGGTGCGCAGGTCGTATTCGATCACATAGACCAGCTTTGCGCCGGTCGCCCCACAGATCGCAGGCAGTTCCAGTTGGGTATGGTCATCCGCCGAGGCCAGGACCACGCCGGAGCCCGCCAGATCGGCAGCCCCGATCTGCGCATCAGGCGCCAGCAGCCGCAGTTCGCAGGGCAGGTCGCGTGGATCGAGGGGTTTGGCAAAGGGCAGCACGGCATCGGTCCGGCGGATCAGCACCCGCATCTGCGCGCCCGGTTTGCCGTCGCTCCAGTGTCGGGCATGGGTGCGCAGACCTTCGGTAAACTTGTCGTCCAGCCACAGCACCCCGTCGCGCATGGTCGCCGGCACCGAGGGGATCAGTGTCAGCACATCCGTCATCCCCGCGGTCCTTCGTAACGGACGCGCCCGGCCCGCGCGCGACGCGCAAGACCCGGCAGGATCAGCGCGCCACGCAGATAGCGCGGTCCCAGCCGCATCGGGCTGAGAGCTGCACGCCACAGCCATTCCAGCCGCGCCCTGCGCATGAATTTCGGCGCCCTTCGCTGGCGGCCGGCGATAAAGTCGATCCCCGCCCCGACCGAGGCAAAGCCGATACCGGGGCAGCGCGTCCGGCCCCGCGCCGCCAGAATCTCTTGCCGCGGAGCGCCGACCGCCAGCAGGCACAACGCCGCTCCGCTGGCGGCCACGTCATCAAGGATCTGATCGGCCTCGGCGCCCTCGGGGTCAAAGGGAAAGCCCGGCGCCGCGACCAGCGCGACGGTCAGGCCAGGCAGACGCCCAGCCAGCCGCTCGGCCGCCAGCCGCCCCGTCTCAGCCGTGCCTGCGATGATGGCGACGGACCGCCCCTGTCCGGCTGCGATCCGGCAGAGGGGTTCGACCAGTTCCGAGCCGGGCACCAGCGACAGATCATGCCCGCCCAGCTTCGCCAGCCAGATGACCGGATTGCCATCGGCCACGACCAGATCGTGACCGGCATAGGCGCGCTGAAACGCCCTGTGGTGGCGCAGCTTTTCGAGGTGATCGACATTCAGCGTGGCCAGCGCAAAGCCCTGTCCACAGGCCATCCGCTGCGACACAATGCTCAGCAGAGTGTCGCGGTCGGGGACATTGACCTCGACGGATGCGGGGCCGGTGTCAAAGCGCATCAGATTGTCCCCGTGCGGGGCACACATGACGCGCGGAAACTGTCGGGCAGCAGGCAGGATGTCATGACTGGCTCTCGGCAACGATTAGCTTGTACATATCAGAAAACAGGGTGTCTGGTCTATCACCACAATCGGCCGAAGCCCCTGTTATCATACCGTTCGTCCGGCTGCGACACTCTGCCTCAATTGACGCCACCCTGAGGAGAAAAGCGGGCGAGACGCTCTCGTAAATCATGTGCCAGCGCCTCGACATTTCCGGGCTGAAGGATCGACAGATGGGTCCCCGGCAGATCGCGCAAGGCCAGCCCGCCCTGCGCCACGCAGGCCCAGCCCAGCCCCGTTTTCAGCGCCTCGGGGGCATCCCAGAAGCTGCGATCGGCGCGGTAGACCATCATCGGGCCGTCATAGGGTTGCGCGACATAGGCCTCGACCGCGGCGACATTGGCTTCGATCAGGTCCTCCATCGCGGGAAGGCCCTCGGGTGGGGGGGCAGACTCGGGGGGACGGTCTGGGTCGTCGCGGTCGCGGTTCATCACCTCGCGGATGTGATCCAGCCCGCGCTTGCGCAACTGGCGCAGATGCGCACGCAGCATCGGCAGGCCGCGCAGCGACGGGCGCCCCCCCGGACCCATCGAATCCAGCATCGCCAGCAGGGTCACCTCGCGCCCCGCCGCGCGCAGCATCTGCGCCAGTTCAAGCGCGAAATAGGCCGCCATCGACACCGCGACCAGACAGACCGGCTGACCCGGAAAGCTGGTCTGCAGCTCATCGAAATAGGCTCGGGCGGTGCGGCCGATGTCGATCTTGCTGAGGTCGTCGGGCACGCCGATCGTCAGGCCATAGACCGGATGATCCGGCGCGATGGCCGCGGCCAGAGGGCGGAACAGTTCCTGATTGCGGCCCAGAACGTGCACCGCAAAGACGGGCACCCCGCCGCCCGTTGTGCGGATCGGGACCAGATAGCGCGGTTGCGGCGGCGCCCCCACGAGGGCCGCCTCAAGCGTTGCGGCCAGTGACCTGGGCGAGGGGTGGCGCAGCAGATCGGTGGCCCGCAAAGTCCAGCCGGTGCGCCGGTGGATCAGGCTGACCAGCCGCAGCGCCAGCAGCGAATCGCCCCCCATCTCATCAAAGCCCGCATCCAGCGGGACGGTGTCGCATTCCAGCACCTCGGCCATGCAGGCGGCGATCAGGCGGGCGCGGTCGTCGCCCGGCATGCCATCGGTCTGCGGCGCAGACCCGGTGACCTGCGCGCGGGCCGGGACCGGCAGTGCCCGGCGGTCGATCTTGCCGTTCGGGGTCAGCGGCATGTCATCGACCGGCACCAGCACCGGCTGCATGTAATGCGGCAACCGGACGGCAAGACGCCGCAGCACCTGCGCGGTATCAAGCGGCTTCTGCGCGACGATCCACGCCAGCAGGCGGGCAGGGGGGCCGGGTTCGACATCGACGAACGCGCGCGAGATCCGGGGCTCTTCGGTCAGCACCGCCTCGATCTGGGCGGGGTCGATGCGGTAGCCGCGCAGCTTCAGCTGCCGGTCGCCGCGCCCGAGGAACATCAGCTGCCCCTCATCGTTCCAGCGCGCCCTGTCGCCAGTGTTATAGAGGCGACCGCCCGGCACCCAGGGATCCGGGGCAAAGGCGGCGGCAGTCTGATCGGGATCATTCAGATAGCCGCGCGTGACCGCAGGGCCTCCGATCCACAGCATGCCCTGCCCGCCCTGCGGCGTCAGGCTGCCATCGGGTGCGCGCAGGATCGCGCTGGCATGGCCCAGAGGCCGCCCGATCGGCAGGTCACCCGAGCCACCGGCCAGCCCGTCGCCAGCAAGCCCGTCGCCCGTTGGTGGGGCCTGCCACAGGGTGCAGGTGATCGTCGTTTCGGTCGGGCCATAGCCGTTCATGAAGGCGATGCCGGGGGCAAGCTGGCGCCAGCGCCGATAGGCGCCCGGCAGCACGCGTTCGCTGCCCGTCACCACAAGACGCAGGCCATCGGGCAGGGCGCGCGGCGCTTCGGTCAGGGCGCCGACCATCTGGTGCCAGTAGCCCGCAGGCAGGTTCGCCACGCTGACGCGATGTTGGGTCAGCAGGTCCAGCAGCCCGTCGACCGAGGCCAGCGGGCGCGCATCGCGTGTCACCACCGTGCCCCCCGCCAGCAGGGTCGGCCAGACCTCTTCCAGCATCACGTCAAACCCCAGCGCCGCGAACTGCAGCACCCGGTCCTCGGGGCCAAGGCCAAAGCGGTCGATGATCGCATCTGCATGCGCGGCCAACGCGCCCGTCAGCCCCATCACCGCCTTGGGTGCCCCGGTCGAACCCGAGGTGTGGATCAGATAGGCCAGCCGGTCGGCCTGCGGGGGCGGGCGCATCGGCGGCACCGGCTGGGTGTCGTCGGCCGGCACCAGATGCAGCATCCCGTCCGCAAGGGCCGAGCCCGGTGCCGCGATCAGCGCCCGCACCCCGGCCCCCGCCATCAGACGGGCAAGGTATTCGGTCGGCTGGTCCGGTTCCAGCGGCAGAAAGGCCGCCGCCGCCTTGTGAACGGCCAGCATTGCGGCGATCTGATCCGGCCCGCGCGGCAAAACGATCGCCACCACATCCTCGGGGCCGATGTCTGCGTCGCACAATTGCTGCGCCAGCGCGTTGGCCCGCCCGTCCAGCGTGGCAAAATCAAGCTGCAGGCCGGTGGCGGCGTCGATCACGGCGGCGCGGTCCGGCCGCTCGCGGGCGATCTGCTCGAACCGGGTGGCGATGCAGGGCGGCCCCCCGGCGGGACGTTCCGGGGCCCGCCCCAGCGACAGCAAGCTGGCCGTTTCATCCGCAGAGAGCATGTCGAGCGCATCCAGAGGCGCTGCCGGACCAGCCTGCCCGAACGCCTGCAGCAGGCGCGTGACATGATCCAGCATCCGCGCAGCCTCGTCATCGGACAGGCGGGCGGCGTCATATTCCAGTTCCAGCCGCATCTCGTCGCCGCCATGGACGACCAGCGTGACCAGCGCGTCGCCCTCTTCGACGAGGCGCAGGCCGGTCCAGCCGCAGCCGCGGGCCGTCAGCGCCTCGGCCAGTGTCTGTCGGGCATACATCACGACCGTGTCGAACAGCGGCACCGCACCGCTGAGACCCGACCAGCGGCGCACCTCGGTCAGGCCGACATGCGTGTGGCGGCGCATCTGTACGGTTGTCCGGCGCAGACCCGCCAGCAGGTCGCCCAGAGATGAGGCATCTGCCAGATCCACGTGCAGGGGCAGGGTCGAGATCAGGCAGCCCGCCGTCCCGTTCAGCCGCGGATCACCGGTCCGGCCCGAATCGACCAGCCCCATGCAGGCGGCAGGCTGGCCGGTCCAGCGCATCAGCACCATCGCCCAGGCCGCCTGAACCGCGTTCAGGGGCGTCGCACCCGATGCGGCGGCCACCGCCGCCAGCGCCTGCGAGGCATCTTGCGTCAGGGTGCCGCGCAGGCGTCGCATGACCCCCCCGGCCTGATCCTGCTGCGGGCGCAGCAGCGCGGTCCGGTCGTGCGGAGCCAGCATTCCGCCAAAGAATTCGCGCGCGCCGTCGCGATCATGTTCGGCCCGTTCCCGCGCCGCATCGGCAAAACCCGGCGCCGGATCGGGCGTCTCATCGTGGCCATTCAGCAGATCCCACAGGCGGGCCAGCAGGATCTCCATGCTGGTGCCATCCGTCAGCGCGTGGTGGATCGTCCACAGCATGCGCGCCCGACCCCGGCCAAGATCAATCCGGGTGACCCGCCAGCCCAGCCCCTTGCGGGGATCTGCGCCTTCCGAGCGGTCGGCCTCCAGCAGGTCCTCGGTCAGCGCGGGGTGATCGGTCTCATCCGCAGCCGACCAGTCCGACAACCGCATTTCAACCTGTGCCGTGTCGCCGATGCACAGGCGCGTGCGCCCCGTCTCATCGTCGCGCAGCACCATCCGCAACACATCATGGTCCTGTGCCAGACGCTCCCATCCCGCGCGCAGGCGGTCCGGGGTCAGCAGATCCGCGGCGGCATCGGCCAGGACCTGCTCGACATGGACGCGGTGCCGCAGACCCTCGTTGTCAGCCACAAGAAAGGCAATCTGGCTATCGGTGGCCAGCCCGGCGATGCGACATTCAGACGGCGATTGAGACGAACCAGAGCCTGTCGGCATTGAGGCCCTCCTGAGCGCCAAGTCACTGTTCACGAAAGCGAGCCATATCTGTGGCAAACGCCCCACGGGTCTTTTAGTTCATCCAGCCCGCCCGGAGAGTCGAGGTCAGTTTTGCTTATCTTGTCTATATTAATTGTGATCATCTGCTAAATTCCGTTCAACTTTGTGGCCCGGATGTCTTCGGGTCAAGCAGCGACGTAGAGTGCCGGGACAATCATCCTGCAACCGGCCAATCCGAGGTTATGATGCACATAGAGACGACCCGTCTGCCCGGCGTTCTGATTCTGACCCCCGCCCGTCATGGCGATGCGCGCGGTTTCTTTGCAGAAAGCTGGAATCGCCGCACCTTGCGTGCAGCGGGGCTGGATCTGCCCGAATTCGTGCAGGACAATCATTCGATGTCGCAGGCGACCGGCACGCTGCGGGGTCTGCACTATCAGTCGCCCCCGCATGCGCAGGCCAAGCTGGTGCGCTGCGGGCGGGGCTGCATCTTTGATGTCGCGGTCGATGCGCGGGCAGGCAGCCCGACCTATGGGCAATGGGTGGGCACAGAGCTGAGTTTTGAAAACGGGCGCCAGCTGTGGATCCCGGCGGGCTTTCTGCATGGTTTCGTCACCCGCGCCCCTGACAGTGAACTGGTGTATAAATGCACCGATCATTACGCGCCGGAATGCGACGGGGCCGTCAGGTGGGACAGTCTGGGGATCGACTGGGGCGTGACCGAACCGGTCCTGTCCGACAAGGACCGCGCGGCACCGGCCTTTGGCGACTGGAAAACCCCTTTTACCTTTGAGGAAGCGGCATGAAAATTCTGGTGACCGGCGGTGCGGGCTTTATCGGCTCGGCCGTTGTCCGGCTGGCAATCGCGCGTGGCCACCACGTCGTGAACCTCGACGCGCTGACCTATGCCGCCAATCTGGCCAATGTGGCCGGGGCCGCCACCTCTGACCGCTATGCCTTCGAGCATGCCGATATCCGCGACCGCGCGGCGCTGGACCGCATCTTTGCGCAGCACCGCCCCGATGCGGTGATGCATCTGGCCGCCGAAAGCCATGTCGACCGCTCGATCGACGGGCCCGCCGCCTTTGTCGAGACGAATGTGATCGGCACCTTCAACATGCTGGAGGCTGCCCGCGCCTTCTGGATTGCCGAAGGGCGGCCCGACACGTTCCGGTTTCACCACATCTCGACCGACGAGGTGTTCGGATCGTTGGGCGAGACCGGGCAGTTCACCGAAACCACCCCCTATGACCCGCGCAGCCCCTATTCGGCCAGCAAGGCCGGGTCCGACCATCTGGTGCGCGCATGGGCCGAGACCTATGGCCTGCCCGTGATGCTGACCAACTGTTCCAACAATTACGGCCCCTATCACTTCCCCGAAAAGCTGGTGCCGGTGGTGATCCTCAAGGCGCTGTCGGGCCAGCCGATCCCGGTCTATGGCGATGGCGGCAATATCCGCGACTGGCTCTATGTCGAGGATCATGCCGACGCGCTGCTGCTGGTGCTGGAAAAAGGCCAGCTGAACCGCAGCTATAATATCGGCGGCGAGAACGAGGCCACGAATATTGATCTGGTCCGCACCATCTGCGCGCATATGGACGATCTGCACCCCGCAGGCGCGCCGCATGCCGATCTGATTACGTTTGTGACCGACCGTCCCGGCCATGACCGCCGCTATGCGATCGATCCGACCCGCATCCGCGACGAGCTGGGCTGGCGCCCCTCGGTCACGGTCGACGAGGGGCTGCGGCGCACCGTCGAATGGTATCTGGCCAACCGCGACTGGTGGGAACCGCTGCTGTCGCGCGAGGGCGTGGGCCAGCGTCTGGGGGCCGCATGACGGGGCTTCTTGTCTTTGGGCGGACGGGCCAGGTCGCGCAGGAACTGGCGGCGCTGGCGCCTGACGCGACTTGTCTCGGCCGCGACAGCGCCGATCTGACCGATCCGGATGCCTGCGCGGCAGCGATCATGGCGACCCGCCCGCAGGCGGTCATCAACGCCGCTGCCTATACGGCGGTGGACCGGGCCGAGACGGATGCAGGCATCGCGCGGCTGGTCAATACCGACGCCCCCGCCGCCATGGCGCGGGCCTGCGCGGATCTGGGCATCCCGTTCCTGCACATCTCGACCGATTACGTCTTTGACGGCGCGGGCGAGGCGCCGCGGTCCGAGGATGCGCCCACCGGCCCTCTGGGCGTCTATGGCGCGACCAAGCTGGCGGGCGAGCAGGCGATTGCGCAGGCGGGCGGGCAATGGGCGGTGATGCGCACCTCGTGGGTGTTCTCGGCCCATGGCGGCAATTTCGTGAAAACCATGCGGCGGCTGGGGGCCGAGCGGGACCGGCTGACCGTGGTGGCCGACCAGATCGGCGGCCCGACCCCGGCGGCAGACATCGCCGCCGCTGCACTGACCATGATCGCCGCCATGCAGAACGACGCGGCCAGGGGCGGGATCTATCATTTTGCCGGTGCGCCTGACACGTCCTGGGCCGGGTTCGCGCGCGAGATCATGGCGCAGGCGCAGCTTGGCGCCGAGGTCGCCGACATTCCGTCGGGCGACTATCCGACCCCCGCTGCCCGGCCGCTGAACTCGCGGCTGGATTGCACGAAAATCGCGCAGGATTTCGGGATTGCGCGCCCCGACTGGCGGGCCGGTCTGGCCCGTGTTCTGGAACAGCTGAAGGACAAGGCATGACACAGCGCAAGGGCATCATTCTGGCCGGAGGCAGCGGCACGCGCCTTTATCCCATCACCATAGCCGTGTCGAAACAGCTGCTGCCGCTGTATGACAAGCCGATGATCTATTATCCGATCACGGTGCTGATGCTGGCGGGCATCCGCGAGATCGCGATCATCACCACACCTCAGGATCAGGCGCAGTTCCAGCGGCTGCTGGGTGATGGCAGCCAGTGGGGCCTGCAATTCGAATGGATCGTGCAGCCCAGCCCCGAAGGTCTGGCACAGGCCTATCTGCTGGCGGCGGATTTTCTGGACGGCGCGCCCTCGGCCATGGTTCTGGGCGACAACATCTTTTTCGGCCACGGCCTGCCGCCCCTGCTGCACGCAGCCGACGCCCGCACGACCGGCGGCACGGTCTTTGGCTATCGGGTGCGCGACCCGGAACGCTATGGCGTCGTGGTCTTTGACGATGAGGACCGCGCCCGCCAGATCGTCGAAAAGCCCGATCAGCCGCTGTCGCCATGGGCCGTGACCGGGCTGTATTTCCTTGACGGCACCGCGCCCGAGCGCGCCACCCGCGTCACGCCCTCGGCGCGCGGAGAACTGGAAATCACGGCGCTGCTGGAGAGCTATCTGGACGACGGCGCTTTGTGCGTCGAAAAGATGGGCCGCGGCTTTGCCTGGCTGGACACGGGCACGCATGAAAGCCTGCTGGATGCCGGAAATTTCGTGCGTACGCTGGAGAACCGGCAGGGTCTGCAGACGGGGTGCCCCGAAGAAATTGCATTCGAGGCAGGCTGGATCGACGAGGCCCAGCTGCGCCAGCAAGCCGAGGTGTTCCGCAAGACGGAATACGGCGCCTATCTGCTGCGGCTGCTGGCCTGACCACCGGGAAAGGGGCGCGCCCTGCGCCCCTTTCGTCATGCCGCCGTCGCCGCCACAGGTCAGCTTTCGCCGCCACCGCCCCCGATCAGCAGGCTGATCGCCACAATCCCCAGCGCCACGATCCCGGCACTGGTGATGTCACGCAGTCCGGCCAGCCACCGCTGACGCGGGCGCGGGCGGAAAGCCGCGACCGCAATCGGGGCGACGCCCAGAGCCTTGACGATCTGAGCCGGAGTCCGCAGCACCGGCCGGCGCAGCTCCATCAGGAACGCGATGAGCAGGGCGGCGGCCGTGCTGCCGAACAGCCCCATGATCGCAACCCGGCCACGCCCCGAACTGAGCGGGTATTCAGGCCGTGTCGCGCGTTCCAGCACGACCATGTGTTCGCCATGCTCGCTGGCCGACAGGCGCTGGTCCAGCTGGGCGCGCGACAGGCGTTCGGCGATGGCGGCCCGGCCGATCTCCAGCGAGGCGATCTGGCGTGTGAATTCGTCCAGACGCGCCGCGATCGTGGGGATGGTGCCGATCGTCGACTCGATCTGCGGCATGCGCTGTTCGATCACCGCGCGCTCTTGCAGCAGGGCCTCGGACTGTTCGCGGATCAGCGCGACCTGCCGGGCGATACCGGGGGCCATCTGGCGGACCTGACCCTCGCGCACGCTTTCGATCTCGTTTTCGAGGCGAATCACCTCGGGATGCCCCTCGGGCAGGGTGCGGCGGGCCAGCGCCAGTTCAACCTCCAGCCCGCGCAGGGTCTGCACGACCGAAGGACCCCGGACCGTGTCTTCATCGCCGACCTCAAGGGCCAGCAATTCGCGCTCCAGCGCCTGCAGGCTGCGTGTCAGCTCGATTCGCTGTGCCTCCAGCCGGGTCAGTTCCGCGACCAGATAGTCGAGGTTCTCGGGCAGCGAATCGGAATTCTGCGCGCGGAAGGCTTCCGACCGGGCCTGAACCTCGGTGATCTGTGCCACGATCCGCTCATCCTCGCGCATCAGCGTCTGGGTCAGGTCATTCAGGCGCCGGGTGCGGGTTTCCTGATCGCTGGTCAGAATCTGGTCGGCCATGTCATTGGCAAGGTTGGCCGCATCGGCCGCCTGCCCGGCACGGACCGAGATCAGCATGGCCGACAATTCGCGTTCCTGGCCCGGACCGCCGCCGACGGCAGGGATGAACTCGACCCGCGCGCTTTGGCGAAAGGCCGCGATCTGCTCGTTCTCACTGAGGGCGGGGGCGTCCTCGAACAGGTTGTACCGCTCGATCATGGCGCGGACATTGCCGCGTGCCATCAGCCGCTGTTCGATCAGCCGCAGCCGGGCGGCGGTATCGCCCGAGGTCTCGGCGCCGGGGCTGCCGGTCAGGATTGTGGGCTGGATCTGGATGACCGTCACCGCCTCGTAGGCGCGGGGCAGCGTCATGGCATGGTTGATCGCCAGATACAGCCCCCCCATCAGCACGAATGCGATCAGCGGACCGCGGCGGCGCACCATGCCGACAAACTCTTTCACTCCGACAATCGGACCCATTCAAACCTCGGCATCAAACAGAAACAGGCCCAGAACCGGGCAGGACTCGCCAAGGCGGGTCTGGCAGGCGCGCAGACTGTCGGCGGTATCGGAGCGGCCGTTCACGACCAGCAGCACGCCCTGAACCAGAGGCACCGCGGCAAGGCCCGCATCGCCGGTCAACAGGGGCGGCAGGTGCAGGATCACCACATCCGGCGCGAATCGCGACAGCGAATCGACCAGCCGGGTCCGGAAATCCGGGTCCAGCAGCCGGATCGCCGCCTCTGACGGCGGGGTCGGGATCGCCATCAGGGCCAGCCGGTCCGCCAGCCGCCACGCCCTGAACTGAGCGCCGCCGCCCGACGAGGTCGCAGCGCCCGATGTGATGTCGCCGCCCAGATGGTCAAGGATGGGCTGCTGCGCGACATCCAGTTCCACCAGAACGACATTCCGGCCCGGACGTCGCGCTTCGGACAGGGCCAGATTCAGGGCGGTCAGGGGCGCCGCCACGCTGTTGCCCGCCTGCGTGACGCCAAGCATCTTCCACTCACGCGCAGACATTTCGCCCAGCAACCGCGTGCGCAGCAGATCATAGGGCGCCGCCGCGTCCAGATTGCCGTCATCCGCAATCGCGGCGCGTCTGTCGGGGTTCCGGGGCATTGCAAGCCGGGGCAGCTCGGCCCAATATCTCTGTGCCCCGGCCTGATAACCGGAATTTCCGCCGTCCATTACAAAGCCTTTTCCACAAAGCCGTCTTATAAACTACAGTCATAACATGATATCAGCCCAAGGCGATGGTGGAGTTTAGAATGACGCTGATTTCCCCGTTGCCGCAGGTGATGCCGCAAGACGGGCCGCAGGCGCCGCCGCAGGATGCACGCACAGTGCAGCGCGTGGCGGCGGTGGCCATCGGTCGCAACGAGGGCGCGCGGCTGCGGGCCTGTCTGGAGGCGCTGTCCGGGCGCGTGGGCCGGATCGTCTATGTCGATTCCGGGTCCACCGATGGCAGCCCGGAAGAGGCGGCGGGGCGCGGGGTCGAGGTCGTGCGGCTGGACATGACCCGGCCCTTCACGGCGGCCCGCGCCCGCAATGCCGGGCTGGCGGCCCTGTCGGCTGATCCGCCGGAATTCGTACAGTTCATCGACGGCGACTGCGCGCTGCGTGACGCATGGCTGCCCCCTGCGCTGGCGGCGATGGAGGCCGACCCGCAACTGGCCGCCGTTGCCGGGCGCCGGCGCGAGCGGTTCCCCGGACGCTCGGTCTACAACGCGCTTTGCGATGCCGAATGGGACACGCCGGTTGGCCCGGCCCGCGCGGTCGGCGGCGATATGCTGGTGCGCCATGCCGCGATCACCGCGGTCGGCGGGTTCCGCGACAGCCTGATCGCGGGGGAAGAGCCCGAGATGTGCGTGCGCCTGCGCGCGGCGGGGTGGACGATCCGGCGACTGGATCACGAGATGACCTGGCATGATGCCGACATGACGCGGTTCAGTCAGTGGTGGCGCCGCAGCCGCCGGGCAGGCCACGCCTTTGCCGAGGGCGCGGCGCTGCATGGTGCCCCCCCGGAACGGCATTGGCGGTCCGAAACGCGGCGCGCGCTGCTCTGGGGTGCGGCGCTTCCGGCACTGGCGCTGGCCGGGGCGTTGCTGCATCCGGCGGCCCTGCTGCTGTTACTGGCCTATCCCGCGCAGATCCTGCGGCTGGCACCGCGCATGGGCTGGACCCGCGCGGGCTTTACCGTCCTGGGCAAGATCCCCGAAGCGATCGGCGCAATCGGCTTTTACCTGAACCGCCTGTCACACCGGCAGGCCCGTCTGATCGAGTATAAATGACCCCCTCTGCCGATTTCAGCGTGATCCTGCCCGCCCATCAGGAAGAGGCGCATATCCGGGCCTGCCTGCGGGCGCTGTGTGACCAGTCCCTTGTCGCAGGGCTGCGCCATGAAGTGATCGTGGTGGCCAATGGCTGCACCGATGCCACGGCCCGGCTGGCACGCGCGATGGCCGCCGACTTTGCCGCGGCGGGCTGGCACTATGAGGTGATCGAAACGCCCGTCGGCAACAAGATTGCCGCCATCAATCTGGGCGAAACGCGTGCCACGGGCGGGTTGCGCCTGTATCTGGATGCCGATGTGGTCGTCGGGCCGGGGATGATCGCGGGGCTGCACGCGGCGCTGTCGGGGCCGGGCGCGCGCTATGCCGGAGCCTGCCTGCGCATCCCGCCGCCGGGCAGCGCGGTCTCGGCGGCATATGCGCGGTTCTGGCAACGGATGCCGTTTGTCAGAAATGGCGTGACCGGGGCCGGTCTGTTTGCCGTCAATGCAGAGGGGCGCGCCAGATGGGGCGCGTTTCCCGACGTGATTTCAGATGATGGTTTTGTCCGCCTGAACTTTTCCCCGTCCGAGCGGCAGCGGGTCGAGGTGCCATATTTCTGGCCCATTACCGAGGGCTTTCGCCCGCTGGTCCGGGTGCGCCGCCGTCAGGATGCAGGCACTGCCCAGCTGGAGCGCTTGTTTCCCGAACTTGCACAAAATGCAAGCGGTGACCGTCCGTCGCGGGCCCAGGCGCTGAGGATCGGATTGGCGGACCCTGTCGGTTTCGCAGTATATGCTGTGGTTACAGCGGCCGTCCGCATGCGCCGCCCGTCACGCGGCTGGGATCGCGGTCGCTGACGATTCCTGCACCATCAGCTGAAAAGACCAAAAATTGTCAACATTTCCGGTCTGTTCCGCTCAAACAACCAGCAGTTGATACTTTTTTCAATATTTATCGCAAAAGACATAAAATTCATACAAAAGCACCCTTTTTAGACAGGTTGCCCGGTCAATAGAACGCACATAATGTCAGTCGAAGCCAAAGCTCAGGTTGGAGCGTGTCCGGCTGATTTGGCGTGATTTTAACCAGTGCGCTGTGTGCAAGGTGCGGAGTTTTCGAATGGTACATTACAATAGCCGGCAGGACGTGGACGCAAAGCAGTCTGCGCCCTCCGTCAGCCTTTACCCTCATGGTCTGTATGAAGGCGGCGGCAAGCGCTGTCTGGACACGGCCCTGATCGTTCTGGCACTGCCGTTTTTGATCCCGATCATGCTGCTGGTCGCGCTGGCCGTCATGGTGGACGGAAATTCACCCTTTTTCACGCAGAACCGGCTTGGCCGGAACTGGCAGGCGTTCCGGCTTTACAAGTTCCGCACCATGAAGCCGGGCGCCGATGCGCTGCTTGAGGCGCATCTGGCCGCAAACCCCGAAGCCCGCGCCGAGTGGGACCGCGATCAGAAACTGCGGAATGACCCCCGGATCACCAAAATCGGGCGGTTCCTGCGCAAAAGCTCGCTTGATGAGCTGCCGCAGCTGATCAACGTGCTGCTGGGGCACATGAGCCTGGTCGGTCCGCGCCCGATGATGCCCGAACAGCGGGCGCTGTATCCGGGCGTCTATTACGCGGCGCATCGTCCCGGCCTGACAGGTCTGTGGCAGGTCTCTGTGCGCAACGGGTCGACCTTTACGGCACGCGCACTCTATGACGAGCGTTACTCGCGCGAAGTCAGCCTCTGGCTGGATCTGACGACGATCTTCCAGACCTTCCGGGTCGTGGCACGCTGTACCGGCTGTTAAGTATCGGCACGACGAGGCTCGCGGCGGGGCGATCCCTCTGCCGCGGGGCGCGACCGGGCTGCAAGCCGGTCGCAGACGACCATGCGAATTGCCATCGCCGCCATGGTCAGTATGCCGCCGCCGACATATCCCCAGAGCAGCGCTGACAGCAGGCCGAACCCGGCAGCCCACAACAATCCTGTCAGCACGAGGCCGACAACGATTGATATCGCGATCATTCCAACCAGCACAGGCGTCCTGCCTTTCCGTTGCATCACGATTTAGTTTGGCATGTTCTTATGCTAATGGAAAACAAGAACGACATCGCGATGGAAAATATGCAGAAAACCGCCCCAGTGTCATGTTTTGGTACCGGAACCCGCCTGGGATCACGCAGATGACATCGGATTCGGCGCCCGACGCCGTGTGTCATGTCGGATATGTGATCAACACCTATCCCCGGCCCTCGCAAACCTTCATCCGGCGCGAGATCATCGCGCTCGAATCGGCGGGCCTTCCCATCACCCGGTTTGCCATGCGCCGCGACCCGCAGCCCGTCACCTCGACCGAGGACCGGGCCGAGCAGGCGCAGACCGAATATATCCTCGATCATGGCGCATTCGCGCTGGCCGGGGCGCTGGCAGGCGCGGTGCTGCGCCGTCCACGGGCGCTGCTGACGGCGTTGCGTGCGGGCCGCCGGGGTGGCCCCGGCCGCGGTCCGCTGCGACAGGTGATCTATCTGGCCGAGGCCGCGCTGATGGCGCGCCGCTGCCGCCAGCTGGGTGTGACGCATCTGCACGCCCATTTCGGCACCAATTCGGCGGATGTCGTGCGCTATGCCCGCCTGCTGGGGGGGCCGGGCTACAGCATGACGGTCCATGGCCCCGAAGAATTCGACGCGCCCGGCAATCTGGTCCTGCACGACAAGATCGCCGAGGCCCGCTTTGTCGTTGCGGTCAGTGATTTCGGACGCAGTCAGCTGTCGCGTTGGGCGCCGTTCGAGGCGTGGCAGCGGTTGCAGGTCGTCCATTGCGGAATTGATCCGCAGATGTTTTCAGACCCGCGCCCCCTGCCGCCCGGACCCGACGCCGATGCGCCCCTGCGTCTGGTCTGCATCGGTCGCTTTGCCGAGCAGAAGGGCCAGATGTTGCTGCTGGAGGCACTGGCGCAGGCGCAATGTGCGGCGCATCTGACGCTGGTGGGCGACGGGCCGCTGGCGCCTGCGCTGCGGGCGGCGATCGTGCGGCTTGGGCTGTCCGACAGGGTCTCGCTGCCCGGTTGGATGGATGAGGCGCAGGTGCGCAAGGCGCTGGCCCGCGCGCATGTGATGGTGATGCCCAGCTTTGCCGAGGGACTGCCGGTCGCGCTGATGGAGGCGATGGCCGCCGCGCGTCCCTGCATCGCCACCTATATCGCGGGGATCCCGGAACTGATGATCGACGGCCGGACCGGGTGGCTGGTGCCTGCGGGCAGTGCCGAGGCGCTGGCCCGCGCGCTGGAGACCGCCGCCGCCACCCCGCGCCAGAACCTGACCACGATGGGCCTTGCTGCCCGCGACCGCGCCCTGGCGCGCCATGACATCACCACCGAGGCCGCCCGTCTGGCCGCGCTGTTCCGGGCCTGCCCCCGGACCTGACACCACATATCTCTGCCACGCAAAGCCCCACCGCACGGACAGTGACCGTGCGGTGGGGCTAAACATGCGCGCGATTGCTTTACATCAAGTGGAAATCCATCCTGACAGCATCCATATGGATGGTATCAGGAGGCGAAAGACATGGCATCACCATCCCCGGCCCGCAGTGCCGACACCGAAAAGATCACCATCAACCTTGGCTTCGTCGATCTGGGCCGGATTGACCTGCTGGTGCGCGAAGGCTTTTACGCCAGCCGCAGCGATCTGATTCGCACGGCGATCCGCGCGCAGCTGGACCGGCATGACACGCTGGTGGCGCCGACCATCATCCGCGACGATTTCGTCATGGGCCTGCGCGATGTCACCCGCGCCGAGCTGGAGGGCCTGCGGGCCACGAATCAGATGCTGGACCTGCGTGTCATCGGGCTGGCCCGCTTTGCCCGCGACATTTCTGCGGATCTGATTACCGCCAGCATTCGTTCGATCGAAGTTCTGGGCACCATTCAGGCCGATGCGGCGGTCAAGACCGCTCTGGACGCATGCCGCCACAAAAAACAACAAGGATCACACCGATGACCACCCAAAAGCCGCTGAACATGGCCGAGATCACCCGCCTCATGCGCGCCGGGCAACTGTCCGAGGCGACGCAGGCCATTCAGGCCAATCTGGGCGGCGCCAGCCTGCCCACTGCCAGCCTGCCCACCGCCAGCTTGCCCACCGCCAGCTTGCCCACCGGCGGACTGCCCGACGGGGCAGCGATGCCCGCCACGAAGGGCACAGGGCTGGCCGCGGGCCTGATGGACGCGTTGCGCAAGGGCGGTCTGGCCGGGGGCACCACGGCGGCGCCGCAATCCCTGCCCGAGGGTGCCAGCTGGACCTCGCGCACGCATCAGGCTGCGGGCGAGACCCGTGATCTGCGCCTTTACGTGCCCGCATCTCTGGCGGAGGGGCAGGCCCCGGCGGGGCTGCTGCTGCTGCTGCATGGCTGTACGCAAGACCCTGACGACTTCGCGCGCGGCACCGGCATCTTCGAGGCGGCCGAGCAGAACCGCGTCATTGTCGTCGCCCCGGCGCAGGGTGCACGGTCGAACATGAACCGCTGCTGGAACTGGTTCGAGACGCGCCACGGCGCCCGCGACAGCGGCGAGGCGGCGTTTCTGACCGATCTGACCCGCACCGTCGCCCATGAATTTGCGGTGCCGCCCGATTTGCGATTTGCCGCCGGGCTGTCGGCGGGCGGCGCGATGGCGGTCACGCTGGGATCGGTCTTTGCCGATGATTTCGGGGCGGTCGCCTGTCACTCGGGCCTTCCCAACGGGGCCGCGGGCGATATGTCGGGGGCATTCCAGGCAATGTCGCAAGGCGGCTCTGACAGCGCTGCGGGGGTCGGATGCCGGTTGTTCGTGCTGCACGGATCGACCGACACGACCGTGTCGCCGCGCAATGCCGATGCGGTGGTCCGGCAGGCGCTGCGCCGCCAGACCGGGCTGGTCCAGCGCCGGGCGGATTCCCGGATCGAAGAACGCGCCGTGCGCATTTCGCGCTATCGCGACACTGCAGGCGCGCTGCGGGTACAGGAATGGCGCATCGACGGGCTGGGCCACGCATGGTCGGGCGGGGCGGCAGAGGGCAGCCACACCGCGCCCGGCCCTTCGGCCACGCAGGCGATGATGGCGTTCTTTCTGAACTGACCCCTCTGACCCCGCTGACCCCTCTGCCCCGTCCCCGGCACGGGGCCAGTCGCCCCGGCGGTTGTCCCGGGGCCGGGGATGGGCGACAACAGCGTCTGATCCTTTGCCCTTTGCGGATGTCACCATGCCGAACCGGCCCTGTACGACCAAACTTGCCGCCGCGCTGGATGTGACGGCGCCCGGCTTTATCGTCACCGTCTATGGCGATGTCGTCGTGCCACGGGGCGAAGTTCTGTGGATGGGCAGCCTGATCGAGATCTGCGCCCGGATCGGCATCAGCGAAAATCAGGTCCGGACCGCGGTGTCCCGGCTGGTCTCGGCGGGGCGGCTGCAGGGCGAACGGCAGGGGCGGCGCAGCTTTTACCGGCTGGCACCCGCCGCACGGTCCGAATTCGCGCAGGCGACCGCGCGGCTGTACCAGCCCGGACTGCGCCCGCAGGGGTGGCTGCTTCTGGCCCTCGACGAGGTTCCCGATGAGATACGCCGACGCTTTCACATGGCACCGGCGGGCGGCGGGTGCTGGCTGGCGCCCGACTGGGGCACCCGCCCCAAGGGCGCCCGGCTGGTCATGCGCGTGCCCGACGACAGCCCCGATGCGATGCCGGGCATTGCCGCCTTCTGGGATCTGGAGGCGCTGCGGGCGCGCTATGACGCGGTGCTGGGCTCTTTTCAGCCGGTGGCGGATGCGGTGGGGCAGGGTGGCACCCTGCCGGGGCCCGAGGCGCTGACGCTGCGCCTGCTTCTGGTCCATGCCTATCGCGCCGCCGTGCTGCGCGACCCGCTGTTGCCCGAGGCGCTGCTGCCGCAGGGCTGGTCGGGGACCCGCGCGCGCGACCTGTTCCGCGATCTCTATCTGCGGCTGACGCCCGCAGCCGGGCAGGGCATCGCAAGCCTGCGCGATAACAGCGGCGAACTGCCCGCCGATACGCCGCAAAGCGCAAGCAGGATCAATATGTTGCAACAAGACGATCCGGTTCGGTCGCCCATGCCCGAAGAAACATTACATCATTTAAGATAATTTGCTTTGCGATGTAATGCTTTTGGTGGTATCCCTGACCGTGCGGTCGGTGAATGCAGTGCATCACCAACCCGAGGGGAGAGAACCGGGAGAGTTCGGACATGCAGGACGCTTTCATCTGCGACGCAGTGCGCACGCCGATCGGGCGCTATGGCGGCGCCTTGGCTCAGGTCAGGGCGGATGATCTGGCGGCGCTGCCGCTCAGGGCGCTGAGGGATCGCAATCCCGGCGTGGATTGGTCGGCGGTCGATGATCTCATCTATGGCTGCGCCAATCAGGCGGGCGAGGACAACCGCAATGTGGGCCGCATGGCGGCTTTGCTGGCGGGGATGCCGGTCAGCGTGCCGGGCACGACGGTGAACCGGCTGTGCGGTTCGGGGATGGACGCGGTGGGGATGGCGGCACGCGCGATCCGGGCAGGGGACTGCGATTTCGTGCTGGCTGGCGGCGTCGAAAGCATGAGCCGCGCACCCTTTGTGATGCCCAAGGCCGAGGCCGCCTTTTCGCGCGCCAATGCAGTGTTCGACACCACCATCGGCTGGCGCTTTGTGAACCCCGCGATGAAGGCGCAGTTCGGTGTCGACAGCATGCCGCAGACCGCCGACAACGTCGCCGCCGACTACGGCATCAGCCGCGCCGATCAGGATGCCTTTGCCGCCCGGTCTCAGGCGCGGTGGGCAGCAGCACAAGAGGCCGGGCGTTTCGCGGACGAAATCGTGCCGGTCCATGTGCCGCAGAAAAAGGGCGACCCGCTGGTCGTCAGCGTCGATGAACATCCGCGCCCCGGCACCACCGCCGACCAGCTGGCGCGGCTCAGGGGTGTGAACGGGCCGGATCTGTCGGTGACGGCGGGCAATGCCTCGGGCGTCAATGACGGGGCCGCCGCGCTGGCGATCCTGTCGGAACGCGGGGCCACCGCGCAGGGGCTGACGCCGCGTGCGCGCATCGTCGCCATGGCTGCCGCCGGGGTTGCGCCGCGCATCATGGGCATCGGCCCGGCCCCCGCCGCCCGCAAGGTGCTGGACCGCGCGGGCCTGACCCTCGACCAGATGGACGTGATCGAACTGAACGAGGCCTTTGCTGCGCAGGCACTGGCCACCCTGCGCGATCTGGGGCTGCCCGACGACGCGGCGCATGTGAACCCCAATGGCGGCGCCATCGCGCTGGGACACCCTCTGGGCATGTCGGGGGCGCGGCTGGTCACGACCGCCATGTATCAGCTGCACCGCAGCGGTGGCCGCTATGCACTGTGCACCATGTGCATCGGCGTGGGGCAGGGCATCGCCATCATCATCGAACGGGTCTGAAAGGAACGCACGCCATGTATGCACAGCTTGTCACCTCGGAAGGCACCACATCGCGCGATCAGATGTCGCCCGAAGAAATCGCATTTCAGGACCGCATCGACCGGAACGAAAAGATCGAGCCCAAGGAATGGATGCCCGAGGGCTATCGCAAGACCCTGATCCGCCAGATCGGCCAGCATGCGCATTCCGAAATCGTGGGTCAGCTGCCCGAGGGCAACTGGATCACCCGCGCCCCCACGCTGGAGCGCAAGGCGATCCTGCTGGCCAAGGTGCAGGACGAGGCGGGGCATGGCCTGTACCTGTATTCCGCCGCCGAGACCCTGGGCGTCAGCCGCGACGAATTGCTTGAGGCGCTGCATTCGGGCCGCATGAAATATTCGTCCATCTTCAACTATCCGACCCTGACATGGGCCGATATGGGCGCGGTGGGCTGGCTGGTCGATGGCGCGGCGATCATGAATCAGGTGCCGCTGCAGCGCACCAGCTATGGCCCCTATGCCCGCGCGATGATCCGCATCTGCAAGGAGGAGTCGTTCCACCAGCGGCAGGGTTATGACATCATGATGAAGATGTGCGCGGGCACGCCCGAGCAAAAGGCGATGGCGCAGGATGCGCTGAACCGGTTCTGGTACCCGTCGCTGATGATGTTCGGCCCGTCCGACAAGGATTCGGTCCATTCCGTGCAGTCGATGGCATGGAAGATCAAGATGAACACCAATGACGAGCTGCGCCAGAAATTCGTCGACCAGACCGTTCCGCAGGCCGAATATCTGGGCCTGACCGTGCCCGACCCGGACCTGACATGGAACGAGGACAAGGGCGGCTATGATTTCAGCGAGCCCGACTGGTCCGAATTCTTCGCCGTCATTTCCGGCAACGGCCCCTGCAATGCCGAACGGCTGGGCGCCCGCGTCAAGGCATGGGAGGACGGCGCATGGTTCCGCGACGGGCTGATGGCCCATGCCGACAAGGCCCGCGCGCGACCCGTCGCCGCCGAATGACCCCGCGACACGATCATGCGGCGGGCCGCGCGCCCGCCCTTTGCCAGATTTGAGGGAGGAACCCATGTCCAGCGAATGGCCCCTTTGGGAAGTTTTCATCCGCGGCCAGCACGGCCTGAACCATCGCCATGTCGGCAGCCTGCATGCGCCCGACGCCGAAATGGCGATCTGCAACGCCCGCGATGTCTATACGCGCCGCAATGAGGGCGTCTCGATCTGGGTGGTGCCGTCGAACGCGATCACCGCCTCCAGCCCGTCCGACAAGGGGCCGCTGTTCGATCCGGCGAACGCCAAGGTCTATCGCCACCCGACCTTCTTCGACATCCCCGAAGACGTGGGGCATATGTGATGCCGTCGCTTCCCGATGTGATGACCCCCGAGGTCGAAAAACTGGCCGCCGCGCAGGCCGGGCAGGGCGGCCCCGCGCCGCAGGCTGCCACGCAAGATGCGCTGGTCGAATGGCTGCTGCGGACCGGCGACAACGCCCTGATCCTGGGGCAGCGCCTGTCGGAATGGTGCGGCCACGCCCCCGCGCTGGAAGAGGATATCGCGCTGGCCAATCAGGCGCTGGACCTGATCGGCCAGTGCCAGCTGTGGCTGGAATATGCGGGCGAGGTCGAGGGCCGTGGCCGCAGCGCCGACAAGCTTGCCTATCTGCGCGACGCGGGCGCATTCCGCAACCTGCTGCTGGTCGAGCGTCCGAACCATGATTTCGGCCATACCCTGATGCGGCAGTTCCTGTTCGATGTGTTCCATCTGGACCTGCTGGCGGCGGCGCGTCAGTCGCCCGACGCCCGCATCGCGGACATTGCTGCCAAGGCGTGGAAAGAGGCCGCCTATCATCTGGAACGCTCGGCCGATCTGGTGGTCCGGCTTGGCGACGGCACGGCACAAAGCCATGACCGGATGCAGGCGGCGCTGGATGCGCTGTGGCCCTTTACCGGCGAGATGTTTGCCGACGACGCCCATGACAGGGCGCTGGCACAGGCGGGCGTGATGCCGCTGCCCTCGTCGCTGCGCGCGGGCTGGGACCGGACCGTGGCGCAGGTGCTGGACGAGGCGAGGCTGACCCATCCGGGCGAGGTCTGGCAGCAGGGCGTCACCGGCATGGGCGGCGGCAAGCGCGGCGTGCACAGCGAACATCTGGGCCACCTGCTTGCGCAGATGCAGTTCCTGCAGCGCGCCTATCCCGGCGCCCGCTGGTAAGCCGATGCAGGCTGCCCCCGATATTGCGCAGGTCTGGGACTGGCTGTCGCAGGTGCCCGACCCGGAAATCCCGGTCATTTCGCTGACCGATCTGGGCATCATCCGCGATGTTGCATGGGCGGGCGATACGCTGGTCGTGACGGTGACGCCCACCTATTCGGGCTGCCCGGCAACGGGGATCATCAATCTGGACATCCAGACCGCTTTGCGGGGCCATGGCATCGACAAGCTGGAGCTGAAACGCCAGCTGTCGCCGCCCTGGACCAGCGACTGGATCACGCCCGAGGGCCGCGACAAGCTGCGTGCCTATGGCATCGCGCCCCCCGTGGATGGCACGGCGGCGGACGGGCGGCTGGCGGGACGCATCGCAAGGCTGGCGGACACATCGAACCTGCGGATCGAATGCCCGCGCTGTGGATCGGGCGCCACCGACAAGGTCAGCCAGTTCGGCTCGACCCCCTGCAAGGCCAGCTGGCGCTGCACCGACTGCCTGGAACCCTTTGATTATTTCAAATGCATCTGAGGATGCAGAGGACACCCCGAATGGCACGTTTTCATTCCCTGAAAGTCACCGAGGTGCGACGCGAGACGCGCGACGCCGTCGTCGTGACGCTGGCGCCCCGCCCCGAGGACCGCGCCCTATTCGATTTCACCCAGGGCCAGTACCTGACATTCCGCCGCGACTTTGACGGCGAGGAGTTGCGCCGCAGTTACTCCATCTGCGCGGGCCGCGACGAGGGCGTGCTGCGCGTGGGCATCAAGCGCGTCGATGGCGGCGCCTTTTCGACATGGGCCAACGAGAACCTCGCCCCCGGCGACGAGATCGAGGCCATGCCGCCGATGGGCCGCTTTTTCACGCCGCTGGATGCCGGTGCCGCCCGGCATTATCTGGGATTTGCGGGCGGATCGGGCATCACGCCGCTGCTGTCGATCATCAAGACCGTGCTGGCGGGCGAACCGCAGTCGCGCTTTACGCTGGTCTATGCCAACCGCCAGATCGCCTCGATCATGTTCCGCGAGGACCTTGAGGATCTGAAGAACCTCTATCTGGGCCGCCTGTCGGTGATCCATGTGCTGGAGCAGGAGGGGCAAGAGATCGACCTGTTCACGGGCCGTATCGACGCGGACAAGATGGCGCATCTGTTCCGCGCATGGATCGACCCGGCCTCGGTCGATCTGGCCTATATCTGCGGCCCGGAGCCGATGATGCTGACCATCGCCGCCGCCCTGCGCGATCACGGGCTGGACGAGGCGCAGATCAGGTTCGAGCTGTTCGCCAGCGGCCAGCCGGGGCGGGCGCGGGCACGGGCCGTCTCGGTTCAGGCGGTGGCGCCGGGCGCGGGCACGCAGGCGACCGTCACGCTGGACGGGGCCACGCGCAACTTCTCCATGCCGCGTCAGGGTCAGTCGATCCTTGAGGCCGCCATCGCCGCCAGTCTGGACGCGCCCTATTCCTGCAAGGCCGGCGTCTGTTCGACCTGCCGCTGCAAGGTGCTGGAGGGCGAGGTCGAGATGGCCGTCAATCACGCGCTGGAGGATTACGAGGTCCGCGCGGGATATGTCCTGTCCTGTCAGGCATTTCCGGTCAGCGAAAAGGTGGTGATCAGCTATGACGAGTGACACGATGGCGGTCGAGGACTATCTGGCGCAGGGCGGCGTGATGACCGCGCCCGGCAATGTGCCCGCGCGCTATCGCGGCGAATTGCTGCGGCTGATGGGGTCCTTCGTGGACAGCGAACTGGCGGCCTCGGCCGGGTTTGCGGGCGCGATCAACTGGGCGCCGGGCATCACCGAACGGATTGCCGCCTGCCGGATCACGCTGGAAAAGGCCGATCACGCGGGGCGCGTTCTGGCCGTGATGGGCGATTTCGGCACCGCGACCGACCGCTATCAGCGCCAGTATGACTGGGCCGCGCGGGTCCCCCGCGAGGCCGATCTGGGTCAGGTCCGGCAGTCGGGCGACATGCGGCTGTCGGTGTTTCACTATCCGCTGACCGGCTGGACCGATGCCGTGGTGATGAACGTGCTGCAGGGTCTGGCCACCGGCGTGCAGATGGCCGAGCTGACGCGGATCTCCTATGGCCCCTTGGCCGAGGTCTTTCGCCAGATCGCCCCGCGCGAGGCGCGCCACGCGGAACTGGGTCTTGAGGGGCTGACCCGCCTCGCCGCGACCGATCCCGAGCAGGCGCGCGACAGCGTCGCCTATTGGATGCCGCGCGTGGCGGCGGGGTTCGGCGTGGCCGGATCGCCCCGGTTCGAGGTGCTGGCCCGTTTCGGTCTGCGCCACCGCCCGAACGAGGCGCTGCGCGACGAATGGCAGGCGCTGGCCGCCGACCGGCTGGCCGCCTGCGGCCTGACAGAAGTGAGACAGGACAGATGACCGCACCCCATACCCCACGCCGCCTTGAAAGCCTGATCTGCGGGCGCTGGATGCCCGGCGAGCGCGACGGCCAGCCGCTGCTGGATGCCGCCACGGGCGCGCTGGTCGCCCATATCGACGCGACCGGCATCGACATGGCGGCGGCGCTGGATTACGGGCGCCGCACCGGCGGGCCACGCCTGCGCGCCATGTCGTTCCATGACCGTGCCGCGATGCTGAAAGCGCTTGGTCTGGCGCTGATGGAGCGGAAAGAGGAATTCTACCTCGAAAGTTTCCGCACCGGCGCGACCCGCGCCGATGGCTGGGTCGATATCGAAGGCGGCATCGGCACCATGCTGACCTATGCCTCCAAGGCGCGGCGCGAACTGCCCAATACAAGCGTGCTGACCGAAGGCGATGTCGAGCCCCTGTCGCGCGACCACAGCTTTTCGGCCCAGCATATCCTGACGCCGTTGCAGGGCGTGGCGGTGCATATCAACGCCTATAACTTCCCGGTCTGGGGGATGCTGGAAAAGATCGCGCCGACGCTGTTGGCGGGCGTGCCCTGCATCGTCAAACCTGCCTCGCAGACGGCCTATCTGACCGAACTGGTGGTGCGCCGCATCCACGAAACAGGCCTTCTGCCCGAGGGCGCGCTGCAGCTGATCTGCGGTTCGGTGGGCGATCTGCTGGATCATGTGACCGGGCAGGACGTGGTGACCTTTACCGGCTCGGCCCGGACGGGGCGCAAGCTGCGCGCGCATCCGGCGATCGTCGGGAACTCGACCCGGTTCACGATGGAGGCCGACAGCCTGAACGCCTCGATCCTTGGTCCCGATGCCGGGCCGGGGACGCCCGAGTTCGATCTGTTCGTGCGCGAGGTCGCGCGCGAGATGACCGCAAAGGCAGGGCAGAAATGCACCGCGATCCGACGTGCCATGGCGCCGCGCGCGCATCTGGACGCGCTGGTTCAGGCGCTGCGCGCGCGGTTGTCCAAGGCAACCCCCGGCCTGCCGGGCGATGAGGCGACCCGCATGGGGCCGCTGGCCAGCTTTGATCAGCGCGACGAGGTGCGCGACCGCATCCGCGAATTGCAGGCGGTGGCGCAGATCGTGGCGGGCGATCCCGCCTCCGCGCCTGCGGGCTTTGAGGCGGGCGCCTATCTTGATCCGGTGCTGCTGCTGGCGGATCGTCCGTTTGACGCGGCAGCCATCCATGATGTCGAGGCTTTCGGTCCGGTCGCCACGCTGATGCCCTATGACGACCCGGATGAGGCCGTGGCGCTGGCGGCATTGGGCAAGGGGTCACTGGTGTCATCGGTCTTTACCAACGATCCGGGCGTGGCGCAGCAGATGGTGCTGGGGCTGGCGCCGTTCCACGGGCGGGTGCTGATCGGCAACCGGGCCTCGGCCAGGACCTCGACCGGGCACGGCTCGCCCCTTGCCGGGCTGATCCATGGCGGACCGGGCCGGGCGGGCGGCGGCGAGGAAATGGGCGGCATGCGGGGCGTGAAGCATTTCATGCAGCGCACCGCCGTTCAGGGCACGCCGGGCCTGCTGTCGGCGGTCACAGGCCGCTGGATCGAGGGGGCGCCTGTGCAGACCGGCACGCATCCGTTCCGTAAATCGCTGGCAGAGCTGCGGATCGGGGATCAGTTGGTCACCGCCGCGCGGCAGGTCACGCAAGAGGATGTCGAACATTTCGCGCAGTTCACCGGCGACACGTTCTATGCGCATATGGACAGCGCGGCGGCGCAGGCCAACCCGTTCTTTGACGACCGGGTGGCGCATGGCTATCTGATCGCCAGCTTTGCGGCGGGCCTGTTCGTGGAGCCCGCGCCCGGCCCGGTTCTGGCCAATTACGGCGTCGACAACATGCGCTTTCTGACCCCGGTCTATTTCGGCGACACGCTGCAGGTCCGCCTGACCTGCAAAGAGATCAACCCCCGCGCCAATGCCGATCATGGCGAGGTGCGGTGGGATTGTCAGGTCACGAAACAGGACGGCACGGTTGCGGCGCAATATGACTTGCTGACCATGGTCGCCAAGACCTGGGGCACGGCAAAGGCCGAGGCCGCTGAATGAGCATCTGGTCATGGGACGGCATCCGCCCGGTAATCGACCCGGCCGCCTTTGTGCACCCGGATGCGACGGTGATCGGTGACGTGATCGTGGGGCCAGCGGTCTATGTCGGCCCCGGCGCCGTGCTGCGCGGCGATTTCGGGCGGATCGTGCTGGAACAGGGCTGCAATGTGCAGGAAACCTGTGTGGTGCATTCCTTTCCCGGCAAGGATGTGATGGTGGGCGAGGGCGGCCATATCGGGCATGGCGCGGTGCTGCATGGCTGCCACATCGGGCGCAATGCGATGGTCGGCATGAACGCCGTGGTGATGGATGAGGCCGAGATCGGCGAAAACGCCATCGTCGCCGCCATGGCCTTCGTCAAGGCAGGCGCGCAGATCCCGGCAGGCGCATTGGCGGTGGGATCACCCGCGCGGGTCGTGCGGATGTTGACCGGGGCCGAGATCGACTGGAAGCGGCGCGGCACCGCGATCTATCAGCGGCTGGCGCTGGAGGCGCGCTATCGGCTGGCACCGACGACGCCGCTGGACGCGGCTGAGCCGGGCCGCAAGAGGGCGCAGGCGCCGGATTATGACCCGCTGATACTGGACCGCGCGGGCGACAGCATCCCGGTCAGCGCACCGACTTGATGCCCTCGAGGATCAGGGTCGTGGCCACGTCGGCGTAATCCTCGCGCGAGATGCGGCCGCCATCCTTGAACCACATATAGACCCAGTTCATCATGCCGAACAAAGACATGGTGACCGGCATCAGCAGCGGCCTTTCGCGCGTGTTCAGCCCCGGATTGATCTGATCCAGCACCACCGAGAACCGCCGCACGATAGCGCGCTCCAGCGCGGTGATCGCGGCCTTCTGGTCGTCCGACAGGGCGGCGGTGGCGTTCAGCTGAACCTTGTGCTGATTGTCGGCGCCGCGATAGCTTTCCAGCACCGCACCGACCAGCCGCCGCAGCCGCTGATCGGGAACAAGGCCGGGATCGTCGGCGGTCTCGATCGCGGCGTCCAGCTCTTCCAGATGCGTGGTGATGATCGCAAAGATCAGCGCGTCCTTGCTGGGATAATAGTGATACAGCAGCGCCTTCGAGACCTGCGCGCGGGCCGCGACCTGCGCCATCGAGGCTTTCTCCATGCCCTGTTCGGCAAAGACCTCGGCGGCGGTATCCAGAATGACGCGTTGTTTCTCTTCGAAATCTTGTGCGCGTGTGCGGGCCATCGTCAGGTTCCTGTCGTCAGGATAAATTCGGGTCGAAACGAAAAAGGGGGCAGTGCCGCCCCCTTCGGGATTAGCGGCTGCGCCCGGCGCTGTCACCCGCCGGGTTCAGCCGCAGGGCCTAGTCTTTGGGGCGATTGTCCAGAACCCGCCTGGCCTTGCCTTCGGAACGGGCAATCGCGTTCGGGTCGCGGACCTCGATCCGGGTCGAGACGCCGACCACGCTTTTGATGTGATGCGCCAGTTCTTTGGCAGACCGGGCGCGGGCATCGTCGGTGGCCATATCGGCGGTGCATTCGACATGGACGGTCATATTGTCCATCCGCCCCGCGCGGGCCAGTTCGATCTGGAAATGCGGCGCAAGGCCCTGACATTTCAGGATCTGCTCTTCGATCTGGGTCGGAAAGACGTTAACGCCGCGCAGGATGATCATGTCGTCGCAGCGCCCGGTGATCTTTTCGATCCGCCGCATCGACCGCGCCGTGCCGGGCAGCAGCCGGGTCAGGTCGCGGGTGCGATAGCGCACCATCGGCAGGCCTTCCTTGGTCAGCGTGGTAAAGACCAGCTCGCCCATCTGGCCGTCGGGCAGCACCTCGCCCGTGACCGGGTCGATGATCTCGGGGTAGAAGTGATCCTCCCAGATATGCAGCCCGTCCTTGGTTTCCACGCATTCCTGCGCAACGCCCGGACCCATCACCTCGGACAGACCATAGATGTCGACGGCCTGCATGTTGAATGCCTGTTCGATTTCCTCGCGCATGGCATTGGTCCATGGTTCGGCCCCGAAAATGCCGACCTGCAGCGAGCTTTCGCGCGGATCAAGGCCCTGACGGCGGAACTCGTCCAGAATCGACAGCATATAGCTGGGCGTCACCATGATGATGCGCGGCTTGAAATCGTCGATCAGGGTCACCTGCCGCTCGGTCATCCCGCCCGAGATGGGCACGACGGTGCAGCCCAGCCGCTCGGCCCCGTAATGCGCGCCCAGCCCGCCGGTGAACAGGCCATAGCCATAGGCGTTGTGCAGCATATCGCCGGGCCGCCCGCCCGCCGCGCGGATCGAGCGCGCGATCAGGTTCGCCCAGTTGTCGATATCGGCGGCGGTGTAACCCACGACGGTCGGCTTGCCCGTGGTGCCCGACGATCCGTGGATGCGCACCAGTTTCTGCTGCGGCACGGCGAACATGCCGAAGGGATAGGTGTCGCGCAGATCCTGCTTTACCGTAAAGGGGAACTTCGCGATGTCGGCCAGACTGCGCAGATCCTCGGGGTGGACGCCATGCGCGTCAAAGCGCTGGCGGTAAAAGCCCGAATTCTCATAGCAATGCTTCAGCGACCGCTTCATGCGGTGAAACTGCAGCGCCTCGATCTCATCGCGCGAGGCGATCTCGATCGGGTCGAGGCTCTCTTTCGGCGGGGTCATGTGTTCCAAGTTGTCCTCCCTCGGGATGGCGGCGGTGGGGCGCTCAGCCCAGCAACCGGCCCTTGACGGTGCGGGAATGCCCGCGGAATTCAGCGATATGGGCGCCGGTCTGGTTGGTGACGGTCACGTCATAGAGGCCGCTGCGCGTCTGGCGCGCGCGCTGGGTCGCGGTGGCGGTCAGCCGGTCGCCCGCAAAGGCCGGGGCCAGATAGGTGATCGAGGCCTGCTGGCCCACCGACCGCTGATCGACCGTATTGCAGGCAAAGGCAAAGGCGCTGTCGGCCAGCGCAAAGATATAGCCGCCATGCGCGGTGCCGTGGCCGTTCACCATCGCAGAGGTGATCTCCATGCTGATCGTCGCCTCGCCGGGGGCCACACGGTCCAGCACCATGCCAAGACGCTGCGAGGCCAGATCCTCGGCCCACATGGCATTGGCGCAGGCCTGCGCCAGTTCGGTATCGCTCATGTCATTCCCCCCGGAACGCCGCCGGACGTTTTTCAAGAAACGCCGTCACGCCCTCGGCATAGTCGCGGCTGCGCCCGGCCTCGCGCTGTGCATCGCGTTCCAGATCAAGCTGTTCGTCAAGGCTGTTGGTCGCGGCCGCCTGCATCAGCCGCTTGGTCAGGCCAAGGCCGCGCGTGGGTCCCGCGGCCAGCGACCGGGCCAGTGCGCTGGCCTCATCCATCAGCGCCGCGTCATCGACCGCCTTCCAGATCAGCCCCCAGTCGGCGGCCTGCTGCGCGGACAGGGGCGCGGCGGTCAGCGCCAGCGCCTTGGCGCGCGGCTCGCCCAGAATACGGGTCAGCGACCAGCTGCCGCCCGCGTCGGGCACCAGCCCGATCTTCGCGAAGGCCTGAATGAAGCGCGCCGATTGCGCGGCCAGCACGATGTCGCAGGCCAGCGCGATATTCGCGCCCGCGCCCGCCGCCACGCCGTTCACCGCACAGACCACCGGCTTTTCCAGCGAGCGGATCAGGCGCAGCGTCGGATTGTAAAATGTTTCCAAAGTCTGGCCCAGATCGGGGGCAGGCCCGCCCTTGCGCGGATCACGATCGCCCAGATCCTGCCCCGCCGAAAAGCCACGCCCCGCGCCCGTCAGCAGCACCGCGCGCACCTGCGCGTCATCATGGGCGCGCTGAATGCCCGCGCGCAGGGCCATATGCATCGCCTCGTTGAACGAGTTCAGCCTGTCGGGCCGGTTCAGCACCAGCGTCAGCACGCCATCGCCAAGATCCGCCAGAACGGTGTCGGTCATGTGATTCCCTCCTCAAACCGGGCCTCAGACGGGCGCATTTGCGCAATATCCGAAAAGATGACCGGTCCCTCTAAAAAACTTGTTGCATAGACCGACCGGTCGGTCAATGATATTCAGCATGTCGGGAGGGGCCGGAAACGGTCGCGACAGGAGGAAAGCATGACCGGATATTTCGACCGCCATAGGGCCTTGCTGGAGGATGCGCGGGCCGCGCTGGTCTCGCGCGGCTATTGGGCACCGTTCCCGGAAATCCCCAGCGAAAAACTCTATGGCGAGGGCACCCGCGCCGCAGGCGAGGCGGCGTTCGAGGCGCTGAAGGGCCATCCCTTCGACCTGCCGGGCCACCCCGAATCAGGGCGCCTCGGCGGTGAAACCTCGCCATTCGGCGGCGCGCTGGGGATCACCTATCCCTCGGCCACGCCCGCCACATTGATTGCAGCTTCGGTGGCGGCGAGACCGGCGCTGGCGGATGCCTCACCCGAGGCCCGCACCGGCGCGCTGATCGAGGCGTTGACGCGGCTGAACCGCCAGTCCTTTCTGCTGGCCCATGCCACCCAGCACACGACCGGGCAGGCGTTTGCGATGGCCTTTCAGGCGGGCGGCCCGCACGCGCAGGACCGCGCGCTGGAGGCCGTGGCGGTGGCTTATGACGAGATGACGCGCTTTCCCACCGATGCGATCTGGGAGAAACCGCAGGGCCGGGCCGCGCCGCTTCGGCTGGAAAAACACTGGACGCTGGTGCCTGCGGGCGTGGCGCTGACCATCGGCTGCAATACCTTTCCGACCTGGAACGGCTATCCGGGCCTGTTTGCCAGCCTCGCCACCGGCAATCCGGTCATCGTCAAGCCGCATCCCCGCGCGATCCTGCCGCTGGCCCTGACCGCGCGGACCCTGCGCGCGGTCTTTGCCGAGGCCGGGCTGCCCGCCGACGCGATCCTGCTGGCGGTTGATACGCCCGACGCGCCGGTCACCCGGCAGCTGGCCTGCGACCCGGCGGTGCGGATCATCGACTATACCGGCGGGTCAGGTTTTTCCGGATGGCTGCGCGACAATGCGCGTCAGGCGCGCCTGTTCACCGAAGAGGCCGGGGTCAACACCGTCACCATTCTGGGCGCCCCTGATTTTGCGGGCATGTGCGACAATCTCGCGTTTTCGCTGGCGCTGTATTCCGGGCAGATGTGCACCTCGCCGCAGAATATCCATGTGCCGCAGGGGGGCATCGACACCGATCAGGGTCACAAGACACCCGACGAAGTGGCGCAGGGGCTGGTCGCTGCGCTGGACCGGCTGCTGGCCGATCCCGCCCGCGCGGCGGGCATCACCGGCGCCATCGCCAACCCGGCCACGACCGGGCGGCTGGCCGCTGCCCGGCAGGCAGGCCGGGTGATCCGCGACGGCACGCCGCTGCTGATCGCAACCGATGCCGATCACCCCGCAGCGCAGGCCGAATGCTTCGGCCCCGTGGCATTCGTGCTGACCTGCGCGGATGCAGATGCCGCACTGGCCCGCGCCACCGCCACCTCGCGCGACAAGGGCGCGATCACGGCGGCGCTGTATGACACCGACGAGGACCGGATCACCCGCGCCATCCGCGCCTTCGCACAGGCCGGGGTGAACCTGTCGGTCAACCTGACCGGCAACATCTATGTCAACCAGTCCGCCGCCTTCAGCGACTTTCACGTCACCGGCGCGAACCCGGCGGGCAATGCCTGCCTGACCGACACCGCCTTTGTCGCCCCGCGCTTTCACCGCGCGATGTGGCGGCGGCAGATCGCCTGAACCACCGTCTTTGGGAGGAGACCCAGATGAAGACCACCACCGCGCTTGCCACCTTGATGGCCCTTGGCCTTATGACCCCCGCCATGGCCGAGATCCGCATCGGCGCCAGCATTTCCGCCACCGGCCCGGCCGCCTTTCTGGGCGATCCGCAGGTCAGGACGCTTGAGATGCTGGTTGAAGACCTGAACGCCGCAGGCGGCATCAACGGCGAGGAGATCACCCTGATCCACTACGACGACGGCGGCGATCCGAACAAGGCGCGCACCTTCGCCACCCGCCTGATCGAGGATGACGAGGTTGTGGCGATCATCGGCGGCACCACCACCGGCGCCACCATGTCGATCATGTCCGTGGCCGAGGATGCCGGGATCCCCTTTATCTCGCTGGCCGGTGCCATCGAGATCATCGACCCGGTGCGCCCCTTCACCTTCAAGACACCCCATACCGACCGCATGGCCTGCGAAAAGATCTTCGAGGATATCCAGTCGCGCGGCTTCACCAATGTCGCCATGATCTCAGGGACGGACGGGTTCGGCGCCTCGATGCATGCGCAGTGCAAGCAGGTGATCGGCGATTACGGCCTGACGCTGGTGGCGGACGAGAACTATAACCCCACCGATGCCGACATGACCGCGCAGCTGACCAAGATCCGCAACACCGAGGGCGTTGAGGCGCTGATCAACCCCGGTTTCGGACAGGGGCCGTCGATTGTGACGCGCAACTATGCCCAGCTGGGTCTGGATATTCCGTTCTATCAGTCGCATGGCGTGGCCTCGAACGGGTTCATCGACCTTGCGGGCGCGGATGCCGCCGAGGGCGTGCGCCTGCCGGGCACCGCGCTGCTGGTGGCCGACATCCTGCCCGATGATGACGCGCAGAAACAGGTCGCGCTGACCTACAAGACCGCGTTCGAGGATGCGACCGGCACTCCGGTCAGCACCTTCGGGGGCTATGCGCATGACGCGTTCCTGATCCTGACGGACGCCATGACCCGCGCCGGGTCCAGCGAACCGCAGGCGATCCGCGACGCGATCGAGGCCACGGACGGTCTGACCGGCACCACCGGCACCTATACCTTCTCGGAGAGCGATCACCTTGGTCTGGATCTCAGCGCCTTCCGCATGCTGGAAATCCGGAACGGTGCCTGGGCGCTGGTCCAGTAAACGACAGCCCCGGCCCCGGTTCATCGCCGGGGCCACCCCTGCCGCATCCAGCCCGAGGTCGAAATGTCGGAACTGCTGCAATTCCTGTTTTCAGGGGTGACCGTTGGTGCGGTCTATGCCCTTGTCGCGCTTGGCTTCACGATCATCTACAACGCATCCGATGTGGTGAATTTTGCCCAGGGCGAGTTTGTCATGCTGGGCGGGATGATCACCTTCGCCGCCCATGCGGCGGGCCTGCCGCTGCCGCTGGCCGCCATCTCGGCCATCGTGCTGACGGCGGGTCTGGGCGTGGCGATGAACAAGCTGGCGATCGAGCCTGCGCGCGGCGCGCCGGTCGTGTCGCTGATCATCATCACCATCGGCGCCTCGATCTTTATCCAAGGGGCGGCGCAGATCGTCTTTGGCAAACAGATCCACAGCTTTCCGGCATTCTCGGGCGATGCGCCGCTCCGGGTCGGCGGCGCCACGATCCTGCCGCAAAGCCTGTGGGTGATCGGCGGCGCGGTGGCGGTGTTCATCGCGCTGTGGCTGTTCTTCACGCGCACCCTGCTGGGCCGCGCGGTGCTGGCCACGTCGAACAACCGGCTGGCCGCGCAACTGGTCGGCATCAACACCAATTTCGTGATGACGCTGTCCTTCGCGCTGTCGGCGGGCATCGGCGCGCTGGCCGGGGTGCTGGCCACGCCGATCACGCTGACCGCCTATAACGTCGGCATCGCCTTTGCGCTGAAGGGCTTTGCGGGCGCGATGCTGGGCGGCATGGGCAACCCCAGGGGCGCGCTGGTCGGCGGTTTCTCCATCGGGCTGATCGAGGCGCTGACGGCGGGATACCTCTCCTCGACCTACAAGGACGCGGCGGCCTTTGTCGTCATTCTGGCGGTGCTGTTCTTCATGCCGCAGGGCCTGTTCGGGCGCAAATCCACGGATCGGGTGTGACCATGAAGTTAACCGCGAAATCCGCGACGCTGATCGTGCTGCTGGCGCTGATCGCGCTGTCGCCGCTGCTGTTTCCGTCCAACTTCTATTACCGCATCGGCGCGCTGATCTTTGTCAACGCCATCGCGGTCACGGGCATCGTGATCCTGACCGGCTATGCGGGACAGGTCAGTCTGGGTCATGCCGGTTTCGCGGGCATCGGCGCCTATGCCTGCGCGCTGGCGCCCGTGCATCTGGGCCTGCATCCGGCCCTGGCCGCGGTGCTGGGCGCGGTCGTGTCGGGCGCGCTGGCCTATCTGGTGGGCCGCCCGATCCTGCGGCTGCACGGCTACTATCTGGGCGTGGCGACACTGGGTCTGGGCATTCTGGTCACGATGGTGCTGACAAATGAGCGCGCGCTGACCGGCGGGCCTGACGGGATCGAAGTCCCCGATCTGGGCCTGCGCGGGCTGCTGGGCGATCTGGGTCTGTCCCTGTCGAACGGCCAGTTCTGGTATTTCTTCAGCGGGCTTTGCATGCTGATCGGCGCATGGATCGCGCTGAACCTGCACAACAGCCCCACGGGCCGCGCCCTGCGCGCCCTGCACGGGTCCGAGGTCGCGGCGCGGACCGTCGGCATCGACGTGGCGCAACTCAAGCTGCGGGCGTTCGTCATTTCGGCCGTCTATGCCTCGGTCTCGGGCTCGCTGCTGGCCTTGCAGAACCGGTTCGTCACGCCCGATGTCGCAGGCTTCATGCACTCGATCGAGATGGTGACGATGGCCGTTCTGGGCGGCGTCGGCTCGGTTCTGGGCGCGATCCTGGGCGCCGCGATCCTGACGCTGCTGCCGCAGGTCCTGACGGTCTTTGCCGAGTACGAACAGCTGGTTCTGGGTCTGGTGATGATCCTGGTGATGATCTTCCTGCGCGAGGGGCTGCTGCCCTCGATCCTCAGAAAATTCAGGGGGAAAGACGAATGAGCGCGCTTTTGTCCATCGAAGGTCTGGGCATCGGGTTCGGCGGCCTGCGCGCCGTCAACGATGTCAGCTTTGCCGTCCGGCCCGGCGAAATCCTGTCGGTCATCGGTCCCAATGGCGCGGGCAAGACCACGCTGTTCAACATGATTTCAGGCGTCTACCAGCCCGATATGGGGCGGGTGATGCTGAACGGGCGCGACGTGACCGGCACGGCGCCGCATCTGCTGGCGCGTCAGGGCCTGTCACGGACCTTCCAGAACCTGCAGATCTTCCAGTCGATGACCGTGCTGGAAAACGCCATCGCAGGCTATCACCTGCGCGAAAGCGGCTCGGTGCTGGCCGATCTGCTGGCGCTGCCCGCCTCGCGCCGCCGCGCGCGCGCGGCACGGGACGGCGCGCGTGCCCTGCTGGCCCGCGTGGGTCTGGAACGCGCCGCCGAACGCGAGGCGGGCAACCTGTCCTATGGCGCGCTGAAACGGCTGGAGATTGCGCGCGCGCTGGCGCTGGACCCCAAGGTGCTGCTGCTGGACGAACCCGCCGCCGGCTGCAACGCGGTCGAGACCGAGGAAATCGACCACCTGATCGCCGAGGTCGCCGCCTCGGGCGTGGCGATCCTGCTGGTCGAGCATGACATGAAGCTGGTGATGCGCATCTCGAACCACATCGTGGTGCTGGACCATGGCGAAAAGATCGCCGAGGGCGATCCGGCCACGGTCAGCCGCGACCCGGCGGTGATCGCCGCCTATCTGGGCACCGAAGGAGCATCCCATGCTGACGGTTGAGGGGCTGCGGTCGCGCTATGGCCGCATCGAGGTTCTGCACGGCATCGACCTGCATGTCGCCAGCGGCGAGATCGTGACCGTCGTGGGTGCGAACGGCGCGGGCAAGACGACGCTGCTGCGCTGCCTGTCGGGGGTGCAGCCGGTCTCGGGCGGCGCGGTCACGTTCCGGGGCGAGGCGATCACCACGCTGCCCGCATGGAAGCGCCCGGCGCGTGGCCTGACCCAATCACCCGAGGGGCGGCAGATCTTCACCAACCTGTCGGTCGAGGAGAACCTGCGCCTTGGCGCCTACGGCTTCGCCGACGACCGCGTGGACCGCGACATGCAGGACGCCTTTGCGATGTTCCCGATCCTGCGCGACAAGCGAAACCTCTCGGCGGGCGGGTTGTCGGGGGGGCAGCAGCAGATGCTGGCCATGGCCCGCGCGCTGATGGGCCGCCCGTCCTGCCTGCTGCTGGACGAACCCTCGATGGGTCTGGCGCCGATCATTGTGGCGCAGATCTTCGATGTGGTGCGCAGCCTCAAGGCTCTGGACGTGACCGTGCTGCTGGTCGAGCAGAACGCCTTTGGGGCGCTGAAAATCGCGGACCGGGGCTATGTGATGGAAACGGGCCGCATCATCATTGACGGCCCGGCGGACGCGCTGATCGCCGATCCGCGCATCCGCGAAGCCTATCTGGGGATCTGACATGGCACCCGAAACCACCCTGACCCGCATCGACCGCGACGGCGACATCGCCATCCTGACCATCAACAACCCGCCCGTGAACGCCCTGTCGCGCGCCCTGCGACAGGAATTGTGGGACGCGGTGGCCACGTTGGACGCCGATCCGTCGGTCGCCGCCGTGGTTCTGATCTGCGCGGACCGCACCTTCATCGCGGGCGCCGACGTGACCGAGTTCGGGCATCCGCCGCAGCCCCCGCATCTGCCCGATCTGGTGGACCGGATCGAGGCGGCCGCCAAGCCCTGGACCGCCGCGATCCATGGCAGCGCCCTGGGTGGCGGGTTCGAGATCGCGATGGGCTGTCGCTTTCGCGTGGCGCTGGACAGCGCCTCGGTCGGGCTGCCCGAGGTGGGTCTGGGCGTTGTGCCGGGCGCGTCGGGCACGGTCCGTACGCCGCGCCTTGCGGGGATCGAAACGGCGGTCGCGATGGTCACCACCGGCAAGCCGCTGAAAGCCGCTGCTGCGCGGGAACGCGGGCTGGTCGACACGGTCGTCGCGGGCGATCTGCGGGACGGGGCAGTGGCGTTCACCCGCGCCGCGCACGCAAGCCCGCAGACCCGCCCGCTGCCGCCGCCCGTCTCGCAGCGTCCGGTTGCACCGCCCGCGCCGGAGTTCTGGGCCGAAGCCGAGGCCCGCACCCGCAAATCGGCGCGCGGCGCCGAAGCGCCCCTGCGCGCGCTGGCCTGTCTGCGCCGCGCGACCGAAGCGCCCTTTGCCGAGGCCATGGCCTTTGAACGGCAGACCTTCCTCGATCTGCGCGGATCGGATCAGGCGGCGGCGCTGCGGCATGTGTTCTTTGCCGAACGCTCGGCCCACCGCCCGGCGCGGCTGAAGGGGACCGACCCGCTGCCGGTGACGCGCGTGGGCGTGATCGGCGGCGGCACAATGGGTGCGGGCATCGCCGCCGCCTGTCAGGATGCGGGCCTGTCCGTCACGCTGATCGAACGTGATGCGCAGGCACTGGCGCGCGGCGTGGCGAACCTGCGCGCGATCCATCAGGGCGCCGTGACACGCGGGCGGCTGTCGCAAGCCGCGTGCGATGCGCGCATGGATGCGCTGACAGCCTCGACCGATTTCGCCGCCTTGTCCGACGCCGATCTGGTGATCGAGGCCGTGTTCGAGGACATCGCCACCAAACGCGCGGTCTTTGACGCGCTGACCCGCCATGCGCGCGCCGATGCGGTGCTGGCGACGAACACCTCGTATCTGGACCCGCGCCTGATCGCGGCAGGGCTGCCGCGCCCGGACCGCTTTATCGGGCTGCATTTCTTCAGCCCCGCCAATGTCATGCGCCTGCTGGAGATCGTGCCCACCCCCGACACCGCGCCCGAGGTGCTGGCCACCGGCTTTCATCTGGCGCGCGTTCTGGGCAAGATCCCGGTGCAATCGGGCATCTGCGAGGGATTTATCGGCAACCGCATCCTGAAACGCACCCGCGCCGAGGCCGAGGCGCTGCTGCGCGAGGGCGTGCCGATTGCGGCCATCGACGCGGCGATGCGCGGGCACGGGCTGGCGATGGGTCCGTTCGAGGCGCAGGATCTGGGCGGGCTGGACATCGCGTTTCAGCAGCGCGAAGGCGCGCGGGCGGCGGGCCGGAATGAGCCCGAGACGCTGGCGGATCTGCTGGTGCGCGCCGGGCGCAAGGGGCAAAAGACCGGCGGCGGCTGGTATGATTATGCGCCGGGCCAGCGGACACCCCGCGCATCAGACGCGGTGGCGGCGCTGCTGGACCCGCATCTGGCGCCCGATCCGGGGCTTGGGGCGGGCCGGATCGCCGCACGGATGGTGGCCGCAATGGCCGATGAGGGCCGCCGCATCCTGAATGAGGGGATCGCCGCCTCTGCTGCCGATGTCGATCTGGTCAAGATCCACGGCTATGGCTATCCCCGCTGGCGGGGCGGCCCGATGTTCGAGGCGGGCCTGCGCGACTGACGCGCTATGGCCGCGCGGCCAGCAGCTCTGCGGCCCCGGCCCGGACCCGGTCGGCGGCCTCGTGGCGGACCGGGCCATAGCCACGGATCTCTTGCGGGGCCGACAGCAGGCGTTCCGCCGCCCCGGGGCCAAGGCGCGCATAGTCCTGCGCCACGGCCACCATCACACCCTCGAACCAGTCCAGAAGGTCGCGATCCAGTTTGCGATCGGCGCTGAGCGCGAAGATGTCGGCCCATGTGCCCCGCAGCGGACGCATCCGTGCCAGCAGGCGCAGCACGGGCCGCATCCACGGACCAAAGCTGGTCTTGCGCTTACGTCCCCGGCCATCGGTGCCGGTGGGCAGCAGGGGCGGGGCCAGATGATGGTGGATGGTATAGTCACCCTCGAACTGACGGGCGATGTCCGCGGCAAAGGCGGGGTCCGAATGCAGGCGCGCGACCTCGTATTCATCCTTGATGGCCATCAGCCGATAGAGCGATATGGCCGCCGCGCGCAGGACCGTCTGGGGCGCCTCGCGGGGCAGGGCGGCACGCAGGACCTCCAGCCGGTCGGTATAACGGCGTGCATAGGCGGCATTCTGATACCCCGTCAGCAGACCGGCGCGATGGGCGATGATCTCATCGGTGGTCTGCGGCGCGGGGGGCGTGTGATCGGTCAGATGCGGGGCCAGCGCCGCAGGGCTGGCAGCCAGCACGCGGCCCAGATCAAAGGCCGTGGAATTTTTTCCCACCGCGACGCCGTTCAGCGCGATGGCCTGTTTCAGGGCCATTTCGCTTAGCGGCACCAGCCCTTGCTGCCATGCCGCGCCCAGCAGCATGATATTGGCAAAGACCGCATCGCCCATCAGCCGCTCGGCCATGTGGTTGGCGTCGAAGGCCAGCAGATTCGCGGCACCGACAGTCTGGGCGATCAGGTCTTCGCGCGCGGGGATGCGCAGATCGGCGTCGCGGTTCAGCACCAGATCGCCGGTGGGCATCGGCGCGCGGTTCAGCACGACCTGCGTGCCCTGGCGGTAATGGACCGAGGCTCTGGGCGAGGAACAGACCACCGCGTCGCAGCCGATGACGGCATCGGCATGGCCGCGCCCGATCCGCACCTGATGAATGTCTGCGGGGCGCGCGGCCAGCCGCACATAGCCCAGAACGGTCCCGAATTTCTGCGCAAAGCCGGTGAAATCCAGCACGCTGGCGCCCTTGCCTTCGAGATGTGCGGCCATGGTGATCAGCGCCCCCACGGTCACGACGCCGGTGCCGCCGACGCCTGCGACCAGCAGTTCGAACGGGCGGGCCAGTTCGGGCACCGACGGGTGCGGCAGATCGCGGCGCAGCGCCGCCATGTCCAGCCCGGCAGGCGCGGGCTTGCGCCGCTGCCCCCCCTCGATGGTGACAAAGCTGGGGCAGAATCCGTCGAGGCAGGTGAAATCCTTGTTGCAGCTGGACAGGTTGATGCGGCGCTTGCGGCCCAGAGGGGTCTCGACCGGTTCGACGCTGAGACAGTTCGACGCGACCGAACAATCGCCGCATCCCTCGCAGACGGCGGGGTTGATGACGGCAAACCGGGCAGGGTCCGGGGACTTGCCGCGTTTGCGGCGGCGGCGCGTTTCGGTGGCGCAGGTCTGTTCATAGATCAGCACGGTGACGCCCCGGATCTGGCGCAGCTCGCGCTGGACCGCATCCAGCCGGTTGCGGTGATCCAGCGTGGTGCCGGACGGGAACCGGCGCAGGTCGATCCCCTCGGGGCGGTCGCTGACCAGCGCGATCCGGGTCACGCCCTCGGCCCGGCAGCTTTGTGCGATGGCCTCGACGCTGACCGGGCCATCGACGGGCTGCCCGCCCGTCATCGCCACCGCGTCGTTATACAGGATCTTGTAGGTGATGTTCGCGCCCGCCGCGATCGCCTGCCGGACCGCCAGAGAGCCGGAATGATACCACGTTCCCTCACCCAGATTCTGGAACATGTGCCGCCCGCCGTTCCAGCGCTGCGCCACGGCCAGAGGCACGCCTTCGCCACCCATCTGCGCATAGCCAAGCGTGTCGCGGTTCATCCAGCCCGCCATGACATGACAGCCGATGCCGCTGGCCGCCTGACTGCCCTGCGGCACTCTGGTCGAGGTGTTGTGCGGGCAGCCCGAGCAGAAATAGGGCGTCCGGGTGGCGCCGGGCACCGACAGGACGGGGGCGGGCGTTTCGGTCAATGCGCGGGCGCGGTCGGCCAGCCCTTCGCCCGGACAGAACACCGCCAGCCGTTCGGCCAGAACCGGCACCAGCAGCAACGGGCTCAGTTCGCCCGTCCATGGCAACAACGGCTCGCCCGCCGCGCGGTGCTTGCCAACCATCTTGCGGGGCTTGGCACCGGGCCAGTCGTAGAAATATTCCTTGAACTGGCTTTCGATGATGCCGCGCTTTTCCTCGATCACCAGCACCTCGTCCTTGCCGGTGACAAAGGCGAGTGCATCGCGGCGGGCCAGCGGCCAGACCATGCCCACCTTGTAGATGTCGATACCAAAGCGGCGGCAGGCCGCCTCGTCCAGACCCAGAAGGCGCAAGGCCTCCATCGTGTCCAGATGCGCCTTGCCGGTGGTGACGATGCCGAACCGGGCGTCGGGCAGGTCATAAATGCGGCGGTCGATGGGGTTGGCCTCGGCAAAAGCCTCGACCGCGCGCAGCTTGTGGCCGATGCGGGTCTCGATCTCGGGGCTGGGCAGGTCCGACAGGCGCACATGGATGCCGCCCGGCGGGCCGGTGAAATCAGGCTGGACGAAAACACGGTCGGCGGGCAGGTCCAGCGATTGCGCGGATTCGACGGTTTCCGAGATGGCCTTGAACCCCACCCATGTGCCGCTGAAGCGCGACAGGGCGATGCCATATTCGCCAAATTCCAGATATTCCGCGACCGAGGCCGGGTTCAGCACCGGCATGAACCACGACATGAACGCCACATCCGACTGATGCGGCATCGAGGACGACACGCAGCCATGATCATCGCCCGCCACCACCAGCACGCCGCCCCTCGGCGCGCTGCCATAGGCGTTGCCGTGTTTCAGGGCATCGCCCGACCGGTCCACCCCCGGACCCTTGCCATACCACATCGAGAACACACCCTCGACCTGACAGTCGGGGGCCAGCACGGCCTGCTGTGCGCCCAGGATCGCGGTTGCGGCGAGATCCTCGTTGACGGCGGGCAGGAATTCGATCCGCGCCTCGGCCAGCCGCGCCTTCTGGCGCCACATTTCCTGATCGACGCCGCCAAGCGGCGACCCGCGATAGCCCGACACGAAGCCTGCCGTATTGCGCCCCGCCAGCCGGTCGCGCCGCGCCTGATCCAGCATGATCCGCACCAGCGCCTGCGTGCCCGTCAGAAACACCCGCCCCTGCGCCCGGTCATAGCGGTCGTTCAACTGATAGGTCTCAAAACCGGTCTGATGCTGGGTCATTCGTGGCCTCTGGCTGCGGCGGGTCTGTGGCACGGCCAGGATACCCGGCAGGCAATGAAATATTTCGCCAAACTTCTGGATACAGGGGCGAATGGTGGATAATCTGACCGGAATTCTGCCTTCAGGTGAAACGCCATGCCGACCGAGGATGAGATCACCGCCCGCCTGCTGACCGAACTGCGTCAGGACAGCCGCATCTCGAATGCCGAGCTGGCGCAGCGGGTGGGGCTGTCACCGTCCTCGTGCTGGCGGCGTGTGCGCATGCTGGAAGAGACAGGCGCGATCCGTCGCTATACCGTCGATCTGGATGACGAGGTGCTGGGCCAGCAGTTCAAGGCCATCGTGCATGTGAACCTAGTGCGCCACGATCAGGCGCTGGTGCGGGACTTTATCCGCATGACGCGCACGACCGATGCGGTGCGGGCCTGCTATGCCACCACCGGCACGGCGGATTATCACCTGCATGTCACCTGCCGCGACCTGCACGCCTATAACCGCTTTCTCGACGATCACCTTCTGTCGCTGCCTGCGGTCAAGGGCGCCCAGACCTTTCTGGTGCTGAAAACCATCAAGGATTAGGCCGCACCCTTGCTGCGCATCCCAAAGGCAGACCCGCAGACGGCGCTGTGCTATGCTGCGTCCACGCCGTTCAGACCACCGCATCCAGGGGAAAGCTGCGCGCCATGTCGCTGACCACACAGCCCGATCCGACCCGCAGCCTGCTTGCCCCCGAGATCGCGCTGTTGCTGGGCCATTGGGTCACGCTTCTGGCGCTGGCGGTCGTGCTTCTGGCCATTGCCGGGCGGGTGGGGCGCGGCGTCGGGCTGCCCTATATCTTCCGAGAGGACGAGCAGGTGTTTGCGCCCGGCCGGAACGCCGACCCAAACGCCACACCCCGCCAACAGGCCGTGCATCTGGCGCTGGCCAGCCCTGCGCTGTGGTCCGGCTTTGGCTTTGTCGCGACCTTCGGGCTGTTCTGGATCGCGGCCCATATCCCTCGGCCTGTTGGCTGTGCAGGCTGCGCCACGCTGCTGTTTGACCGGCAGGCTGCACCACGGGGCGGGATATGGCTGTTGGTCGCGCTGAGTGTCGCGGCGGGTCTGGTGCTTGTCGCAAGCTGGACCGAGCTGCGCCGGCAGCTGGCAGATTTCACCACCCGCGACGGCCGCGCAATCCGGGCCGAGATGCTGCGCACGGCCATCGGCTGCGTGATGGGGGCGGCGCTGGCCCTGCTGGCATGGCTGATCGCGCCGCTGGCGTCCGGCGCGATACGCAACTGGATTGTGGCCGCGCCCTATCTGGGCCTGCTGGTCTGGCTGTTCTGGCGGCGCAGCGTGCTGCCCTGCCTGTCGCTGTTCAGCCTGATCATCGGCGTGATTCTTGTCGGCCTGTTGCTGCCCGACGCTCTGCGCCCCTGGTCCGAAGCTCTGCTGGCGCTGCTGGTGGTGGTGATCATCGTCATCAACCGGGGGCGTACACGCTATCGCCTGCCGGGGTTCGAGGCGCTGTATGACCAACCTCTGAACCCACAGAACAAGGACGAGACCGCGCAGCCGCAGCCGTCAGACAGCGCGCCCGCCCTGATCCCACCGGTTGTGGCGCTGAACGGCTGGCTGGCGCGGCGGCACAGCAGCGGGCGGCAGGACAAGCCGGTGCTGGTGCTGGTCGCGACCTCGGGCGGGGCCTATCGCGCCGCATTCTGGACGGCGTTGCTGCTGGACCGGCTGATCGCCGACAGCAGGCCCGGCGGGCGCTGGCCGGGACTGGCGGATGACATCCGGCTGCTGACGGGCGCCTCGGGCGGGATGGTCGGCGCCGCCTATTTCGCCGCCATGGCCGCCGAGGGTACGCTGCCCGATGGCATCGCCGACCGGATCAGCCGCGACACAAAGCGGCGGATGGGTTCCGCCGACGGGGATGCGCGCCTGCACCCGATCGCCCGCGACAGCCTGTCGCCCATCGTGCACCGGATGGTCACCCGCGATCTGGGCCACCTGATCTGGCCGGGCAGGCCGCGCGATGACCGTGGCCGGGTGCTGGACCGCCAATGGACCACGCTGGAGCGCAGCTTTGCCTCGGTTCGCCATTCCGAAATGCAGGGGATCGCGCCCTCGGTCATCCTGTCGCCGATGCTGGTCGAGACGGGGGCCGTGGCGCTGTTTTCCAATCTGGATCTGATGGCGCTGCGGCGGCGGGCCTTGCCGCCCGATGCGGCAGATGGCGATGAGAACAAGGCCTCGGTCGAGGTGTTCCGGACCTTCGGCGGCAGTCAGGACCGGGTCAGCATCGCCACGGCCGTGCGGCTGAACGCGACCTTTCCCTATGTCTCGCCGGCGATTTCGCTGCCGACCTCTCCCGACCGGCGCCCGGTGGACGCGGGATATTACGACAACTATGGCATCGACCTGCTGACCGGCTGGCTGGATCAGCCCGAAATCCGCAACTGGATCGCCGCCAACTGCGCCCGCGTCGCGGTGATCCGGATCCGCGCCTTTCCTGCCGAGCCGCTGACCCGGCCGCCCTCGGGGGCGGCGCGGGCCATGCAGTTCCTGACCAGCCCGATCGAGGGGCTGATGAGCGCGCGCCGCTCGGGGCAGATGTTTCGCAATGATCAGCAGCTTGCCCAGACCCGGCGACAGTATGAAGCCGCAATGGGCCGCGAGGCGTTCGATGTCTTTACATTCGAGGCCAACACGGATGTTTCGCTCAGCTGGTATCTGCGCTGTGACGAGTTTCGCGCGCTGGACCGGCTGCTCTGCCCGCCGGTGGCGGAAGATCTGGTCTGGGATGCGGATCAGATCCGGAACCGCGCCGCCGCGCCGCCACCACATGCCGGTCTGCCAACGTCGCCCGGCCTGACCCGCAAACAGATCGAGGACTGGTCGACACCACATTTCCAGAACGACCACGAGATGTTGATCGCCGCACTTCAGCGCCGCGATCCACAGGCGCTGTGGGCGCAGTTCCTGCATCACCGCGCCAAGATCGCCGGGGAACTGACGCGGCTTGAGACCTTTTGCGGGCGCAGCAACCAACCCTGACGCCCGCATGACGTTACGGCCTAACCCCGCACGGAACCCGTCCGCAGCGGGCACAGGGCCTCATTCGTCACGTAATACTGCCGGAACCAGTCGACATAGGCGCGCGCGCCCTCCTGCACCGAGGTCCGGGGCGTATACCCGGTCAGTTTGCGCAACAGGCTGGTATCGGCCCAGGTGGCGGGGACATCGCCGGGCTGGATCGGCAGCATCTCTTTGCGCGCCTTGATCCCGGCGGCCTGTTCGATGGCCGCGATGAAATCCAGAAGCTGCACGGATTCGCCGTTGCCGATATTGACCACGCGCCAGGGGGCAACCGGGGACAGGCTATCGCCATCGACCGGAACCGTCCCCGGAACCGCGTCCAGCAACAGCCGGATGCCACGGACCAGATCGCTGACATAGGTAAAGTCGCGTCGCATGTCGCCGTGGTTAAAGACCTTGATGGGCCGCCCTTCAAAGATGGCCGAGGTGAACAGATAGGGCGCCATGTCGGGCCGGCCCCACGGGCCATAGACGGTGAAGAACCGGAACATGGTCACCGGCAGCCCGAAAAGATGGGCGTAGCTGTGCGCCATCATCTCGGTCGACTTCTTGGTCGCAGCGTAGAACGACATCTGTGTATCAGCCGGATCGGTCTCGCGATACGGCATCTCGGTATTCGCGCCATAGACCGAGCTGGTCGACGCCATCATCAGATGCGCGGGCTTGTGGACGCGCGCAGCCTCCAGCAGCTCGAAACTGCCCATCAGGTTGGATTCGGCATAGCATCTCGGATTTTCGATCGAATAGCGCACGCCTGCCTGCGCGGCCAGATGGATGACGGCCCAGGGCTTGTGGGTGGCAAACAGGTCCATCAGCAAACCCGGCTCTTCGGCTTGCCCGCAGACAGCGGTATAGTTCGGGTGGTCGATCAGAAGTGCTTCGCGGTCGGATTTGAGTTTGGTTACATAATAGTCATTATGGCTATCAAACCCGATGACACGGTAGCCTTCGGCCAGCAGCAGTTGCGAAAGGTGAAAGCCGATGAAGCCAGCGCTTCCGGTCACGAGAATGGTCTGCATCAATCGACTCCGAACAGGTCACGGGTGAAAACCTTGTCCGGCACATCGGCAAGGTCGGGGCTTTTCCGGTTGGCCACGATCAGATCCGCCTCGGCCTTGAAGGCCGACAGGTCACGGACGACGCGGCTGTTGAAGAAATGACTGTCGTCCAGCACCGGCTCATAGACGATGCACTCGATCCCCTTGGCCTTGATCCGCTTCATGATTCCCTGGATCGAGCTGTCGCGGAAATTGTCCGAGCCCCATTTCATCACCAGCCGGTGGATGCCGACGACGCGGGGTTTGCGGGCAATGATCAGGTCCGAGATAAAGTCCTTGCGGGTGCGGTTGGACTGCACAATCGCGGCGATCAGGTTCTGCGGCACCCGGTCGTAATTCGCCAGAAGCTGCTTGGTGTCCTTGGGCAGACAATAGCCGCCATAGCCGAAGCTGGGGTTGTTGTAGTGCCCGCCCACGCGCGGATCGAGGCTGACGCCTTCGATGATCTCGCGCGTGTTCAGGCCGTGGGCGATGGAATAGCTGTCCAACTCGTTGAAGAACGCCACGCGCATGGCGAGGAAGGTGTTTGAAAACAGCTTGATCGCTTCGGCCTCGACCGGGCTGGTGAAGAGAACCGGAATATCCGTGGCCTCTGCCCCTTCGATCAGCAGATCGGCAAAGCGACGGGCGGCGTCGGAATGGTCGCCCACCACGATGCGCGAGGGGTGAAGGTTGTCATAAAGCGCCCTGCCCTCGCGCAGGAATTCAGGTGAAAACAGGATGTGATCGGTTCCGTGTTCAGCGCGCATCCGGGTGACGAAGCCGACAGGAACGGTCGATTTCACCACGATCGTGGCGTCCGGCGCATGAGAACGGGCCTGCGCGATGACCGTCTCGACGCTGGAGGTGTCGAAGCGGTTGGTCTGGCTGTCATAGTTCGTGGGCGTGGCGATGATCACGAAATCGGCGCCGGGCAGCGCTGCGGCAGGATCTGTCACCGCCCGCAGATCCAGTTCCCGCCCGGTCAGGAAGGCGCTGATCTCGGTATCCTCGATGGGCGAATGACCACTGTTGACCATGGCCGCGCGGTCGTCGTTGATTTCGAGCGCGCGGACACTGTGCTGCTGCGCCAGAAGAACAGCGTTGGACAGGCCGACATAGCCCAGTCCGACGACCGTGATGTTCACTTTCTTTGCCATACTCGCTCACTCGTTAAAAAACAGAAAATCAGTGCTGGGTCTGGTCGACCTCTGCGACTGTAAAAAAGAACTCGCTGTGCGGATCGCGGCCCACGACCTCGTCGGGGATCGCCTGCGGCCCCGCCAGATAGACGTTCGAGCCGAAATGACCGTGCAGGCGCGACAGTTTCCGAAGCCGCGGACTGGTCAGCTCGGCATGAAAGGCCTGATATTTCGGCTGAGATTTCAGCTCGCTGATCTTCGCCTGGTGGGCCGCGACGCAGGCCTCGTGGGCGGCGCGGATTTCAGGGTCGGCCAGCAGACGGTCGTATTCAGCCTGCAAAGGCGGCAGGATGCGGGCCATGCGCGCATCCTCCTCGACGTTGTGGTTCATGCGGAACCAGTAGGCCATGCCCTGATCGCGGTCGACATGGTTGACACGGCCCCGGTCGCGCTTGACCAGAAAGCTCTCGGCCGAGCGCACGGCGTAATGGTTCAGCGACACCAGATCATAGCCATAGGTGCCCGAATGCGACCGCCACGCGTTGCGCCACTGGTTCTTTGGCAGCGGCTTGCCCGAGCCGTTGACCCATCTGATCCGGTCCACCGCTGTCGGCAGCAGCCCCTTGGGACGGTGGACCCCCATTTTCCGGAACAGCCCGATATTGCGATAGAGCGTCTTGAACCCCCAGGCCTGATGCGGCTTGTTGGCGAAGGCGCGGGCGCAGCGGGTAAAGTCCTGCGTGATGAACCCATCGCGAAACTGGTCGATGTCGTTATTGCCGAACAGCCGCCATGTCAGCGAGATCATGTTGGCCCCGCCCACGGCCTCGAACAGGGTCCGCAATGTGCCGTCGCCGGTGTGGATGGCGATATATTCGTCGACATCCATGCAGATCGACCAATCCGCCTGCCGGACCAGATCCTCGTCATTGGCGGCATCCAGCGCGGCATGCTGCGGCTTCATCCTCACCTGCCGATAGGGGTTGTCCCGCCACTGACACAGACCCTTGCGCTCCAGAAGCCGCAGGAAGCTGTCGGTCCCGTCGGTGCAGTCATTCGTATAGATCAGGAAATCATCGACCCCGATCGCCCGGTGATAGGCAATCCATTCCAGAATGAACGGGCCTTCGTTCTTCATCGTCGTGACGATGCAGACCCGGTCGCCGAGGGGGTTGCCATCCGCGTCCAGACGGGCCTCGACCGGCAGTTCCTGCGGTTGGCGCAAGGGCTCTGCGCCTGCCGCCAGCGCAAGCTCCAGCAACGCCTTGTCTTCGATCAGGCTGGTCTTGGGGACGATCTGGCCGATGCCTGTATCGCCGGCGCGGCCATAGCGCAGCGCCATGAACCGGTGGAACGCCAGCGCGCGCGGATAGGCCTTGGCGCCCAGCACCCGCTCTCGCATCCAGATCGCGCCGTCGGGCAGATGGCCCGGCGCCACGCACCACCGCCAGTCACCCGAACTGTCATCGAACCGGATGCAGATGTGATCGCCAAAGCTGGCATCGGCGTCCTTGCGCAGGCTCCACGGATAGGCCCGCGTCCCGCGCAGCGCGGTAATGCCCATCGGCGCAAGCTGGGCCTGCTGAAACATGGTCGCGCCGGTGGGCAGGGGCGAGACGAGGTCCATCACTTCCAGATTGGCCACCGCGCGGGCGCGCGCCAGAAACCGGTGCCGCATCAGGTCGAACAGCAGCTTATAGGACAGGGGCGCGTGCCAGGCATCAGGCTCGGGCGCGGCGATGCGGTCCTTGCCGGGCGCATCGGGCGCGTTCATGGGATGGGTTTCGTGACCCTTCCCGGCATCGCCCAGAGGGCAATCGACATCGACGATGACGATGGTGACGCCGTGCAGCTCCGCACCGGCCACAGGATCCTGCGCCAGCAGATCGTGCAGGTCGGACGCCTTCTGATCCGCCGTGCCCGGCCTGCCCCGCTCGATGATCAGGGCGCCGTCGATGGCGTGGTGGCGCCGGTGCCACAGCAGCCAGTCGCGCAGGACGACCGGGGTTTCGGTATTGCAGTGCCCCATGACCACATCGCGCCCGGCGAAAAGCGCGGTCTCGTCCGGGCTGACCGGAAGGCGGACGTCAACGCCCTGCACGGGCAGACGCACCTGACCGTCGGCATCGCACAACACGTCCGCCACAGGCGCACCCGAGACGACGCGCGACCAGACGACGCCGCCGGTTCCCTCGGGCGCAAGCGGCGCAGATTCGGCCATGTCGCGCAGGTACAGCCGTGCCATCCGCCCGTCCTGCCCCATGGGCAGAACCGACATGACATCTACGCAACGGGTCTGTCCGCCATCGTCGACGGGAACAGACACCGCCTGGACGGTACGGCGAAGGATCTGGTTAAGTACACACATAAAGAATATCAATTTCAAGATCTTACGATATATAGCCTGTGAACCGGCGCATGCACAGGGGATACGACAAACTCTTCACAGCACTCCCTTTCCGTGTGTCCGCAGTGCTTGCCACCGTGCCGGTCAGGCACTATCAGCCGCACAGGTTTCGCCTCCGGGCGATCGCAAACAGGCCATGGCCGGTTGTCCGGTCTGGCTGCACCGACCGGAAGATGATCCGGGACAGGACCCTATGGCTCAGGACCGCGCCTTCTGGCAGCACGTCAATCTTGTCGTCATCACCCGAAGCAATTCGGATCAGGAGGCGCGCGCGCGCCACTGCTGCACCGAGGCGCTGGCCGCGGGGCTGGCCAGCGCCGTTCACCTTTCGCCCACCGATCTTGCGGCGCGGCCCGAAGGGCGTGACCTGCCGCCGTCGCTGCGGGCCGATCCGCGCGCCGCATTCCGCGCCACCGTGCCCGCCTATCTGGCGGGGCGCCTTGCCGCGCTGCCGCCCGAGCATGTTCTGGTCATCCAGATCATCGAGGATCACGAGGACAGGCCGATCTTTCACGCAGACGCCCGCATGCAGGCGATGCTGGCGCGGACCGGCGATGAGGGCTTCTATGGGCAGGCGCTGTGCTGGCCGCATCTTCACCACGTCAGAACCGATTGTCTGGTGCGGATGGATGCCGATGACGAAACGGTCACCGGGGCGCCCTATGCCCTGCCCTCTCCCGCAGTTTTCCGGCCGACCGGGATGGCGCATTATTTCCTTGAAGACTGGAGCGCGCTGGCACGCGATCCGGCGGTGTCGCTTGGCCTGCCCGACACGCTTGCGCCCGCATCGCCGCTGCTGCGGCGCCACGAAGAGGCCTGGGCCGCCGGATCTGTGCTGGCCCATCTGCGCGGCCTCCCGCTGATCTCACTCGATCCGCTGGCCGCAGGCGAGGACGCCGGCGCCGCGCAGCTGTGCGAGCATCGGCTGACCTGTGGCGGGTTGCGCCTTGCCGAGGCCGCCGAGTGGCTTGAGGGCGGCGGCATGGCGCGGACGGGCGAGGCGGTCACGGCCGTCAGCTTTGACAGGCTGCGCGATCAGGTGAATGGCCTGCTGGCCAAGGGCGAGGGCCGCTTTTGCGAGGATCACGTCGAGGCGCTGATCGACGCCTGCCGCCATACCGATCTGTTGTTCTTCGCCCTGTCGAACGAGGATTCAGACCCGTTCCGCAGGCTGCGTCAGAACACCTGTGCGAAGATGAATCTGGCCTGGGCCGAGCATGTTCTGGACGGCGGCTGCCTGCGCCCCGAAGATCTGCCGGATCTGATGCGCCATGCCTGCCTGTCGGCACTGACCTGTCAGGACGGGCTGACCTCGGTTCTGGGGGGCACGATGGTCTGGCTGTGTCTGGGCAAGGCAGGTCGGCGCAGCTTCAGGGGGTTCTTTGGCCCGCTGGTCTCGTCCGAGGGTCGCGCGGCGATGAAGCGCTTTGTCCTCGGACTGTCGGGGAGCGAGCTTGCCGGTCTTCTGGCGATCCGGAATCCCGACTCGCCCGAGGGCCGGGACATGGCGCGGCGCATGACCGACTGGATCACCATCGGCGGCTGACCCCCTGCCCTGCCGGGCGGCATGGCAGGGGGTGGCGGTCTCAGGCGGGCTTGTCCGCCTGCGTCGGCGCCTTGCCGTCCAGCGTCGCCATCCCAAGCCTGATCGCCCGGTTGTCGCCATGCGCCAGCACCCATCGTCCGACGCGTCGCGCCAGATCGGGGCGATTGCGGACCAGTGCGCGGCGGAACAGCTCTTTCTGATAGCGGGCAAAGCGGTGGCGTGCGCGCAGATCGCGGTAAAAGTTCGCGGGCTCCAGCGTGCCCGACAAAGCCGCCAGAATGGTCCGTGACAACAACCCCATCTGCGACAGGGCCGAGCCCAGCCTGTGGCCCATCAGCGGGCAGCGCAGCTTGATGACATTGTCGCCGGTAAAGCGCGCGACATGCCCCGAATCCAGCGGCTCGTAGGGGTCATAAAGGATGGTGACAGCCCGCGCATCGCGGCTGGCCTCGGCGGCGTCGCCATAGGGCCCCGAATAGTCAAAGCCCCATGCCGTGTGATAGCGCGTCTCGAACGGCACCACGGATTTGTCCAGCGTCGATTGCGGGCTGATCACGACCACATCGGCCCCCGGACAGGCGGCGCTGAACGCCGCCGCCGCATAGCCGCCCATCGAGGCGCCATAGAACACGACGCGCTTGTAGCGGCGAAAGAACCCATCATCGCGCAGGCGGTCGAAGGTTTCCGCAACCCATGGCTCGCGGTACCATGTCCAGCCACCGGCCAGCACGCCCAGCATCGACCAGCCCTGCTTTTCGATGAAATCATAGCCCCACGGCCTGCGGTCCGTGCGCTTGTTCATGGCGATGTCGAGGTTGTCGAAGGTGACGACCAGAACGTCGCTGCTGCGGGGGACATGCAGGAAACTGTGCCCCTTCGGACCTTCGGTGAAGAACCCGTCCGCCCCCGCCAGCCCCTGCGCGATCTCGGACCAGGCCATATCGGCTTCAGGTGCGGGCGGATTGGGCCGCATCACGGCGCGGCGCAGTTCGGGGCCGTCAAGCTCGGTCAGGGTTTCCGTCACCCCGAACCGCCGCAGATAGGGATAGGCGCCCGAGCCCTTGCGGATATCCAGATACAGCCTGCTGTCGGCATGCAGCCCGCGCTGCAGGATGGGCGTGATATGCTTGATCTTCGCACTGTCCCCGAACCCCTTCAGCGACAGCACGACATCCGCCCCGACCAGATCCGCCTCGCGCGAGATGACCCGGATCGCCTCGGGATCGACGCCCCTGTCCGTCAGCGTGGTGACATAGGCCCGCATCGCGTCGGGCTGCTGTCCGAACTGCCCCTTCTGGTCCAGATCGACAACATGTACGGCGCAGTCGTCGCGCGCATGAAGCGAGATGACCAGCGCGGGCGACCGCCCCCCCACATCCATCAGCGTGCCCGCGACTGTCGGCACCTGCTCCAGCAGCGCGGTATCGAACGAGGTCGTGTTGCGCCCCGTGATCGGCGCCAGTGCCGGATTGATCCCGTGCCGCGCTAGCGCCTTTTCCCACCACGATCCGGTCGGCGGCAGGCCAAGGTGGTGGTTTCCCAGCTCTCGCTTGTTCGACGCCCAGACGTGCAGCCCTGTCGTTTCCGGGGTGACGGCGCCTTCGACAAGATGGGCCGCGCGGTTGAAAACGACCCGTTCGCGGAACGAGGCCGGATAGAACGCCTGCTGTGGCTGGACCCGATCCGTCAGCCCGAATGTCCTGACATAATGGGTCAGCATCATCGGCCCCCAGACGCCCCAGGGCTGCTGGCTGACATGGACCGGCTTGCCCGCCGCCCGCAGATCGGAAAACGCCTTCTGATCCTTGCGGGACAGAAATGGCGCGACCGAGTATCTGTCCTCGGTGAATTCCAGCATGGATTTCAGAATGGGACTGTCAGCGGGAAGCCCCAGAACCGCGTTGTTGACGCGGGCGCTGTCGGGAAGCTCGTAGCCGAAGACATAGTCGTCATCGTACTCCAGCGGCCTGTGGCAATACACATCGGTATCCACCCAGATCATGCGCGGATTTTTCCAGATCATATGCAGCCGGAACAGATCGGCAAACAGCGCGTAGCTGTTCTTTTTCTCGTATTTGATGAAATCATCCGTGTCGATGATCTCGCGCCCGTCGCGGCAGACGACCCCGGCGGGGACGTTCGGAATGTCGTCATAGTGGAACAGCGTGATCTTCTGGCCCTGATCGACGAATGATTTCAGGCACAACTGTTCCAGCCAGCTCAGCCTGCCACCAATCCAGAGGGTTCCGACTTCACGGGCACTCGGCATCTTAAAGCCTCACTGTAAAAAACACGCGGAACGACCTCTTGCCGACGCAGATGGGCACGAAACCAGGGTCGGCTCCATCTGGTCCTTCAACATTTCTACACACAGACCATCAGTTGGTGATGCGGCCGGGCTTCGGGTGTCCCGGCCGTGCAAAGACGGATGATACCTGTTCCGTTTACAGGAAACTGCCGCGTGCCATCAAGAACTCAGCGGCCCGCGCATCATTTTCCGACACGAATTGCGCCATTTGTCAGACAGTTATCAGATCTTGTCTGCACCATTAGACCGACCGGGACCTTGTGCCGGGCAAGGCGACGGCTGCTGGATTGACATTGGCAGACAAGACTGTAGCGCTCTGCCGGGGGACACGACTGACAGGGCATTCATGCGGACCATCGTTACCACCATGCGCAACGAGGCGCCCTTCATTCTGGAATGGCTGGCCTATCACCGCGCGATCGGATTTGATTTCTTTGTCATTTTCTCAAATGATTGCGAAGACGGCACCGATGTGATGCTGGACCGGCTGCAGCAGATGGGGCTGGTGGCGCATCTGCCCAATCCGCGCCGGGGCAAGCGCCCGGTGCAGTGGACGGCCCTCAAGCGGGCCGCCAATCACAGCGCGGTCAAGAAATCCGAATGGCTGTTTGTCACGGATGTCGACGAATTTCTGAACATTCACGCGGGCGAAGGCCGCGTGGATGACCTGCTGGCCGCACGCCCGGATGCGGACGGGTTTCTGATCGGCTGGCGGATGTTCGGTGCCAATGGCAGGATCGCGTTCGAGGATGTTCCCGTCACCCGTCAGTTCACCGCCGCCGCGCCCGCGCAGATGCTGTGGCCGTGGCGCGCGGTTCAGTTCAAGGCGCTCTATCGCAACGACGGCCGCCATCCGCGCATGGGCATCCATCGCCCGCAGCGCCCGCAAAACCCGGACGCATCGCCGCCGGTCTGGGTCGACGACAATGGCGGCACGGCAGGACCCGTTCCGGGAACGATCATCCCGCACACCCGGCCGCGCTATCAGCTGGCGCAGATCAATCATTATGCGGTGGGCTCGGTCGAGAACTTTCTGGTCAAATCGGCGCGCGGCAAGCCCAACCACTCGGACGATCCCATTGATCTGGCCTATTGGATCGACCGCAATTTCAACGAGGTCGAGGATCGCAGCATCCTGCGCCACGAGGCTGCCACAGCCGAAGCGATGGCCGAACTGCTGTCCGATCCCGACCTGAGGCGGCTGCACGATGAGGGCGTCGCCTGGCGCCGCCAGCGGATCGCATCGCTGATGCAGCAATCCGATCCGTTCTATCTCTATGCGCGGATCGTACAGACGCCGCCCAGCAGATCGCTGCCGATCGAGATGCAGTCGCGATTGCTGCGCGGCCTGTTTGCCATGCGCGCCGCGCAGATGGAGGCCGCAAAGGCCTGATCCATCACTCTGCGCGATGGGCGTGCAGGTCCTGCTCGGCGCGGTTCAGGATGTTGATGCTGGCCTGACGCGAGGCCGCAGCGTCGCGGCTGACCAGCGCATCCAGCAGGGCGCGATGCGATTCCACGGTCCGGGTATAGTCATCGACCGACTTGTTCGAGGCCAGCAGCATCAGGTTCAGACCCGCCCGGATCGAGTGGATGAACTGCAGAAAGACCGGGTTGTGACTGGCCCGCAGCAGCGCCTCGTGAAAGGCCAGATCGGCGCGGGTGAAAGCCTCGGGGTCGCCATCCGCCTGCGCCATCTGCTCCAGCGCCTTTTCGATCTGTGCCAGATCGGACAGGCTGGCCCGTGCGCAGGCCAGTTCTGCCGCCGCAGGCTCGATCGCGCGGCGGGCCTCCAGCACGGCATCGGCGAAGGCGGCCACATCGAGGTAATCGGCCACCCAGCCCAGCACCTCGGCATCCAGCAGCGCCCATTCGTCGCGCGGCAGCACCACCGTGCCCACGCGCGGGCGCGAGCGGATCATGTACTTGGCCTCCAGCCCCTTGATCGCCTCGCGCACGACCGTGCGTGACACGCCAAAGCGCAGCGACAGCTCGGCCTCGGACGGCAGGTGCTGGCCGGGCATCACGTCGCCCGCCGCAATCATGCGGGCCAGATCGGCCTGAATGTCGATGCGCACACGGGGGCGTTTTCTGGTGATGTCGGCCATGATGTCCTGTCGGTCGGTTGCAGCGGCGGGCGATCGGCCCACCGTCCACAGCAAAGCAGCCGGGCGCCAAATGTACAAGTCTGTCCATCCGGTTTAATTGTCATACCACAGGATTGACTGCACTGATCTTTGTGCTAGCTTGCCCGGGTTATCGTGACCTTGATCCGTGGGAGGAGTCATGCGTTTCCTGAATTCCGTCGCCCTGGCCGCTGGCCTGGGGCTTGTTTCGCTGGCCGGAATGGCCACCGGCGCCCTGTCGCAGGACGTCAAGATCGGCTTTATCGTCAAGCAGCCCGAAGAGCCCTGGTTTCAGGACGAATGGAAATTCGCTGATCAGGCAGGCGCCGAGGCGGGCTTTGACGTCATCAAGATCGGCGCCAGCGATGGCGAGCAACTGATGGCGGCCATCGACAACCTGTCGGCGCAGGGCGCGCAGGGCTTCGTCGTCTGCACGCCCGACGTGAACCTGGGCCCGGCCATCGTCGCGCGGGCCAATGCGGCGGGGCTGAAGCTGATGACGGTGGACGACCGGCTGGTCGACGCCTCGGGCACCGAGATGGAGGATGTCGTCCATATGGGCATCTCTGCCCGCAAGATCGGGCAGACGGTGGGCGAGGCCATCGCCGCCGAAATCGCCGCGCGCGGCTGGTCCATGGATCAGGTGGGCGCGCTGCGCATCGCCTATGACCAGTTGCCCACAGCGGTCGACCGCACCGGCGGCGCGGTGGATGCGCTGACGGCGGCGGGCTTTCCGGCGGCCAATATCTTTGACGCCCCGCAATCGCGCACCGACACCGAGGCCGCGCTGAACGCCGCGACCGTGGTGCTGAACCAGCACCCCGACATCAAGCACTGGATCGCCTTCGGCCTGAACGACGAGGCGGTTCTGGGCGCGGTACGGGCCGCCGAGGGCGCGGGCATCGGCGCGGGTGACATGATCGGCGTCGGCATCGGCGGTGCCGCATCCGCGATCAACGAATTCGAACGCCCCGATGCCACCGGGTTCTTTGGCACGGTGGTCATCTCGCCCAAGCGGCACGGCTATGAGACGGCGATGAACATGTATGAATGGATCGCCAACGACGCCATGCCCGAGCTGCTGACCCTGACCTCGGGCACGCTGGCCACCCGCGATGATTACCAGCAGGTGCTGGCGGATCTGGGCATCGAGTGACGGGCCGGGCCGGCCCCTTGCGGGCCGGCCCCTGCCTTTGGGGGGCGCATGGATCATCATTTCGAATATCGCGGCATCACCAAGACCTATCCCGGCGTCACCGCGCTGGAGGATGTCAGCTTCGGCGTGCGCCGGGGCGCGGTCCATGGGCTGATGGGCGAGAATGGCGCGGGCAAATCGACGCTGATCCGCATCCTGTCGGGCGACCAGCAGCCCGATTGCGGCAGCATCGTGATCGACGGGGTGGCGCAGCAGTTCGCTTCGGTTCGCGATGCCTCGGACAACGGCATCACCGTCATTCATCAGGAACTGCAGCTGGTGCCTGACCTGACCGTAGCCGAGAACCTGTATCTGGGCCGCATTCCGTCGCGGGCGGGCTTCATCTCGCGGGCCCGGATGATCGCGGATGTGCAGGCGGTGCTGGACGATTTCGGCATCGTCGTCGATGCGGGCGCGCGGGTGGCCCACCTGCCGCTTGGCGCGCGCCAGATGGTCGAGGTGGCCAAGGCCGTCATGGTCCGCGCGCGGGTGATCGCGCTGGACGAGCCGACCTCGTCGCTGTCCTCGCGCGAAAGCACGGTGCTGTTTGCGATGATCGCGCGGCTCAAGGCTCAGGGCGCCGTGATCCTCTATGTCTCGCATCGCATGGACGAGATTTTCCAGATCTGCGACAGCATGACGGTGCTGCGCGACGGGAAACTGGCCGCCCATCACAACACGCTGGAGGGCGTGACGCGCGCGCAGATCGTGTCCGAGATGGTGGGCCGCGAAATCGCCGACATCTGGAACTGGCGCCCCCGCCCCTTGGGCGACGTGCGCCTGACGGTCGAGGGCATGGCGGGCGACCGGCTGTCCCATCCGGGCAGCTTTGCCGCCCGCAAAGGCGAGATCCTGGGCTTTTTCGGCCTGATCGGCGCGGGCCGGTCCGAACTGATGCGGCTGATCTATGGCGCCGATCCGGCGCGGGCGGGCCGCGTGACGCTGGATGGCGAAAGCTATGGCACCACCGATCCCAGCCGCTCGATCCGGCGCGGCATCGGATACTGCTCGGAAGACCGCAAGCATGACGGCATCCTGAACGGTCGTTCGATCGAGGAAAACATCACCATCTCGGCCCGCAGGTTGTGGTCGCGCGGCGGCTTCCTGCGCCCCGCGCGCGAGGCCGAGGTGGCCGAAGCCCAGATCAAACGCCTGCGCGTGCGCACGCCCTCGCGCCATCAGGACATCGCGAACCTGTCGGGCGGCAACCAGCAAAAGGTCATTCTGGCCCGCTGGCTGGCCGAGGAACGCATGCGCGTGCTGATCGTGGACGAGCCGACGCGCGGCATCGACGTGGGCGCGAAATCGGAAATCTACGACCTGCTGTACGGGCTGGCCGAACAGGGCATGACGATCCTTGTCGTGTCCTCGGAACTGCCCGAGATCATGGGCATCTGCGACCGCGTGCTGGTCATGTGCCAGCACCGCATCCACGCCGAATTCACCCGCGACACGTTCAGCGAACAGGCCCTGCTGGCCGCCGCCCTGCCCGACGGGCAAGGCGCAACCGCCGCCTGAGACCCCGGAGACCAACAAGATGACGACGATCAGGAAAATCCTTCTGGGCGAACAGGGGCTGCTGGTGATCTTTGCGATCGCGCTGGTTCTGGTGTCGCTGTTCGTGCCGAACTTTCTGTCGACCCGGAATGTGATCGGGCTGCTGCAGGCCTCGGTCACGATCGGGCTGGTGGCCTGTTCGATGATGCTGTGTCTGGCGACGCGCGATTTCGACCTGTCTGTCGGCTCGACCGTGGCCTTTACCGGCATGATTGCCGTGATGGTGACCAATGCCACCGGCAACATTCCGGTCGGCATTCTGGGCGCGATCGTCGCCGGGGCGGCGGTGGGGATGATCAACGGCGTGATCATCGCCCGGATCGGCATCAACGCTTTGATCACCACGCTGGCCACGATGCAGATCGTGCGCGGCTTTGGGTTGCTGGTGTCCGACGGGCGCGCGGTGGGCGTGAAGGAGCCGGGCTTTTACAACATCGCCCTGTCCAGCGTCTTTGGAATCCCCACCCCCATCATCGTGCTGGTTCTGGCCTTTGTCACCTTTGGCGTGATCCTGAACCGCACCGTCTTTGGCCGCAACACGCTGGCCATCGGCGGCAACCCGGATGCGGCGCGGCTGGCGGGCGTCAAGGTCGTGCAGACCCGCATCATCATCTTTGCCATTCAGGGCGTGATGTGCGCCATCGCGGGGGTGCTGCTGGCCTCGCGCATCACTTCGGGCCAGCCCAATGCGGCCACGGGGCTGGAGCTGGCCGCCATCTCGGCCTGCGTGCTGGGGGGCGTGTCGCTGGCGGGCGGACGGGCCACGATGACCGGGGTGATCATCGGTGTCCTTATTCTGGGCATCGCCGAGAACGTCATGAATTTGCTTAACATTCAGGCGTTTTATCAGTATGTTGTGCGCGGGGTGATCCTGTTGTTCGCAGTGCTGCTGGACAATCTGCGCAGTTCCAGCGGGATGCGGCGATGAAAGATTTCAGCGACAGGCTGGATCTGCGCGCGGGCGATCTGACGCTGCGGATCGGGGCGCGGGGCGGGGTGATTCTCGACTTCAGGCGTGGCGGTGTCGCGCTGATGCGGCCTGCGGCCGAGGGGGCCGCGCCGGGGGACAGTGCCTGCTTTCCGCTGGTCCCCTGGGGCAACCGGGTGCGCGATAACCGGTTTGACCACGGCGGCGCCACATATCACCTGACGCCGAATGCCCCGCCCGAACCGCTGCATCTGCACGGCGCGGGCTGGCAGTCGGTCTGGACGGTCGAGAGCGCCGGGACCTCCTCTGCCCGGCTGTGCCATCACCATGATGGCCGCGGCCTGCCCCATCACTATCTGGCCCGGCAGGTGTTCGAGCTGGACCCGGACCGCCTGCGCATGACCCTGTCGGTGACGAATACCGGCGACAGGGCGCTGCCCTTCGGCCTTGGCTGGCACCCGTTCTTTCCTGCCGGAGGCGTGCTGCGGGCCCCCGCAACCGGGATCTGGACCGAGGGGCCGGACCATCTGCCCGCCACCCGCAGCCCGGTCCGGGGCGATCTGGATTTCGCCGCCCCCCGCCCCTTGCCGCCCCGTCGCATCAACACCGCGTTTGACGGCTGGACCGGTGACGCGCGGATCGACTGGCCCGCACAGGACCTGTCGCTGACGATATCCGCCGACCCGGTCTTTCGCCACTATCAGCTGTACCAGCCTGCGGCAGACAGCTTTTTCGCGTTTGAACCCATGAGCCATCTGCCCGGCGCCATGTCCCTGCCCGATCCGGGCGGCCTGACGCCCCTTGCCCCCGGCCAGACCCTTGCCGGAACCATCATTCTGACCCCCGGCGCCGGGGCCATTGCCGGAGACCCGTCGTGAAGATCACCGCCCTCAAGACCTTCATCGTGCCGCCGCGCTGGTGTTTTCTGAAGATCGAGACCGATGAAGGGATCAGCGGCTGGGGCGAGCCCGTCGTCGAGGGCCGCGCCCACACGGTCGAAACGGCCGTGCACGAGCTGGCCGATTACCTGATCGGGCAGGACCCGCTGCGGATCGAGGATCACTGGCAGGTCATGTATCGCGCGGGCTTCTATCGCGGCGGCCCCATCCTGATGAGCGCGATCGCGGGCGTCGATCAGGCGCTGTGGGACATCAAGGGCCGCGCCTATGGCCAGCCGGTGCATCAGTTGCTGGGCGGACCCTGTCGCGACCGGATCAAGGTCTATAGCTGGGTCGGCGGCGATCGCCCCGCCGATGTGGCGGGGGCGGCGCAGGCGGCGGTGGCGGCCGGGTTCAGGGCGCTGAAAATGAACGGCACCGAGGAGTTGCAGATCGTCGACAGCCACGCCAGGATCGACGCGGTGGTCGAAACACTGGCCACGGTCCGCGCCGCTGTGGGCCCTCATATCGGGCTGGGCGTCGATTTCCACGGCAGGGTGCATCGCCCGATGGCCAAGGCCCTGATCCGCGAGCTGGAACAGTTCCGCCTGATGTTCATCGAGGAACCGCTGCTGTCCGAGCATCTGGACGCCATCGCCGAGGTCGCCAAGGGCTCGTCCACGCCCATCGCCTTGGGCGAGCGGCTGTATTCGCGCTGGGATTTCCGGCAGGTGCTGGAAAGCCGCGTGGTCGACATCATCCAGCCCGATCTGAGCCATGCGGGCGGCATCACCGAATGCCGCAAGATCGCCGCCATGGCCGAGGCCTATGACGTGGCGCTGGCGCCGCATTGCCCGCTTGGGCCGATCGCGCTGGCCGCCTGCCTGCAGGTGGATGCGGTCAGCTATAACGCGTTCATTCAGGAGCAAAGCCTCGGCATCCACTATAACGGGCCGGGGCGCGATCTGCTGGACTATCTGGTCGATCCGGGCGTCTTTGCCTATGCCGACGGCATGGTGGCCATCCCGCAGGGCGTGGGTCTGGGCATCGAGGTGAACGAAGAGGCCGTGATCGAGGCTGCGAAAACCGGGCATCGCTGGCGCAACCCGGTCTGGCGACACGAAGACGGCTCGGTCGCGGAGTGGTGAGATGAGCGGACGGCTGGCGGGCAGGTATATCGCGGTCACGGGCGCGGCGCAGGGGATCGGGCAGGCCATCGCGGCAGATATGCGGTCCGAGGGGGCAGACCTGTTTCTGATTGACCTCGACCCCGATCTGCTGGCCGCTTCGGTCGCCGGTCTGCAGGCCGCGCCCGGCGGGCAGGTCCATCAGGCGCAGGCGGATATTGCCGATGCAGACCGGGTGGCGCAGGTCTTTGCCGGGGCGGCAGAGGCGGCGGGCCGCCCGCTGGACGGGCTGATCAACAACGCGGGCGTGAATGTCTTTCACAGGCCGCTGGACACCTCGGACGCCGAATGGCGCCGGGCCTTCGCCATCAATCTGGACGGGGCATGGGCCTGTGCACGCGCGGTGCTGCCGGGGATGATCGCGCGGGGGCACGGGGTGATCCTCAACATCGCCTCGACCCATGCCTTCACGATCATTCCGCAGACCTTTCCCTATCCGGTGGTGAAACACGCGCTGCTGGGGCTGACCCGGTCGCTGGCGCTGGAATATGCGGGGGCAGGCGTGCGGGTGAATGCGCTGGCGCCGGGCTATGTCGCCACGCAGAAGGTCATCGACTGGTGGGACGCCGATCCAGATCCGGCGGCGGCGCGCGCCCGGACGATGGCGCTGCATCCGCAGGGCCGGATCGCCACGCCCCGGGAAATCGCGCGCGCGGCGGTGTTCATGATCTCGGACGAATGCCCGTTCATGACCGCGACCTGTCTGACCGTCGATGGCGGCCTCAGCGTGCGGCAGCACGCCTGATGTGGCCTCGGGGCGGGTGCTGCCGCCCGCCCCATCCCGCCACCGGATCAGCCCTCAGACAAAGCGGTTGATCCAGTTCTCCAGCCGTTCCTGACGGCCCGAGCGGGGCGCCGGGTTGATCCCCTCGTCCAGCACCCGCTGCGCAAGGCTGGCCAGATCGGTGTCCAGCATGGCCTGCCCGCCGGGCGTGTCCCACCCGGCATAGCGGGCGCGGCGGGCGTCCTCCAGCCCGCCATCCTCCAGCATCGCCGCCGCCGCCTTGAGGCCGCGCGCACAGGCGTCCATCGCGCCCGCATGCCCCAGAATCAGATCCGCGGCATCCAGCGACTGCCGCCGCACCTTGCTGTCGAAATTGGTGCCGCCGGTCGTAAAGCCGCCCGCTTTCAGCACCTCGTAATAGGCCAGCGCGATTTCCGGCACGTTGTTGGGGAACTGATCGGTGTCCCAGCCCGACTGATAGTCATTGCGGTTCATGTCGATCGAACCCAGCATGCCTTCTGCGGCGGCGACTGCCAGTTCATGCTCGAACGAATGGCCCGCAAGGATCGCATGGCCCTGTTCGAGGTTCAGCTTGACCTCGCGCTCCAGCCCGTATTTGCGCAGAAAGCCGATGCAGGTCGCGGCGTCATAATCATACTGGTGCTTGGACGGCTCCTGCGGCTTGGGCTCGACCAGAATGGCGCCCTTGAAGCCGATCTTGTGCTTGTACTCGACGACCATCGACAGGAATCGGCCCATATGGTCCTGTTCCAGCGCCAGATCGGTGTTCAGCAGCGTCTCATACCCCTCGCGCCCGCCCCACAGGACGTAATTCTCGGCCCCCATGCGGTGGCTGGCATCCATGCAGGATTTCACCGTGGCGGCGGCAAAGGCGAACACATCCGGGTCGGGATTGGTCGAGGCGCCCGACATCCAGCGGCGATGGCTGAACATATTGGCGGTGCCCCACAGACAGCGGGTGCGGCGCCCCTCCATCAGGCCAAGGATATGGTCGGTCATCTCGTCCAGCGTCGCCAGATTGGCCGCGAAGCTGCCCTGATCGGGGCGCAGATCGGCGTCATGCCAGCAAAAGAACGGCGCGCCGAGAATGTCGAACATCGCAAACGCCTCATCGGCCTTTTGCTTGGCGCGGGCCATATCGTCCTGCGGATACCACGGGCGCTGGAAGGTCTGGCCGCCGAACGGGTCGCCCCCCTCCCATGCGAAACTGTGCCACCAGGCGACAGCAAAGCGCAGATGATCCTCCAGCCGCTTGCCCATGACCACCTCATCGGGGTCATAATGGCGATAGGCGAATTCACTGGTGCTGTCGGGCCCCTCATAGCGCAGGGCGGGAATGTCTTTGAAAAAGCTCATGTTGCAGGTCCGGTCAGGGACACCCAGCGGGCGTCGTTTTGCGAGGATTGGATGCAGGCGGCGATGAACGCCATGCCCGCCAGCCCGTCCGACAGGCCCGGCATATGGGCGGCGGCGTCATCGCCCCGGATCAGATGCGCGGCCTCGGTATAGAGAGTGGCGAAGGCTTCCAGATAGCCCTCGGGATGGCCTGCGGGCGTGCGCAGGTTGCGCAGGCCCGCGCCCGCAGCGCCATGGCCCGCCCGCGTCAGGATCTGCGTCGGCTGGCCGAAGGCGGTAAAGCGCATCCGGTTGGGCTCTTCCTGATCCCATTCCAGCCCGCCCTTGTCGCCATAAAGCCGCAGGCGCAGGGCGTTTTCGCGGCCCACCGCCACCTGCGAGGCCCACAGCATTCCCTTGGCGCCGCCGTCAAAGCGCAGCATGACATGGACATTGTCGTCCACCCGCCGCCCGTCGACAAAGGCGTCCAGATCGGCGGCGACCGATGTGGCGCCAAGACCCGAGACATAGCCCGCCAGATGATAGGCATGGGTGCCGATATCGCCGATGCAGCCCCCGGCACCCGAACGGGCCGGATCGGTGCGCCAGTCGGCCTGCTTGTTCGCGGCCGGTTCGGTCAGCCAGTCCTGCACATATTCGACCTGCACCACCCGGATGCGGCCAAGCGCACCCGCCGCCACCATCTCGCGCGCCTGCCGGATCAGGGGATAGGCGGTGTAGTTATGGGTCAGAAAGAACCGCGCGCGGCTGGCGCGGGCGGCGCGGGCGATGGCCTGCGCCTGATCGGCGGTCGCGGCCAGCGGCTTGTCGCAGATGACATGGATCCCCGCCTCCAGAAAGGCCACGGCGGGACCGGCATGCAGATGGTTCGGCGTCACGATCGCCACCGCGTCGATGCCATCCGCCCGCGCGGCCTCGGCCTGTGCCATCTGCCGGTAATCGCCATAGCTGCGGTCCGGCGCGATGCCCAGTTCGGCCGCCGAGGCCGCCGCCCGGTCCTCATCCGACGACAGCGCGCCCGCAACCAGATCCCACTGCCCGTCAATGCGCGAGGCGATGCGGTGGACGGCGCCGATAAAGGCCCCCTGCCCGCCGCCGACCATTCCCAGTTTCAGCCTTTGCATGATGTCCTCCTCAGGTATGCAGGCGCAGCCCCTCGCCCTCGCGCGCGAAAAGATGCAGGTTTTCGGGCGCGATGGTCACGACGATGCGGCTTGCATCAGAGACGCGCATCGGGGCGGCGATCATCAGGTCCGGATCGGTCTGCGTGACCACATAGGACGCCGCCCCCGTCCGCTCGATCATGCCCACCGGCAGGTCCAGCCGGTTGATGTCGCGACCCGCCCCTAATTCCAGATGTTCCGGGCGCAGACCAACCGTGACCGCCTCGCCCGCAGGGCGGCACCCGGCAAAGGACAGCACAGGCGCGCCGGGCAGGTCAAGCCGCACCGTCCGGCCATCGGCCTCGATGGTGCCATTCACGAAATTCATCGCCGGGCTGCCGATGAAGCCCGCGACAAAGCGGTTGGCGGGGCGGTCATACAGTTCCAGCGGCGCGCCCTGCTGTTCGATCCGGCCCGCACGCAGCACGACGACATGATCGGCCATCGTCATCGCCTCGATCTGATCATGGGTGACATAGACCGAGGTGGCGCCGAGGCGATTGTGCAGCTTGCGGATCTCGGCGCGCATATGGACGCGCAGGGCCGCATCCAGGTTCGACAACGGTTCGTCGAACAGGAACGCCTTGGGATCGCGGATAATCGCCCGGCCCATGGCGACGCGCTGGCGCTGACCGCCCGACAGTTCGCGGGGATAGCGGTCCAGCAGCCCGTCCAGACCGGTGATGCGGGCGATCTCTTCGACGGCCTTGTCCATCCCGGCCCGGTCCCGGCGCTTCAGGCGCAGCGAATAGGTCAGGTTCCGCCGCACCGTCATATGCGGATAAAGCGCGTAGGACTGAAACACCATTGCAAGGTCACGCTCGCGCGGGGCAAGGTCGGTCACGTCGCGGCCTGCGATATGGATCTGGCCGTTGGTGATCCCCTCCAGCCCCGCAATGGTGCGCAAAAGGGTCGACTTGCCGCAGCCCGAAGGCCCGACCAGCGCCACAAACTGCCCCTCGGGAATCTCCAGCGTCACGTCGCGCAGCGCGTGATAGGCGCCGTAATACTTGTTGATCCGGTCCAGCGTGATCTGAAGGTTCATTTCAAGGCTCCTGAGGTCAGGCCGCTGACGATCTGGCGTTGCAGCAGGACAAAGACGATAAGGATGGGGGTGACGTAGATGGCCGAATAGGTCATCACGCCCGCCCAGTCCGAACTGTTCGGCCCCATGAAGGATTGCAGCCCCACCGTGGCCGGCTGCAGCGCCCGGTCGGCGATCAGCGACCGGGAATAGACGTATTCCCCGAAGGACTGCAGGAAGATCAGCACCGAGGTCACCAGCACGCCATTGCGCGCCAGCGGCACATTGATGGTCAGGAAGGCGCCAAGACGGCTGTTGCCATCGACCAGCGCCGCCTCTTCCAGCTCGCGCGGGACCTGCAGGAACGTGGCGCGCACCAGCACGATATACAGCGGCATGACCTTGGCGGCCTGCGCCAGCACCACCGACAGGCGCGGATATTCCAGCAGCCCCATCTGGTTGAAGGCCACGAAGATCGGCGTGATCATCAGCGACGAGGGCAGCACCTGCATCATCAGCACGGCAAACAGCACCGCGTCCATCCAGCGGTTGCGGATGCGCGCCAGCACATAGGCGCAGCCGGTGCCCAACACCGCGACGATGAACGTCACACCCCCCGCGATCAGCAGCGAGTTGCGCAGATAGACGTCCATACGCATCCGCATCCAGACATCGGCGACCTGCAGGTTCAGGTCACGCGGCCAGAAGGTCGGCGGGTTCGCAAAGATCTCGGTCCCCGATTTCAGCGCCGTGACATACATCCAGTACAGCGGGAAAAGGTAGATCGACAGGATCACGACGGCGATCGCCAGAAGTCCGTACTTGCGGGACATGATCTCAGCTTTCCTGTTCATAGCGGGTCGAGCGCACATAGATGGCCGCGACCCCGATCACGAAGCCGATCATCAGCACCGAAATGACCGAGCCCAGCCCGATCTCGTAATTCTGAAAGGCCAGCTGCCATGACCAGTATTGCAGCACGTTGGAGGAATTGGCCGGACCGCCCTGGGTCAGCGCGGCGAACAGGTCGAACTGCTGCAGCGTAAAGATGACACCCAGCGAGATGACCGCCCCCAGCTGCGCCCGCATCATCGGCAGGGTGATGGTGAAAAAGCGCTGGATGCGGGTCGCGCCGTCCATCTCGGCCGCCTCATAGACATCGCCCGGAATGCCCGCCAGCCCGACCGACAGCAGGATCATGTTGAAGGGCACGCCCAGCCAGATATTGGCAAGGATCACGGAATACAGCGCCACATCCGGGTCGGACAGCCAGAAGAGGCGCCCCTCGATCAGGCCAAGCTGGCGCAGGATATGGTTGAAGACGCCGAAATCGCCCGCCAGCAGCCAGCCCCAGACCGCACCCACCACCAGCGCCGGCATGATCCACCCCGCCAGAAAAAGGCCCCGCAGCCAGTTGTTCAGCGGAAAATCAAGCTGAAAGAACAGCGCCAGCCCAAAGCCCAGCACCAGCTGCGCCACCACCGAGATGCCCACGAACCTGACCGTGTTCCAGAAGATCGGCCCCGCCTCGGGACGCGACAGAACCTCGCGGTAGTTGTCCAGCCCGACAAACGGCCGGTCGAACGAGGTCAGCGTGAACAGGTCCACGCTCTGAAACGACATGATCAGGTTGTAGGTCAGCGGAAAGGCCGAAAAGACAACGAGGTATCCAAGGGCCAGCACGACCAGTACGGTGTCAAACCCTACCCCATCGCGGAACGTCTTGGTGAACTTGAGCATCGGGCAGTCGTCCAATCAGGAGGGGATGCGGCGGGCCTGACAGCCCGCCAGAGATGGTCTCGGGCAGGATCAGTTCAGATGGCGGTCGATCTGCGTCTGCGCCTGTGCCAGCGCCTCCTGTGGGCTGGATTGCCCGGTCAGCGCCGACTGGATCGCAGACTGGATCGCCTGTGAGATCTGCGGCCATTGCGGGCTGGGGCCACGGTTGCGTGCAAACTGCATGCTTTCCTCGAACACGGCATAGATGTCGGGATAGTTCGGATCGGTCACCTCGACCGCCGAGGCCGGAAGAAAGCCGAACTCGTTCCAGACACGGGGCATCTGGGAATACATGTATTCGACAAAGCCAAAGGCCGCGTCGGGCTGATCGGTGCTGGCAAGGATCACATTGTCGCCCTCACCCAAAGCCGAGACGCGCTGGCCGCCTTCGGCCGGCATCGGCAGCATGGCGGCGCGGATCTCGAAATCAACCTCGGAGGTCATGCGCGGCAATTCCCACGGCCCGGAAATGGACATGGCGGCCGAGCCGTTGTTGAAGGTGCCGGTGCTGTCCCACTGCCCGCGGACCAGCGTGTCGCGCGAGGCCAGCCCCTCGTCGATGAAGCGCTTCCACAGGGTCAGGGCCTCGACCGCGCCGGACGTGTTGACGTTGTCGAAATCGCCGCCTGACATCTGCAGCCACGGCAGGAACTGGAACGTCCCCTCTTCGGTGCCGATGGCCGAGAAGGCCAGACCATAGATGTTGTCAGCGGGTCGGGTCAGGGTCTTTGCCGCCTCATACAGCTCGTCCCATGTCGTGGGCGGGCGGTCGGGGTCCAGCCCGGCTGTGCGGAACATGTCGGCGTTGTAATACAGCGCAATCGTGTTGGCGCCGCGCGGCAGGCCGTAGATGCCGTCCTCCCATGTCACCGAGGCGCGCGGGCCGGGAAAGATGTCCTCGGCATTCACGATGCCGGACGCCTCGATATGGGGCGTCAGGTCCAGCAGCAGCCCGCGCGAGGCGAACAGCGCGATTTCCGGGTTGTCGACATAGGTGATGTCGGGCGCATTGCCGGTGGCCACCGCGCGGGCCAGATCATTGACCATGTCCTGAAACTGCACGGTGCGGACGTTGATCTTTACATCGGGATTGGCGGCCATGTATTCGTCGGCCATCACATAGTGATATTCGCCCGGACGATCTATGGTCCACAGATCCAGTTCCGTCTGCTGGGCAGAGGCCGTGGCGGCAAGCACCACCCCCCCTGCGGCAAGCAGTATTCCCGTCAGTTTCTTGTCCATCATGGTCCCTCCCAAGGCGTTGTAACATATTGGTGAGATGCTGACCCGCATTACAAAAGCGACGGATCGCCACCTTCATAGGCGCCCTCGCCCGGCACGAAACTGCCGCCGCGACAGGTTTTCAGATAGCGCAGCGCGTGCATCTGCCCGGTCATTTCCAGCGCATCGCGATAGACCGGATCGTGCCAGCCCTCGATGTCGATCGCACCCTCATAGCCCGCCAGCCGCAATTCCGAGATGACATCGGTCCAGTTCGTGTCGCCAAAGCCCGGCGTGCGCATGAACACATGCGGCAGCTTGCCGAAAATGCCGTGTTCGCGGATCACGTCATGGCGGATGGTCGCGTCCTTGCCGTGAACGTGAAATATCCTGTGCGCCCATTTGCGGATCTGCGGCAGCGGGTCGATCAGATAGACCATCTGATGACACGGCTCCCATTCCAGTCCGATATTGTCGTCGGGCGTCTCGTTGAAGATCAGCTCCCACGCGTCGGGGTTGTGGGCGATGTTCCAGTCGCCGCTCTGCCAGTTGCCGTCCATCGCGCAGTTTTCAAAGGCCAGCTTCACGCCCTTGTCGGCGGCGCGTTTCGCCAGCTCCGACCAGACCTGCCGATAGCGCGGCAGGCTGTCCTCGATCGGCTTGCCCCGCACGCGGCCGGTAAAGCCCGCCACGCAGGTCGCGCCGAAATGATGCGCATTGTCGATACAGTCCTTCCATCCCTGCAGCGTGTCGCGGTCCAGCGGGTCGGTTTCCAGCGGGTTGCCGAACATGCCAAGCGTCGAGATGGTGATGTCGCGATCCCCGATCGCCTCGACGCAGCGCTTTCCCAACTCGGCCAGATCCTGCCCGTTGGTGGTCTGCCAGAAGAACGGCTCGAAACTTTCAAAGCCCATAGCGGCGATCTCACCGATGCGGGCAGCGGCCTGCCCGCCCGAGGCGGCGACCATCGTGCCGATGCGGATGGCTGTTGCAGGATTGCTCATGGCGTCCCCTTTCAGATGGAAATGTCGACAAAGCAGCCGCGTTCGGCGCTTTTGATGGCAGCAAAGGTCATGGCGAGGCTGTGGATATTGTCATGGGCATCGGTCAGCGGTGCGCGGCCACTGGCCCGCGCCTCCAGAAAATCAGCGATCACCCCGGCATGACCCTCGGCGGCCAGAGGCGTGTCCAGCGGCGGCACCTCGATCGTTTCATGCGGGCGCAGAAAGCCCCCCTCACCGGCGACGATTTCCGCGCGGAACCCCTCGTTTCCGTCCCACAGCAGCGTGCCGCGCGCGCCCACGATGCGCCATTGCGCCTCCCATGCGGTGGGCAGCCCCTCGGCGCACCAGGATCCGCGATAGCTCATCGTCACGCCACCGCCGCAATCGAACAGCGCCGCCGCATTGGCACCATGTGCGTACCAGGAATGTGCCGGATTGCTTTCCAGACAGACCACGCGGCGCGGCTCGATCCCGGCGACATAACGCGCGGCGTCAAAGGTATGGATGGCCATGTCATGCAGCAGAACATGCTCCATTTCCTCGCGGAAGCCGCCGAAATGCGGCGCGATGAAGAAATCGCAATGCACCTCGGACACCGGACCTATGGCGCCGCTGTGCAGAAACGCCCTGGCGCGGCGGATGCCCGGCAGATGGCGACGGTTCTGCACGACCCCGTGCAGCCGCCCCGCCCTGTCGCGCGCCTCGGCCAACGCCCGCGCCTCGGCCATCGAGTTCCCAAGCGGCTTTTCTGACAGCACATCGCAACCGGCGGCAAAGGCGGTGGTCACGACCTGACTGCGCGCAGCAGGCACGACGATGTCAAAGACGATATCCGGCCTCAGCTCGGCCAGCATTGCGGCCAGATCCGACCCGGCAAGGGCCGCGCCATATCCCGCAGTGTCGGCCCGCGACCGGGCCAGCCCCGCATCCAGATCGACAAAGCCCAACAGCGCGACCTGCGGCTGTGTGGCATTGATCTGGTCGATTGCGCGCAGCCAGCCTTCGGACATGGCCCCGCACCCCACCATAACGGCAGTCTGCATGGATTTCCCCCTGACCAGAGCGCACCCTCCCCGGCACGTCTGGTTTCCGTAAACGTTTACGAACCATAGCGCCGCGTGCCAGCTTGTGTCAATTGTTTAATGGAAACGTTTACGGAGATTTCGACGGGTGAATATCAAGGGCCTCGCACAACATCTTGGATTATCCATCGGAACCGTGTCCCGCGCGCTGAACGGCAAGCCCGACGTGAACCCGCAGACCCGCGAGCGGGTCCTCGATGCGGCGCTGAAGCTGGGCTATCGCGCCAATGCCTCGGGGCGGTCGCTGCGTCGCGGCTCGACTCAGACCGTGGCGCTGCTGATGGAGACGGGTCAGGCCGATGTGCGCGGCGGCGACAATTTCTTTATCCGCATCATCGACAAGATGCAGGAGCGTCTGGCCACGGCCGATCACGATCTGATCGTATTGCCCGTGAACTCCGGCAGCGATCCGGTCGAATTCCTCAGGCGCACCATCGCCCGGGGCACGACAGACGCCATTGTCGTGACCGCCACCCGCGCCCATGATCCGCGCATCACGATGCTTCAGGACAGCCGAATGCCGTTTCTGGCCTTCGGACGCTCGCAGGTGCCGGGCGATTATGCTTGGGTCGATCTGGATTTCGACGGGTTTCTTCGGGAATCGATGCGCGCGCTGGCAGCCCTTGGCCACCGTCGCATCGCCATCAGCATACCGAAAAGCGATTCCAACATCGGCCTGCTGCTGACCCGCGCCTATCGCACGCTCTGTGACAATCTGGGACTGGTCCATGACCCCGAGCTGGTGATCGCGGCGGAAAGCACGGAATACGGCGGCAACAAGCTGGTCCGCGAGCATCTGCACCATCCGGACCGCGCAACCGCGCTTGTGCTGCATTACGAGATGATGGCGTTTGGCGCCTATAGCGCGCTGCGCGATGCCGGCCTTGTGCCCGGCCCGGACCTGTCCATCATTGCCCTCCGGCAGTCCCAGCAAATGCGGTTTCTGGACCCGCCGGTCTCGGCCTGCCCGATTGATGTCGAGGGGCTGGGGCGGCGGCTGGCGGACGAGACCCTGCGTGTCATCCGGGGTGAACGACCCAATGCCGCGCTGGTCTGGCCCGCGGAACCGGTGCTGACCGACAGCGTCGCCCCGCCCCGCGCAAATGGCGGCGGCTGACGGGGGCGCCTGCCGCCAGCATCAGCCGATGCCATGCGGCCCCCCTTGCTCGCCGCTCAGGGGGCCGGACATGCGGTTTATCCGGCGCCGGACATCTGCTGTGGCGATCGCCCCTGGTGGCTTGCCTTTTTGTCCGATCAGGCATACTACCATACATGTTTACAGTTGCTGTCGCGATCTGTCCGGCAGCCAGCTTCGGGGGAGAATGCCATGAAGATTGGCGCATTGAGAGAGGGTTTTGAGGGGGAGGCTCGGGTTTCGATCACGCCTTCCTCTGCGGGGCACCTGCGCAAGCTGGGGCATGAGGTGCTGGTCGAGACGGGCGCAGGCGCGCGGGCGGGGTTCTCGGATGAGACCTACCTTGCGGCGGGCGTCGAGGTTGTGGCCAGCGCGGCGCAGCTGATCGCGCAGGCCGACACCCTCGCCAAGGTCCGCCAGCCGACCGAGGCCGAGATGCGCCAGATGCGCAGCGGTCAGACGGTGATCTCGTTCTTTTATCCGGCGCAGAATGCGGAATTGCTGGCGCTGGCCCGCGAACAGGGCGTCACCGCCATCGCCATGGACATGGTGCCGCGCATCAGCCGCGCGCAGAAGATGGACGCGCTGTCGTCCATGGCCAATATCGCGGGCTATCGCGCGGTGATCGAGGCGGCCAACAATTTCGGGCGCTTTTTCACCGGGCAGGTGACGGCGGCGGGCAAGGTGCCGCCCGCGCGGGTGCTGGTCGTGGGCGCGGGCGTGGCCGGGCTGGCCGCGATCGGGGCCGCCGTGTCGCTTGGCGCGCAGGTCAATGCCTTCGACGTGCGCCCCGAAGTGGCCGAGCAGATCGAATCGATGGGCGCGGAATTCGTCTATCTGGACTTCGACGGACCGGCACAGGATGGCGCGGCGACTGGCGGCTATGCGGCGCCCTCATCCCCCGAATTCCGGGAAAAACAGCTGGCCCGGTTCCGCGAGCTGGCGCCCCAGATGGACATCGTGATCACCACGGCGCTGATCCCGGGCCGCGATGCGCCCAAGCTGTGGACCGCCGATATGGTGGCGATGATGAAGCCCGGATCGGTCATCATTGATCTGGCCGCCGAAAAGGGCGGCAATTGCGACCTGACCGTCGCCGACGAACGCATCGTGACCGAAAACGGTGTGATCATCGTGGGTTACACCGATTTCCCCTCGCGCATGGCGGCGCAGTCATCCGAGCTGTACGGCAACAATATCCGCCATTTCATCGCCGATC
>NZ_JBKBVD010000008.1:85523-104733 GCF_046289755.1 Paracoccus sp. (in: a-proteobacteria) | reverse complement strand
TCGGCAACGAGGGTGTCATCACCGTCGAAGAGAACAAGGGGATGGAGACCGAGGTCGAAGTCGTCGAAGGCATGCAGTTCGACCGCGGCTACCTGTCGCCCTACTTCGTGACCAACCCCGACAAGATGGTCGCGGATCTGGAAGACGCCTATATCCTGCTGCACGAGAAAAAACTGTCCTCGCTGCAGCCGATGGTGCCGCTGCTGGAAGCTGTCATCCAGTCGGGCAAGCCGCTGGTCATCATCTCGGAAGACGTCGAAGGCGAGGCTCTGGCCACGCTGGTCGTCAACAAGCTGCGCGGCGGTCTGAAGATCGCAGCTGTCAAGGCTCCGGGCTTCGGCGATCGTCGCAAGGCGATGCTGCAGGATCTGGCGATCCTGACCGGCGGTCAGGTCATCAGCGAAGATCTGGGCATGAAGCTGGAAAATGTCGGCATCGACATGCTGGGCCGCGCCAAGAAAGTCACGATCAACAAGGACAACACCACCATCGTCGACGGCGCCGGTGAGAAGTCCGAGATCGAGGCCCGTGTCAGCCAGATCCGTCAGCAGATCGAGGAAACCACCTCGGACTATGACAAAGAGAAGCTGCAAGAGCGCGTGGCCAAGCTGGCCGGCGGTGTCGCAGTCATCCGCGTCGGCGGCATGAGCGAAATCGAAGTCAAAGAGCGCAAAGACCGCGTTGACGATGCCCTGAACGCGACCCGTGCGGCCGTGCAAGAGGGCGTGGTCGTCGGCGGCGGCGTGGCTCTGGTTCAGGGCGGCAAAGTTCTGGAAGGTCTGACCGGCGCGAACAGCGATCAGGATGCGGGCATTGCCATCATCCGTCGCGCACTGGAAGCACCGATGCGCCAGATTGCTGAAAACGCAGGCGTCGATGGCGCCGTCGTGGCTGGCAAGGTCCGGGAATCGACCGACAAGACGTTCGGCTTCAACGCGCAGACCGAAGAATATGGCGACATGTTCAAGTTCGGCGTCATCGACCCGGCCAAGGTTGTCCGCACCGCGCTGGAGGATGCGTCCTCGGTCGCCGGTCTGCTGATCACCACCGAAGCCATGATCGCCGAAAAACCCGAGCCCAAGGGCCAGGGTGGCGGCGGCGGCATGCCCGACATGGGCGGCATGGGCGGCATGATGTAATCATCCCCCTGCCCCGCTTGGCAGAACGGCAAAGGGCGCCCCTTGTGGGCGCCCTTTCTCGTATGCGGGATCAGCCCTCTTGTTCCAGATGGCTCAGTTCGCGCTCAAGAAAGAACGAAATCAGCGCCCGGATGGCGACCAGCCCGCCCAGCAGGATGATGTTGGGCAGCGACAGGTGCAGCATGGTGCGGATCAGATCGGCCACGATCAGCACCTCCAGCCCCGACAGGATATGCCGCCCCAGCGTCAGCCGCCCGACATTCAGCCGGTGCGAGCGTTCATGCGCATCGCTTTGCAGGATCTCGCCGGTGACGAAATCGCGCGCAAAGCGCACGAGGCCCAGCATCAGGATCAGAATCGCGAACAGCTCGATCCCGACGACCAGCCATTCAAAACCAAGCGCCAGCGGCCCCAGATGATCCGACAGCGAAAATGTGGTGGTGATTTCCATGGCGCCCCCTTGCCCGCGCCATCATGGGAAAGCCGGGGCCGGGGGTCCAGCCCCGCCCGCTGCGCATCATGACTGTCGCGAAAAAGAACCCGTCACATGAGGCAAGAAAAGGACAGGCATTCGTCGATGACGATGCCTGCCTGATCCACCCGACCGCGCGGGGCTAGTTGACGACCGGCTCGACACCCAAAGCCTCGCCCAGTGATCTGAACCGCGCGCGGGCCACCTCTCCCAGCAGATCGCGGCCGGTCGAGGTCAGTTTCAGTTCCAGCCGCTTGCCGGGCTGATAGTTCAGGCGGCCGGCATCTTCGGGATCGTCGATGGCAAACATCGCGCCAAAGCGCATCGCCTTGCCAAGGATCTCGGCATCGCGCAACTGCGCGTCGTCCAGCAGCGCAAACAGCGGCGCCATGGGCGATTTCGCGCGGCTGTTCTTGTAGCGGTGCAGCAAGGCGACGCCCAGAAAGACCCGTTCGGGGTGGCTCAGCGCCGCCATGTTGGCGCGGGTCACATTGTCGAAACAGACCTCGGCGCGGTAATCGGGATGGGCGCGCCAGGCCGTGTCGTGCAGCAGGCAGGCCGCGCGCACCAGACGGTCGCGTTCGGGGGTCATGTCGGGGAACAACGGCAGCAGGAACTGATACAGCTTCTTGCCAAAGCCCGGCAGCCGCGACATCTGCTTTTCGGTGAACCGCGCGGCCTCCAGCAGCGGATCGCGCTTGCGCAGGGCCACGGACATATGCTCGTATAGCAGCCCCTCGCGGATACCATAGCTGGAGATGTACAGCTCGGACGGGCCGAACACCTTGATCATGCGGGACAGCACCTGCGAGGCCAGCGGCACCAGCTCCATCCGAGAGGCCGAAATGCCGGTCTTTGACCGCAGCGTCGTCAGATCGCTCTGCGCGATCCACGCCACGGTTTCGGCGGCATCCCCGGGGGACATGCGGTATTCGTGCAGGACCGTCATCGGATAGCCGCGCCGCTCCATATCCAGTCGCGCGATGGCCCGCCACGAGCCCCCGACCAGATAGATCTTGCGATGATCGGCGCCCATTTCGGCAGCCAGTTCCCTGAGGATCGCGTCGATATGGTCGTGCAGCTTGTCCTCGGGCACCTGTTGCAGGCGGAACGGCCCCAGTTGCGAGGTCGCGCGGCGCCCGACCTTGCCCGCCGCCACCTCGGCCAGTTCCATCGAGTTGCCGCCGATATCGCAGACCAGCCCGCGCGCCTCGGGCCAGCCCAGCAGCACGCCCTGCGCCGACAGCCGCGCCTCTTCGGGGCCGTCGATGACATGCAGCGTCAGCCCGGTCTCGCGTTCGACGCGGGTGCGAAAGGCCGGGCCATCCTCGGCCTCGCGCACGGCGGCGGTGGCCACGCAGGTCAGCGGCTCGATCTTCATGCTGCGGGCAAGGGCCGCGAACCGGCGCAGCGCGGCAAATCCGCGCTTGATGCCTTCCGGGTTCAGCTTGCCGGTCCGGGCCATGTCCTGCCCCAGCCCGGCCATGATCTTTTCGTTGTAGAAATAGGCAGGCGAGCGTGCGGCGCCGTCAAACACCACCAGCCGGATCGAGTTCGAGCCGACATCGACCACGCCCACCCGTTTCAGCGCCCGCTTGGGCAGCTTGCGGAATTTGGGGCCGAAAATCTCGACCTTTTTGCCGGTGGCAATTCGCACACTGTTCATCCGTGCCTCATATCCTGTTGCCGCGCCCGGAATGGGGCGCGGGTCACTCGGTGGTGTGGGTCAGGGCAGGCACATCGCGTGCCCCCGCAGTACCCCGCCCGGAAAGTGACGGATTTTCCATGAAAAAACGGTGACAGTTAAACAGATCGTCCTGGCCTTCCGGCAGATAGCGCACATAGCGGCCATCGGGCTGCAGCAGCCAGCTTTGTGCCTCATCTGCCATATTGGCGGCCATGATCTGGTTGACGATCTGCGCCTTGACGGTGTCGTTGTTGCATTCCAGCAGCGTCTCGACCCGGCGGTTGAGGTTGCGGTCCATCCAGTCGGCCGAGCTGAAGAACACCCGCGCCTTGGCCGAGGGCAGGCCATGCCCGCTGCCAAAGCAGACGATCCGGGAATGCTCCAGATAACGCCCGACGATAGATTTCACACGAATATTCTCGGACAAGCCTTTGATACCCGGTCGAATTCCGCAGATTCCGCGGATAACGAGGCTGATCTTGACCCCGGCTTCGCTGGCCGCATACAGCGCCTCGATCACGTCGCGTTCGATCAGCGCATTCATCTTGGCCCAGATCGCGGCGGGGCGGCCCTGACGGGCAAATTCAGCCTCGCGTCCGATCATCTCGATCAGGTGGGACTTCATGTCGATGGGGGCGATGGACAGGTTCTCCAGGCCCGCAGGCTGCACATAGCCCGACAGATAGTTGAACACCTTGGTCGCATCGCGCCCCAGCGCCGGATCGCAGGTGAACAGCGACAGGTCGGTATAGATGCGCGCGGTGATCGGGTGATAGTTGCCGGTGCCGTAATGGGTATAGGTCACCAGCCGGTCGCCCTCGCGCCGGACCACGGTGCTGATCTTGGCATGGGTCTTGTAGTTCACGAAGCCGTAAACGACATGCGCGCCCGACCGTTCCAGCCGCCGCGACTGGCGGATATTGGCGGCCTCGTCAAAGCGGGCTTTCAGCTCGACCAGCGCGGTGACCGACTTGCCCGCCTCGGCCGCCTCGCAGAGCGCATCGACAATGGGGCTGTCGCGCGAGGTGCGGTACAGCGTCTGCTTGATCGCCAGCACATCGGGATCGCGCGCCGCCTGCGCCAGATAGCGCACGACCATGTCAAAGGTCTCATAGGGGTGGTGCAGCAGCATGTCCTTTTGCCGCATCGCTGCAAACATGTCGCCGTCATGGTCCTGCACCCGTTCGGGCACGCGCGGCAGAAAGGCGGGCCACAGCAGGTCGCGGCGGCTGTCCAGCACCAGTTCGGACAGATCGGCCATGCCCAGCATGCCCTCGACCTCGACCACCTCATCGGGGCCGACCTCCAGTTCCGCCATGATCAGGCGGCGCAGCCGGTCGGGCGCGCCCGCGGTGATCTTGAGACGGATGACGCTGCCCCGGCGGCGCCGCTTCAGCGCGGTCTCGAATTCGCGGACAAGGTCTTCGGCCTCGTCCTCGACCTCAAGATCGCTGTCGCGCAGCACGCGGAACCGGCAATGGCCCGCATCGCGATAGCCCGGAAACAGGCTGGAGAGATGCATCAGCAGCAGGTCTTCCAGCTTCAGGAACCGCTGCCCGCCCGGCAGCGCGACAAAGCGCGGCAGCTGCGCCGGGATCGGCAACAGCGCCTGCATCTGGCGGCCATCCGTCTCGCGCGCCAGTTCCAGCGCCAGCGAAAAGCCGGTATTGGGGATGAACGGGAACGGATGCGCCGGGTCGATGGCCAGCGGCGAGAGGACCGGAAAGACGCGGTTCTCGAAATAATCGTGCAGGAATGCCTCTTCGGCGCCGGTCAGGCGCTGGCGCGACAGGATGACGATGCCCGCCTGCTCCATCTCGCGGCGCAGCCCGTTCCAGACGCCCTGCTGCGCGCTCATCAGGCGGCGGGCGTCGGCATTGATCAGCGCCAGTTGTTCCGCAGGCGTCAGCCCGTCATCCGAAGGCGTGGTGCTGCCCTCGCGCACCAGCTCGCGCAGGCCCGCGACGCGGACGGTGTAGAACTCGTCCAGATTGGTCGCGCTGATCGAGACGAAGCGCAGCCGTTCCAGCAGCGGCACGCGGGGATTGCGCGCCTCATCCAGCACGCGCCAGTTGAAAGACAACCAGCTGATTTCGCGATTGAAAAACCGCGCAGGGCCTTCGGGGACGCCGCCCTCAATCTCTTGGGGGTCGGGAAACGGGGTACGGAGATAATCGGCAAGGGTCATGTTCTGTCGCGCGGTTTGGGTGGCGGGATCATGCACAGTCTGCGGACAGATTGTCCAGCAGGTCGGCGGCAATGCGTCGGGTCACCGGGCCTTTTTCGGCCATCGCGGCCCGGTCCATCGCCGCCACCAGCCGCCGCGCCAGCCCCAGATCGCGGTCCATGTGCAGCACCAGCCAGTCGATCAGCCCGGCCGAGACCGCGAGTTGCCGGTCGGCAAACAGCTTGACCAGCACGGCGGCCAGCAGCGTCTCGTCGGGGGGCCCAAGCCGGACCTGCGGCATCGCATCCATGCGCGAGCGCAGGTCGGGCAGCACCAGACCCCAGTCGCGCGGCGCAGAGCGGGCGGTCAGCAGCAGCAGGCAGTCGCGCGGCCCGCAGAGGTTCCACAGGTGAAACAGCGCCTGCTCGGCCCCCGCGGCAAAGCCCGCATGATCGGCATCCTCGACCACGACCGCGCCGCCCTCGGAGGCCAGCGCATCGGCGGCATCGGGGCGCAAAGCGGCGGCGCTGACACGTCGCGCGCCGTTCTCGGCGGCCCAGAAGGCGGCCAGATGGGTCTTGCCCGACCCTTCGGGGCCGATCAGCAGCATCCGGCCCTGCGGCCATGACAGGGGCTGGTCCAGCATCCGCAGCGCGGCCTCATTGGCGGGCGCGGTCAGGAAATCGGCCCGCGAATGCGCGGGGGCGGTGGTCAGGTCCAGCGTCAGCTGCCGAGAGGTCGAAAACAACGTCACCCGTCGCCTTTCTGAACCGGCGCCGCCGATGGCAGCGGCGCGTCGCGCCGCTCGTCATGCAGTTCGGTGGCCAGCGTGCCCGCAGGCACCAGCTCGACCCGCAGCGGGCGGGCCGGTTCGGGCTGCACGGCCTGCCCCGTGTAGAGCCCGCTGGACAGGTAGCGCCCGGTCAGGAACCGCGCCAGCACCCCCAGCGCCGCCGCCATCGGCACCGCCAGCACCAGCCCGACAAAGCCGAACAGCGAGCCGAACACCGACAGCGCCAGCAGCAGCCAGACCGGGTGCAGGCCGACATGATGGCCCACGATCTTGGGCTGCAGGTAATTGCCCTCGACAATCTGGCCGATGGCAAAGACGGCGATGACGGCGCCGATCCAGACCGGATCGCCCCAGAAGCTGAACAGCGCCACGCCGATGGCCGTCACCCCCCCGATCAGCACGCCGACATAGGGGATGAAGGACAAGACCGCCGCCATGATGCCGATGAAAAAACCGAAGGGCAGCCCGATCACCATCAGCATGATTGCATACCACGTACCCAGAATCAGGATCACCAGCGCCTGACCGCGCAGAAAGCCTGCAAGGGCGGCGTCGATCTCGGTCGCCAGATGGCGGATGACGGGGGCGTGCTCGCGCGGCAGCAACGCGTCGATGCGCGCCACAAGGTGGTCCCAGTCCAGCAGCAGATAGAAGGCCACCACCGGCACGATCACCAGCACCGCCACCGCGCCGATGAAGCCGCGCACCGAGCCCAGCACCCCGCCCACCAGCGCACCACCCTGTTCGCGCAGCGCGGTGCCCATCTCGGACAGGGTCTGGCTGGCCTGCCCGGCATCGGGGATCAGCGACGGAAAGCGGGTCTCGACAAAGGCGCGGGCCTGTTCGAACATCTGCGGCGCGGTCTCGATCAGCGCCCCCGCCTGACGCAGCAGCAGCGGCACGATCAGCAGCACCACCGCCACGAAGGCCAGCACCGTGATCAGCGTGATCACCACCACCGCCATCGTGCGCGACAGGCCCGCGCGTTCCAGCCGGTCGGCCAGCGGGTCCATCAGATAGGCGATCCCCGCCCCGATGATGAAGGGCAGCACCGCCTGCCCCAGCAGCCACAGCGCAACCAGCACGGCGATTGCCGCCACACCCCACCACAGAAGCTGCACCCGAACCGGAATACGCATGACCCCAAACCCCTGTCACCCTTTGCCGTCTATGTGCCGGGTCACCCCTGCCGTTGCAAGTGTGCGCGAGCGGCCCCACCCTTGCATAACGGCGGCTCTTGGCTCAAGACGGTGCAAACACGCCACCAAAGAGATGTCCCATGCGTCTGTCGCGCTATTTCCTGCCCGTTCTCAAGGAAGACCCCAAAGAGGCGCAGATCGTCAGCCACCGGCTGATGCTGCGCGCGGGCATGATCAAGCAGCAGGCGGCGGGGATCTATTCCTGGTTGCCGCTTGGCCTCAAGCTGCTGCGCCGGATCGAGCAGATCGTGCATGAGGAACAGCAACGCGCGGGCCATATCCCGATGCTGATGCCGACGCTGCAGCCCGCCGATCTGTGGCGCGAATCCGGTCGCTATGACGATTACGGCGAGGAAATGCTGCGCGTGCAAGACCGCCACAAGCGCGATCTGCTCTATGGTCCCACCAACGAGGAGATGATCACCGACATCTTCCGCGCCCATGTCGGCAGCTACAAGGACCTGCCGCTGACGCTGTATCACATCCAGTGGAAGTTCCGCGACGAGATCCGCCCCCGGTTCGGCGTGATGCGCGGCCGCGAATTCCTGATGAAGGACGGCTATAACTTTGACCTGACCAAAGAGGCCGCCCTGCATGCCTATAACCGGCATCTGGTCAGCTATCTGCGCAGCTATGAACGCATGGGGTTGCAGGCGATCCCGATGCGCGCCGATGGCGGCCCGATCGGTGGCGACTATACGCATGAATTCCTGGTGCTGGCCGAGACCGGCGAATCCGAGGTGTTCTATGACAGCCAGATCACCGACCTGACCTTTGGCGACCGCGAGATCGACTATGATGATGTCGCTCAGTGCCAGGCCGTGCTGGAAGAGTTCACCTCGCGCTATGCCCGCACCGACGAGACCCATGACGAGGCGGTCTATGCCGAGGTTCCCGAGGATCGCCGCCGCACCGCGCGCGGGATCGAGGTCGGCCAGATCTTCTATTTCGGCACCAAATATTCGGAACCGATGGGCGCCACGGTGCGCGATTCCAGCGGCGCGCAGGTGCCGGTGCATATGGGCAGCCACGGCATCGGCGTCAGCCGCCTGCTGGGCGCCATCATCGAGGCCAACCATGATGACAAGGGGATCATCTGGCCCGAGGGCGTGACCCCGTTCCATGTCGGCATCGTCAATCTGAAACAGGGCGACGCCTCGACCGACAATGCCTGCGAGGCGATCTATGCCCTGCTGCGCACGCGCGGTCTGGACCCGCTTTATGATGACCGCGACGAACGGGCGGGCACGAAATTCGCCTCGATGGACCTGATCGGGCTGCCCTGGCGGATCACGGTCGGCCCGCGCGGGCTGGCCAACAATCAGGTCGAGCTGACCAACCGTCGCAGCGGTGAAAGCATCGCGATGACCCCGGAAGAGGCGGTGGTACGGCTGGAACAGATCTATGCGCCGATCCGCGCGCAGGCCCTGCCCGCCGCCTGACGGACCAGCCCGGCCAACACCGGCCCGCGCCACCCCGCGGGTCGGCCTGACCTTGCGTCAAGGGCATACAAAACTGCCCCATATGATGCTTCCCTTTTCAGCAGGCTGCTTCTAACCTCCCCGCAGGACAATGTTCCAACTGGGAGACTTAATCATGAAAAAACTTCTTCTCGCATCCGCCGCCGGTGCCCTTCTGGCCGGTGCTGCAGGCGCTGAAGAGATCAAGCTGGGCATCTCGCTTGGCTTCACCGGCCCGCTGGAATCCATGGCGCCTGCCATGGCCGCAGGGGCCGAACTGGCCATGAAAGAAGTCAGCGATTCCGGGCTTTTGCTGGATGGTTCCACCGTGGTTGGCGTACAGGGCGACACCACCTGTATCGACGCCGCCGCAGCCACCGCCACGGTCGAGCGACTGATCGCCGCCGAGGGCGTGCGCGGCATTATCGGGGGCATGTGCTCGGGGGAAACCATCGCCTCGCTGGAAAACGTCGCAATGGCCAATGGCATCGTGATGATCTCGCCTTCGGCCACCTCTCCGGCGCTGTCGGATATCGAGGATGACGGCCTGTTCTTCCGCACCTCGCCGTCGGATGCGCGTCAGGGCGAAGTCATGGCACAGATCCTGAATGACCGGGGCGTCGGCACTGTGGCGGTGACCTATACCAACAACGACTATGGCAAGGGTCTGGCCGACAGCTTCCAGGCCGCGTTCGAGGCCGCAGGCGGCACCGTGACCACCAACGCCGCCCATGACGACGGCAAGGCCGACTATTCCGCCGAGGTCGCCGCACTGGCCGCCGCGGGCGGCGATGCGCTGGTCGTGGCGGGCTATGTCGATCAGGGCGGCTCGGGCATCGTGCGCGCGGCGCTGGACACCGGCGCGTTCGAAACCTTCGTCTTCCCCGACGGCATGGTCGGTCAGGCGCTGGAGGACAATTTCGGCACCGAGATCAACGGCAGCTTCGGCCAGAACCCCGCCGCCGAAGGCGAAGGCCGCGAGACCTATCTGGCGATGGCCAGCGAGGCAGGCTTTGACGGCTCGGGCGCCTTCTCGTCCGAGGCCTATGACGCGGCGGCGCTGATCATGCTGGCGATGGCCAAGGCGGGCAGCAGCGATCCGGCGGATTACAAGGATCACGTCATGGACGTGGCCAACGGCCCCGGCGAAGAGATCCTGCCGGGCCAGCTGGCCCGCGCGCTGGAGATCATCAACGAAGGCGGCGATGTCGACTATGTCGGCGCCACGGCGGTCGAGCTGGTCGGCACCGGCGAATCCGCAGGCAGCTATCGCGAGATCGAGTTCCGCGACGGCAAGCTGGAAATCGTCGGCTACCGCTGAGCGATCCACGACGGCAAGGCCCGGCCACCCATTGCGGTGCCGGGCCGTTTTCCATCACCCAACAACAGCCGCGAATGCGCCCAGCTTCGCCCGCAAGGGACAACAGGGAAGCGTGACATGATCAGGGTCGAAGACCTTCACAGACATTTCGGCGGCTTCCGGGCCGTGGACGGCGCCAGCCTGACGATCGGGACCGGCTCGATCACCGGGCTGATCGGGCCGAACGGGGCGGGCAAGTCCACGCTGTTCAACGTCATCGCGGGCGTGCTGCCCCCCACCTCGGGGCGCGTGTTCATGGATGGCGAGGACATCACCGGTCTGCCGCCGCATACGTTGTTTCACAAGGGCCTGCTGCGCACCTTCCAGCTGGCGCATGAATTCGCCTCCATGACCGTGCGCGAGAACCTGATGATGGTGCCCGGCAATCAGTCGGGCGAGGTTCTGTGGAAGACCTGGCTTCAGCGCGCCCGCATCCGCGATGAGGAACGCGCCCTGCGCGCCCGCGCCGATGAGGTGCTGGACTTCCTGACCATCCGCCATCTGGCGGATGAGCTGGCGGGCAACCTGTCGGGCGGGCAGAAAAAGCTGCTGGAGCTGGGCCGCACGATGATGGTCGATGCCAAGGTGGTGTTTCTGGACGAGGTCGGCGCGGGCGTGAACCGCACCCTGCTGATGACCATCGCCGACGCGATCATCCGTCTGAACCGCGAACGCGGCTATACCTTCTGCGTGATCGAACATGACATGGATTTCATCGGCAAGCTGTGTGACCCGGTGATCGTCATGGCCGAGGGCCGCGTGCTGGCCGAGGGCCGGGCGCAGGACATCATGCAGAACGAGGCCGTGATCGAGGCCTATCTGGGCACCGGCCTGAAGAACAAGGATATGGTGGGCGCATGAGCGATCAGAACGCCGTTTTCGGCAATCGCGGCAACCGCGACGCCTCGGTCGTGAACCCCAAGGGGCGCGGCACCATCGACGGCACCCGCCGCTCGGGGCCTTTGGGCGCGGGCCGCGCGGGCGATCCGTTCCTGATCGGTGAGAACATGACCGGCGGTTACGGCAAGGGCGCCGACATTCTGCACGACTGCACCATTGCCGTGGAACAGGGCCAGATCGCCGTGATCGTCGGCCCCAATGGTGCGGGCAAATCCACCGCGATGAAGGCGGTGTTCGGGATGCTGAACCTGCGCCAGGGCTCGGTTCGGCTGAACGGTCAGGACATCACCGCGCTGAACCCGCAGGACCGGGTGCGCGCGGGCATGGGCTTTGTGCCGCAGGTCAACAACATCTTCCCGTCGATGACGGTCGAAGAGAACCTTGAGATGGGCGCCTATATCCGCCGCGACGACATCAAGGCCACGATGGCGCAGGTCTATGACCTGTTCCCCGCCGTCGCCGCCAAACGCAAACAGGCGGCGGGCGAATTGTCGGGCGGGCAGCGCCAGCAGGTCGCCGTGGGCCGGGCGCTGATGACGCAGCCCAAGGTGCTGATGCTGGACGAGCCGACCGCAGGCGTCAGCCCCATTGTCATGGACGAGCTGTTCGACCGCATCATCGCCATCGCGCGCGGCGGGTTGCCGGTGCTGATGGTGGAACAGAACGCAAGGCAGGCGATGATGATCGCCGACAAGGCCTATGTGCTGGTGCAGGGCGCGAACGCCCATACCGGCACCGGGCATGACCTGATGCAAAACGACGAGGTGCGCCGCACCTTCCTGGGGGGCTGAGGCATGGATATCCTGAACGGCCTCGTGGTCTTTCTGAACTTCGTTTTCATTCCCGCCGCCGCCTATGGCGCGCAACTGGCGCTTGGCGCGCTTGGGGTGACGCTGATCTATGGCATTTTGCGGTTTTCCAACTTTGCGCATGGCGACACGATGGCCTTTGGCACCGCCATCGTGATCCTGCTGACATGGGGATTGCAGGCGCTTGGCGTGTCGATCTTTCCGCTGCCGACCGCGCTGCTGGCGATCCCGCTGGCGATTGCGCTGACGGCGGTGCTGGTGCTGGTCAGCGACCGGCTGGTCTATCGCTTCTACCGCCGCCAGAAGGCCGCGCCGATCATCTTTGTCATGGCCTCGGTGGGCGTGATGTTCGTGATGAACGGCCTGACGCGCCTGCTGATCGGCGTGAACGAGCAGCGCTTTGACGATGGCGCACGGTTCATCATCGACGTGCGCACCTTTCGCGAGATGACCGGCCTGACCGAGGGGCTGGCGCTGCGCAGCACGCAGGCGCTGACGGTGGTGCTGGCCTTCATCGTGATGATCGCGCTGTTCTGGTTTCTGAACCGCACCCGGTCGGGCAAGGGGATGCGCGCCTATTCCGACAACGAGGATCTGGCGCTGCTGTCGGGCATCGACCCCGAACGGGTGGTGCGGCTGACATGGATCATCGCGGCGGGGCTGATGGTGATGGCGGGCACGCTGTATGGCTTGGACAAATCCTTCCGCCCGTTCAACTATTTCCAGATCCTGCTGCCGATCTTCGCGGCGGCCATCGTGGGCGGCCTTGGCAACCCGCTTGGCGCCATTGCGGGCGGGTTTCTGGTGGCCTTTTCCGAGGTGGCCGTGACCTATCCGTGGGTCCGCGTCGTGGGCTATATCGCGCCATGGTATGACGCAGGCCCCGGCAATCTGATGCAGCTGCTGGGCACCGAATACAAATTCGCCGTCAGCTTTGTCATTCTGATCGTGGTTCTGCTGTTCCGGCCCACCGGCCTGTTCCGCGGCAAGTCGGTCTAAGGGGAGGGTTCATCATGGCAACCAACAGACAAGCCGCCGCCTCATCCCGCTGGCGCCCGCTGATCGTCTTCGCGATCCTGGCCGTGCTGTTCGTGCTGGAGGGGACGGTGCGCAATTCCATGTTCTCGGGCAGCTGGAACACCTCGCTGGCGATCCTGAACATGGGGCTGATCTCGGCCATCACAGCGCTTGGGGTGAACATGCAATGGGGCTATGCGGGCCTCTTCAATGTCGGCGTCGTGGGCTTTCTGGCCATGGGCGCGCTGGCGCCGGTGCTGGTCTCGCTGCCCCCGGTCGAGGGCGCTTGGGACGCAGGTGGACCGCGTCTGATCGTGTCGCTGCTGACAGGGATCGGCATAATCGCGGTGGCCAAGCTGGTCTGGACGCGCTGGCGCAAGGGCTGGCTGGTGGCGCTGGTGCTGATCGGCGGGTTTTTCCTCTTCCGGGGTCTGTTCGACCCCGCTGTGACCGCAATCGAAGGCAACAACCCCGCCCGGCACGGCAATATCGGCGGGTTGGGGCTGCCGGTGCTGGTCTCGTGGCTGGTGGGCGGCATGCTGGCCGCCGGGGCCGCGTGGGCCATCGGCAAGGTCGCCCTTGGGCTGCGGTCCGACTATCTGGCGATTGCGACGCTTGGCATCGCGGAAATCGTCGTGGCCGTCATGCGCAACGAGGACTGGTTGGCGCGGGGGGTCAAGAACATCACCTCGATCCCGCGCCCGGTCGCCTACGAGATCGAGCTGCAGCGCAACCCCGAATTCGTGGCCTTTGCCAGCGATTGGGGCTTTGCCGCCGCCGAGGCGTCGGGGATCTGGGTCAAGCTGTCCTATATGTCGCTGTTTCTGGTCGTGCTGCTGTCGGTCATGCTGCTGGCCGAACTGGCGCTGAAATCGCCCTGGGGCCGGATGATGCGCGCCATCCGCGACAACGAGACCGCAGCCGGGGCGATGGGCAAGAACGTCACCGGGCGGCATCTGCAGGTCTTCGTGCTGGGATCGGCAGTGATCGGGATTGCGGGCGCGATGATGGTGACGCTGGACGGGCTGCTGGCGCCGACCAGCTATAATCCGCTGCGCTATACGTTCCTGATCTGGGTGATGGTGATCGTCGGCGGCTCGGGCAACAACTGGGGTGCTGCACTTGGCGCCATCCTGATCTGGTTTTTGTGGATCAAGGCCGAGGTCTGGGGCCCGGCGCTGATCGCGGCCCTGACCGGACCGATGGCGGATGGCCCGCTGAAGCTGCACCTGATGGACAGCGCGCCGCATATGCGGTTCATCGCCATGGGCGCCGTGCTGCTGCTGGTCCTGCGCTTTGCGCCGCGCGGGCTGGTGCCGGAACGATAGCCACAAGCAGGGGGCTGTGCGCCCCCTGCCCGCTTACCGGCAGTTATTGCCCAGAACGACGCTGTGCCAGACCTGCCCGCCCGGCCCGCGCACCGCGCCGCTGCCGATCTGATAGCTCAGTTGCCCCAGCACCTGCTCGCGCTGCGGCGGCAGCGCCATCCAGTTGCCCAGAACCGCCGGGGCCGAATTGCCGCGCCCGACCAGCTGCACGGCGCCGCAGGTCGGGTAACCGACCGCCCGCGCCCGGTCGACCACGTTCGAGCCGTTCGAGCCCGCCACATCCAGCCGCCCAAGGCGCGCCATGTCGCAGGCATGCGACAGCGCGATCTGATCCAGCCGCGGATCAGACGCCAGCGCGGTCTTGCCCTCGGCCGCGCGGGTGGCGTTGACGCTGGCGCTCATCTGCGCGGACAGGGCCGCATCGCCCACACATTCCGCCGCCAGCGCCTGCTCGACCGGGGCCTCGACGGCGGGGTCCGGCCCCAACCCGCCGGGCGGGGTGCAGGCAGTCAGGGCAGCGAGCCCGGTCAGGGCGGTCAGATGGCGGATCATCATGGCAAACCTCTGGAAATTCGTGAACAGGGACGGCAGCTTGCGCCTGACGGGGCAACGCGCGCGCGCGAAGGCTGGTTCCGGCACCGATCAGGGGCTTGCACGAGACGCGCGCCGCGCTTAAAGCCGCGTCCATGACACAGCATCAGCGCCTTCTGATCATAGATTTCGGCAGCCAGGTGACGCAGCTTATCGCGCGACGACTGCGCGAGCTGAACGTCTATTGCGAAATCCATCCCTTCAACCTGCTGACCGACGAGATGCTGCGGCAGATGGCGCCGCGCGCGATCATCCTGTCGGGCGGCCCGGCCAGCGTCACCACCACCGGCAGCCCCCGCGCCCCGCAGGCGGTGTTCGAGATGGGCGTGCCCGTCTTTGGCATCTGCTATGGCCAGCAGGTGATGATGGAACAGCTGGGCGGCGCCGTCGAGGCAGGCCACCACGCCGAATATGGCCGCGCCTTCATCGCCCCGGCACCGGGCCACAAGGGCGACGGCATCTTTGCGGGCCTGTTCGAGACGGCTGGCAAGGACGGGGGCCGCGAAGAGGTCTGGATGAGCCATGGCGACCGCGTCACAGCGCTTGCGCCGGGCTTCGAGGTGATCGGCACCTCGCCCAATGCGCCCATGGCGATGATCGCGGATGAGGCGCGGCAGTTCTACGCCGTGCAGTTCCACCCCGAGGTGCATCACACCCCGAACGGTCGGACAATGCTGGAAAACTTCGTGCGGCTGGCGGGCTTCACCGGCGACTGGACCATGGCCAGCTACAAGGACGAGGCGATCCGCAAGATCCGCGAGACGGTGGGCGACCGTCAGGTGATCTGCGGGTTGTCGGGCGGGGTCGACAGCTCGGTCGCCGCCGTCCTGATCCACGAGGCGATCGGCGATCAGCTGACCTGCGTCTTTGTCGATCACGGGTTGCTGCGCCTGAACGAGGCCGAACAGGTCGTCGAGATGTTCCGCGACAATTACAACATCCCGCTGATCCACGCCAACGAAAGCGACCTGTTCCTGGGCGCGCTGGAAGGCGTCAGCGACCCCGAGGTCAAGCGCAAGACCATCGGGCGGCTGTTCATCGACGTGTTCCAGAAATACGCCAGCCAGATCGACGGCGCCGATTTTCTGGCGCAAGGGACGCTCTACCCGGATGTGATCGAAAGCGTGTCTTTCAGCGGCGGCCCCTCGGTCACGATCAAATCGCACCACAACGTCGGCGGTCTGCCCGAAAAGATGGGCCTGAAGCTGGTCGAGCCCCTGCGCGAGCTGTTCAAGGACGAGGTCCGCGCCCTTGGCCGCGAACTGGGCCTGCCCGACAGTTTTATCGGACGCCACCCCTTCCCCGGCCCCGGCCTCGCCATCCGCTGCCCCGGCGAGATCACCCGCGAAAAGCTGGAGATCCTGCGCAAGGCCGATGCCGTCTTCATCGACCAGATCCGCAAGCACGGTCTTTACGACGAGATCTGGCAGGCCTTCGTGGCGATTCTGCCGGTCCGCACCGTGGGCGTGATGGGCGACGGGCGCACCTATGATTTCGCCTGCGCGCTGCGCGCCGTCACCTCGGTCGATGGCATGACGGCGGATTACTATCCCTTCACCCACGACTTCCTGGGCGAAACCGCCACGCGCATCATCAATGAGGTCAAGGGCATCAACCGCTGCACCTATGACATCACCTCGAAGCCGCCGGGCACGATCGAGTGGGAATGACGGGCCAACAGCGCTGACGCGGCACCCCGCCGCATCGTGACCTGGGAACGCGCAGGGCATCCTGCGCGTCCTGTCATTTCCGGGGGTGCGATCCATGCCGCGACTGATCCTTGTGCTGGGCGACCAGCTGTCCCACGACATCGCCGCCCTGCGCGAGGCCGCGCCCGGCGACATCATCGTCATGGCCGAGGTCATGGACGAGGCCAGCTATGTCCGCCACCACCCGAAAAAGATCGCCTTTCTCTTCGCCGCCATGCGCAAATTCGCCGATGAGCTGCGCGCAAAGGGTCTGACCGTCGCCTATACCCGCCTCGATGATCCCCGGAACAGTCACAGCATCGGCGGCGAACTTCTGCGCCGCGCGACCCGGTACAATGCCTCCGAGGTCATCGCCACCGAGCCGGGCGAATGGCGGCTGATCAATGCGCTGGCTGACCTGCCCGTCACCGTGCATCAGCGCCCCGACGACCGCTTTTTCGCCAGCCACGCGGAATTCGCGGATTGGGCCAAGGGCCGCAAGGAATTGCGGATGGAGTGGTTCTATCGCCAGATGCGCCGCAAGACCGGCCTCTTGATGGAGGGGGACCAGCCTGCGGGCGGCAAGTGGAACTATGACCACGACAACCGCAAACCCGCCCGCGCCGACCTGCTGCGCGCGCGCCCGCCGCAATTCGACCCCGACCCGATCACCGCCGAGGTGCTGGATCTGGTCGAGACCCGCTTTCCCGACACTTTCGGCAGGCTGCGCCCCTTTACCTATGCCACCGACCGCACGGGCGCCTTGCAGGTGCTGGACCATTTCATCGCCCATTCGCTGGACGAATTCGGCCCCTATCAGGACGCGATGCTGACGGACGACCCGTTCCTGCATCATTCCGTCCTGTCGCCCTATCTCAATGCCGGGCTGCTGTCGCCGCATGAGGTCTGCCGTGCCGCAGCCGATGCCTTTGCGGCGGGCCGCGTGCGGCTGAATTCGGCCGAGGGCTTCATCCGCCAGATCCTCGGCTGGCGCGAGTTCATGCGCGGCATCTATTTCCTCGAAGGGCCCGGCTACACCGCCCGCAATGCGCTGGACCATCACCGCGACCTGCCGCCTCTCTATTGGGGGGCGCCGACCCGGATGGCCTGCATGGAACAGGCGGTGGGCCAGACCCGCGATCACGCCTATGCCCATCACATCCAGCGGCTGATGGTGACGGGCAATTTCGCGCTGCTGGCGGGGATCGACCCCGCACAGGTGCATGAATGGTATCTGGCCGTCTATCTCGACGCCTATGAATGGGTCGAGGCGCCGAACGTGATCGGGATGAGCCAGTTTGCCGATGGCGGCGTCGTCGGCTCCAAACCCTATGTCAGCTCGGGCAATTACATCAACAGGATGTCGGATTACTGCAAGGGCTGCGCCTACAAGGTGGGCGACAGGACCGGCCCCGACGCCTGCCCCTTCAACATGCTCTACTGGGATTTTCTGGCCCGCCACCGCGACCGGCTCGGTGCCAATCCCCGGATCGGGCGCATCTACGCGACATGGGACCGGATGGCGCAGTCCCATCGCGACCGGGTCCGCGCCGAGGCCGCAGCCTTCCTCGACCGGATGGCATCGGGCGCCACGATCTGAGCCTGGGCGCTTGACGCCCCCGCCCGGCCCCCGCATCCTGCCGCGACCCTCGCGAAAGGACCCGCCGATGAGTTGCGCCTGCGGCCACCATGCCCCCGCCCCCCCTGATGCCACCGGCACAGAGGTCACGCTGACCCCGGCGCCGGTCGCGCTGCACGGCCGGCTGATCTGCGCGGATGCGGGCCAGATGATGACCGCTCTCGACCTGCTGCCCGCCCATGTCGATCTCAGCCGGGCCGAGCCGGGCTGCCTGCGCTTTCAGATCGCGCAGTCCGACGACCCGATGATCTGGACATTGGACGAGATCTTCGCCGATGACGCGGCCTTTGCCGCCCACCGGACCCGCACCGCCGCCAGCGCATGGGGGCAGTCCAGCACGGCGCTGGCCCGCGACTTTCACCGCCACGAGGTGCAGCCCCGCATCCGCCCCGAAACCACAGCCGATCACGCCCCCCTGGACGCGCTGCTGACGCAGGCCTTCGGTGGCCCGGCCGAGGCCCGCCTGCTGCGCGGGTTGCGCCGCGACGGCACGCTGAGCCATTCCCTCGTGGCGCATCTGAACGGCCAGCCCGTCGGCCATACCGCCCTCTCGCCCCTGACCGCCACGCAACCTGCACTGGCCCTGGCGCCGCTGGCCGTCCACCCGGCGCTGCAAGGTCGCGGCCTCGGCCTCGCCCTGATCCGCGCCGCCCTCACCGCGGCGGGCGGGCAGCCCGTGGTGGTGCTTGGCGATCCCCGCCTCTACGCCCGCGCAGGCTTCCGCCCCGCCGACCTCACCTCGCCCTATGCCGGCCCCGCCCTCCAGATCCATGGTGCGCTGCCCGCAGCCAGCCCGATCACCCACGCCCCGGCCTTCGCGCAACTCTGACCCCTGCTTTGGTCCCGAAATATCCCGGGGGGAGTCGCGGCACGCGACGGGGGGCCGCGCCCCCCCCCCCCCCCCCCCCCCCAACCCCCCGCCCCCCCCCCGCGGGGCCCCGCCCCCCCCAACCCCCCCCAA
>NZ_JBKBVD010000008.1:0-85513 GCF_046289755.1 Paracoccus sp. (in: a-proteobacteria) | reverse complement strand
CCGCGTTGTTGGGCCCCCCGTCGGGGGGGGGGGGGGGGGCCGCCGGGGGGGGGGCCCCCCCCCCCCCCGCACCGCCCGCCCCCATACCCCCTTCATGCGACGGGCTTGCACCTGCCGACCCAAGCCGCCACATCTTGGCACAACCGAAGACGAACGAAGGAGCCCCCCATGGCCGCCACGATGCATTTCGACGCCCAGGACCCCGCAGGCGGCACCGCCGGTCCCGATGCGCTTCCCGTCTGGGATCTGACCGATCTCTACCCGGCCCCCGACAGCGCGGAACTGACAGCCGACATCGCCCGGCTGGACCGGATGGTTCAGGATTTCGCGGCGCGCCATCAGGGCAAGCTGGCTGATCTGTCAGCTGCAGCCATGCTGGACTGCATCCGCAGCTATGAGCAGATCGACGAGATCGCGGGCCGGATCATGTCCTATGCGGGCCTGCGCTATTACCAGAACACGACCGACCCGGTCCGCGCCAAGCAGATGGGCGATCTGCAGGCGAAGATCACCGATCTGACCACGCCGCTGGTCTTCTTCAGCCTCGAATTCAACCGCATCCCGGACGCGACCTATCAGGCGGTCTTCACCGCCCCCGATGGCCCGGCGCGCTACAAGCCGGTCTTCGATCGCATGCGCGCCATGCGCCCGCACCAGCTGTCCGACGAGCTGGAGCAGTTCCTCCACGACAGTTCCGTGGTCGGCGCCGCCGCCTGGAACCGCCTCTTCGATGAGACCACCGCCGCCCTGACCTTTGAGGTTGACGGCGAAACACTGGGGCTGGAGGCGACGCTGAACCTGCTGACCGATCACGACCGCGCCCGCCGCGAGGCGGGCGCCCGCGCGCTGTCGCAGGTCTTTACCGCCAATACCGGTCTGTTCGCGCGCATCCACAACACGCTGGCCAAGGAAAAGGCCATCGAGGACAAATGGCGCCACATGCCCAGCCCGCAGCATGCCCGCCACCTGTCCAACCATGTCGAGCCCGAGGTGGTAGAGGCGCTGCGCAATGCCGTGACCGCCGCCTATCCGCGCCTGTCGCACCGCTATTATGCGCTGAAGGCGCGCTGGCTGGGGCTGGACCGGCTGCAGGTCTGGGACCGCAACGCCCCCCTGCCGACCGATGCGCCCCGGACCATCGGCTGGGCCGAGGCACGCGCCACGGTGATGGACGCCTATGCGGGCTTTGCGCCGGAACTGGCCGAACTGGCCGAACCCTTCTTCGATCACGGCTGGATCGACGCGGGCGTGACGCCGGGCAAGGCGCCGGGGGCCTTTGCCCATCCGACCGTGACCAGCGCGCATCCCTATATCCTGCTGAACTATCTGGGCAAACCGCGCGATGTGATGACGCTGGCGCATGAGCTGGGCCATGGTGTCCACCAGCGCCTGGCCGCAGCCCAGGGCGAGTTGCTGGCCGCCACGCCGCTGACCCTGGCCGAGACGGCCTCGGTCTTTGGCGAGATGCTGACCTTCCGCGCACTGCTGGCCCGCACCACCGATCCGGCCCAGAGAAAGGCGCTGCTGGCAGGCAAGGTCGAGGACATGATCAACACGGTCATCCGCCAGATCGCATTCTACGACTTCGAATGCCGCCTGCACGCCGCCCGCGCCGAAGGAGAGCTGACCCCCGATGACATCAACGCCCTCTGGATGGAGGTTCAGCATGAAAGCCTTGGGCCGGTCTTCGACTTCATGCCGGGCTATGAGAGTTTCTGGACCTATGTGCCGCATTTCGTGCATTCGCCGTTCTATGTCTATGCCTATGCCTTTGGCGACGGGCTGGTGAACGCGCTTTATGCCGCCTATGAGGACGGGCTTGCGGGCTTTCAGGCGAAGTATTTCGAGCTGCTGCGGGCGGGCGGCTCGCGTCACCACAAGGAGCTGCTGGCGCCTTTCGGGCTGGATGCCTCGGACCCGGCCTTCTGGGACAAGGGTCTGTCGATGATCGAGGGGTTCATTGATCAGCTGGAGGCGCTGGAGGACTGACCCGAAGACGGGGGCTGCCGCCCCCGCACCCCCGCGGATATTTATGGACCAATGCAGGGGAAAGGCGGTGGCCATTGCCGCGTGAGCGGCTATCCTGCGGGCGGGTTGCGGCAGGAGGGGATATGCTGAGACGGGTGCTGGTGGGGCTGGGTGTGGTTCTGGTCGCGGCGGCGATCGCGTTTTTTGCCCTTGCGCCTGCCGAGGTCGAGCGGCGGATGAACACTGTCACCATGCCCGCGGCGGGCTGGCCGGTCAGCGCGGAGGCGCAGGCGCTGCATGCGCGGCTGGTGATCGGCGATCTGCATTCGGACGCCTTGCTGTGGGGGCGCGATCTGCTGCGGCGGGTGGACCGGGGCCATACCGACATTCCGCGCCTGCGCGAGGGCAATATGGCGGTTCAGGTCTTTACCACCGTCACCAAAAGCCCGCGCGGGCAGAATTATGACCATAACAGCGCCGGGGGCGGCGACAATATCACGCCGCTGTTCATCGGCCAGCTGCGCCCGCCCCGCGCCTGGTTCTCGCTGCGCGAGCGGGCGCTGGTGCAGGCGCGCGCGCTGGCGCGTGCCGAGGCCCGCGCGCCCGATCAGATCCGCATCATCCGCACCCGGCAGGATCTGGACGCGGTTCTGGTGGCGCGGGCGCAGGGCCAGCCGCTGCTGGGCGCGATCCTGGGGTCCGAGGGCGGGCATCCGCTGGAGGGGGATCCGGCCAATCTGGAGCTGCTGTTCGATGCCGGGTTCCGGCTGATGGGTCTGACGCATTTCTTTGACAATGAGCTGGGCGGCAGCCTGCATGGCGAGGGCGGCTCGGGAGACGGGCTCAGCGAGTTCGGGCGTCAGGTCGTGGACGGGATGATCGCGCGCGGGATGATGATCGACCTGACCCATGCCGCGCCCCGGATGGTGGCGGATGTGCTGGAAATTCCCGGCGCGCGCCCGGTGCTGTCCCATACCGGCATTCATTCGCATTGCCCCGGCCCGCGCAATATCAGCGATGATCTGGTGGCGGCCATCGCGCAGGCGGGCGGGCTGATCGGCATCGGCTTCTGGTCGGATGTGGTCTGCGGGCGCAGCCCTGACGACATTGCCGGCGCGATCATGGCCGCGATCGGTCTGGTGGGCGAGGATCACGTCGCGCTTGGCTCGGACTGGGACGGGTCGGTCGATGTGCCCATGGATGCAGCCCATCTGGCCGCCCTGACGCAGGCGCTGATGCAGGCGGGCCTGGGCGAGGATCAGATCGAGAAGGTGATGGGTGGCAATATGATGCGCTATCTGCGCGATGTCCTGCCGCAGGAATGAGGGGATGAGATGAAACGAACCGCTTTGCTGAATGCGCCTCTGTCGGGGGTGGTGGCCGCGATGGGGCATGGCGATCTGCTGGTGATCGGCGATGCCGGGCTGCCGGTGCCGCCCGGCGTTCCGGTGATTGATCTGGCGGTGACCGCCGGGGTTCCGGGCCTGTTCGACGTTCTGGACGCGGTTCTGTCGGAACTGGTGGTCGAGCGGGCCGCCGTGGCCGATGAGGCCGCAGCCGCGCTGGTCGCGCGTTTCGCCGGACGCCCGGTCGGGGCGCTGGCGCGGGTCCCGCATGACGAATTCAAGCGCCGCATGGCCGGGGCCCGCGCCGTTGTGCGCACCGGGGAATGCACGCCCTATGCGAATATCTGCCTGTGGTCAGGGGTTGCCTTCTGAGGCGGGAACCACCCGGCCCGGCTGACGTTTCTTTGCAGACAGCATGCAAAGGAGCCTGAAATGAAACGGAAACTTCTTAGCCTTGGTGCGATTTTGGCGATCACGGGTCTGGCGGCCTGTGAAACCGTTCAGGGGGCCGGGCGCGATATCTCGACCGCAGGGCAGGTGATTCAGCAGGAAAGCGCACAGGCCCAGACCGGCATGTGATCCGGCCCGCCGTCCGCCACAGAATGCCCCCCGGCAATCACCTTGCCGGGGGGCTTTTGCATGCAGGGGTGGCTCTGACCCTCGATCCGGATATAGCCGGACGGAAATAACGCTTGATCGGGGGGCCTGTCCCGGCGGATAACGGGAGGCCATGTCCCCCTCCCCCGGAGCGCAGATGATGCCGCCTGTCCCCCGCCGCCTGATCCTCGCCGCCGCGCTGAGCCTGTTCGGGCAATCGCTGGCTGCCGTGGCGGCGCCCGAGGCGCCGGTGATTGCCGCCGCCGCCGATCTGCAATTCGCCGTGACCGAGATCGCCGAAGCCTTTACCGCCGAGACCGGCATGACCCTTCGGCTGAGCTTTGGTTCGACCGGCAATTTCGCCCGTCAGATCCGCGAAGGCGCGCCGTTTCAGATCTTCATGGCGGCCGACGAAGCCTTTGTCAGCGATCTGCATGCGGACGGGTTCACGGTGGACGGTGGTGATCTCTATGCCCTCGGACGCATTGTGGTGATGGCGCCGCATGGCTCGGCTCTGCGCCCTGATCCGCAGATGGAGGGGCTGGCCCGGATGCTGGCGGCGGGTCAGATCGCGCGCTTTGCCATCGCCAATCCCGACCATGCCCCCTATGGCGCGCGCGCGCGCGAGGCGCTGATCACCCGCGGTCTGTGGCAGGATATTCAGCCCGTGCTGGTCATGGGCGAGAATGTCGCGCAGGCGGCGCAGTTCGCGCTGTCGGGCAATGCGGCGGGGGGAATCATCGCCTATTCGCTGGCGCTGGCCCCGCCGGTCGCGGCGCGGGGGGAATTCGCACTGATCCCCGCCGACTGGCACGCGCCCCTCCGCCAGCGCATGGTGCTGCTGAACGGCGCCGGAGAGGTCGCGCAGGCCTTCTATGCCTATCTGCAGGGCCCGGCGGCGCGCGACACCCTGCAGCGCTATGGCTTTGAACTGCCGGTGGGCGGTTAAGCGGTGGATTGGGCGGCACTGTGGCTGTCGATGCGGCTGGCGGGATGGACGGTGGTGATGCTGCTGCCGGTCTCGATCCTGATGGGGCGCTTTCTTGCCTATCGCCGCTTTGCGGGCAAGGGCGCGGTCGAGGCGCTGGTCATGCTGCCGCTGGTGCTGCCGCCGACCGTGTTTGGCTTTTATCTGCTGGTGGCCTTCGGCGCAGGCTCTCCGCTCGGGCAGCTGTGGACGGCGATGTTCGGTCACCAGCTGGTGTTCAGCTTTCAGGGGCTGGTGCTGGCCTCGGTCATCTTCAACCTGCCCTTTGCGATCCAGCCTGCGCAGCGCGGTTTCGAGGCCGTGCCCGCCGAGATCCGCGAGGCCGCCGCCTGCTGCGGCATGTCGCCCGCGCGCCGGTTGTGGCGGATCGAGCTGCCGCTGGCATGGCCCGGCGTGATGACGGCCATGGTGCTGACCTTCGCGCATACGCTGGGGGAATTCGGCATCGTGCTGATGGTCGGCGGTGCGATCCCCGGCGAGACGCGGACCATCGCCATCGCCATCTATGACCGGGTGCAGGGCTTTGACAATCGCGGCGCGGCGGTCATGTCGACGGTGCTGGTGGCGATCTCGCTGGTGGCGATCTCGCTGACCTATCTGCTGTCGGCGCGCATCGGGCGGAGGCTGGGCTGATGGCGCTGGAGGTGATGATGCGCGCGGATCAGCCCATCCCCCTCGATCTGGCCTTCCGGGTCGGGCCGGGCGAGCTGCTGGCGCTGGTCGGGCCGTCCGGGGCGGGCAAGACCACGGTGCTGCGCGGCATCGCGGGGCTGTGGCGCCCGCAGGCCGCACAGGTGCGGGTGGCGGGGGCGACATGGCTGGACACGGCCACGGGCGTCGCGCTGCGCCCCGATCAGCGCCGCGTCGGCGTGGTGTTTCAAAGCTATGCGCTGTTTCCGCATATGACGGCGGCGCAGAATGTCGCCGCAAGCCTCGACCACCTGCCCCGCGCCGCCCGCGCCCCCGAGGCCGCGCGCCTGCTGGATCTGATGGGGCTGCACGACCTGTCCGGTCGCAGACCCGCGCAGCTGTCGGGCGGCCAGCAGCAGCGGGTGGCGCTGGCCCGCGCCATGGCCCGCAACCCGCAGGCGCTGTTGCTGGATGAGCCGTTCTCGGCGGTGGATCAGGCCACGCGCAGGCGGTTGCACGACCGGATCATCGCGCTGCGCCAGCATCTGGCGATGCCGGTGGTGCTGGTCACGCATGATCTGTCCGAGGCGCAGCTGCTGGCCGACCGCATTCTGGTGATCGAGGGCGGGCGGATGGTGGCCGAAGGCCCGGCGGGCACGATCATGGCCGACCCCGCCGCCCTGCGGGCCATGGGCCTGCCCGATCTGGTGTCGGTCCTGCCCGCGACGGTCCTGGGACATGATACCGATGGAATGACCGCGTTTCAGACCGCTGCCGGGCCGCTATGGTTGCCGCAGACTGATGCGGCCCCCGGTACGCAGGTCGGGCTGCGGATCGGCGCCGGGGATGTGATCGTCGCCCGCGACCGCCCCGAGGGGCTGTCGGCGCCCAACATCCTTGCCGCGCATGTGACTGACCTGTCCGGCGGCACCGGCCCGCAGATCACGCTGCGCCTGGACGCCGGGGGCAGCACTCTGCTGGCGCGCATTCCCCGGCGCGCCGCCGTTCAGCTGCAGCTTGCGCCGGGCCAGCAGGTCCATGCGATCGTGACCTCTGCCAGCGTGATCCGGGGCGCTGTCACGGTATCTTCACCGGACTGACGGCACAGCGTCACGCAGGGCGCCTAGACGGCCCTTCGGAACATACGAGGGACCGGATGCTGGACGTCAGACAAGTCACGAAGATCTTTGGCCAGAAAGCCGCCGTCGAGAAAGTCAGCTTTGCCATCGACGGCCCTGCCTTCGTGGGCATCATCGGACGGTCGGGTGCAGGGAAATCCACCTTTCTGCGGATGATGAACAGCCTGACCCCGGCCACCAGCGGCGAGATCCGCGTCGACGGCCGCGATATTCTGGCGCTGCGGGGCCGCGATGCCCGCGCCTGGCAGAGCGATTGCGCAATGATCTTTCAGCAGTTCAATCTGGTGCCGCGCATGGATGTGGTGTCGAACGTGCTGCATGGCATCCTGAACCGCCGCTCGACCCTGCAGACCGTGTTCAGCATGTGGTCCAAGGATGACATCGTGCAGGCCCTGTCGATCCTCGACCGGCTGGGCATTGCCGAACAGGCGCCCAAACGCGCCGAGGCCCTGTCGGGCGGCCAGCAGCAGCGCGTGGCCATTGCCCGCGCGCTGATGCAGGACCCCAGGATCATTCTGGCGGATGAGCCCATCGCCAGCCTCGACCCGATGAACGCGCAGATCGTGATGGACACGCTGAAACGCATCAATGTCGAGGATGGCCGCATGGTCATCGCCAACCTGCACACGCTGGACACGGCGCGGCGCTATTGCGACCGGGTGATCGGCATGCGCGACGGCCGCGTCGTGTTTGACGGCGTGCCCGAGCAACTGACCACCGGCGTCGCCCGCGACATCTATGGCGCCGATGCCAGCTTCAACGAATCCGCGACCTCGACCGCGATTCCCACGGATGCCCGCGCCGACGACGCCTATGCCGCGTCGATGCTGGCCTGACCCTTTCCCAACCCGTTCCCTTCGGAGACGAACATGACCAAGCTGATGATTGCTCTGGCAACCACGACCGCACTGGCAGGCGCTGCCGGCGCGCAGGAGCTGACCGAATTCCGCATCGGCCTGCTGGGCGGCGAGAACGCGCAGGACCGCCTGTCCTCGAACGAATGCTTCCGCGTCTATGCCGAAGAGGCGCTTGGCGTGCCGACCCGCCTGTTCACCCCCGCCGACTATAACGGCGTCATCCAGGGCCTGATCGGCGGCTCGCTGGATATGGCCTGGCTGGGTGCCTCGGCCTATGCGGCGGTCTATGTGGCCGACCCGGAAGCAGTCGAGACCGCGATGGTCAAGACCAACCTCGACGGCACCTATACCTATCACTCGATCGGTTTTGCCCGCGCCGACAGCGGCATCACCTCGCTGGATGACATGAAAGGCAAGTCCTTTGCCTTTGCCGATCCGAACTCGGCCTCGGGCTATCTGATCCCCAAGGTCGAACTGCCGGCACTGGGCTATTCGATGGAAGAGGGCGAGTATTTCAGCCGCATCGGATTTTCGGGCGGCCATGAGCAGTCGATCATCGCGGTTGTGAACGGCGATTACGACGCGGGCGTGGTCTGGGCCGACGGTCTGGGCGAATGGGAAGACGGCTACAATTCGGGCGCCCTGCGCCGCGCGACCGATACCGGCATCGTGGACATGAACGACATCGTGGAAATCTGGCGCTCGAACCCGATCCCGGAAGGCCCGGTCGTGCTGCGCAAGTCAATGCCTCAGGAAGCCAAGGACACCATCATCGAACTGCTGGCCAACCTGCACGAGACCGACCCCGATTGCGCCTATGGCGTCGCGGCGGGCGAGACGGCGGGCTTCACCCCGGTCACGCATGAAGAATACGCCACCATCATCGAGATCCGCAAAGCCGAGATGAACTGAGCCGCGCTGATCCCTCTGGCCGGACCCTGCACGCGCCGGGTCCGGCCTTTTCCATATTTCCCCCGGAGAGACGCATGAGTGCCGCAGTCGCGCTGAGCCAAATCCAGACCGAATATCTGGCGCTGACCCGGCGCCGCCGCATTTATGGCGGGCTGTTGATGATCGTCTTCGTGGCGATCTTTGTCTCGGGCTTCCGGGTCGCTGACGCCCGCAATGCGGGCGGCTTCTGGCAGGGGCTGCATCAGGTGGGCGATTTCCCCGCCGAACTGGTGACCGAGGCGTTCCAGAAGGCCGCCAACCTGCCCGCCCATATGCTGAACGCGGTCCCCGCCCTGATCGAGACGCTGAACATCGCGCTGGTCGCCACCCTGCTGGGCTGCATCGCGGGCACCGCCCTGTCGCTGGCCGCCACCCGCGGGCTGGCCTTCTGGCCGCGCATGGTGCCGGTCGCGCGGCGCGTGTCCGACATCTTCCGCGCCATCCCGGAAATCGTCATCGCGCTGATCCTGATCTTCATTCTGGGCGGCGGCCCGGTGCCTGCCGTCATCGCCATCGCGCTGCACACCGCAGGCGCCATGGGCAAGCTGTTTTCCGAGGTGAACGAGAATGTGGACATGAAGCCGGTCGAGGGGCTGGCCTCGGTCGGGGCCAACTGGTCGCAGCGCATGTGGCTGGGCGTGATGCCGCAGGTGGCGCCCAACTATATCTCGTATGCGCTGATGCGGCTGGAAATCAACATCCGCGCCTCGGCCATCCTTGGTTTCGTCGGCGCGGGCGGCATCGGCTACGAGCTGCGCAACGCCATGACGTTCGGGCAGGGCAAGTTCGATCAGGCCGCCGCCATCTTTGTGCTGCTGTTCGCCACCATCGTTCTGGTCGACCAGATCTCGGGCGCGATGCGCCACCGCCTGACCCACGGAGCCGCCGCATGAGCACCCTGACCCTTGAAGCGCAGGTCCTGCGCGGCTTTGACCGCAAACGCCGTCTTGCGCTGGCCGTGCCCGTCCTGCTGCTGGCCTATCTGATCTATGTCGCGCTGGCCTTTGATCTGGCAGGCCTCGCGCAGCGGGCGCGGATGGACAATGCCCGCATCCTGCTGGCCGATGCGATCAGCTACAAGACCCATGTGACGCGCGACAACCGCAGCGAGGCGGTGCAGATCAGCGTCGAGGGCTCCAACCGCGCCATCTACGCCCCCGACCGCATCCCCGCATGGGTCCAGCTGCAGGGCGATGTGACCCGCATTGATCTGGGCGGCGGCCATCTGGTCACCTATGACGGCCCGGTCACCAGCTACGAGATCCCCGATTACGGCACGCTGCGCCTGATTCTGGACGACGGCGTCACGATCGAGGCGCCTGCGGGCGAATTCCCCGGCAATATCAACGCCAGCGACGGCCGCGCCACGATCACCACCAATGAGGGCCGTATCACCGTCACCCGCGCCCGCACCGAGACCCTGCGCTATTTCTGGGGGTGGGAGATGTTCTTCTTCGACCTGTCCAGCCCTTTTTCGGGCCTCTCGGCGCCGCAGGTGATCGGGCTGGTTCTGGCGGGCGAGCGGATCGACCCCGACCGCAGCAACCTGTCGCTGGCCGCCTCGAACTTCTGGTATAACGGCATCTGGCGCCACGGAGAGGTCGCATGGGCGCTGCTGGAAACCATTCTGATGGCGTTTCTGGGCACGTTCGGCGCGGCCATGGTGGCGCTGCCGCTGGCCTTTCTGGCGGCGCAGAACTTTGCCCCCTCGCGCTGGCTGCGCTTCGGGGTGCGGCGGGTCTTTGACTTTGTGCGGGGCGTGGATGCGCTGATCTTCACCATCATCCTGTCGCGCGCCTTCGGCCCCGGCCCGCTGACCGGCACGCTGGCGATCCTGCTGACCGACAGCGGCAGCTTCGGCAAGCTGTTCTCGGAGGCGCTGGAAAACGTCGACAAGAAGCCCATCGAGGGCGTGCAATCGACCGGCGCCAACGCCATCCAGCGCTATCGTTTCGGGGTGATCCCGCAGGTGATGCCGGTGTTTCTGTCGCAGCTGCTGTATTTCCTGGAATCGAACACCCGCAGCGCGACCATCATCGGCGCCATCGTGGGTGGCGGCATCGGGCTGATGCTGACGCAGGCGATCCAGACCACGCAGGACTGGGAAAAGGTCAGCTATTACATCCTGCTGATCGTGGTGATGGTGATTGCCATGGACAGCCTGTCGGGCTGGCTGCGCCGCCGCCTGATCCGCGGCGAATGACCCCGCATCTTCTGATCACCGGCGGAGGGCGCGGCTTTGGCCGTGCCCTTTGCGCCGCCGCTCTGGCCGCGGGCTGGCGCGTCAGCACCACCTTGCGCAGCGGCGATGCCCTTCCCGGCGTCACGGCCCATCGGCTGGATCTGCGCGATCAAGCTGGCCTGTCCGCACTGGCGCAGGCGATCGGGCCGCTGGATGTGCTGATCAACAATGCGGGGATCATCGGCCCGTCCGCACGGGCGGGTGATCCGGTCGATGCGGCGGCGTTTCTGGACGTCTTCGCCACCAATACGCTGGCCCCGCTGGCCGTGACACAGGCGTTGCTGCCCAACCTGCGGGCGGCACCTTCCGGGCGGGGGCGGGTCATCTCGGTTTCCAGCCAGATGGCGTGGATGGGATACGCGAAATCCGACCATATCGCCTATCGCGCCAGCAAGGCCGCGCTGAACAAGGTGATGCAGGGGCTGGCCACCGATCTGGCGCCGATGGGCATCGTGGCCGTCGCCATCGACCCCGGCTGGATGCGCACCAGCATGGGAGGACCCGAGGCCGATCACGACCCTGCGGTCGTGGCCGGGAACCTGATCGCCCTGGCCGACCGGCTTGCACCCGGCGACAGCGGGGCCTTTCTGCACGCAGACGGCCGCCGCCGCGACTGGTAGGCCGGCTGCCCGGCGACCGTGATCGCGCGGGCAGAGGCAGGGGGGGGGAGGCTAGCCGCCCGTGCCCCCGACCCGCTGCACCGCCGCCCCGGCGCCGGTCGCGATCTGCAACGCCGCCCATTCGCGTGCCGCCTGATTGCGGGCCTGCGCCGCCTGCTGCCGGGCCGAGGCCCGCTGGCGGTCGACATCCAGCAGATCGACCAGCGTCGTCGCCCCCGCCTCGAAGCTTTCGCGGGCCAGCGCATAGGCGCGGTCATGGCTTTGCGCGGCCTGATCCAGCGCGGCTGCGCGCTGGCGATAGCGGCGCAGGTTCGACTGGCGCGTCTGGACATCCTCGACCGCCGCCGCGACGCCGCTGCGCCATGCCAGATCGGCCTGCCGCGCCTCGCTGATGCGCTTGGTGCGGGCCGCTTGCAGCACGCCCTGATTGGCCACCGGCAGCGACAGGCGCGGACCAAAGGACCAGCTTTGCGCCCCGCCGGTATCGCTGACCGTGCCCGACAGGCTGATCGCGGGCAGCGTGTCCGCCGTGGCCACCCCCACCGCCGCCAGCGCGCGGGCCAGATCGTGGCGCGCGGCGCGCAGATCGGGGCGGTTGGTCAGCAGCTCGGCAGGCACGCCGGTTCCGGGGCCGGGCGGGATGCGCAGCGGCGCCGCGCCCGCCTGCATCCGCGCCATCAGCGGCCCGGCCTGCTGGTTGAGCAGCGTGGACAGGCGATAGACCTGCGCGTTGAACTGCGCCTCCTGCGCGGGCAGATCGGCGCGGGCGGTCTGCAGCAGCGCCTCGGTCTGGGCCGTGTCCAGATCGGTGGCCAGCCCCATCCCCTGCATGTTCTGCGTGACCGACAGGGTCTGTTCGCGCGACCGGATCGTGTCGCGGGTCAGCGCCATGGACTGCTGATAGAACCGCGCATCGGCATAGGCGGCGATCACCTCGGCCAGCCAGGCCAGCCGCGTCACCTCGGCCTGCGCCCCGGCCGAGGCATAGCCTGCCGCAGCCCCTTCGCGCGCGCGCCGGGCGCCGCCGAACAGGTCGAACACAAAGCCCGCCGACAGGTTGGCGCTGTTGGCGGTGCCGGTCACGCGCCCGTCGCCGCCCGAACGGGTGCGGGCCGCCCCGGAGTCACCGGTGATCTGGGCCGCCCAGGGCTGGGCCGCCTGCAGATCGGCTTCGGCGGCACGGATGCGTTCATTCGCGGCCATGATGTCGAGATTGCTCTCCAACCCCTGCGCGATCAGTTGCGACAGCAGCCGGTCCTGATAGCCGGTCCAGAAGGTGCTCAGACCGACCTGACCCAGAGGCGCGGCCTCACCCTCGGCAAAGCTGGCCTGCACGCCGGGCGTGGCGATGTCCGAGGGGTCGGGGCCGACCGCCGCGCAGGCGCCAAGCGCCAGCAGCAGGGCCAGAGCGGTGGACGGCGGGAAGATGCGGGAAACCGTCATGTGCGACGCTCCTTTCGCTGGATCATTCGGGTGAACTGGATGACGGCGACATAGAAGACCGGCACCAGAAAGATGCCGATGGCGGCGGCGGCGGCCATGCCGCCCAGAACGCTGATCCCGATGGAATTCTGCGCCCCCGCCCCCGCGCCCGAGGCGATGGCCAGCGGCAGCACCCCCATCATGAAGGCGAAGGTGGTCATCAGGATCGGGCGCAGCCGCTGACGCGAGGCGATCATCGTCGCCTCGATCAGCGATTTGCCCGCCGTCAGCTGGGCCTGCGCGAATTCGACGATCAGAATGGCATTGCGCGAGGCAAGCCCGATCGTCGTCAGCAGCCCCACCTTGAAGTAGACGTCATTCGACTGCCCGAACCACAAAGCCGCCGCCGCAGCCCCCATGATCCCCACCGGCACCGTCATCATCACGGCCAGCGGCACCGACCAGCTTTCATACAAGGCGGCCAGCGACAGGAACACGACCAGCGCGGCCAGCGCGAACAGCATCGGCGCCTGATTGCCCGACAGGCGTTCCTGATAGGACAGCCCCGTCCATGCGGTGCCATAGCCGCCGCCATCCAGACCGGCGACCATCTCTTCCATCGCGGCCATCGCATCGCCCGAGGACAGGCCCTGCACCGCAGCCCCGCTCAGCGACAGCGCGCGCGAGCCGCCATAGCGGGCCAGCGCCGTGGGCTCTTGTTCCCATGTCTGATCGGAAAAGGCGGCAAAGGACACCATCTCGCCCTGCGCGTTGCGGGCATACCAGCGGTTGATGTCGCCCGGCTGGCTGCGCGCATCGGCCTGACCCTGCACGATGACGGGGCGCAGATCGGTGCCGAGGGCAAAGTCATTGACCTCGCGCCCGGCGAAGATGACCGACAGCATGGCGTTCACCTCGGGGATGGACAGGCCAAAGGCCGCGGCCTTCTGCTGGTCGATCTGAAGGCGCAGGGCGGTCTGGGTGGCCGATTCATTGCCGCGCAGATTGGTCACCCGGCCATCGGCCTGTGCCGTCTGCACCAGCGTGTCGGCGGCGGCGGTCAGCGCCTCCTGCCCCTGCCCCGACTGGTCGATCAGATACATCTCGAAGCCGGACGAGGCGCCCATGCCCTGAATCGCAGGCGGTTGCAGCACAAAGATCAGCCCCTGCCGGTTCGTCATAAAGAAATGCCCGTTCGCCCGCGCCACCAGCGAGGCCACGTCCAGACCGGGCCGCTGATCGTAGTCGCGCAGCTTGATGAACAGCAGGGCGTTGCTCTGCCCGGTGCCGCCAAAGCTGAAGCCAAGGGCGGCAAAGACCGATTCCACCGTCTCGGTTTCCTCGTTCAGCAGGTAATCCTCGATCTTTTCGACCAGTGCCTGCGTCGCCGCCGTGGTCGAGCCGTCGGGCCCCTGCACGATGACCAGCGCCACGCCCTGATCCTCGTCGGGCAAAAACGATCCCGGCAGCCGGTCGAACATCGCAGCCGTGGCCACGCCGATGGCCACCAGCACCAGCAGCATCCGGAACGGGCGCCGCACCAGCCGCGTGACCGAGGCGGCATAACCATTGGTCGCCCGGTCCAGATTGCGGTTGAACCAGCGCGCGGGCGCAATGCCGCCCTGCCCGTGTTTGCGGGGCCGCAGCAGGCTGGCGCACATGGCGGGCGTCAGGATGACGGCGACGCCAAGCGACAGCACCATGGCGGTGATGATGGTGATCGAGAACTGGCGGTAAATCACCCCCGTCGCCCCGGTCATGAAGGCCATGGGCAGGAACACCGCCGACAGGACCAGCACGATGCCGACCAGCGCCGAGGTGATCTCATCCATGCTTTTCTCGGTCGCCTCGACCGGGCCGAGGCCCTCTTCCTCCATCACCCGCTCGACGTTTTCGACCACGACGATGGCGTCATCGACCAGCAGGCCGATGGCCAGCACCAGCGCGAACATGGTCAGCGTGTTGATCGAATAGCCCGCCACCGCCAGCACCGCGAAGGTGCCCAGCAGCACGACCGGGATCGCCACGACCGGAATGATCGTCGCCCGCCAGCTTTGCAGAAAGATCAGGATGACCAGAAAGACCAGCACCACCGCCTCGGCCAGGGTGTGATAGACCTGAGTGATGGATTCCTCGACAAAGGGTGCGGTGTCATAGGGATAGACGATCTCGATCCCCGCAGGCAGCGCGCCGGCAAGCGCGTCGATCGTGCCCCGCACCGCCGAGGCCGTATCGACCGCATTGGCGCCGCTGGCCAGATTGACCGCAAAGCCCGCAGCCGGCGTGCCGTTGTGGCGGGAATCGCCGCCATAGCTTTCCTGCCCGACCTCGATCTGCGCGACATCGCCCAGAAACACGGTCGAGCCATCGGGATCGACGCGCAGCAGGATCCGTTCGAATTCCTCGACGGTGGACAGTTGCGACTGCGCGGTGACCGACACGGTCAGGCGCTGGCCCTGGGCCGCCGGTTGCTGGCCCAGACTGCCCACCGTGACATTGGTGTTCTGCTGGGCGACCGCGCTGGTCACATCGGCGGGGGTGACCTGATACTGGACCATCTTGATCGGGTCCAGCCAGATGCGCATCGCATAGCCCGAACTGAACGTGCTGATCGAGCCGACACCGGGCGTGCGCTTGACCGGATCCTCGATCAGCTGGCCGACAATATCGCCCAGTTCCACCGAGGAATAGCGCCCGTCGGGCGAGGTCAGCGCCCCCACCAGCAGGATCGAACTGGTCGAGCGCGCGACCTGCACGCCCTGCTGCTGCACCACATCGGGCAGTTGCGAGGTGACCAGCTGCAGCTTGTTCTGCACCTGCACCTGCGCAATATCCGGATCGACCGTATCGTCGAATGTCAGCGAGACCGAGGCCGAACCCGGCGTCGAATCCGAGGTCATATAGATCAGCCCGTCGATCCCGGTCATCGCGTCCTCGATGACGGTCGTGACCGAGGATTCCACGATTTCCGCCGAGGCACCGTTATAGGCGGCGCTGACCCGCACCGTGGTCGGCGCGATCTGGGGATATTGCTCGATAGCCAGACTGTTCAGGCCAAGCGCACCGACCAGCATCGTGATCAGCGCGATCACCCAGGCAAAGACGGGGCGGTGAATGAAGAAACGCGCCATGATTACTCCGCCTGTCCGGTTTCAGCAGTGGGCTCCGCTGTCGGTTCTGCCGTCTGCTCCGGGGCGGCTTCGGCTGCCGCCCCTGCGGCAGGCTCTGCGGCAGGCGCCGTCTCACGCAGGACGCCGTTCTCGTCATAGCTGACCGGCACGGGCGCAACCGGGGCGCCTTCGGTCAGCGCGGCCAGCCCGTCGACGATCAGCAATTCGCCCGGCTCGATCCCGCCGGTGACGATCCACTGATGCTGGTAGGTGCCGTCTTCCGTCAGGCGCCGCTGGCGGGCGGTGCCGTCATGGGCGACCCACGCCGTCAGGGTGCCGATCTTGTCGCGGCTGGTGGCCGATTGTGATACGAGAATGGCGTCCTCGGTGCCCAGCTCGACCTGACCACGCAGGAACATGCCGGGCAGGATCACCCCTTCGGGATTGTCGAACCGGAACCGGCTGTCGATCGAGCCGGTCGAGGCCGAGACCGTCACCCCCGGCGCGACCAGCGTGCCAAGTGCCTCGTAGACCTGCCCGTTCTCCAGCGTCAGCGTGGCGCGCAATTCATCGTTCATGCGCAGGCGCCCGGCCTGAATGTCGTTCAGCACCGACAGGAAACGCGACGAGGGCTCGTACATATCGACCTCGATCGGGTCCAGCTGGGTGACCCGCGCCATCTCTCCCGCCTGCCCCGCCGTCACCAGATCGCCGACCGAAATGGCGGGCACGCTGGCGATCCCCGCGATCGGGCTGGTGACCGTGGTCCAGTCCAGTTCCGACTGCGCCAGCCTCCGCGCGGCCTCGGCGCCCTCGACGCCCGCGCGGGCCTGCTCGAATGTGGCGCGCGCGGTCTCGACCTGCGCCTGCGTGGTGCCCGAGCCCAGCAACTGCTCGGCGCGGCGCATGGCCGATTCCGCCTGTGTCAGCTGTGCGCGGGCCGAGGCGACCTGCGCCTCGGCACTGGCCAGATTGGCCTCATAGGTGGCGGCATCGAGGCGGAACATCGGCGCGCCCGCCTCCAGCGCAATGCCGGGCTGATAGAGAATATCGGTCACGATGCCGCCGACGCGGGGCCGGATGCCCGCCGCCTGTGCCGCCACCGCGCGGCCCGGCAGGGTCATCACGCGCGGCACCTCTTGTTGCTGCATCTCGACCACGCCGACCGGGCGGGGCGGCATCGCGGGCACCTCTTGCGCCATCGCTGAGGTGCCCGCCAGCCCGGCCAGACAGGCCGCGGCTGCGATCCGGTGAAATTCACGCATCTGCATCCATCCTTGCTGAATCACCGCCCCGAAGACCCTGTCCGAAGGCAGCCTTTTGTCGGCACATTGCATATAATTGCGGACTGTGCAATCATTGCGCGGAAAGAAATCCTGGGAGGGGACATGAAAACCAACCTGCGCGAGCGGCGCCGCCGACAAACGGCGCGCGAGATTCAGCAGGCCGCACTGCGGCTGTCGCTGCGACTTGGCTATGATGCGCTGACGGCCGATGCCATCGCGGCAGAGGCCGGCATCAGCGCGCGTACTTTCTTTAACTATTACAATAACAAGCAGGCCGCGATCCTGGGGGTGCCGCCCTGCCTCGAACCGGAATCGGCCGACTGGTTCGTGACATCACGCCAGCCTCTGCTGGACGACATTGTCCGCGTGCTGGCGGAAATGGTCGACGAAGACCGGCTGGACCGGGATCTGATGTGTCTGATGCAACAGCTGATCAATGCCGAGCCACAGCTGCTGCCCCTGTTTCACGCCTCGCTTGACCGGGTGACACAGGGGCTGACCATTCTGCTGGAACGACGGATGGGACCGGGCGCCGGGCCGCAGGCGCATCTGATCGCCTCACTGGCCAGCAGTGCGCTGTCGCTGGCCGTCCGGGCGTGGGCGGCAGATGACGGCATGGATCAGTCGCGGATCGTGGCCATGATACGCCAGCAGCTAGTCGATGTCTGCAAATGGCTGAGCCAGCCCGCGGCGGTTTCGTGATTCGCGCTTGACAGAACGACGCGGGCAGGGTCTTCTGCGCAAACGTTTGCTCAACTCGCCAACCGGGCCAGGCAACGTCGTGTGGGGGGAGCCGTGCGGATTACGATCAAGGATGTCGCCATGCGGGCGGGGGTCAGTGTCGCCACGGCGTCGCGCGCCCTGAACAATGGCGGACGCATGCAGCAAGAGACGCGCGACCGCGTGCAGCAGGCCGCAGCGGACCTGTCCTATCGCCCCAATTCCATGGCGCGGGGGCTGGTGCAGAAACGCTCGTTCACGCTGGGGCTGCTGACGAACGACACCTATGGGCGCTTTACCCTGCCGGTGGCGGCGGGTCTTTCGGGGGCGCTGGTCAGCCGCGGGGTCTCGGTCCTGCTGGCCTCGTATCAGGACGATCCGGCGCTGGCGCAGACCAACCTTGACGCGTTGGAGGACAAGCGCGTCGACGGGCTGGTGATCGCGGGCAAGCGGATCGACCGGGGCCTGCCCGCAGGGCTGTCACGCCCCGATATTCCGACGATCCACGTCATGTCCGAATGCGGCCCCGATGGCATAGGCTTCGTGCCCGACGATACAGGCGGCGGGCGGCTTGCCACGCAGCATCTGTCGGATCTGGGCCGTCGCAGGATCGCCCATATCACCGGCCCGCTGACCTTTACTGCCGCCCGCCTGCGCGAACAGGGCTGGCGCGGGGCCTTGGCCGACAACGACCTGCCGTTGTGGACCGGGGCGATCTTTGGCGACTGGTCCGAGGCGCATGGCTATGCGGCGGCGGGCCATCTGTTCGGCCCCGACCGCAGCGCACCGCCACCCGACGCGATCTTTTGCGGCAATGACCAGATCGCGCGCGGGGTGATCGACCGGCTGACCCTGCTGGGCGTGCGCGTGCCCGATGACGTGGCCATCGTCGGCTTTGACAACTGGGAACTGTTCGCCGCCGCCACCCGCCCCGCCCTGACCACCATCGACATGGGGCTGGTCGAACTGGGCCGGGTCGCGGGCCTGACCCTGCTGGACATGATCGAGGGCAAGCCGGTCGCGGGCGGCACCACCCTCAACCCCACGCGGCTGGTCGTGCGCCAGTCCTGCGGCGCAGATCAAGGAGGCGATGCCGGAGGGGCCGGCGCCTAGGGTGGCGGGCCGGGAGGGGCCGCTGCCACCCACTTTGCGCAAACGTTTTATCACACTCTGACAGACATCACTCACGGGAGGGAAACGATGACTTTTCACATGACCACAAGCACTCTGGCACTGGCGGCACTGCTGGGCGCGGGCGCGGCACAGGCCGACAGCTTTTCGCTCTGGGTCCGCTCGGACGGGTCCGAATTCATGCCCAAGCTGGTCGAGGCGTTCAACGCGCAAGGGCAGCACGAGGCGCAGCTGCAGATCGTGCCGGTCGATGAGCTGGTGCAGAAATACGCCATCGCCAGCGCCGGTGGCTCGGCGCCCGACGCACTGTCGCTGGACCTGATCTATACCCCGGCCTTTGCCGAGGCGGGCCAGCTGCGCGACCTGACCGATTTCGCGCAAGCGCTGCCCTATTTCGACGACCTGTCGCCCGCCCATCTGGCGGTCGGCACCGCGCAGGACCGCATCTATGGCCTGCCGTTTTCGGGCGATGCCTCGCTGCTGCTGTGGAACAAGGACCTGTACGAGCAGGCGGGGCTGGACCCCGAGGCCGGGCCGGAGACATGGGACGACATCCGCGCCCATGCCACCGCCATCGCAGCGCTTGGGGATGAGACCTATGGGTTCTATTTCTCGGGCAATTGCGGCGGCTGCAATATCTTTACCTTCGCGCCGCTGATCTGGGCCTCGGGCGGGGACATTCTGGCCGATGCCGGGCGCACCGCCACGCTGACCTCACCGCAGGTGGTGGCCGCGCTGAATTTCTATCGCGGCATGGTGGCCGACGGGCTGGTCCCCGCAGGCTCGCAGACCGATTCCGGGGCGAATTTCTTCGCCGCCTTCGCCAATGGCAATATCGGCATCACGCCCTCGGGCTCGTTTGCCATCGGGGCGCTGAACAACCAGTATCCCGACCTGAACTATGGTGTGACCTACCTGCCCGGCCAGACCGCGGGCGACTGGTCCAGCTTCGCGGGCGGCGACAATTTCGTCGTCTCGGCCGCGACCGGCGATGACAAGATGCCCGCGATCGAGGCGTTCATCGACTTTGCCTATTCGCTGGAGGGGCAGAAGATCCTCGTCGCCAACGGCGCCATGCCGGTGCGCGGCGATCTGGCCGAACAGGCGCTGGAGGGGCTGGACACGCGCTATCTGATCTCGGCCGAGGCGATGGCCGGGGGGCGCACGCCCTATTCGGTGGTCTTCAACGACATCATCAACTCGCGCAACGGTCCCTGGGTGACGATGCTCAATCAGGCGTTCTTTGCCGAAACCGAGGACGAGATGATGCAGGCGGTCGAGGCCGGTCAGGCCGAGATGCAGTCGATCATCGACGCCGCCGACTGAGGCACCAACCCGGACACCCCGGCGCCCTGTTCGCCGCGCCATTCGTGAAGGAAAGCCCCGACATGTCCGATCCCCGATCCACGGCGGCAAGCACGCTGGCCCCACCGACCCCACGCCGGGTCCGGCAGCACGGCTGGCCCGGTCTGGTCTACGTGCTGCCCGCGCTGCTGCTGGTGACGGTGTTCTTTCTGCTGCCGCTTGGCATGACGGTCTGGATGTCGCTGCATAACTGGCCGCTGCTGGGCAATCCGCGATGGGCGGGTCTGGGCAATTATCAGCGGCTGTGGGGCGATAACAGCTTCTGGCAGGCGCTGTGGTTCACGGCGCGCTATACGCTGGTCGCGACCGCCGGGCTGATGGCCGTGGCATTCGCGCTGGCGCTGATGGTGCAGGCCGAGGGGCGGGCCGTGGCCCTTTATCGCACCGCCTATTTCCTGCCGGTGGTGACGGGTTTTGCCTCGGCATCGCTGCTGTGGGCGTGGCTGGCCAATGTCGATGCGGGGCTGTTCTCGCCGCTGATGCAGCGGGCGGGGCTGACCGAGGGGCGGGTGAACCTGCTGGCCAGCTTTGATCCGGCCTTCTGGACGGTCACCGTCATGGTGATCTGGAAGATGGCCGGGTTCTACATGGTCATCCTGATGAGCGGGCTGCAATCCATCCCCGGCGATTATCAGGAGGCCGCACGCATCGACGGGGCCAGCCGCTTTCAGCGGTTCCGCTGGATCACCCTGCCGCTGGTGCGCCAGCCCTTTGCGCTGGCACTGATCCTGTGCGTCTCGGGCTCGATGCTGGCCTTCGATCAGTTCTACATCATCCTCAATGGCGGGCCGCGCAACCAGACGGTCACGGCGGTCTACAAGATCTTCAACGAAAGCTTCGTCTCGTTCCGGCTGGGCTATGGCGCGGCGCTGTCGGTGGTGCTGCTGGCGATCCTGATGGTGCTGTCGGTGATCCAGCTGTGGCTGCTGCGCGAAAGGAACACGAAATGAACGCCCCCGCACTCGCCGCCCCCACCCCGCGCGGCGGCCGCATCAAGGCGCATCGTCTGGTCTTTCACGCCACCGCCATTCTGGTCGCGCTGATCTTTCTGGCGCCGATCTTCTGGGTGGTGATGGCCAGCTTCCGCCCCGCGCAGGTCGCCATGCAGCCGCCGCTGCCGCCCTGGTCGGACAGCGGCATGGGGCTGGACAGCTATATCCGGCTGGAGGGGTTCGGCCAGTCGGTCCTGCACTATACCGGCAATTCGGCCATCGTCGCCATCGGCACCGCCGCCCTGACCATCCTCGTGTCGCTGCTGGCGGGCTATGGCTTTTCGCGCTTTCGCTTTCCGCTGAAACCGCTGGTCTTCGTGCTGATCCTGTCCACCATCATGATCCCGTTCCAGTCGATCCTGACGCCGCTGTTTCTGCTGCTGGCGAAACTGGGCCTGCAGAACACCCTGCTGGGGCTGGTGCTGATCTACACCACGCTGCAACTGCCCTTTTCGGTGTTCATGATGAAGAACGCCTTTGACGCCGTCCCGCGCGAGATCGAAGAGGCCGCCCGCATCGACGGCATCCGTGGCCCGCGCATGCTGTGGCAGGTGATGGTGCCGCTGGTCACGCCGGGCATCGTCACCGTGGGCCTGTTCGCCTTTCTCAACGCCTGGAACGAGTTTCTGGCGGCGCTGGTCCTGCTGACCGATCAGGACAAGTTCACCCTGCCGGTGCTGATGACCGCCGTGCGCTATGGCCGCTATGGCTCGGTCGACTGGGGCGCGGTGCAGGCGGGCGTGACCATGATGATGATCCCCTGCCTGATCCTGTTTCTCATCCTCCAACGCTCTTACATCCGCGGCCTGACGGCCGGCGCGGTCAAGTGACGCGGAACTGCCCGAAAGGTTAATCATGAATATGACTGCACGCACAGACGCGACCGCCGGCGCCCGCTTTCGCCCGCTGTCGGTCGACAAGGTCGAGGTCGGCGGCTTCTGGGGGCCCCGTCAGGACGTGATCTGCGCCACCACCGCGCGCACCCTGCTGGACCGCTGCATTCAGGCCCGGATGCTGGATCAGGTCGATCCTGACCGGCCCAATCCGGGGCTGGTGATCCCCTTCACCCATAACAACACCGTCACCACCCAGATGTTCTGGGACAGCGATTTCGGCAAATCGATCGAGACCGCCGCCTATGCCCTGCACCGCCGCCCCGACCCGGACCTGCAGGCGCTGGTCGAAACCGTCATCGACGCCTACGAGCGCCTGCAACAGCCCGACGGCTACCTGAACTCATGGTATATCCGGATCGAGCCGGGCCAGCGCTGGACCAATCTGCGCGACCGGCACGAGCTGTATAACGCGGGCCACCTGATCGAGGGCGCGGTCGCCTATTTCCACGCCACCGGCAGGCGCCGCTTTCTGGACATCCTGTGCCGCTTTGCCGACCATATCGCCACGGTCTTTGGCCCCGGCGCGGATCAGCGGCAGGGCTATCCCGGCCACCCGGAACTGGAGCTGGCACTGGTCAGGCTGGGCCGCGCCACCGGCCAGCAGCGCTATCTGGACCTCGCCCGCTTCTTCATCGACGAACGCGGCCGCCAGCCCTCGTATTTCGACGCCGAGGCCGAACAGCGCGGCGAAACCCCCGATCAGTTCCATTTCGGCACGCTGGAATATTGTCAGGCCCACAAGCCCGTGCGCGAACAGACCGAGGTGGTGGGCCATGCCGTCCGCGCCGCCTATCTTTATGCGGGCATGGCCGATGTGGCGACGGAATTCGCCGATGACAGCCTGACCGCGCCGCTGGAACGGCTGTGGTCGCATCTGACCGACCGCAATCTGTACCTGCATGGCGGCTTCGGCCCCTCGGCCAGCAATGAGGGGCTGACCTTCGACTATGACCTGCCCAACGAGACCGCCTATGCCGAGACCTGCGCCGCCGTGGCGCTGGTCTTCTGGGCCAGCCGGATGCTGGGGCGCGGCCCCGATGCGCGCTTTGCCGACATCATGGAGCAGGCGCTTTACAACAACGCGCTGGCCGGGCTGTCGCTGGACGGCACGCGGTTCTTTTATGACAACCCGCTGGAAAGCCGGGGCGGGCATCACCGCTGGATCTGGCACCGCTGCCCCTGCTGCCCGCCCAATATCGCGCGGCTGGTCGCCTCGGTCGGGGCCTATCTTTACGGCATCGCAGAGGACGAAATCGCCGTGCATCTTTATACGTCCAGCCGCGCCGAATGCGCGCTGGCCGCAGGCCGCGTGGTGCTGAGCCAAAGCACCGATTACCCCGCCCATGGCCGCATCAAGCTGATGGTCGCCCCCGAGGCGGCGATGGATTTCACCCTGTCGCTGCGCGTGCCGCATTGGGCGGGACAGGCGCAGGTGACGGTCAACGGCGCCGCGCAGGACATGACCCCGCAGCGGGGCTATCTGCGCATCCGGCGGCGCTGGCAGCCGGGCGATGAGGTGGTGCTGAGCCTCGACATGGCGCCGCGCCGGGTCTTTGCCCACCCAGCCGTCACCGTCGATCAGGGCCGCGTGGCGCTGATGCGCGGCCCGTTGCTGTACTGTCTGGAACAGGTGGACAACGGCACCGGTCTGAACAGCCTGATCCTGCCCGACACGGCGGATCTGACCGCAGGCGCGCCCGCAGGTCCCGGCGGAACCATCCCCCTGACCGCCCCCGGCCTGCGCGAAGAGGCCGCGGGTGGGGCGCTTTACAGCACCCAGGCCCCGCCGCGCCAGCAGGCCACGCTGACCGCGATCCCCTATTACGCCTGGGACAACCGCGCCCCCGGCGCCATGCTGGTCTGGCTGCGCCGCGAGGCCCGGACATGAGCGCGCGCACCACCAGCGGTCTGCGCCTGAACCGCGTGCACAAATCCTTTGGCGCGGTCGAGGTGCTGCGCGACATTTCCCTGACCGTCGAGGCGGGCGAGTTCGTCGTCTTCGTCGGCCCCTCGGGCTGCGGCAAATCCACGCTTCTACGCCTGATCGCGGGGCTGGAGCAGGTCACCGCAGGCGATGTCTTTATCGGCGATACGGATGTGACCGAGCGCGACCCGTCTGACCGGGGCATCGCGATGGTGTTCCAGACCTACGCGCTTTATCCACATTTGAGCGTGGGGCAGAACATGGGCTTTGGCCTCAGGGCGGCGGGTCTGCCCAAGGCGCAGATCGCGCGCAAGGTGGCCGAAGCGGCGGCGACGCTGCAGCTGACCGACCTGCTGGACCGCCGCCCCGGTCAGCTGTCGGGCGGCCAGCGCCAGCGCGTGGCCATCGGACGCGCCATCGTGCGCAACCCCGATGTGTTCCTGTTCGATGAGCCCCTGTCCAATCTGGATGCCGAGCTGCGCGTCGGCATGCGGCTGGAGATCGCGCGCCTGCACCGCGAACTGGGCAATACGATGATCTACGTCACCCATGACCAGACCGAGGCGATGACGCTGGCCGACAAGATCGTCGTGCTGCGCGCGGGCCGGATCGAACAGACCGGCACGCCGACCGCGCTGTATGAAGACCCCGACAATGTGTTCGTCGCGGGGTTCATCGGATCGCCGGGGATGAACCTGCTGGACGCGCGCATGGGCGCGGACGGGTGCGTCGATCTGGACGGGTACGCGCTGTCCCTGCCGCCGCTGGACCACCCGCCCGCACCGGGCCATGCGGTAACGCTTGGGCTGCGGCCCGAGGATGTCGATGTCCGGATCGGGGGTTCGGCGGGTCTGCCGTTCCGGGCCGAGTTCATCGAATATCTGGGTGGGGCGTCCTATTGCTACGGCACCACGCCCCAGGGGCAGTCCTGCACGATCCAGCTTCCCCGTGGCCACAGGCCCGCACCGGGCGAGATGCTGTCGCTGACCGCCGACCCGTCCCGGCTGCGCCTGTTCGATCACGGGGGTCAGCGCATCCGGTAGACCGCCCCGGCTGCCCGGCGGTCAGTCGGGCACGACCGAGCGCAGCATCCGGATCACTGCAAAGACCGCGCCGATCAGCACCACGAGCAGCCAGATCGTTCCCAGAATGGCCGAGATCAGCGCCCCGATCGCATCTGCGATCGAGGCGATGATGCCCGGCACGAAGGCGATCAGAAAGCCGGTGAGAAAAGTCGATCCCAGACTGAACAGCAGCAGCACCATCAGCCCCTTGTTCTTCAGCATCGCCGGGCTGGCCAGCACCAGAAAACCCGCCCCCGCCAGCTTGAGCAGCATGATCAGCGCCAGCGCCGCCCCTGCGGCGCCGGTTGGAAAACTGCCCCATGCGGCAAGATAGACAGCGGTTCCGAACGGCACCGCCACCAGCAAGGACAGCATCAGGATCAGCAGCGTAAACGTCCCGAAAATCAGCACGATCCCGCCAATCACGCCGAAAAACGCGCCGATCAGCGTCACGATCCCCTGCAGCCGCATCAGGCGCCCGGTGGGCAGCGTCATCTCGGCCAGCATCAGCACAAGTGCCCAGATCAGCGCCACGTCGATCAGCGCCAGCATCCGGATGCCGATCCCCGGTGTCGCCCCCTGCCCGCCCGGCCCCAGCAGAATGCCCAGACCCAGCTCGGCCAGAAAAGCCAGCACGAAGGCCAGAATGGCCAGCAGGACAAAAATCAGCTTCATGGATGCCTCTGGCGCAAGACCAAGACCCGACAGAACCCCAGTATAGCCCCGACGCACCGGCCTGGCGCAACAGGTGCATCACCTCAAAGACGGACCGTGAAAAGTGAATAGAGGAATGTGAGAATTTTATATCAGCGGTTATATCGGGTTGTCGTAAAATGCCTGCTATCAGCTTCGGTAAAATACTCCCTCGCGATTATCGCGCCCTGAGGCTCTGATCCCGTCTCAATCTTGCACTACATGCATAATTATATGATTTATAAAGTCATTTCATGTCAAAGATGATCTTGCGGATAACGGCATTACTCCTGTCTTGTTTTTGTTTTCTGCCATGCTACCGTTTACCTTAGAGGCTTGTTTATTTGCACTGCGCGTTGATTTATCGGACTCGGTGGGGCTGTCTGAATGACGACCGATTTGCTTCAGAACTGGCTGAAACAGCATCTGCCCGATATTCCGGTGCAGATCGTGGATACAGGCCAGCCTGCCGGGGATTGCATCTGCATGGCGCTGTGCGATGTCGGCGCGGTCGAACACTTCCTGCCAAATCGTCTGGATGGATCGCGGCCGCTGCGGGTGCGCATGACCTATCGTCTGACCGCGCCCTTTGCCCGCCCCGAAGACGGCCACCGGGTCCTGTGCGAGATTATGTTCGCGGCATTGGAAAACCCCATTGCGCATGGACCCGACGGCGCGCTGATTCCGGTCGAGGTGCTGGCCTCGGCCACGGCGCACGACCGTTTCGGACCGCAACCCGGCGCCGGGCTTTATCTTGAGATCGTCGCCGAGCGGCCAGCCCGTGCGCGCCACGCCCCGCCGGTGCTGGAGCCTGCGGTGATCAATGCAGGCCAGTCCCACGCCCCCTCGCGGCCCGGATCATAAGGAGAGACCGCCTTGGCCCAGTATCTGACGCCCGGCATCTATATCGAAGAGGTCAGCAACGGCGCCCGCCCGATTGAGGCGGTCGGCACCACCACCGCCGCCTTTATCGGTGAAGCCCCCCGGTCTGGCGCCCATCCGGGCGAGCCTGTGGCCGTCGTCAACTGGGGCCAGTTCCGCGACATCTTTGTGGGCGACGGCGCGGCATCGACCCCGCTTAGCCATGCGCTTGCGGGGTATTTCCTGAACGGCGGCAGCCGCGCCTATGTCGTGAACACCAGCCGCGCCGGGCTGTCGGATGCGCTGGAAGCCCTGACCGGATACGACGACATCTCGATGGTGGCCGCGCCGGGCTGGACGGACGCTGCGACCTATGACGCGCTGCTGACCCATTGCGAGGGGTTGACGACCTGCTTTGCGATCCTCGACGGGCCCGCCACTTGCACCGATATCGCGGCCCTGACCCGCGTGGGGTCTGCCAAAGCGTCCAGTCCGGGCGGGGCGGGCGAGGGCCCTGACAAGGACAAGCCCGCCGCGACCGCATTGCGCCCGCGCGAAAGCGCGCGCGGCTATGGCGCGGTCTATGTGCCGCATCTGATGGTCCGCGACCCGCTGGAGCCCGCAAAAATCGTCGCCGTCGCCCCCTCGGGGCATCTGGCCGGGATCTATGCCCGCACCGATGTCGAGCGTGGCGTCTTCAAGGCGCCCGCCAATGTCGCCGTGCGCGGTGCGCTGGGGCTGACGCAGCGGCTGAACGATGCCGAACAGGGTGTGCTGAACCCGGCGGGCGTCAACGTGATCCGCTTCATGACCGGGCGCGGGGTGCTGGTCTGGGGCGCGCGCACGCTGACCGTCTCGGACCCGGAATGGCGCTATGTCCCGGTCCGGCGGCTGTTCATCATGATGGAGGCCAGCATCCGGCGCGGCACGCAATGGGTCGTGTTCGAGCCCAATGACGAACGCCTGTGGAAAAGCATCCGCCGCGACGTCTCGGCCTTTCTGATGCTGCTCTGGCGACAGGGCGCGCTGCAGGGCACCACCCCCGAAGAGGCGTTCTTTGTCAGATGCGACGCCGAGACGAACCCGCCCGAGGTGATCGACGCGGGCCGCGTGGTGATCGAGATCGGCGTCGCCCCCGTCAAACCCGCCGAGTTCGTGATTTTCCGCATCGGTCAAAGCAGCGCCGAAACGCTCTGACCTCCATTTCCGACCCCTGACCGGAGACCGGCCATGCCCGAACCGCAATCCATGAACGCCTCAGCCGAACAACAGCCGGTGCGCAATTTCAACTTTCATGTCGAGATTGCGGGCATGGTCGCGGGGCAGTTCACCGCTGTCAGCGGTCTGGGCGCACGCGTCCATCCGATCCGCTACCGCGAGGCCGGCGCGGGTCAGATCGTGCGCAGCCTTCCCGGCCCGGTCGAATATGCCGAGGCAACGCTGCGCTACGGGCTCAGTCAGGGGACCGAGCTGTGGGCATGGATGCAGACCTCGGTCAGCGGGCGGGTGGACAGGCGCAATATCTCGATCATCATGTTCGGCACTGACGGCACCAGCGAGGTTCTGCGCTGGAACCTGTTCAACGCCTGGCCAAGCGAATGGCAGGGCGCTTGCCTTGACACCCTTGGACGGGAGGTGGCGATCGAGACGCTCAAGCTGGCCTTTGACCGTCTTGAAAGGGGATAGCGATGGGCGCGGTGCCGGGACCGCTGGTCAGGGGGCTTGCCCGCAGCATGCTGGCATTGTCGGCATGGCTGGACCGCAGGGCGGCGACCATCGTCCGCGCCGCGCCGCAACCCGTGCCCGATCCGCTGGACGTTCTGCGCCGCCGCTATCCCGGCGCGCCCGAGGCATGGTTGCGCCAGATCGCCGCCCGTCTTGGCACGCGGCCCCTGCCCGCGGCGGACATGCCGGGCTGGGCGGTCACAGGGCAGGACCCACCAACGCCGCTGTCACCGCCGCAGCCGGTCGCCGCCCGCATGGATCCGGCGCCACCCTATCCCGGCCCCGATCCCGGCCCCGCGCCCGCCCGGCCCGCAGCCTGTCGCGACTGGCCGCGCGCCATTGCGCAGGCAGCCGACACCACCGTCCTGCCCTGGACGCGACCAGCGCGACCGCGCCTGTCGCAGCCGGTCTTCGCATCCGCCGACTGGTTCATCGCGGCACCCACGTCCCCGGCCTTTCCCGCAGCGCCCCGTCGCGCCGCGCCTGCGCCGCCGCGCTTTTCATCCCCGGTCATGTCGCCCGCACCGGACGCCCCTCCGCAGCCCGCCCTGACGCCCTGTGCCACGACGCCCTCCGCCAGGACGACGCCCGGGTATCGCCCGACACAATCCCCGTCATCCGCCCCGTCATCCGCCCCGGACCCGGCATGGCCCGTGGCGATGATGGATGATCCGGCGCCACCCCCCGGCCTGCAAGCACCTCCGAGGATCGCCAGCCCGCCTGCGGCCTTCCCGGCGCCACCGCAGCCGCACGCCGCACCGGCGCTGCACCTGTCCGTGCGGCCGCCCGACCCGCCACGGACCACCCTGTTCGTCGCGAGCCCGCCACCCGGCCGCCCTGCATTGGCAGACTGGCCCGCGATGAACACGCCGCCCGCCACGGTCCCGGCACCCTTTGCACGGTCACCCGCCCCGGCCCTCTGGCCCGCGCTGCCAGCCTGCGACGACGGACCTGCCAGCGCCGACCCCGAGTCAGAGATGCCCGGCCGATGGGCCGCGCCGCGCCCCGATCAGGAGGCCAGGAATTGGAACGGATAGTCTTTCTGGTCGAACCCGAGGGGCGGCGGATCCCGGCGCTTCTGAACCCCGAAGATCTGACCATCACCCGCCGCGCGGGTTTGCGCAGCCGGGCCACACGTGGGGGCACCATTCTGGGGGCGGGGCTGGCCGATGATCCGCTGATCGCCACCGGCGGCGGTGTGACCGAGCTGGAGCTGCGCCTGCTGTTCGACACCGAACTGACGGACCGCCCCGACCCGGCAGGTCCGGTGCCGCAGCGGGCCGATCCGCCGTCAACCCAGCCTGCCATTGCGCGCGCCGACCCCGATGTCCGCGACCTGACCCGGCCGCTGTGGAGCCTCGCCGATCCGGTCGCGCCCGTGCCCGCCGGCAGCATTGTCCGCTTTATCTGGGGGCGCGCGTGGAACATGCCCGTCGCGGTCACCGCCATCGCCGAGCGACTGGAGCGGTTCGGCAGCGGCGGCGCACCCCAGCGGTCGTGGATCAGCCTGCGTCTGCGGCGCGTGCCCGAACCGCCCGTCGCGGCCCCGACCGCCCTGCCTGCAATGTCCGGGGCGGCGATGTCCGGGGGCGACGTGATGCCGGATGCGGACCCGCAGCTGACCGAAGGTGCCCAGTTCGTGCAGGCGGTCTCGGATGCCGGGGGCAACAGTGCGACACCGCTTTATCTGCTTGCCGATCAGATGCTTGGCTCGCCCGCCTTCTGGCCGGTCATCGCGGCGGCCAGCCAGATCGACGATCCGCTGAACATTCCTCCCGGCACGGTCCTGACGGTGCCACCGGTCACGGGGGCCGCGCCATGACCCGCCCGATGATCCTGACGCTGGACGGGGCGCCGTTCCCTGCGCCGCTGGTCAGTGCGCTGAGCGGACTGAGCCTGCACCAGTCCCTCGGCGCCCCTGCCGCGCTGGAGATTGAGCTGGCGTTCCACCGCCCCGATCTGCCCCAGGCCCTGCGCGCGGGCGTGCAGATCGGCCTGTCGGTCCGGGGCGCGCCCGAGCCGCTGTTTTCCGGCGAGGTGACCGACATCGCGCTCAGCTACAGCGCGGGCGGCCCGCCTGTGGCCACGATCACCGCGCGTGACGGGATGCAGGCGCTGGCCTGCCGCCAGTCGATGCTGGCGCTGCGCGATATGTCGGCGGCGGATCTGGCCGCGCATCTGGCCGGGGAACTGGGGCTGGACAGCCATTGCCCCGAGGACGCGCCGGTTCACGGCCTGATCCTGCAACAGCAGCAGACCGATCTGGACCTGCTGGCCGATGTGGCGGCGGGCGCGGGGCTTTACCCGGTTCTGAGAGGGGGCACATTGGTGCTGATGTCGCTGGCGGGCGACAGCGATGATGCGGTCGCCCTGCGTCCCGACGAAGGGCTGCACGCGCTGCGCGTCACCTCGCGTGCCGGGCAGTGGCTGCCCTCGGTCCGGATCGCCGGGCGCGACCGGCTGACCCTGCAGAACCGGCAGGCGCAGGTCGCGACCGCGCGGCAGGACCAGGTCGAGATGCGCGACCCCGGCCCGGTCACCGGCCACAGTCCGCGCCACCTGCTGAACCATGCGACCGACAGCGACGCGGGGGCCGAGGCGCTGGCGGCGGCCAGTCTGGAACGCGCGCTGGCCCGGACCGTCGTGGCCGAAGGGCTGGCCGAGGGCGACGCGCGGCTGATCCCCGGCCGGATCATCCGGCTGGAGGGGGTGGATGCCGGGCTTGGCGGGCAATATGTGCTGACCCGCACCACCCACCGCCTGACTGCGGCTCAGGGCTATGTCACCGAATTCTCGACCGAACCGCCGCAGCGCCCGGCCAGCCCGGCTGCGACGACGACAAGCATCGGGCAGGTGCTGGCGGTCGATGACCCCGCCCGGCTGGGTCGCTGTCAGGTGCAGCTTGCCGATCTGGGTCTGGCCGAGGGCGTGTGGATGCATGTCGTCGCCGCCGGGGCCGGGCCGCGCCGGGGTGTGGCCGCGCTGCCCGATCCGGGCGATCAGGTTCTGGTCCTGCTGCCGCAGGGCGATCCGTCATTCGGGCTGGTGATCGGCGGGCTTTACGGCGAACAGGCCCTGCCCCAGCGGGCCACCGACACGCCGCGCGGCATCGTCCTGCGCAGCGGCGACGGGCAGTCGGTGCATCTGTCGGGCAAGGGCGGGCGGCTGCACCTGTCCAACCGCGAGGGCAGCGTTCTGGATCTTTCGCCGGGTCGGATGCGGATGGCGGCCGCCGGCGATCTGCTGATCGAGGCGCCGGGCCGCACCCTGACCATCCGCGCCGCCGCCATCAATTTCGAAAAGGGCTAGACCATGCCGCAGGTGCTGACCGACCTCTCGACTGTCTACTGCACGCATGGCGGCCGCGTCACGCTGGCGCCCTCGCAGGATCTGGTGCGGATCGAGGGGCAGCCGGTGCTGGTCGAGCCTGATCTTGAGGATCGCCCGATCCGCGCCTGCCCCCATGCGACGCCGATGACCCCGCCCTGCACGCAGACGGTGGGGGTCAGCCGCGGTCCGACCTATTCCTCGTTCGTCACCATCGAGGGGCGGGCGGTCTGCAAGGACAGCGCCGTGGGGCGCACGAACTGGAGCAAGCTGGGCGTGGTGCCGTTTCTGGTGCGCGACCCCCGGCAGGACTGGATCGGGATCGGGGACTAGATGCGCGCAGCGACCGGATGGCGGTTCTTTGATGATGTGCCCGGCGGCCTTTCGGGCGGCCCGGCGCTGACACTTTCGGGCGGGATCGCGATGGTGGGCGGCCCGGCGCGGGTCCGTCAGGGGCTGATGCTGCTGCTGGCGACGGTGCCGGGAGAGCGGGTGATGCGCCCCGGATACGGCTGCCCGCTGGACCGGCTGATGTTTGCGCCCAATGACGACACCACCGCCGGGCTGGCGATCCATTATGTGCGCCAGTCCGTCCAGCGCTGGCTGCCCGAGGTGCAGATCATCCGCCTTGATGCGGGGCGCGATCCCTCGGGGCCGCCCGCGCGGCTGTGGATCTGGCTGGATTACCGCATCCGCGCCGCGCAGACCGATGACCGTCTTGCCCTGTCCCTGGACCTCGACGGCCCGCCACCTGATGCCACGCCACAGACCGGGGGCCGCGATGAAACGTGACGATGACGCGCTGGACCGCCGCAGCTTTGCCGATCTGGTCGACGAGGCGACCGCCCTGATCCGCCGCAGCTGCCCCGACTGGACCGACCTGACGCCGGGCGATCCCGGCATGACCCTGATCGAGGTCTATGCCTGGCTGACGGAAACCATGCTCTACCGGCTGAACCGCCTGCCCGCCCGGCTGCATGTCGAATTGCTGAAACTGCTGGGTGTGACGCCGCTGCCGCCCGCCGCCGCTCAGGTCCGGTTGCAGATCACGCGGGCGCCCGACATGCCGCTGACGCCGCTGACCCTGCCTGCGGGCACCCAGGTCTCGGACAGCGCAGGCACGGTGGTGTTTGCGACCGTGGCGCCGGTGACGCTGACCGCGGGCGAGGCCATGGCCGAGGTCACCGCGATCCACGCCGATCATGTCGCGGCAGAGCTGATCGGGCATGGCAATGGCGATCGCGGCCAGTCCTTCACCCTGCGCCGCGCGCCCCTGCTGCGCGCGATGGGAGAGACCGAGGTGCTGCGCATCGGCGTCGAGATCACCGCCGGTCAGGCGACGGGCGATGCGCCGACCATCACCACCGACGGCCGCATCTTTGTGCTGTGGTCCGAGGTGGCGGGGTTTTCGGCCCGGCAGGACGCACAGGTCTATGTGCTGGACCGGGTGACGGGGCGGGTGACCTTTGGCGATGGCACAGGCTCGGGCCGGGCCGCAGGGGCTGCCGTGCCGCCCGAGGGTGCGCAGATCCGTGCGTGGTATCTGACCGGCGGCGGGCGGGCGGGCAATGTCGCCGCCGATGTGCTGACCAGCCTGCGCAAACCGCTGCCCGGCATCCTGATCCGCAATCCCGACCGCGCCTCGGGCGGCGAGGATGCCGAGACACAGGCCGCCTTTCTGGCGCGCGCACGCGGCGATATCCGCACGCTGGACTGCGCCGTCACCGCGTCCGATTTCGAACAGGTGGCGCTGACGGCGGGCGGCGTGGCCCGCGCCGCCGCCGCCGCGCAGCGCGACCGCTGGGTGTTCGGCACCCCCGGTCTGGTCGAGGTGCTGGCCCTGCCCTCGGTCGAGCCCGACCCCGCCACCGGCGCGGTGACCGCCGGGGCCATCGCGGCCCATCGCACCCCGCTGCTGCGTCAGCGCATATCGGGCGCGCTGGACACCCATCGCCCCATCGGCGTGCGCACCGATGTCAGATGGGGCCGCTGCCTCGCCGTCGGCGTCTCGGGCCGCGTCGCGATTGCACCGTCCGAGGACGCGGCCGCGATGCAGGCGCGCATCATCCGCCGCCTGAACCGTCTGCTGCAACCGGCGTCGGGCTGGCGTTTCGGGCGCGCCCTCAGGGTGTCGGACGTGTACGAGACGATCCTGGAAGAGCCCGGCGTCCGCTATGCCGAACGCATCGTGCTGACCGCATCCGAAGGGGCCGAGGGGCCGGTCGCGGCACTGGCGGGCGATCCTCACCAGCCACGCTGCATCTATGCGCTGCTGGAGGACGGGCTTTACCGCTCGCTGGACAATGCCGCCAGTTGGGAACGGGTGCTGGACAGCGACGCCTACCCCCCCACAGCCATCGCCACCGACCCCGAGGTGCCGGGCTTTCTGGCGCTGATCGGACGCGCGGCGGATCAGCGGTCGCGGCTGTGGATCTCGCGCGATTGTGGCGAAAGCTGGACCGATCTGGAGCTGGTCGAACATCCCGTCAACGATCTGGCGATGGTACGCCGCGACAACCGTCACTGGATCCTGCTGGCGACCGACAAGGGCGTCTTTCGCACCGACCGCGACGGCGCGCGCGGGCTGCAGCCCGTCACCACCGGCGCCGACACGACACATGAGGGGTATTACGCCGCAGCCTCGGGCACCACGGCGGCGGGCCAGCAATTCGCCGCCGTCGCCGCCCGCCAGAAGGGCGGCGTCTGGCTGTCATCCGAGGGCGGCTTCCGCTTGCTGCCCGGCTCGCAGGGGCGCGACATCCGCCGTCTGCGCTTTCATCGCAGCGGCGGGCAGCTGTGGCTGTGGGCCGCGATGCTGGCCGAGGCGGGGGCGACCGGACAGGGGCTGATGCGCATCGGCATCCGCGACGGCGGGCTGGACCCCGCCGGATGGGAGGAGATCGGGCAGGGCTGGCGCGGCGGGTCCTGCCTCGATTTCGATCTGGACGGACACCGCGTGGCAGCGGCCACCCGCGACGGCGGCGCTCTGGTCATCGACGATCTGACCCGCGATGCGGTCTGGCGCGCGCCCACGCTCAGTTCCGGGCTGCCCATCGACGATACGCGCGAACGGCTGCTGCCGCTGCGCGCCGTGGCGATTGGCCGGGGTGGCGAGCAGCGGCTGATCGCGGGCGGGCCGCGGGGGCTGTTTGCGGGCGATGCGGCGGGGCTGAACTTTCAGCCCGCCGGGGGGCGCCGGTTTGCCGATCAGGTGCCCCTGCCCGCCCGCTGGCTGTTCTGCGCCAGCGACCATGACATACAGGTCTTTTCCGACCTCCAGGACAGGGCGCGCACCGATGAAGAGTGACGACATCGCCCTGATGCTGCCCCGCATCTGGCAGCGCCACATGACCGAAGGTTCGGTCACGCAGGCGCTGGTCGGGGTGATGGCGGCGCTGCATGGTTCGGTCGAGGCCGCGATCGACGATCCGTCCGCGCTGACCGATCCGCGCCGCGCCCCCGACCGGCTGGTGCCGGTGCTGGCCGGTTGGGTGGGCCTTGGCCGCTATCTGCGCCCCATGGCCGAGGGCGGCGCGAACGCCCCCCATCCCGGCGATCTGCGCGAATTGACCGCCATCGCTGCATCCCTTGGCCGCAATCGCGGCACGGCGGACAGTCTGATCCGCTTTCTGACCGCCGCAACCGGCATCGCAGGCTTTGCGGTCGACGAGGATCCCGGCACGCCCTTTCATTTCCGCCTTGGCATCCCCGCCGCTGCCGCCGCCCGCACCGGCCTGATCCTGCGCATCGTGGCGGCGGAAAAGCCCGCCTTCACCACCTTTGAGACCCATATCCTGCCGCCAGCCCCCGAGGAGACCCGCCATGACCAGCTTTCAGATCAGTGACGCTCCGGTGCGGCTGGAACTGCAGCCCCCCGGCCCGGATGGCCGGATGCCGCAGGGCAAGGTCCGGTTCACCGTGCGCAACATGGGCCCGCGCGCGCAGTCCGGTCGCATCCGGATCGAACCCGCGAACGGCGCCGATCCCGCTTGGCTGGCACTTGGCGGCGCCCCCGCCACCTCGCCCGCCGAGATCGAGCGTGATTTCGAATATGGCGGGACGCATGAGGTCGAGGCCCTCATCCACCCGCCCGCCGGTGTGGCCGCGGGCAGCCACGGCTTTCGCCTGCGCGTGGTGGCAGTGGACGACCCCGATGTCGACGTGACCCTTGGTCCGGTCGTGGCCTTCACCCTGCCCGAACCCGCCGCGCCCCCGAAGAAAGGGCGTATGCGCATCCCGCGTTGGGCCATCGCCGTGGCTGCCGTGATGGTGCTGGCGGTGGTCGGCGCAGGGGCGTGGTTCGTGTTGCGGCCGGTTGAAGAAGGTGTGCCGATGCCCATTTTTGTGGGGCAGGATCCTGCCGCCGCCGCCATCATCGTGGCCAGCTTTGGCAACCCCGTGCGCTTTTCGCTGGACGGGGCCGGGGACGGCGCGCCCATGACGGTGCTGTCGCATGTCCCTGCAGAGGGTCGGACCCTGGCCTCCGGCACGACGGCCCAACTGACCGTCAAGGCACCAACCGGGGCCTGCACATCGCTGATCTGTCAGTTCCCGAATGCCGATTTCCCCGCCGATGTGCTGCTCAAGCTGGGCGACACCGGTTTTGACGTGCGTTTTGCACCGGCCTTGTCGCGCAATGGCAATACCATCGTGCTGGATGAGGTGCGGCTGGCCAGCCTGCGCCAGCCGCAGCAACCGCCTTCGCAAAACGTTCGCTGCCCGCCGTTCTGCATCTTTGACCCGATCATCAGGCCGAGAGTCACACCTGATCTGGTCGACCTCATGGACCAGATCAGGCGTGAAAACCCAGGATTCAACTGGAATATACGACCCTAGATGACCTGCTCTGTCCCCCTGGCCCCGACGCCCGCACCATGCGCTGGCTGCTGATCGGGCTCGTCGTCATTGGCGCGGTCTTCACCGCGGTGATGCTGACCGCGCCCGGTGGCGGGGGGCTCCGGCCTCCGGGCTGGACACAGACGATGGGGCGTGCCGCGATGCGCCTTGCGCCACGGGTGACCGCGCTCGGCGATGGCCGCGATGAATTCACCTTCGCGGCGGGCGGGGGCGAGATCGCGGGCGTGATCCCCGCTGATCCCGACCGCGCGCAGCGTCTCCTGACACTGACGTTGGACGACCGGTCAGGCCCCGCGCGGGTGATCCATCTCTGTACGCCGACACCCGAGGCCCCCTGCACGGACGCGACACAGACGCTGTGCCTTGGCGCGCGCCATTCCGACTGCGATGAGGAACAGATCAGCCGCCGGGGCTCGTTTGCCATCGGTCCGGGCGGGGGGCAGCTGCGCATCATTGCACCCGACAGCGCGCGCCTGTGGATCACCAGGTGACACAGCTGAGCGGATCAGGGCAGCACGAAAATCAGCCCGTCTCCCTATGACAGCATCCGATGCGCGCGGATGAAGTCCCGGCAGAACGGGCTGCTCGGCCCCAGCCTGAGCCAGTCATGCCCCGGCCCTGACCGACCACTGCGCCTAACCGCGATCCTGCAGAACCAGCGACACCCGGTCGCCCGCAAACCAGGTGCGCCCATATTCCACCGGCCGCCCCCCGGCATCGACATTCACCGCGACCGAGCGCAGGATCGGCGCCTTTTGCGGAACTTGCAGCGCCACCGCCTGCGTGGCTGTGGCCAGTTTGGCGGTGATCTGCGTGCTCGCGCGGGTGTAGTCGCCCACCCCGCAGGCGGCCAGCGCGGCGGTGATCGACTGATGCGCCTCGGCCTGCGCCAGCAGCCCCCGCAGCCACCCCGGCAGCACCGACCGGAACAGCGCCAGCGGTTGCCCATCCGCCAGCGACAGCCCCTCGATCACATGGACCAGATCGCCGGGGGACAGCGCCAGCGCCGCCGCCTCGACCGCATCGCAGGGACGCGTCTCAAGCCGGGTAAAGCGGTGCGAGCCGGCACGTCCCGTCGCCGCCAGATTCTGCGAGAACCGGACCCGGCGCCCCAGCGCATATTCCGTGGGCCGTGCCGTCACGAACACCCCCGCTCCGCGCCGCGCATTGACCAGCCCCGCCTCGGCCAGATCGGCCAGCGCGTGACGCACCGTGTGGCGGTTGACGCCGAACCGCGCCGACAGCTGCGCCTCGGTCGGCAGCCGACAGCCGGGGCGGTAATGCCCGGTCTCAAGCTCGGCGCGCAGCGTGGCGGCGATGGCCTGCCACAGACGCACCCTGTCAGTCGGAACCCTGTCCGTCATGGAAAATTCACACACTTCCGGTTGAGCCGGGCCACCACCCACGCTAAGACTTGTCTAGTTGTATAGGTATCTGGACAAATCCGCAAGATGTCTGCTCCCTCGCCCACCCGCCCCCTCGTGGCCTCTGATCCGGATCGTCGCGGCTGGCTGTCGCTGATGGCGCGCACGGCACCTGAACGGCTGGCCACCATCCTGCCCGATCTGCCCCCGCACGAGGTCCTGCGCGCGCCCGAGACCGGCACGGTCATGGTGCAGGGCCGCATCAATGCGACCGGCGCGCCGTTCAATATCGGCGAGGTGACCGTGACACGCTGCGCCCTGCGCCTGCCCTGCGGGACGGTGGGGCACGGACATGTGCAGGGACGTTCGCACGCCCATGCAGGCCGCGCCGCAGCCATTGACGCGCTGATGCAAACGCCCGAGGCCGCGCGTCTGGCCCCCCTGCTGGAGGGCCTGCGCGCCGAGACCCACGCCGCCCGCACGACGCGCGCTGCCAAGGCCGCGGCCACCCGCGTCGAGTTCTTCACCCTGCAACGCGGAGAAGACGCATGATCGCTGGTCTCGCCAGTCCCGCAACCGACAGCGCCCGCGGCTTTCGCATCCTGATGCAGGCGATGGCACGGCCCGGCACGCTGCATGATCTGCGGCTGGTCGATCCGCCCGCGCCCCTCGGGGCGGCGCAAGCCTCGGTCCTGCTGCTGCTGGCGGATCCCTCGACCGCGCTGCATCTGGCCGGTCCCGCCGACCACGCGCCCGTCCGTGACTGGATCCGCTTTCACACCGGCGCAGCGCTGACCCCGGCGGCCAGGGCGCAGCTTGCCCTTGGCCGCTGGCGCGACCTTTTGCCGCTGGACCGCTTCGACATCGGCCTGCCCGACTATCCCGACCGCTCGGCCACGCTGATCGTAGAGCTGGAAAGGCTTGAGGCCGACGGCGCGCGCCTGACCGGGCCGGGCATCCGCGATCACGCCCGCCTGTCGCTGCCCGGCACCGCGCCCGTTGGCGCCAACCGGGCGCTGTTCCCGATGGGGCTGGATTTCATCTTCACTTGCGGCGACCGGCTGGCCTGCCTGCCGCGCAGCACCGTCGTGGAGGACGTCTGATGTATGTCGCCGTCAAAGGGGGCGAGCGCGCCATCGACAACGCCCACGCCTGGCTGGCCGAGGAACGGCGCGGCGATCCCGATCTGCCGCTGATGTCGGTGGCCCAGATCCGCAGCCAGATGACGCTGGCGGTGAACCGGGTGATGGCCGAGGGCTCGCTGTATGACCCCGATCTGGCCGCTTTGGCGATCCGGCAGGCGCGGGGTGACCTGATCGAGGCCGTGTTCCTGATCCGCGCCTATCGCACCACCCTGCCCCGGCTTGGCGCCTCGGTTCCGGTCGATACGGGCGCGATGGCGGTGGACCGGCGCATCTCGGCCACGTTCAAGGATCTGCCCGGCGGGCAGGTGCTGGGGCCGACCTTCGACTATACCCACCGCCTGCTGGACTTTACCGAGGCCGCCGCCGTCGATCCCGCACCTCTGGGCACGCCCGACCCTGCGCCCATGCCGCATGTGACGCAGATCCTCGACCGCGCCGGGTTGATCGAGCCTGTCGCGCCCGATGACAGCCCCGCCCCCGACCTGACGCGGCAGCCGCTGGAACTGCCCGCCTGCCGCGCCCTGCGCCTGCAGGCCCTGGCGCGCGGCGACGAGGGGTTCCTGCTGTCGCTGGCCTATTCGACCCAGCGCGGATACGGGCGCACCCATGCCTTTGTCGGGGAATTGCGCATCGGCCGCGTGGCCGTAGAGATGGAGATCCCCGAGCTGGGCTTCGCCATCGAGATCGGCGAGATCGAGCTGACCGAATGCGAAACCGTGAACCAGTTCAAGGGCTCGCGCACGGAACCCGCGCAATTCACCCGTGGTTACGGTCTGGTTCTGGGCCAGTCCGAGCGCAAGGCCATCGCCGTGTCGCTGGTCGACCGCGCCCTGCGCTGGCAGGAGCTGGGCGAGGATGCCAGCGGCGCGCCCGCGCAGGACGCCGAGTTTGTGCTGTCCCATTGCGACAACATTCAGGCGACCGGCTTTCTGGAACATATCAAACTGCCCCATTACGTCGATTTTCAGGCGGAACTGGAGCTGGTGCGCGACCTGCGCGCCGGGGCATTCAAGGAGGCCGCCGAATGACCGCCATCGTATTCGACATCGGCAATGTGCTGGTCCGCTGGGACCCGGTTGCTGCCTTTCTGCCGCTGCTGGGCGATCGCGCGCGGGTGCTGGAGTTTCTGGCCCGTGTGGATTTTCCGGCGCTGAACCTGCGCGCCGATGGGGGCGAGACCTTCGCGGCGCTGGCCCTGGAAATCGACGACCCGCAGGACCGCGCCATCTTTCTGACCTATCTGCCGGGTCATGCAGCCTCGATTGCCGAGCCGATCGAGGACACCTGGGCGCTGATGGAGCGGTTGCGCGCGCGGGGCCATCCCATCCACGCCATCACCAACTGGTCGGCCGAGACATGGCCGATCGGGCTGGCCACGCATCCCCGCCTTGGCCGCGCCTTCGGCACCACGATCGTCTCGGGTATGGAAGGCATCATCAAGCCCGACCCCCGCATCTTTGACCTGCTATGCGCGCGCGCGGGCGTGGCGGCCGCAGATTGCCTGTTCATCGACGACAGCCCCAAAAATGTAGCAGGCGCACAGGCGGCGGGGATGGCCGCGCATCACTTCACCACGCCCGAAGCGCTTGAGGCGGATCTGACCGCGCGGGGCCTGCTATGAGCGAATACAACTTCGCCTATCTGGATGAGCAGACCAAGCGGATGATCCGCCGCGCGATCCTCAAGGCGCTGGCGATCCCCGGCTATCAGGTGCCCTTTGCCAGCCGCGAGATGCCGATGCCTTACGGCTGGGGCACCGGGGGCGTGCAGCTGACCGCCGCCTGCCTGACGCCCGAGGACCGGCTGAAGGTCATTGATCAGGGCGCCGATGACACCACCAACGCGGTCAGCATCCGCAAGTTCTTTCAGCGCACCGCAGGCGTCGCGGTCACGCAGGCCACGATCGAGGCCACGCTGATCCAGACCCGCCACCGCATCCCCGAGACCGCACTGACCGAGGATCAGATCCTCGTCTATCAGGTCCCCATCCCCGAACCCCTGCGCTTTCTGGAACCGCGCGAGACCGAGACCCGCAAGATGCACGAGCTGGAGGAATACGGGTTGATGCATGTGAAACTGTATGAGGACATCGCCCGCCACGGCCGGATCGCGACCTCTTACGCCTATCCGGTGCGCGTCGAGGGGCGCTATGTCATGGACCCTTCGCCGATCCCGAAATTCGACAACCCCAAACTGTCGGACTGCCCGGCGATCCAGCTGTTCGGCGCCGGGCGCGAGCAGCGCATCTATGCCCTGCCGCCCTATACGCAGGTGGTCAGCCTCGATTTCGAGGACCACCCGTTTCAGGCCAGCAAGCCCGACCATGCCTGCGATCTGTGCGGCGCGACCGACAGCTATCTGGACGAGGTCATCACCGACGATCAGGGCGGGCGGATGTTCGTCTGTTCCGACACCGATTTCTGCACCACCCGCTCGGCTGCGGGGCACAAGGGCCGTCTGGCCGCGGAGGTCGCATGAAGGACCATACCGACCCCGCCCCGATCCTGACGGTCGAGGGGCTGGCGCGACATTACGGGCCACGGATCGGCTGCACCGATGTCAGCTTTCAGCTTTACCCCGGCGAGGTGCTGGGGATCGTGGGCGAAAGCGGCTCGGGCAAATCGACGTTGCTGTCCTGTCTGGCCGGGCTGCAACGCGCGGATGCGGGCCGCATCACCTATGACGGGCGCGACGTCCTGGCGATGCCGGAAACCGAACGCCGCCGTCTGGCGCGCACCGAATGGGCCTATGTCCACCAGCACGCGCGCGAGGGGCTGCGCATGGGCGTCAGCGCGGGCGCCAATGTGGGCGAGCGGCTGATGGCGACCGGGCATCGCCATTACGGCCAGATCCGCGCGGCGGCCACCGACTGGCTGGGCCGGGTCGAGATCGACGAAGACCGCATCGACGACCGCCCCACCGCCTTTTCGGGCGGCATGCAGCAGCGCCTGCAGATCGCGCGCAACCTTGTCACCGGCCCGCGTCTGGTGTTCATGGACGAACCCACCGGGGGGCTGGATGTCAGCGTTCAGGCCCGGCTGCTGGATCTGCTGCGCGGGCTGGTGCGCGATATGGGGCTGTCGGTCATTATCGTCACCCATGATCTGGCCGTCGTGCGCCTTCTGGCGGACCGGCTGATGGTGATGAAATCGGGCCGCGTGGTGGAACAGGGCCTGACCGATCAGGTGCTTGATGATCCGCAGCATGCCTATACGCAGCTTCTCGTCTCCTCTGTTCTGCAGGTCTGAGCCCATGATATGCGTCGAAAACCTTTCAAAATCGTTCACGCTGCACAATCAGGGTGGCGCGGTCATCCCGGTGATGGCGGGCGCAAACCTGCATGTCGGCCCCGGCGAATGCGTGGGGCTGGTGGGGCAGTCAGGCGCAGGCAAGTCCACGCTGATGCGGATGATCCATGGCAATTACCTGCCCGGCGGCGGCTCGATCCGCATCGCGGGCACCGAACTGGCCGGTGCCGAGCCGCGCCGCGTCATCCGGTTGCGCCGCGAGACGCTTGGCTATGTCAGCCAGTTCCTGCGCGTGCTGCCGCGCGTGCCCGCGCTGGATGTGGTGGCCGAGCCTCTGCGCGCGCTTGGGGTGCCCGAGACCCGCGCCCGCGAACGCGCCGAATGCCTGCTGTGGCGGCTGAATATCCCGCGCCGGCTGTGGTCGCTGTCGCCCACGACCTTCTCGGGTGGCGAACAGCAGCGGGTGAACATCGCGCGCGGCTTTGTCCACCCCTTCCCGGTGCTGCTGCTGGACGAGCCGACCGCCAGCCTTGACGCTGCCAACCGCGAGGTGGTGCTGGCGCTGATCCTTGAGGCCAAGGCGCGCGGCGCCGCCATTCTGGGGATCTTTCACGATCAGGACGCCCGCGCCCGCGTCTGCGACCGGCTGGTCGATGTGACCGGCTTTACACCCACGAGGCCCGCATGATCGTCGCCGTGGTCGGTCCGTCCGGGGCGGGCAAGGATCTGCTGATCGCGGGCGCGCAGGCCTTGCGGCCCGGTCTGCGGCTGGTGCGGCGGGTCATCACCCGCCCCTCGGATGCGGGCGGCGAGGATTTCGAGGGCGTGACGGAAGACGCCTTTGCCCGGATGCAGGCCGAGGGGCGCTTTGCGCTGGACTGGCGCGCGCATGGGCTGGCCTATGGCATCCCGCAGGATCAGCTTGCCGCCCCCGGCCCGGTGATCTTCAACGGCAGCCGCGCGGCGCTGCCGCAGGCGCAGGCACGGCTGCCGGGGCTGCGCGTGGTGCTGGTCACGGCGCCGGTTTCCCTGCTGGCACAAAGGCTGGCGGCGCGGGGGCGCGAAACCGCCGAAGACATCGCCGCCCGGCTGGACCGCGCCGGTTTTCAGATGCCGCCGGGGATCGCCTATACCACCGTCATCAATGACGGCACGCCCGATGAGGGTGCGGCGCGGCTGCTGGCGGCGCTTCAGCCTGCCAGCGCCGCGCGGTGACGCAGATGGAACCGGCCGCCCGCATCCTCGGCCACAAGGCACAGATCACCGATCACGAAGGGGCGCGGCAGGACCGGCGACAGATGCGCCGACAGAGCGGCCATGACCGGGGCGCGGTCAGGCTGGGGCAGCTGGTCGGTCAGGGTCAGGTGAAAGCGGAACTGTTCCATGACAAAGGGATAGCCCCAGCGGTCCAGCAGCTCGCGCTGGCGCGGGGTCAGGGTTTCGGGGCGGCGGCGCGCGATCTCGGCCTCGGTCAGGGGCGCGCGCAGCGGATCGGTGGCGCGCATCACCGCCTCGCCCAGGGCGCGCAGGGCCGCGTCGCAGCCCTCGGGCATCAGCGCCAGAAAGCCGTGCAGATCGCGGACCGCCAGCCCGTCGCAGCGCACCGGCGCCAGATCTGCGGTGCAGGCGTCCAGCGCGGCGATCAAAGTGGCCTCGTCGCAGAGCGGCCGGAACGGCGCGCGGATTGTGCCGTGAAAGCCGTATTTTCCGGGCGCGCGGGTCAGATCGGCGGCATCCCGCGGCAGACCCGGCAGATCGGGTTGCGCCCGCGCCTCTCCGGCGGCAATGTCCCAGCCAAGCCATGCGGCCATGCGATCGGCAAAGGCGCCGGGTTCAGGCGCGTAATACACCGCGTATCGTTTAAAATTCGTCATCATGCCCCGCCATAACCGCCGATTGTCACGCCCCTGTGACAGAATGCTGCCAGATCACCCGCTTTGACCCTTTGCCTCAAGACCGGAAATGCCCCTATGACCGATACGATCCTTGCCAATGCCCTGCTGGTGCTGCCCGATGAGACCTTTCACGGCCATGTCGTGCTGCGCGAAGGCCGCATCGCCGCCATCGGCAAAGGCCGCGACATCCCCCATGGCGCGCTGGATTGCGACGGCGATCTGGTCATGCCCGGCCTGATCGAGCTGCACACCGACAATCTGGAGCGCCATATCGAACCGCGTCCGCGCGTGAACTGGCCCCATCAGGCCGCCATCATCGCCCATGACGCGGAACTGTGCAGCGTGGGCATCACGACCGTCTTCGATGCGCTGCGGGTGGGATCGGTCATCACCAACAACAATGCGGGCTTTGGCGAATACGCCCGCGCGCTGGCCGACGAGATCCTTGACCTGCGCGCCAAGGCGGCGCTGCGGATCAGTCATTTCCTGCATCTGCGGGCCGAGATCTGCTCGCAGACGCTGATCGAGGAAATGGCCAAGTTCGGCCCGCTGGACCGCATCGGCATCGTCAGCCTGATGGATCACACGCCGGGCGAGCGTCAGTTCCGCGATGTCAGCAAGCTGAAGGAATATGTCTGCGGCAAGCAGGGCCTGTCCGAGGAGGAATTCGCCGATCACATCGCCGATCAGCAGGCCCTGCGCGCCCGTGTCGGCGCCGCGCACGAGGCGACCGCCGTGGCCGAGGCGCGGCGCTATGGCGCAGTGCTGGCCAGCCATGACGACACGACCGCGCCTCAGGTCGCGGTCAGCGCCGGGCATGGCTGCCATTTCGCAGAGTTCCCCACCACGCTGGAGGCCGCCCGCGCCTGCCACGATCACGGCATCAAGGTGATGATGGGCGCGCCAAACCTGATCCGGGGCGGATCGCATAGCGGCAATATCGCAGCCCATGAGCTGGCCGAGGCCGGTCTGCTGGATATTGTGTCGTCTGATTACGTGCCCTCGGCGCTGCTGTCGGCGGCGCTGATGCTGGGCGATCTGTGGGGCGATCTGGCGCGCGGGATCGCGACGGTGACGGCGGCGCCCGCCGATGCGGTGGATCTGCATGATCGCGGGCGGCTGGTTGTCGGCGCACGGGCCGATCTGATCCGCGTCACGCGGATCGCAAGCACCGGCATCAACACCGGGGCCGTGCGCGGCGTCTGGGTGCAGGGGCGGCGCGTCGGCTGACGCGCCCTCCCCCTTTCAGCGCATCAGATCTGGCGTTCGGGCAGCTGCACGACCAGCCCGTCCAGCGCCTCGGTCACCTTGATCTGGCAGGTCAGCCGCGAGCGTTCGGGGTCGGGCTGGTAAGCGAAATCCAGCATGTCCTCTTCCATCGGGTCGCGGGCGGGCAGCTTGTCCAGCCAGTCCGGCGCGACATAGACATGACAGGTCGAACAGGCGCAGGCGCCGCCGCAATCGGCGTCGATGCCGGGCACGCCATTGTCGCGCGCGCCCTCCATCACGGTCATGCCGGGGCGGACCTCGATCTCGTGGCGGGTGCCGTTATGTTCGATGTAAGTGATCTTTGCCATGCTCGCCTGTTCCCTTGGCTTATCCCCTTGGTGCCGCCGGGTTAGGCGATCACCAGACGAATGAAAAGGGGCAGCCCGGCAGGCCGCCCCTTCTGTCACAATCAGGAAACGCAGATCACTCTGCCGGTTCCGTGACCGGCAGGCCCAGAAAGCGCGGCTCGCCATCGCGGCGCACAAGGATGAGAATCGAGATCCGCCCGGCTTCGATCACCTCATCAATCCGCGCGCGCAGATCCGCGACCGACGCGACGCTTTGCTGGCCCGCCTCGGTGATGACATCGCCCGCGGCCAGACCCTTGCCGTCGGCAGGGCCGTCAGGGTCAATCGCCGTGATCACAAGGCCCTGCGCGTCGCGCGGCAGGCCCAGTTCGGCAGCCGTTTCGGGCGTCAGCGGCACAAGGGTCATGCCCAGAAGATCGGTCTCGCCCGGTTCTTCCTCTGCGGTCGGGGCGGTGGTGGCGCCGGTGGCCGCCTCGCGCAGGCCAAGCGTCACCTGCAAGGTCTCGGCACTGCCGTCGCGCATCACCACGACCTCGACCGTCTCACCGGCAGGTGCCTCGGCCACACGGCGCACAAGGGCGCGGGTGTCGCCGACCTCGGTTCCGTCAAAGCTGGTGATCACATCGCCCGCGCGCAGCCCTGCCTCGCGGGCCGGGCCTTCGGGGACATCGGTGATCATCGCACCCGCAGCTGCCTCCAGTCCCATCGCGTCGGCCATCTCGTCGCTGACATCCTGGATCATCACGCCCAGCCAGCCGCGCCGGGTTTCGCCGAATTCGTTCAGCTGATCGACGACCTGCGAGACGACATTCGACGCCATCGAGAACCCGATCCCGATCGAGCCACCATTGGGCGACAGGATCGCGGTGTTCACCCCGATCACCTCGCCCTTGAGGTTGAACAGCGGACCGCCCGAATTGCCCCGGTTGATCGCGGCGTCGGTCTGGAGGAAATCGTCGTAAGACCCTGACAATTCGCGGTTCCGTGCCGAAACGATCCCGGTCGAGGCGGAAAAGCCCTGCCCCAGCGGGTTGCCAAGAGCCAGCACCCAGTCGCCGACGCGCGCGCTGTCGCTGTCGCCGAACTTGACGAAGGGGATCGCCTCGTCGCTTTCGACCTTGAGCAGCGCAATATCGGTCGACGGGTCGGTGCCCACCACGGTCGCGGGCAGGCGGGCGCCGGAGTAGAACTCGATCTCGATCTGATCGGCGCCTTCGATGACGTGGTTGTTCGTCACGATGAACCCGTCGGACGAGATCACAAATCCCGAACCCAGCGCGTTCGACCGCTGCGGGCTGCGGCGCTGGGGCATGCCTTCGGGTCCGTCGGGAAAGCCCGGAATGCCAAAGTCGCGGAACAGGTCAGAAAACGGGCTGCCTTCGGGGAAACGAGGGCCGCCGGGGCCGCCCGTGGGCTGCGACACGACCGAGGTGGTGGTGATATTGACCACCGCAGGCGAAACACGCTCGGCCAGATCGGCAAAGCTGCCGGGCATGACCTGCGATTCGGCGGCGGCAGCGACATCTGCGCCAAGCGGTTGGTTTGCATCGGCGGCGTCCTGCGCCTGCTGACTGGTCTGCGGCGAAACCTCGTCAGGGGCGGGCTCGACGACCTGCTGTGCGCCTGCATGGCCCAGACCAAGCCCAAGAGCCAGAACCGACACCGTCAGCAAATGGCGAGGCGAAAGCGATCTCATGCTGAATGTCCTCTCGAATTCAGGGGCAGCGGCCAATGTGGCGGCGGCTGCCATGGTGCATATCAAAGCAATCTGGGGGCGCGTTGCAATAAAACCGCGCTCTCGGCCTGTGAACAGATCGTGACTTTTGTTGCAAAGCGGGCGGGGAAATCCCCCGCCCGCTGTGTCATCCTCAGTTTGCAGGCGGCGCCGCCTGCGGATCGCCCGCATCCGGGGCAGGCTCTGCCGCCGGTGCCTCAGCCGGGGCGTCCGTCGGTTGTTCGGCGCCGTCGGTCGCAGGGGCCGCGCCGCTATCTGGCATCATGATCTCGGACTCTTCCTGCGGCGGCGTGGTCAGGCTTTCCGGAACCGGGGTCAGCCGGACCCCTGCCGATTCGCCCAGAACATTGCCCTCGCGATCCGTGACGTTCTGCTCGACCAGATCCTCGTCGCTGGTCAGCGGACCCTCGGACTGTTGCATCTCCTGCGCCGAGGTGCCTGCGGGCACCGGCTCGGAGGGCGGGTTGGCGTTGGCGGCACCGTCATCGCGCAGATAGGTGAAGAACTCACCTTCGGGCGCCAGCACCATCGAGGTGTTGGTGCCGATCATCGACCGTTCATAGGCGGTCATCGAGCGGGTGAAGGCAAAGAACTCGGGGTCGCGACCGAAGGCATCGGCATAGATCGCGTTCCGCTGAGCGTCAGCCTCACCGCGGACCACCTCGGACCGGCGCCGCGCTTCCGATGTCAGCTCGACCACGGTCCGGTCGGCGGCGGCGCGGACGCGCTGAGCCGCCTCGTTACCGCGTGCGATTTCGTCTGCGGCCTCGCGTTCACGTTCCGCCCGCATCCGGCCATAGGTGGCGTTCAGGTTCTGCTCGGGCAGATCGGTGCGGGTCAGACGCACGTCGATGATCTCGACCCCCAGCCCGGCCGAGTTGTTGCGTGCCTCGCCCCGGATCTGGTTCATCAGCGCGGTCCGGTCATCGGACAGCACGGCGGTCGAGGGAACCGAACCCAGCACCTCGCGGATGGCGGCGCTGACGATCGGCTCCAGCCGGGTCAGTGCAGCCTGCACGCCGCCGGTGCCCACGGCCTGACGGAAGCGGACCGGATCGGTGATGCGCCAGCGCGCGAAGGCATCGACGACCAGACGGCGGTCATCCAGCGGCGTCACCTCCAGCGGGCTGGTCGGCAGGCCCAGAATGCGGCCATCATATTTGACGACGTTGTCGACGAAGGGCATCTTGAAGTTCAGCCCCGGCGTCTCCTGCACATCGACCACCCGGCCAAGGCGCAGCACCAGCGCCTTTTCACGCTCGTCCACGATATAGATCGCCGAGCCCGCCAGCACGGCGGCCACGAACACCACGGGCAGCGCCAGCGCGGTCAGCTTGATTCTGCGGGCCATCAGTTCGTCCCTCCGGTGGTCGTGGTGGAACCTGCGGGCAGGCCGGTTGCGCCGGCGCCCGATGGCACCCCGGCAGGCTGGTTGCGGCTTGCCGACGGGGCACCGCCGCGCAGCTGGTCCAGCGGCAGATAGGGCACCACGCTCTGGCTGCCATTCTCGCCCTCGCCCAGAATGATCTTCTGCACGTCGGCCAGAACCTGCTCCATCGTTTCCAGATACATCCGGCGGCGGGTCACGTCCGGCGCCTTGACATATTCCTCGTAGATCGAGTTGAAGCGCGCGGCTTCACCCGCAGCCGTGTTGACGGCCTGAGCGCGATAGCCCTCGGCCTGTTCCAGAATCTGGGCGGCGTCACCACGGCCCTGCGCCAGAACGCGGTTGGCATAGGCATCGGCCTGATTTTCCAGCCGGTCGCGTTCCTGCTGGGCGGCCTGCACCTCGCGGAAGGCGTCGATCACCTCGCCGGGCGGGTCGGCGCGGTCAAGGTTGACCCGCACGACATTGATGCCCGACTGATATTCATCCAGCGTCTGCTGCACGGCCTGCCGCAGATCGGTGGCCACAGCACCCCGGTCGCGGTTCAGGATCGGCGCCAGCTCGCTGCGCGCGATAATGTCGCGCATGGCGGATTCGGACACTGCCCGCATCGTGTCGGTCGGATCGGCCAGATTGAACAGGTACATCTGCGGATCGCGGATGTTCCAGACGACCTGATATTCCATGTCGACGATATTCTGGTCGCGGGTCAGCATCAGCCCGGTATCCATCGGACCCGCGCGCCCGGTGCCGATCTCGGTCACACGCTCGTTGGTGACGGCCACGACCTCGGCCCGCACGACGGGCCAGGGGGCAAAGTTCAGACCCTCGGTTCCGACCGAAACGGCGCGACCAAAAAGAAACTCGACCGACTGTTCGTTCGTCTGCACGCGGTAAAAACTGGCAAAGGCCCAGACGCCAAGCGCGACAAGCCCGACAACCGCCACGGTCGAGCGGTTCAGCCCGAAGCTCGGGCCGCCGGGTCCACGCCCGCCACCGCCGCCAACCGGGCCATTTCCGCCGCCGCGCCCGCCCATCAGGACGCGCAGACGCTCTTGCCCCTTTTTCATCAGCTCTTCGATTTCGGGCATCTGCTGATCACCGCCCTTGCCGGGACGACGCGGGCCTTCGGGTGGCTGCTGGTTCCCCCATGGTCGCCCCGCCGGAGGTCGCTTGTCGCCATCCCCGCCATCACGACCGCCGCCATTTCCTCCGCCGCCTCCGCCCCAGGGGCCCTGATTTGCCATCCGTCGTCCTTCTTTCGTTGGATATTCCGTTGTCTGAAAACTGGGGCGCAAGGCCGGAATGTCAACCCTTGCGCGCCCGCACAACCCTCTGTCAGATGCGGCAGAGGGCCGCGCTTGCACGATTGTCAGCCCGCGTCCCCGCCAAGGCCCTCCAGCCGCCGCGAGGGGTGGCGCATGGTCACCAGTTCTTCGGCGGCGGTCGGGTGAACCGCGATGGTCGCATCGAACTGGGCCTTGGTCGCGCCCATCCCGATGGGAATCGCGGCCAGCTGGATCATCTCACCGGCCTCGGGGCCAAAGATATGGCAGCCCAGAACGCGGTCGCTGGCGGGATCGACCAGCAGCTTCATCATCACCTTCGCATCGCTGCCCGCAAACATCGAGCGCATGGGGCGGAACACGGTCGAATAGACATCGACCGGCCCGGCGGCATGCGCCTGTTCCTCGGTCAGCCCGACGCTGGCCACCTCATGGGGGCGCAGATAGACCGCGCTGGCCACCAGCGAATGATCGACCGTCCGGGGCCGCGCGCCAAAGACGGTATCGGCAAAGGCATGCCCCTCGCGGATCGCCACCGGGGTCAGGTTCACGCGGTCGGTCACATCCCCCACGGCAAAGATCGACGGCACGCTGGTCTGCGACCATTCGTCCACCTCGATGGCGCCATTGGGCCTCAGCCGGACCTCGGTATTCTCCAGCCCCAGACCGGCAGTATAGGGCGCCCGCCCGGTCGCAAACAGCACGGCGTCGAACTGATCGCGGCTGCCATCGTCAAAGGTGACATCAATGCCGTCACCCGCCTTTTCCAGCCGCGCAGGCGTCAGACCAAGACGCAGATCGACACCCACCTGGCTCAGCTGCAGGGTGGCCAGATCGCGCGCCTCGCGGTCAAAGCCGCGCAGAACGGCATCCCCGCGATAGACCTGCACGGTCTGAACCCCCAGCCCGGCCAGGATCGTGGCGAATTCGCAGGCGATGAACCCGCCGCCCACCAGCAGCACCCGCCCCGGCAGGCGCTCCATCAGAAACAGATCGTCCGACACCAGCGCCAGTTCCTCGCCCGGCACCCCGATCTTGGACGGGCGCCCGCCCACAGCGATCAGGATATGCCGCGCGGTCCTGCGCGTCCCGTCCGCCAGTTCGACCGTGTGGTGACCGGCGATCGTGGCGCGCTGGTCATGGATCTCGACGCCCGCGCGTTCCAGCCCGGCACGATAGATCACCTCCAGCCGGGACAGTTCGGCGTCCAGCTTTTCGCGGAACAGCTGCCAGTCAAAGCGGCCCGCCTGTGCCCCGCACCAGCCATAGCCGCGCATCTCCTCGGCCATCAGCCCGGCCTGCGAGGCAAAGATCATCAGCTTCTTGGGCACGCAGCCACGGATGACACAGGTGCCGCCCATGCGGCTTTCCTCGGCCAGCCCGACCCGCGCGCCATGCTCGCCCGCCGCGATCCGCGCCGCGCGTACCCCGCCCGAACCGCCGCCGATCACGAACAGATCGTAGTCGAATTCCATCACGCGCCCTCACCCGCCAGCATATCGGCGTCGATATCGCCGTCACGCGCCAGTTCGACCACGCTGCCATCCGCGCGCCCGATGATGGCCAGATCGCACATGCCCAGAAACAGCCCATGCTCGACCACGCCCGGAACAGCCGACAAAGCCCGCGCCAGGGCCACCGGATCAGGGATCTCGCCCAGATGCAGATCAAGGATCAGATTGCCCTCATCGGTCACGACCGGGTCGCTGCCGCGCAGCCGCTGCAACACCTCGCGCCCGCCCAGATCCAGATCGTCCAGGGCCCGCCGGATCAGCTTGCGCGTCGTCTCAAAGCCGAATTCCAGCACCTCGACCGGCAGCGGAAAGGCGCCCAGAACCTCGACCACCTTGCCCGGATCGGCAATCACGATCATGCGCTCGCTGGCGGCGGCCACGACCTTTTCGCGCAGATGCGCGGCCCCGCCGCCCTTGATCAGATGCAATTGCCCGTCCAGCTCATCGGCGCCGTCGATGGTCATGTCCAGCCAGCCGATCTGGTCCAGCGTCTCGATCCGCAGCCCCAGGCTTTCCGCCAGATCCGCCGTCGCCTTCGAGGTCGCCGCACAGCGCAGCCGCAACCCCTCGGCGGCCACCCGCGCCGCCAGTTCCCGCACCATCACGCTGGCGGTCGAGCCGGTGCCGAGGCCCAGCCTCATCCCATCCCCGACCAGCGCCACAGCAGCACGTGCGGCGGCCAGCTTGGCCGGATCCGGTTGCGAAACAAGCGACATGGCGATTTCCCCTCTTGTCGGCCCTCGTGCCGGACCCGCGATGCTTATAGGCCAGCCGCACCCAAAGCGCGAGAGGCGCAACCCCTTTCCCGGCCTGCTTTGGTCCCGAAATATCCTCGGGGGGAGGCGCGGAACGCGACGGGGGGCGCGGAACGCGACGGGGGGCGCGAGCGCCCCCCTGCCCGGCCAGACCTCAGCGCCGCCGCAGCCCTTCGGGCAGCACCACGGTGAACCGGCTGCCTTCCCCCTTGCGGCTGTCGATCCGCAACCGGCCCCGGTGGCGGGCAATGATATGCTTGACGATCGCCAGCCCCAGACCCGTGCCGCCCTGCTCGCGCGAGCGATGCGTGTCCACCCGGTAGAACCGCTCGGTCAGGCGCGGCAGGTGGATTTCGTCGATGCCGTCACCCCGGTCCTCGATCTCGACCGCCCAGGCCGGGCCACGCAGCTGCGGCTCATGCGCGACATGGCGCAGCGCCAGCCCCAGATACCCGCCCGAGGCACCGTATTTCAGCGCATTCTCGATCAGGTTCTGAAACACCTGCGTCAACTGGTCGGGATCGCCCGGCACGCGCACCGACTGCTCCAGCCCTTCGATGCGCATCTGAACCCCGGCAGCCTCGGCCGCAGGCGCCATCGTGGCCAGCACGGCGCGCAGAAGACCGGGCAGATCGACCTGCCGGGCGGGGCGCAGACGCTCTTCGGCCTGCACCCGGCTCAGCGACAAAAGGTCGCTGATCAGCCGGTTCATCCGCCCCGCCTCGCGCTCCATGATGTCCAGAAAGCGGTCGCGGGCCCGCGCATCCTCGCGCGCGGGGCCGCGCAGCGTCTCGATAAAGCCCATCATCGCGGTCAGCGGCGTCTTCAGCTCGTGGCTGACATTGGCCACAAAATCGCGGCGCATCTGCTCGGCCTCTTCCGTCACGGACCGGTCCATGATCGCAATGCTCGCGCCGCGCCCGATCAGCGGCGCCAGCGGCGCCACGGTGATCTCGGCCAGAATCGTGCGGCCATCCGCCGCGAACTGCGCCCGCAGCGCCACGCCCCCCTCGGCCACCGGCAGATCGCCGTCCGAGACGGGTTCCGGATGGCGGTCAGGCGCCAGCACCCAGTCGACGGCATGAACCACGCCGGGATGGCGCAGCACCGTCACGAAGGGCCGGTCCAGCAGATCCTCGCCAAACAGCGCCCGCGCGGCGGGGTTGGCGGCGATCATGCGGGCATGGCCATCCACCGCCAGCATCGGGATCGGCACCCCGTCCAGCAGCGCCTGTGCCCGCCGCCGCGGATCAGCCGCCATCAGACGCTCCCCTCGGCCGCCCGCAGCCCGGCCCGGAACCGCGCGGCATTCTCGCGATAGCGCGCAGCCGAGGCCCGCAGCCCGGCCAGCGCCGTCGCGTCCAGCATCCGCACCACCTTGCCCGGCGCGCCCATGACCAGCGCGCCCGGCGGCACCTCGCGGCCCTCGGGGATCAGCGCCCCGGCGCCGATCAGCGCCCCTGCCCCGATCACGGCGCCGTTCAGGATCGTGGCGCCCATGCCGATCAGCGCCCCCTCACCGATCCGGCAGCCATGCAGGATCGCCCGGTGCCCGATGGTGCAATCCGCGCCGATCACCAGCGGAAAACCGATATCGGTATGCAGGCAACACAGATCCTGCACATTGCTGCCCCGGCCCAGGCGGATTTCCTCATTGTCGCCGCGCAGCACGGCGCCGAACCAGACCGAGGCGCCCTCTTCCAGCACGACATTGCCCATCAGCTGCGCATCGGGCGCCACCCAGGCATCCGTGCCCAGCTGCGGCGTCACATCCCCCAGCGACCAGATCATCTGTCGTCCTCCTCCTCGGCCATCAGCTTTTTCACGAAAGCGCCAAGACCCGCCTGACGGTCGCGGCGCAGGCGCTCGGCGGTCAGGATGGCCCGCAGGCGCGCCTCAGTCTCGTCCAGATCGTCATTGACCAGCACGTAATCATATTCGGCCCAATGGCTGATCTCGGCCCGGCTTTTCAGCATCCGGCCCGCGATCACCTCGGTGCTGTCCTGCCCGCGCGCGCGCAGCCGACGCTCCAGTTCCGGCAGCGAGGGGGGCAGCACAAAGATCGACACGACATGCCCGCCAAGTGCCGAGGCGCGGATCTGCTGGCCGCCCTGCCAGTCGACATCGAACAGCGTGTCGCGGCCCTCGTTCATCGCGGTCTCGACCGGGCCGCGCGGGCTGCCATAACAGTTGCCGAACACTTCGGCATGTTCCAGCATCTGCCCGTCCTCGACCATGCGGCGGAAGTCGTCAGCCGAGGTGAAGTGATAATCCACCCCGTCCACCTCGCCCGGACGCGGCGCGCGGGTGGTGGCCGAGACCGAGAATCGCAGGCTGGCGTCCCAGTCCATCAGACGGCGCGCCAGAGTGGATTTCCCCGCCCCCGAGGGCGAGGACAGAATGACCATAAGGCCGGTACGCATCATCATCGGGCTGTCGACCTTCCATGTCGCTTGCGGGACGCGCAGGGGATGCCCCGGCAAGCCTGTGCGGGTCAAGCCTTTCGCCGCACCCGGCGGACCCTCCGGCTGCCACCTCTGCCGCGACCCCGCACCAGTTCTTAACCATTTATTAATCTAGGAGTAGGAATCGAACCCCGGATGGCGCTAGTCTCGCAACATATGTTAAGGCGCAGAACGCTGCCACGTGGTTTTGGTTAACGAGGTCCGGCATGTCCGATCACGACAAGGGTTCCGAGCCGACCGGCAGTTCCGCACTCAGGCCGCCGAATGGACAGGTCGTGACGCTGATGACCCATGATCCGGCCCATGCCGACCGCGTCATACGCGAGATGCGGGACTACTGGTCCGGCCTGCGCAACGGCAAGGCGGTCCCCGCTCGGTCGGATGTCAGCCCGCGTGGCATTGCACGATCGCTGGATTACGCCTTTATTCTGGAACGCATCGCCCCGGGCGCGGCACGCATCCGGCTGGCGGGGCGCCACCTGATCGACCTGATGGGGATGGAGGTGCGCGGCATGCCGATCTGCTCGTTTCTGGTCGGTCCGTCGCGCGGGCGACTGTCCGATGTGCTGGAAACGGTCTTCAAGGCGCCCCAGATCGCCCATCTGCACCTGCATGCGAAGGGGGGCTATGCCCGTCCGGCCCTGAAGGCGCAGATGCTGCTGCTGCCGCTGCGTTCTGATCTGGGGGATGTCACGCGGGCGCTTGGATGTCTGATCGCCGACGGCGATCTGGGTGTCGCGCCGCGCCGCTTTGAACTGATCAGCGATACGATGATTCCGGTGATCGAAGGGGGCAAGACGCTGGAACCCTCTCCGTCGGTCATCGGCTTTTCAGAAGAACCCGCCAGTTTCGACCGCACCCCGCCCAGGACTTCCGACAGCGCCGCCCCGGCTGCGCCATCACATGAAACACCCGAAGAGCGCCGGGCCCTGTTCCGCGTCGTGGCCACCGCGCCCGGCACCGATCAGGGCTGAGCCGTCACGTCTCAGGACAACAGGCCGGGCCGCCAGCGATACAGGGCGGCATCCGCAGGCGCGTCCCGCCCCTCGGCGCGAAGCTCGACATCCTCCATCCGACGAAAGCCCAGGTTCTTCAGGATCTTGCGCGAGGCGAGGTTGTCCAGGAACACATCTGCCAGAATTTCGGGGAACGCAAAGCGGGCGACCAGTTCGTCAAAAACGGCGGCCACCATCTCTTGCCCCAGCCCCAGCCCCGACAGATCGGGGTCAAGAAAATAATGCAGTCGCGGCGGCTGCCCGCCCGACAGCCCGACCGCGCCCACGACCCGGCCCTCATGGCGCACCGACAGCCGCAGCGGCGGCCACAAAGCCGATTCGCGCAGCACGACCGCCACCTCGTCCAGCCCCATATCGGGGCGGAAGCGCAGCATCATGCGCGCGACCTCGGGGCGGGTGGCGATGGCATGCAGGTCGGGCAGATCCGCCTCGGTCACCGGCCCGATCTGCAGGCGCGGCGTGATCAGGGCAAAGGGGTGCAGGGCCTCGAAACGGTCGCGGTCAAGGCGCAGGGCGGTGGCCGGGACGTGGCGCTGCATCGGTTCGGAATACAACTGCTCTGTGCCGGTGGCGCGAAAGCCCAGCCAGTCCAGCAGACGGGCCGAGCGGCTGTTGCCGTCCAGCACATGCGCCGAAACCCGGTCCGCGCCCGACAGAAACAGCCGCGACAGCGCCATGATGCCCGCGCGTCTGCCGATCCCCCGCCCCTGCGCGCCCGGCGCGATCCACAGGCCAAAGTTGCTGCCCGCCCGGACCAGACCCAGCAGATCATCGCCGCAGCGGATCGCATATTCATCCAGCGAGGCGGCGGCCACAAAGTCACGCGCATCGGTTTCGGCATAGGGCCAGGGCACCGCCGTCAGCCAGCGCGCTGTGTCCCAATCCGTCATCGCGGCGGCGATGGCGGGGGCGTCTTCGGGCCATGGACGGGTCAGACGCAAGGGACGGGTCATCGGTTCAGCGCGCCGGGACGACCTTGACCGCGCCCCCCTGCGCGGACAGTGCAATCTCGCCCCCGGCCAGCCGCAATGCGTCCTGTCCGAACACCTCGGCCCGCCAGCCGTGAAGCGCGGGGACATTCCGTTCGCCCGTGGCGATCGCGTCCAGTTCCGTGGACGAGGCGATCAGCTTGGGGGCTACACCCGCCGCATCGGCCTTGGCCTTCAGCAGCACCCGCAGCAGGTCCGACAGCGCCGCATTGCCGGGGCGGCCCGGTTCCTCGGCCTTGGGCTGCGGCAGGTCGCGGGTCTCGCTGCCCGCCTTGACGGCGGCCAGAATTCCCGCCGCAATCTCGCCCTTGCGCGCCTCGCGCAGCAGCAGCCGCGAGCGGGCCAGATCGGCCTCGTTCAGGGGCTTGGTCGAGGCCAGCTCGATCATCGCATCGTCCTTGTAGACGCGCGAGCGGGGGATGTCGCGGGCCTGGGCATAGGCCTCGCGGAACTTTGCCAACTCGCGCAGGATCGCCAGAAAGCGCGGCGAGTTGGTGCGGGTGCGCACCTTCAGCCAGGCCTCTTCGGGGCGGGTGATATAGGTCTCGGGGTCGGTCAGGACCGACAGCTCCTCGGCCAGCCAGGCCTCGCGCCCGGTCTTGACCAGCTCGGCTGCCAGAAATTCATAGATCACCCGCAGATGGGTGACATCGGCCAGCGCATAGGCCGCCTGCGCATCCGACAGCGGGCGCCGCGACCAGTCGGTAAAGCGCGAGGATTTGTCCAGATTGGCGCGGGCGATCTTGCGCACCAGCGTCTCATAGCCGACCTGCTCGCCAAAGCCGCAGACCATGGCGGCGACCTGCGTGTCAAACAGCGGCTCGGGAAACACCTCGGCGTCGTGAAAGAAGATCTCCAGATCCTGCCGGGCGGCGTGGAAGACCTTGACCGTGTCCTTGTGGCGGAACAGATCGTACAGCGGCGCCATCGACAGCCCCTCGACCAGCGGATCGACCAGCACGGCCTGACCGGGATCGCCCGGCGCCATCGGCGGCAGCGCAAGCTGGATCAGGCACAGCTTCGACCAATAGGTCCGCTCGCGCAGGAACTCGGTGTCGACGGTGACATAGGGGGCGGATTTCGCAGCCTCGCAGAACAGCGCAAGCTCGTCCGTGCGGGTGATCGTTGTGATGTCGTGGCTCATTCAGCTCTTTCGGAAGGGCGGTTCGTCCGCCGATCCGGATTGTTTACGCCGATGACACGAAATTGAAAAGGGCCGACGCGGCGGCTCTTGTCGTCTGGCACGGACTGCTTATTGCGGCGGCGTTTCCGCTTCGCGGTGATGCAGCGCCTCGGCCACGCCCGGCTCGCAGCGGGTGCGGTCGTCCATCGGCACGCCGGTGCGGAACGCGGCCCGCCCGATCAGATGCGCCGCGACCGGCGCGGTCAGCAGCAGGAACACGATCGCCGCCACCGCCCGCGCGACCACGGTGCCCTCGGCAAAGGCCACGGCCACGGCGGTCAGGATCAGCCCCGAGCCCAAGGTCCCCGCCTTGGTCGAGGCATGCATGCGGATCAGCAGATCGGGCAGGCGCAGCACGCCCAGTCCGGCGGCAAAGCAGAAAAACCCGCCCGCCACCACCAGCACCGATACGATAATCTCGGACATCATTGCTGATCCTCCCGGTTGATGGCATTGCGGCGTTCCAGATAGCGGGCCAGACAGACGGTGGCCAGAAAGCCCACCAGCGCCAGCACCACGGCCACATCCAGAAAGGCCGCGCTGCGCGCCTGCAGCGCCGACAGCCCGCCAAAGGCCACCAGCTGCACCGTCATCATGTCCAGCGCGACGATCCGGTCGGCCAGCGTCGGTCCCTTGATCAGCCGGATCGAGGCCAGCGCCACGCCCAGAATGACCAGCGTGAACCCGAACAGAACTGCGTAATCGAGAAGTGTCATGGCTCTACTCCGTCGCCTCGCGCACCCAGACCTCGTAATGGTCGCGGATCTGCGCGCGGATCGCATCGGCATCATCCCCGAACATCGCATGGATATACAGGGTCTTGCGGTCATCCGAGACATCAAGGCTCAGCGTGCCCGGCGTCAGCGAGATGAAATTCGCCAGCAGCGTGATCTGCAGATCGGTCGTCACGTTCAGCGGCACCGCGATCAGCGCAGGCACCGAACGCTGGCCCGGTGTCATGACATCAGCCACCACGGCGTAAGAGCTGACGACCAGCTCATAGATAAACAGGACCAGCAGCCGCAGCCAGTAATACAGCCGCATGAAATAGCTGCCCGTGGTGGGAAACAGCGGCCGGACCAGCCACATGGCGGCCAGCCCCAGGAAGAACCCGGTCAGCAGGCCCAGCAGCGACAGATCGCCGGTCAGCGCGACCCAGGCGAAGGCCAGCAGCATATTGGTCGCGAACAGGTTCATGGCTGCACCCCCAACACGGTTGTCACATAGGCTGTCGAATCCAGCAGCTGCGCCGCCGAGGTTTCCGCGAACTGCACGAACGGCTCGGGGAAGAGGCCAATGATGCAGGTCAGCGCCGCCAGCACAATGATCGGCAGCATCAGCGCCACCCGGTCACCTGCGGGCAGATCGCCAAGCCGCGGCTTGATCCCGTCGGGATGGGCGGGCCAGAAGGCCGCGCCCCAGATCTTGGTCATCGAATAGATCGTCAGCAGACCCACGGCCAGCGCGACACCGGCCACGAACCACATCTCCAGATCCAGCGCGGCCTTGACGACCACATATTTGGCCCAGAAGCCCGACAGCGGCGGAAAGCCCGCCAGCGAAAACGCCGGGATCAGGAACAGGAAGGCCAGCAGCGGCGCATGGGCATAAAGCCCGCCAAGCCGCGACAGGTCCGTCGATCCGCCGATCCGCTTGGCCACGCCCGCGACAAAGAACAGGTTGGCCTTCACGATGATATGGTGAACCAGATAAAAGACCGCGCCGACCAGACCCATCGGCGTGAACAGCGCCAGCCCCAGCACCATATAGCCGATCTGGCTGATGATGTGGAACGACAGGATGCGGCGGAAATCATTCATCGCGGCCGCGCCCAGAACGCCCGTCACCATGGTCGCCACCGCCAGCCACAGCAGGATCTGGTGCGTATAGCCGACATCCTGATCGAAGATCAGCGTGAACATGCGGATCAGCGCATAGACGCCCACCTTGGTCAGCAGCCCGGCAAAGATCGCCGAGACCGCCACCGGCGGCGTGTGATAGGATGCGGGCAGCCAGAAGAACAGCGGGAACAGCGCCGCCTTGACGCCAAAGGCCACCAGGAACATCACCGCGATGGTGGTCAGCAGGCCGGTATTCTCGACCTCGCGCACCGCCAGATGCAGGTCGGCCATGTTCAGCGTGCCGGTGATGCCGTAAAGCAGCCCGATCCCCGACAGGAACATGATGGTCGAGACGAGGTTCAGCGTCACATATTTGATGCCCCCGTCCAGCTGCTCCTTGCTGCCGCCCAGAACCAGAAGGCCAAAGCTGGAGATCAGCATGACCTCGAACCAGACATAGAGGTTGAACAGGTCACCCGTCAGGAACGCGCCGCAGACCGCTGCCATCAGCACCTGCAACAGGGCGTGAAAGCCCAGACGCTCCAGCCGTTCGGGGATTTCGGCAAGGCTGTAGACGACGGTGGCCAGCCCGGTGATGGCGGTGATGACGACCATCACCCCGCCCAGATAATCGGCCACCAGCGTGATGCCGAAAGGCGCCTGCCAGTTCGACATCTGGGCGGCTATCACGCCATGTTCCAGCACCTCGCCCATCAGGATCAGGCTGGCGAACATCAGAACGATCGTGCCCGCGACCGAGATCCAGCGCCCGGCGGGGCTGGTGCGGAACAGATAGGCAATGACTGCGGTCACGATCGGGATCAGGATCGGATTGACAAGAACCCAGCTCATGCGCGGGCCTCCCCGGCGGTGGGGCCGGTGGTGGTGTCAAGCGTGCGGTCGGTCCGGGGCGGGGTGCCCGGCGCGGCGGAGGGGTCGGGCGACGGCGTCGGCTGCCCCTCGTCGCGCGGTTCGGCCACGCGCATCTCATCGCTGTTGACGGTGCCGAGGCTGCGATAGGTGCGATAGACCAGCGCCAGCGTGAAGGCCAGCAGGCCAAAGCCGATCACGATCGCGGTCAGCACCAGCGCCTGCGGCAGCGCATTGGCGACCAGCCCGGTGGGCGCAGAGGCGCCCTCGTCGATCAGGGGCGGCGCGCCTGCGGTCAGGCGGCCCGACAGAAAGATCACAAGGTTCGCGGCATTCGACAACAGGATCAGCCCGAACAGAAAGCGGATCACGTTACGGTCCAGCATCAGATAGACCGAACAGGCCATCAGCACGCCGATGGTCAGGGCAAGCAGCAATTCCACCCTCAGATCTCCTCTTCCATGGCAAAAACCAGCGTCAGGATGCCGCCGAACACGGCCATGTAGACACCGATGTCGAAGACCAGCACCGAGGACAGCGGCAGCCCCTTGCCACCGTCTTCGGCAAACAGGAACAGCCATTGCCCGGTCAGGAAGGCATCGCCCGCAAAGGCCGCCATGATCCCCGACAGGGCCGCCACGCCGACGCCCAGCATGGCGATATTGGCGGGATCGGCCCGCAGCGCGCCGCGCGCCTCATCGACCGAGGTGGCGATGACGTAAAGGATAAAGCCGGTGGCCCCGATCAGCCCGCCGATAAAGCCGCCGCCGGGCAGGTTGTGGCCCCGCAGCAGCGCATAGACAGAAAAGACCAGCAACAGCGCGACCAGCAGACGGGTCGCCGTGGTCAGGATGAGGGATTGCATTACTTGTCCTCCTCGCCTCTGGCGCCGGGATCGCTGGCGGGGGTCGGGCTGGCGCCGGGCGCGCCGCGCAGCAGCGCATAGGCGGCCACGGCGGCGATCACGACCACCACGACCTCACCAAAGGTATCTGTCGCGCGGAAATCCACCAGAATGACATTGACGATATTGCGGCCATGCGCATCGGGATATGACGCGACCTCGAAGAAATCGGTCAGGCGGCGGCTGAAGGGCGTCTGCAGCACCGCGATCATCACCACCGTCGTCAGCAGGCCGAACCCCGCCGCAATCGCCGCATGCCCGGCCCGGAAACCCGACATGGCACGCGAGGGCAGATGCGGCAGGCGCAGCATCACCAGCGCGACCAGCACCACGACCAGAACCTCGACCAGCAGCTGGGTGATGGCCACGTCGGGGGCGCTGAACATGATGAAGATCAGCGCCACGCCGATGCCCACCACCCCAAGCGCCGCCACCGCCGTCATCCGGCTGGAGGTCATCGTCGCCAGGATCGCGCCCATGGCGATCAGCGCCAGCACCGTCCACTGCACCGGATGCACGCCCTCGGCGTCATAGTTGATGCCGCTGCCCATGCCGCCCTTCAGCAGGAAGGTCGCGCCGACCAGCACCGTGAAGGTGCCGAAGATCACCGCCATATAGGTCTGCAGATTGCCGGTCTGGATCAGGCGTGTCTGCCACGCGGCCAGCGCCTTCAGCCCGTCCAGCACCCGGTCCCAGCCCGCGTCGAAATTGATCCGGCTGCCTGCCTCGATGCGGATCAGGCGCGCGCGCAGCGCCTCGTGCCGCCGATAAAGCAGCCAGCCCGCAAGGAAGGTCAGCAGCGACAGGATCAGCGCCATATTGACGCCGCCCCACAGATACAGATGCACCTCGCGCACCTCGCCAAAGACGGCATGGGTGGCGGGGCCGACAAAGTAATGGCCCAGCAGCCCCGGAAACAGCCCGAAGATCAGCGACAGCGCGCCCAGCACCAGCGGCCCGGCCAGCATCGCCCAGGGCCCCTCATGCGGCGTGGTGGGTGTTTCGCGCAAGTCGCCGCGGAAGGGGCGCAGCGCGACAATCCCGCCGACCGTGAACATCATCACCGAGGCGGCAAAGATCATCACCGTCACCCAGACCGCGCCGAAACCGCCAAGGCCAAGACCCGCCTTGTACATGAATTCCTTGCCGATAAAGCCGACCATCGGCGGAATGCCCGCCATGCTGATCGCGGCCAGCGCGGCGGCCAGCCCGGTCAGCGGCATCGCCTTGGCCAGCCCGCCCAGCACCCCCGCCTCGCGCGTGCCGGTCGAATGATCGACAATCCCGATCATCAGGAACAGCGCCGCCTTGTACAGCGAGTGCACGACCAGAAACAGCATCGCCGCCATGATCGCGTAATGCGTGCCCGCGCCGATGAACATGACCAGCGTGCCAAGCGCCATCAGCGTCGTATAGGCCAGCACCTGCTTGATGTCGGTCTGGCGCAGCGCCATGACCGAGGCAAAGACCGCCGTGACGCCGCCGAACAGGATCAGCGTCCAGAACCAGACCGAGGTGTCGCCAAGCGCCGGGTTCATCCGCGCCAGCAGATAGACGCCGCCCTTCACCATCGTGGCGCTGTGCAGATAGGCCGACACCGGCGTCGGCGCGGCCATCGCATTGGGCAGCCAGAAATGGAACGGCACCTGCGCCGATTTCGTGAAGGCACCCGCCAGAAACAGCAGCAGGATCGCCAGATACCACGGATGGTCTCGGATCATGTCGCCCTGCGACAGAATATCGACCATCTCGAAACTGCCCACGACCGAGCCCAGCACGATCAGGCCGGCCAGCAGGATCAGCCCGCCCGTCCCCGTCACCAGCAGCGCCTGCAAGGCCGAGCGGCGCGACTTGACGCTGTCGGCATTGAAGCCGATCAGCAGATAGGAGGCGATCGTCGTCACCTCCCAGAACACGAACAGCGAGATCAGGTTGCCCGCCAGCACCAGCCCCAGCATGCCGACCATGAACATCAGCAGATAGGCGACAAAGCGGTTATAGTCGGGATGATCACCCAGATAGCGCGCGGAATACAGCGTCACCGCCGCCCCGATCCCGGTGATCAGCAGCGCGAAGGTCAGGCTGAGACCGTCCAGCAGCACCGACAGCGCGATGCCAAGCGAGGGCACCCACTCGATGCCCCATACCTGCGGCCCTTCGGCAATCTGCGGCGCGAGCCCCAGAAAATACACGAACAGAACCGCCGGGAACGCGATCGAGAACCAGCCAGTCGGCCCCCCCATCACCCGGTCAACCTTGGGATAGTCATCAGCCATGTCTCGAACCCCTGTCGCGGCATGCAGTTGACGGCGGCTATTAGCACCCTTTTCTGCGGGAAAACAGACGCCCGGCCCCGAAATCGCACCGGCTGCCTGCGAAATCGGCGCGAGGGCCGGGGCGGTATCACGGGCGCCGGAAGGGCGCCCTGTAAAGAAGTGTCACCGCAGCGCGGGGCCAGCGGCGCGGCGACCCGCCCGTCGGTGATGCGACGCCGTGTCGCAGCTTCCGCGCTGCGGGCGCGTGCCGCGCCCTGTCGCCTTTCGGCGCCCTCTTGCCTCTGCGGGGGGGCTTCGGACATGATAAGCGCCAGCCTGCGGCACGTTTGCCGCACCGAATCGTATCTGATCGCATTCCGAAGGAAAGAAACCGCCATGTTGCTTGCTCAAGACCACATTTCCCGCACCAGCCTGGCAGGCAAGCTGGGGATCACCCTTGCCGCCGCTGCGCTGATCGCCCTCAGCGCCAAGGTTCAGGTGCCGTTCTGGCCGGTGCCGATGACGTTGCAGACCATGGCCGTGATGGGTCTGGCGGTGGTTCTGGGGCCGCGCCTCGGGCTGGCCGCAATGGGCAGCTATCTGGCCGCCGGTCTGGCGGGCCTGCCGGTCTTTGCCACCGCCGGTGCGGGGCTGGCCTATCTGGCCGGGCCGACGGCGGGCTTTCTGCTGGGATTCCTGCTGGCCATGGGCGTGACCGGCGCGCTGGCGCAGGGCCGGGGCATCCTCGGGCGCGGGCTGGCCATGCTGGCCGGTCTGGCGACGATCTATGTGCCGGGCCTGATCTGGCTGACCAATTTCGTGCCGTCCGAGCGGGTGCTGGCCGCAGGTTTCACGCCCTTTATCCTGGGCGATCTGGTCAAACTGGTCGTGGCCTTGATGCTGATCGAAGGCACGCGCCGGATCATGCAGCGTCGCTGATCTCTCTCGAAATGACATGAAGTAAGCCCCGCAACTCATTGCGGGGCTTACTTTTTTTCACGTCCGAAACGAAAAATGCCAGCCCGCGGGCTGGCATTGCGTTCACGCGAAGATCGGAAAGATCAGGCGCCGCTGAGGGTCTTGGCAACCTCGGCTGCAAAGTCTTCCTCTTTCTTCTCGATGCCTTCACCGACGGCCACGCGGGCAAAGCCCACGATGGTCGCGCCCGCCTCTTTGGCGGCTTCGGCGACGGTCACGTCGGGATTGATGACGAACTTCTGGCCGGTCAGCGTGACCTCTTCAAAGAACTTCTTCATCCGGCCTTCGATCATCTTCTCGATGACGGCCTCGGGCTTGCCCGATTCACGCGCCTGCTCGGTCAGAACCTGCTTTTCACGATCGACCAGCGCCGGGTCGAGGTCTTTCTCGTCCAGCGAGGCGGGCGAGGTCGCGGCCACGTGCATGGCGATCTGGCGACCGATCTCGTCATTGCCGCCGTCGAGGCCGACCAGCACGCCGATCTTGCCCATGCCGTCAGCCGCCGCATTGTGGACGTAGTGCACAACGGTCGGCGCGGTCACGACGACCATGCGGCGCAGCGACATGTTCTCGCCGATCTTGGCGATCGCGTCGGTCAGGATCTCGGACACGGGCTTGCCGTCGATCTGCGCGGCTTTCAGCGCCTCGACATCATCGACCTCAAGCGCGGCCTGCGCGATCTTGCGCACCATCGCCTGGAATTCTTCGTTCTTGCCGACGAAATCGGTCTCCGAGTTCACCTCGACCGCGACGCCCTTGCCCGCCTTGACGGCGACGGCAACCAGACCTTCGGCGGCCACGCGGCCCGATTTCTTGGCGGCTTTCGACAGGCCCTTGGTGCGCAGCCAGTCAACGGCGGCGTCCATGTCGCCTTCGGTCTCGGTCAGGGCCTTCTTGGCGTCCATCATGCCTGCGCCGGTCATCTCGCGCAGTTCTTTCACCATCGCTGCGGTGATTGCCATATCCGTCTCCTTATGTGCAACGCGTCAGGCGGGGCATACCCCCGCCTGACGACATTTCCGTGAAGTTTTCGCAGGCGATCAGGCTTCGACGGCCTGCTCGGCGGCGGGCTCTTCGTCCAGCAACTCTTCCGGCGCATCGGCCAGCGAGCCCAGATCGACGCCCGACGCACCCATATGCGCGGTCATCCCGTCAAGGGCCGCACGGCTGGCCAGATCGCAATAGAGCGCGATGGCGCGGGCGGCGTCGTCATTGCCCGGAATGATATAGTCCACGCCATCGGGCGAGCAGTTGGTGTCGACCACAGCCACGACCGGAATGCCCAGTTTCTTGGCTTCCAGAATGGCCAGATCTTCCTTGTTCACGTCGATGACGAACAGCAGGTCGGGAAGGCCGCCCATGTCGCGGATGCCGCCCAACGAGGCTTGCAGTTTGGTCTGCTCGCGCTCAAGCTGCAGGCGCTCTTTCTTGGTCAGGCCCTCGGCGCCACCGGCCATCGTCTCGTCGATGGCTTTCAGGCGGTTGATCGACTGGCTGACGGTCTTCCAGTTGGTCAGCGTGCCGCCCAGCCAACGGTGGTTCATGTAGAACTGCGCGGATTTCTCGGCGGCTTCGGCGACGGCGCGCTGCGCCTGACGCTTGGTGCCGACGAACAGCACGCGGCCGCCCTTGGCGACGGTGTCGCGGATGACCTGCAGCGCCGCGTCCAGCATGGGCAGCGTCTGCGTCAGGTCGAGGATGTGAATGCCGTTGCGGTCACCATAGATGAACTCGCCCATGCGGGGGTTCCAGCGTTGGGTCTGGTGACCATAGTGAACGCCAGCTTCCAAAAGCTGACGCAGCGTGAATTCGGGAAGCGCCATCGCGTGTTTCCTTTCCGGTTTGCGCCTTGGCAGGGGGTCTCAGGGCGAATGCCCCAACCGGTGGACCTTTTGCGGATGTCTCCCGCAAGGGCCCTCCCCTGCCTGTGAAGTGAGCGCGCATTAGCCCCGCCGCGGGCGGGATGCAAGCACAATCGCTGTGGCAATCGTGCAGATAGCGGTAACAGGCTTGCACGCGCCGCGCGTCTTTCCCTTGCATCGCCACGGGCTTGGGTTCAGGTTCGGGGCGAATTTTTCCCTTGGAAGGTGCGCCATGACCCCGCAGATGCAGTCGCAACAGACCAGAACCCTGTGCCAGCTGGCGCCCGTCATCCCGGTGATCGTGATCCGCGATGCCGCGCGCGCCGCCGATCTGGCCCGCGCGCTGGTCACCGGCGGGCTGCCGGTGCTGGAGGTCACGCTGCGGTCCGACGCGGCGCTGGACGCGATCCGCGCCATGAGCGGGGTGCCGGGCGGCCATGTCGGCGCGGGCACGGTGCTGACGCCGGACGATGCGAAACGCGCCAAGGATGCGGGGGCCAGCTTTGCCGTCTCGCCGGGGCTGACCGACCGGCTGATCGACGCCTGCGCCGATCTGGAGCTGCCGCTGCTGCCGGGGGTCGTGACGGCGTCCGAGATCATGGGCGCGGCGGATGCCGGGTTCGACATGCTGAAGTTCTTCCCCGCCGAGGCGGTGGGCGGCGCGCCTGCGCTGAAATCGCTGGCAGGCCCGCTGCCGCGCATCAGCTTTTGCCCGACCGGCGGCGTGACGCCCCAGAACGCGGGCAGCTATCTGTCGCTGCCCAATGTGGTCTGCGTCGGCGGCAGCTGGATCGTGACCGATGCCGATGTCGCCGCAGGCAACTGGCAGGCGATCGAGGATCGCGCGCGGGTGGCTGCGGCCCTGCCGCGCGGCTGACACCATGAGCGGTCCGGCGATGGAAGACGCGGCGTCGCTGGCGCGCGCGCGCCGCAATGTCGTGATTCTGGTTCTGGCGCAGGCGATCCTGGGCGCCCAGATGTCGATCATGTTCATCGTCGGCGGGCTGGCGGGCAAGATGCTGGCCCCGAACCCCTGCCTTGCGACGCTGCCGCTGTCGATGATCATCCTGGGCTCGGCCCTGACCGCCCGACCGCTGGCGCGCTTCATGCAGGCGCGCGGGCGTCAGGCGGGCTTTCTGCTGGCGGTGACGGCGGGGGCGCTTGGGGCGGCGGTGGCCGCCATCGGCCTGTGGCAGGGTTCGTTCTGGCTGTTCATGGCCGGGTCGCTGCTGACCGGCATCTACATGTCCTCGCAGGGGTTCTACCGCTTTGCCGCCACCGACACCGCGCCCGAGGACTATGCCCCCCGCGCGATCAGCTGGGTCATGGCGGGCGGGCTGGCCGCCGCGATCATCGGCCCCGCCATCGTGCGCGGCACCGACGGGATCACGGCGGTGCCGTTTCTGGCCACCTATATGGCGGTGATCGGGCTGAACCTGCTGGGGCCGTTCCTGTTTGCCTTTCTGGACATTCCCCGCCCGCCGCGCCCGGTCGCAGGCAGCGCGCAGGGCCGCCCCATGGCCGAGATCCTGAAAACCCCCGCGATCCTTGTCGCGGTGATCTGCGGGATGGTATCTTATGCGCTGATGAATCTGGTCATGACCTCGACGCCGCTGGCGGTGGTGGGCTGTGGCTATGCGCCCTCGGACGCGGCCAATATCGTCAGCCTGCATGTGCTGGCCATGTTCGCGCCCAGCTTTGTGACCGGCCATCTGATCGCGCGCTTTGGGCCTGAACGCATCGTCGGGCTGGGGCTGGTGATTCTGGCGCTGGCCGGGGGCGTGGCCCTGTCAGGCGTCGCGCTGGGGCAGTTTTTCGTGGCGCTGGTGCTGCTGGGGATCGGCTGGAATTTCGGCTATATCGGCGCGACCACGATGCTGACCCGCGCCCATGCCCCCGAAGAGCGGGGCCGCGTGCAGGGGATGAACGATTTCATCGTCTTTGGCGGCGTGTTTGTCGCCTCGCTGTCCTCGGGCGGGCTGATGAACTGCGCCGGGGGCTCGGTTCAGGCCGGATGGAATGCGGTCAATCTGGCGATGCTGCCGTTTCTGGTGCTGGCGGGCGGGGCGCTGATCTGGCTGGTGATGCGCCCGAAAGAGGGCTGAGGACCGGGGGTTTCACACCCCGCCGCCGAACGGTTCTCGAACCGGTGGCGACCCGTTCGGCAGCCCCGTGGGATATTTGGCGACCAAAGCAGGTTCAGATCAGGGTTTTCTGTTCGGGCGAGGGCGATTTGCGGCGTCTTGGTTTTTCAGGCGCGGTGTCCGGGCGGACGGGAAGTCGGCGGTTGCCGGCGAATTGCAGCTCCAGCCGGGGCGACCGGGCCGCGGCTTCCGGCGTGGTGATGACGCTGTCATCGGGCCCGCGCAGGATGACAAAGCCGCGCTTGAGCGTCTCATCGGGGCCGAGGGACTGGCGCATGCGGTCCAGCCGGATCAGCGCCTCGTGCCGCTGCGCCTGAGCGCGGCGGAGTGCGGCGTCGAGCCGGTCATTCAGCTCGGTCAGCCGCAGCTGCTGCTGGCTGATGGCGCGGCGCGTGGTCGTGGTGACGCGGCGCAGCGAGCTGTCGAGGCGCTGTTGCAGATGGGTCAGCCGGTCGCGCGGGCGGTCCAGACGGCGGGCACAGGCGCTGTCCAGCCGTGCAGCGGCGCGGTCGAGGCCGTGGCGTTTGCCTTGGGTGAACTGGCGCAGGGTGGCCGCCGGGATCGGACGTGCGCCCAGCCGGTGACGCCGCGCGGCCACCACCTGCCGCAGTGCCGGTTCCAGCCGTGCCCCCCACAGATCGAGGCGCTGGCGCGGCCCTTCGGTCAGCGCCGTGGGGCGGCCCATCGCGCGGGCCAGATCCAGCAGCCGCTGGCGCGGGCGCTGGACCGTCTGCGTGGTGGCGCGCGCCATCCTTGTGGCGGTGTCAGACAGGCGGGCCATCAGATCGGCGCGCACGGGGACCGCCATCTCGGCGGCTGCGGTCGGCGTGGGGGCGCGGCGGTCCGAGGCGAAGTCGATCAGCGTCGTGTCAGTCTCGTGGCCCACGGCCGAGATCAGCGGGATGGCGCTGTCCGCCGCGGCGCGCACGACGATTTCCTCGTTGAAGCCCCACATATCTTCCAGGCTGCCGCCGCCGCGCGCCACGATGATCAGATCGGGGCGCGGGATCGCCCCCGCCTCGGGCAGCGCGTTGAAGCCCCGGATCGCCGCGGCCACCAGCGGCGCGCAGCCCGCACCCTGCACCGCCACCGGCCAGATCAGCACGCGGGCCGGAAAGCGGTCGCGCAGCCGGTGCAGGATGTCGCGGATCACCGCGCCCGAGGGCGAGGTCACCACCCCGATCACGCGCGGCAGAAAGGGCAGCGGACGCTTGCGCGCCTCATCGAACAGCCCCTCGGCGGCCAGCGCGCGGCGGCGCTTGTCCAGCATCGCCATCAGCGCGCCGATCCCCGCAGGCTCGATCTGATCGACGATCATCTGGTATTTCGACTGGCCCGGAAAGGTCGTCAGGCGCCCGGTGGCGATGACCTCCATCCCCTCTTCGGGGCGCTGGGTCAGCCGGGCCGCCTGCCCCTTCCAGGTCACGGCGGCCAGCACGGCGCGGTCGTCCTTGAGGTCGAAATAGAGATGCCCCGAGCCGGGCCGCGACACGCGTCCGATCTCGGCCCGCACGCGGACGCGGGCGAACTGATCCTCGATGCTGCGCTTCAGCGCCCCCGACAGTTCGGAGACGGTGAATTCATGCGCGTTGCTGCCCGGCTGGGGCGCGTCGTCCAGAAGGTCCATGCGGCTTGTTCCCTTTCGCGGGGCAGACTAGAACGCCGCAAGACCAAGCGAAAGGGCGGCAGATGAATATCCTGATCCTGGGTGGCGGAGGGCGCGAGCATGCGCTGGCGTGGGCCGTCCGGCAGAACCCGAAATGCGACCGGCTGATCGTCGCGCCGGGCAATGCGGGCATCGCGGGCCTGGCCGAATGCGCCGATCTGGATGTGCTGTCACGGGCAGATGTGCTTGAATTCGCGCAGGAAAATGCCATAGATTTCGTGATTGTCGGCCCCGAGGCGCCGCTGGCTGCAGGTGTGTCGGATGCGCTGCGGGAGGCGGGGTTTCTGGTCTTTGGCCCCAGCCAGGCCGCCGCCCAGCTGGAGGCCTCCAAGACCTTCACCAAGGAAATCTGCGACGCCTGCGGGGCGCCGACAGCCGCCTGGGCGCGCTTCACCGAGGCGGCCCCGGCCCGCGACCATGTGACCGCACAGGGGGCCCCGATCGTGGTCAAGGCCGACGGGCTGGCCGCTGGCAAAGGCGTCACCGTGGCCGAGACCATCGCGCAGGCCCATGCCGCCATCGACGCAATTTTTGACGGCGAATTCGGCGAGATGTCGGTCGTGATCGAAGAGTTCATGGCGGGCGAAGAGGCCAGCTTTTTCATCCTGTCGGACGGCACCGATTGTCTGGCGATCGGCACCGCGCAGGACCACAAGCGGGTGGGCGACGGCGACACCGGGCCGAACACCGGCGGCATGGGCGCATACAGCCCCGCCCCGGTCCTGACACCTGCGCTGCAAGATCAGGTGATGGCGCGGATCGTGCGCCCCACCATCGCGGAAATGGCTCGGAAAAACATGCCTTTTCAAGGCGTTCTATATGCCGGGCTGATGATCGACAACGGCGAGGCGCGGCTGGTCGAATACAATGTCCGCTTCGGTGACCCGGAATGTCAGGCGCTGATGATGCGGCTGGGGGCGCAGGCGCTGGACCTGCTGCTGGCCTGCGCCGAAGGGCGGCTGTCAGAGGCCGCCGTCACCTGGGCCGATGACCACGCGCTGACCGTCGTGATGGCTGCAAACGGCTATCCGGGCGCCTACGAAAAATACAGCCACATCAACGGCCTGAAAGATCTTCCTGAGACAAGTTCTCAGATGACCTTCCACGCCGGCACCGCGAGGAAAGACGGCGCCATCCTGGCCACCGGCGGTCGTGTTCTGGCCTGCACCGGGCGCGGCGCGACGCTGGCCGAGGCGCATCAGCGCGCCTATGCGCTGGTCGATGCGATCGACTGGCCGCAGGGCTTCTGCCGCCGCGACATCGGCTGGCGGGCGCTGTAAAAACCGCCCGCACCGGGCCGCCACAGGCTGTGCACCGCGCGTACACAGCCTGTACACCGCCCTGAAGTGCCACGAAAAAACCGCCGCACCCCACCCCTGTTTCTTCTTCACTCAAATATCCCCGCCGGAGGCATCCGCCCCCACGGCCCGCACCTCAGCCGGTCGAATAGAGCCCCTCATAGATCGGCAGCAGGGTATCCGTCTCGAACAGGCTGCTGACCGAGGTGCCGTTCCAGATATTCAGGATCGCCTGCGCGAACATCGGCGCGGTCGGCACGATGCGGATATTGGGCGCGTTCTTCACCGCCTCGGTCGGCTGGATCGAATCGGTGATGACCAGCGACTTCATCACCGATTTGCTGACCCGCTCGACGGCGGGGCCGGACAGCACGCCATGGGTGATATAGGCATGGACCTCGGTCGCGCCCTCGTCCATCAGCACCTGCGCCGCCTTGCACAACGTACCCGCCGTGTCGCACATGTCGTCGACGATAATGCAGGTCTTGCCCGAGACGTCGCCGATGACGGTCATCTCGGCCACCTCGCCCGCCTTCTCGCGGCGCTTGTCCACGATCGACAGCGGCGCACCGATCCGGGTCGCCAGTTCGCGCGCCCGCGCCACGCCGCCGACATCGGGCGAGACCACCATCAGATCGTTCATCCGGCCCTTGAAATGGTGCTGCACATCCAGACCAAAGATCGGCGCGGCATAGAGGTTGTCCACCGGAATGTCGAAAAAGCCCTGAATCTGCGCGGCATGCAGGTCCATGGTCAGCACCCGGTCCACGCCCGCCTCGGTCAGCAGGTTCGCCACCAGCTTGGCGCTGATCGGCGTGCGGGCCTTGGCGCGGCGGTCCTGACGGGCATAGCCGAAATAGGGGATCACCGCCGTGATGCGCGCCGCCGAAGACCGGCGCAGCGCATCGACCATGATCAGCAGTTCCATCAGGTTGTCATTGGCCGGGTTCGAGGTCGGCTGGATGATGTACATATCCTCGCCGCGGACGTTCTCGTAGACCTCGACAAAGATCTCGGCATCGTTGAACCGCTCGACCCGCGCGTCCAGCAGGCTGACATTCATGCCGCGATGCATGGACATGCGGCGCGCGATGGCCTGGGCCAGCGGTCGGTTGGCATTACCGGAGATCAGCTTGGGTTCGCTCATGACGGGCATCAGGGTGGGCCTCTGGCGGTTGCGTCGGATTGCGGTCGCCTTAGCACCGCGCTAGCCTCGGGGCAAACCCGGAAAGGACAGCCCATGGCGCATATCGACTATTACCTGGCGACGATCAGCCCCTGGTGCTATCTGGCCGGCACGCGGCTGGAAGCGATCGCGCAGCGCCACGGCGCGACTGTGACCTACAAGCCGCTGGATGTGCTGCAGCTTTTCGACCGCACAGGCGGCACCCGCCCGGCGGACCGCCATCCCAGCCGGATGGAGTATCGCGCGCATGAGCTGCCGCGTTGGGCCGCGCATCTGGGCATGGCCCTGAACCTGAAGCCCGCGCATTGGCCGGTGAACATGGCGCCCTCGTCCTATGCCATCATTGCCGCGCAACAGGCGGGCGGCGGCGATCTGGGCGGGCTGGTGCACGCGATCACGCGTGCGGTCTGGGCGGAACAGCGTGACATCAGCGAGGATGCGGTGATCCGCGATCTGCTGGGCGCGCATGGGTTCGACCCGGCGCTGGCCGACAAGGGGCTGTTCATCGGCGCCGAGACCTATGGCCGCAATCTGGAAGAGGCGGTGGCAGGGGGCGTCTTTGGCACGCCCTTCTATATCGTGCGCGAGAGCGGGCAGCGGTTCTGGGGACAGGACCGGCTGGAGTTTCTGGACCGGCATCTGGCCGAGCTGTGAGCGGCATTCACCTGCATCACTGGCCGGGCGATCCCGACCGCCCTGCCCTTGCGCTGCATTGCATGATGGGCAGCGGCGCCTCGTGGGGGCCGGTGGCCCGCGCGCTGGCGGCATCGGGCGAGGCGGCGGTCGATCTGCGCGGCTTCGACATGCCGGGGCATGGCCGCAGCGACGACTGGCAGCCCGGCCCGGACAGCCCCGATTACCACACCGCCGTCACCCGGATCGCGGCGGCGATGATCGCGCAGCCGGTGGATCTGATCGGGCATAGTTTCGGCGCGACGGTCGCCTTGCGCATTGCCGTGGCCGCGCCCGAGGCGATCCGCAGCCTGACCCTGATCGAGCCGGTGCTGTTCGCCGCCGCCCCCTCGACCCTGCAGGACGTGCTGAACGATCAGCTGGCGGCGCTGCTGGCAGAGGGCCGCGAGGACGAGGCCGTGCGTGCCTTTCTGTCGGTCTGGGGCGGCGACGGGGTGGCGGGGCTGTCCCCCGAAGCGCTGGCGCTGATGCGGCGCCAGATCGGGCTGGTGGCGGCGACCGCAGGCGCGCTGCGCGAGGATCACGCCAATATCCTGCGCAAGGGCGGGCTGGAGGCGGTGGATGCGCCGGTGCTGCTGATTGCGGGGGCAAACAGCCCGCCGGTCATTCACGCCATCGCCGAGGTGCTGGCCGCGCGCCTGCCCGATGTCGGGCGCGCCTCGGTGCCGGGCGCGGCGCATATGCTGCCGCTGACCCATCCGCGTCAGGTGGCCGGGCTGATCGGGGTCAATCTGGAGCGGGCCTGAACCCGGCGGTCAGAGCAGGAAGTCGTCGTCATCCGGCACGGCGCCGATCGCGGTCCACTGGACGCGCATCCGGGCGATCCGGCTGTCGCCCCAGGTCTTGAAGACCAGATCGAATCCCAGCGGCGTGACATTGGCGACCGACAGATCGCCGCGCTGATTGGTGCTGCCGTCAATGTCCCACATGGTCATGGCGACCTGCACCGCGGGCGAGGTCAGGAACCGTTCGGGAAAGGGGACATGGCGCCGGACACTGCGCTCGCCCGAGCCGGTCCAGAGCGGGCCGCCGGTATCGAAATCGGACACGAGCTGAACGACGCCCTGGCTGACGCCGATCTCGCCGGAACTGAAACGGAACATTTTACTCATCCTTCTCCCCCGGGCCTGTCGGCGCGGGCCTGCACAAAAAGAACAGCCCCGGACGGGTCCGGGGCTGTTCCTGTTTGGGTTCGTGCGGCAGCGAGACGCTCAATCAGGAACGGTGGACTGGTTGGGGTCCAGCCCGATATGGGTGCCAAGCGCCACCATGTCGCCGACCAGCTTGACGGCGGCGGTCACGACCTCTTCGCCGACATGCTCGCGGCGCGATTCCGCCTGGCGATGGGTGCGGCGGGCCTCGGCCAGCATGTCGTTATAGACGTCCTGCGTGATCTCGGCGCGGGGATGGCCCCGTTCGGCCAGCAGGCTGACCGAATCGGCGTTGATCTCGGCAAAGCCGCCGGTCACGGCGAATTCGCTGGTGGCGCCGTCGGCGCCGACCAGAACCACCATGCCGGGCCGCAGCGTGACGATCGCGGGCGCATGGCCGGGCATGGCGGTCAGATCGCCATCGCTGCCCGGCAGGCGCACCTCGCGCACGGGAACGGAGGCGAGGCTCCGTTCCGGCGACACGAGGTCGAACTGCATCGTATCGGCCATATCGCCCCCTTACGCGGCTTCGGCGGCAAGGCGCTGCGCCTTGGCCTTCACGTCCTCGATGTCGCCGACCATGTAGAAGGCCGATTCCGGCAGGTGGTCGTATTCACCCGCAACGACCGCCTTGAACGAGGCGATGGTTTTCTCCAGCGGCACCTGAATGCCGTCCGAGCCGGTGAAGACCTTGGCCACGTCGAAGGGCTGCGACAGGAAGCGCTGGATCTTGCGCGCGCGGGTCACGGTCAGCTTGTCCTCTTCGGACAGCTCGTCCATGCCCAGAATCGCGATGATGTCCTGCAGCGACTTGTATTTCTGCAGGATGCCCTGCACGTCGCGCGCCACCTGATAATGCTCTTCGCCGACAACCGCCGGGTCCAGAATGCGCGAGTTACTGTCCAGCGGGTCCACGGCCGGGTAGATGCCCAGTTCCGAGATCGCGCGCGACAGAACGGTCGTGGCGTCGAGGTGGGCAAAGGTCGTGGCAGGTGCAGGGTCGGTGAGGTCATCGGCCGGGACGTAGACGGCCTGGATCGAGGTGATCGAGCCGTTCTTGGTCGAGGTGATGCGTTCCTGCATCTGGCCCATATCGGTGGCCAGCGTCGGCTGATAGCCCACGGCGGAGGGGATCCGGCCCAGCAGTGCCGAGACTTCGGAGCCTGCCTGCGTGAAGCGGAAGATGTTGTCCACGAAGAACAGAACGTCGGTGCCCGAGGCGTCGCGGAACTGCTCGGCCAGCGTCAGGCCGGTCAGAGCGACGCGCATGCGGGCGCCCGGCGGCTCGTTCATCTGGCCGTAAACCAGCGCCACTTTGGAATCGACCAGATTGTCGGGGACGATCACGCCCGATTCAACCATCTCGTGATAGAGGTCGTTGCCCTCACGCGTCCGCTCACCCACACCGGCGAACACGGAATAGCCCGAGTGCACCTTGGCGATGTTGTTGATCAGTTCCATGATCAGAACCGTCTTGCCCACACCGGCGCCGCCGAACAGGCCGATCTTGCCGCCCTTGGAATAGGGCGCCAGCAGGTCGATGACCTTGATGCCGGTCACAAGGATTTCCGAGCTGGTCGCCTGCGACGCAAAGTCGGGGGCGGGCTGGTGGATGGCGCGGGTCTCGCTGGCGGCAAGTGCGGCGCCTTCGTCGACGGGCTCGCCCACGACGTTGAGGATGCGGCCAAGCGTCACGTCACCCACGGGCACCATGATCGGGCTGCCGGTGTCCGACACGGCCTCGCCGCGGACCAGACCTTCGGTCGCGTCCATGGCGATGGTGCGCACGGTGTTTTCGCCCAGATGCTGGGCCACTTCCAGCACCAGCTTCTTGCCGTTGTTATGGGTGACCAGCGCGTTCAGAATCGCGGGAAGCTGGTCTTCGAACTGGACGTCAACGACGGCACCGATCACCTGCGTGATTTTGCCCTTTGATTCTGCCATCTAATGAACTCCTTGGCTTTCGTTGCGGGTGGGCCGTGCGGCCCTGTGGCCCCGCATTATTTCCCGACACCCTTGTCATCCGACCGGGCGTATACATGATCGACGAGAAAGTCCCAACGGCTTTTGGGCGTTTCGCGCCAGCCTTCGCGAAGTCCGCGAAGGCCGAAATTGAACTCGGTCACTGTCAGCTGAAGCTTGCGCCCCGGAAAATAGCGACGGTATTTCTGCTCGAACCGGGTCCGGTTCGGCGCAAAGCTGGCATCAATCCCGCCGGGGCTGTGATGGCGCAGCAGGAAGGGGATCACATAGCTGCGGCCCCCCATGATCTCGGCCATGCGGCACAGATCGGCGGCGTAGAAATGAAAGCCCGTCAGATCGCAGGAATTCAGGACCGGACGGTCGCGCCGCATGACGAAAAAATTCTCGTCCAGCGATTCGACCAGAACCGGGCCATCGACGCGGGTGTCGCTGTCATGGGGATCAACCAGATGACGCGCGACGATCTGATCGCCCAGACCCCCGGCATTTCCGGCCAGCAGCCACAGAGGATCGTGCTGCTCCAGCTCATCCAGGCGGGCCTCAAGCTGGGCCGCGCCATCGGTGATGAACTCGACATCGTCATGCGAGAAGACGACATAGCGGCCCCGTGCCTCGCACAGCGCGCGGCGGATCGCGTCGAACCCGTCGAAACGGTTGGCGCCGCGATTGTCGAGCGCCAGGAACTGGCTGTTTTCGGGGGTGAACCCGCTGGCCTCGGCAGAGGCCAGCAGCCGGTCATAGCGATCCTGCTTCGCCACGAGGGTCACGAAGGTGAACAGCACGTCGCTGTCGGCGGGCCCGGTCAGGAACCGGACCCGCAGACGATCGGCGGTGGTGTCAGCCTGCGTGGCCCGCGCCATGACCTACAGAGCCTCCGCGCCTGCGATGATCTCGATCAGTTCCGTGGTGATCGCAGCCTGACGCGAGCGGTTGTACTGCGTGGTCAGACGGTCGATCATATCGCCCGCATTGCGCGTGGCGTTGTCCATGGCACTCATCCGTGCGCCCTGTTCGGACGCCGCATTTTCCAGAAGCGCCGCAAAGATCTGCGTCGCGACGGAGCGCGGCAGCAGTTCGGCCAGCAGTTCTTCTTCGCCCGGCTCGTATTCATAGAGCGAGTTCACCGGCGCTGCGTCCTGCGGCACCTCGGCGGGGATGATCTGACGCGCGGTCGGGATCTGGCTGATCACCGATTCAAAGCGGTTGTAGAAGATCGTCGCCACGTCGAAATCGCCCTGATCGAAGCGGGCCAGAACGTCGTCGGTGATCGCGCGGGCGGTGTCATAGCCCATGCGCTTGACCTCGGACAGGTCGACATGGTGGACGAACAGGCTGCTGTATTCGCGTTTCAGCTGCTCGCGGCCCTTCTTGCCGACCGTCAGGATCGCGACCTGCTTGCCCTGCCCGCGCAGCCGTTCGGCATGAACGCGCGCCAGCTTGACGATCGAGCTGTTGAAGCCCCCCGCCAGACCGCGTTCCGCCGTCATCACGACCAGCAGGTGACGCTGATCGTCGCCCGTGCCCGCCAGCAGGCGCGGCGCGCCCGACTGGCCTGCCGCATTCGCGGTCAGACCGGCCATGACGGCCGCCATGCGGTCGGCATAGGGGCGCGCGGCAACCGCCGCCTCCTGCGCACGGCGCAGTTTGGCGGCGGCGACCATCTGCATCGCCTTGGTGATCTTGCGCGTGTTCTTGACGCTGCCGATCCGGTTCTTGAGATCCTTGAGACTGGGCATCTATTCCCCCCTCAGGCGCGGGTGCGGTTGTATTCGTCCAGCACCGCCTTGATCGCATTTTCCAGATCGCCGCTGACCTTGCGGTCGTTGCGGGTCATGTCGTCCAGAAGATCGGTCTTCTGGCTGCGCAGGAACTGGATCAGACCGTCTTCCCAGGCCACGATCTCTTTGACCGGGACGCTGTCGATATAGCCCTTGGTGCCGGCATAGATCACGATGACGATCTCGGCATTGGTCAGCGGGCGGTATTGCGGCTGTTTCATCAGCTCGGTCAGGCGGGCACCGCGGTTCAGCAGGCGCTGGGTCGCGGCGTCCAGATCGGAACCGAACTGGGCGAAGGCCGCCATCTCGCGATACTGCGCCAGTTCCAGCTTGACCGGACCGGCGACGGATTTCATCGCCTTGGTCTGAGCGGCCGAGCCCACACGCGACACCGACAGGCCGGTGTTCACGGCCGGGCGGACGCCCTGGAAGAACAGTTCCGTTTCAAGGAAGATCTGGCCGTCGGTGATCGAGATCACGTTGGTCGGGATATAGGCCGACACGTCGCCCGCCTGGGTTTCGATGATCGGCAGCGCGGTCAGCGAGCCCGAGCCATTGGCCTCGTTCAGCTTGGCCGAACGCTCCAGCAGGCGCGAGTGCAGATAGAACACGTCGCCCGGATAGGCTTCGCGGCCGGGCGGGCGGCGCAGCAGCAGCGACATCTGGCGATAGGCCACGGCCTGTTTGGACAGATCGTCATAGATGATCAGCGCGTCCATGCCGTTGTCGCGGAAATATTCGCCGATTGCGGTGCCGGAATAGGGTGCCAGGAACTGCATCGGTGCCGGGTCCGAGGCGGTCGCGGCGACGATGGTCGTATAGGCCATGGCGCCGGTCTCTTCCAGCTTCTTGACCAGCTGCGCCACGGTCGAGCGTTTCTGACCCACCGCGACATAGATGCAGTGCAGGGTCTTCATGCCCTCGGCCTCGCGGCCGTTATAGCTCATCTGGTTCAGGATCGTGTCCATCGCGATGGCGGTCTTGCCGGTCTGACGGTCACCGATGATCAGTTCGCGCTGGCCACGGCCAACCGGGATCATGGCGTCGACGGATTTCAGGCCGGTCGCCATCGGCTCGTGCACCGATTTGCGCGGCATGATGCCGGGGGCCTTCATGTCGGCGATGCGACGCTCGGTCGTCTCGATGGGGCCTTTGCCGTCGATCGGATTGCCGAGACCGTCCACGACGCGGCCCAGCAGGGCCTTGCCCACCGGAACGTCCACGATCGAGCGCGTGCGCTTGACGGTGTCGCCTTCCTTGATCGAGCGGTCGTCGCCGAAGATCACGATACCGACGTTGTCGGTTTCGAGGTTCAGCACCATGCCGCGAATTCCGCCGGGGAATTCGACCATCTCGCCGGCCTGCACCTTGTCCAGACCATAGACGCGGGCGATGCCGTCACCGACGGACAGGACCTGACCAACTTCGGCAACTTCGGCGTCCTGGCCGAAGTTCTTGATCTGCTCCTTGAGGATCGCCGAAATTTCGGCAGCCTGGATTCCCATTATCCGACCTCTTTCATGACATTCTGGAGGGAGCTGAGCTTCGAGCGGACCGAACTGTCGATCATCTGCGAGCCCAGCTTGACAATCATGCCGCCGATGAGGGTTTCATCGACGCGCGTGTTCAGTTTGACGGTCTTGCCGGATTTCTCGGCCAGCGTGGTCTTCAGGCGGTCCTGCTGTTCGTCGGTCAGCGCGATGGCGCTGGTGACATCGGCGGTGACCTCGCCGCGTTCGACCGCGATCAGTTCGGCCAGACGCGCGGCCAGCTGCGGCAGCACGAACAGGCGGCGGTTGCGGGCCATCAGCTGCAGCGTGTTCGCCATCACCGGCGACAGGCCCATCCTGGCGGCAATCGCGCCGATGGCACGGGCCTGATCGTCGCGGGCGTATTTCGGGCTGGAGATCAGCTCGCGCAGCTCGGGGCTGTCGTCCAGCGCGGCGGCCAGTTCGTCGGTCTCGCGGGCAAGCGTGTCGATCTGACCCTCTTCCCTCGCGATATCAAAGACGGCCTGCGCATAACGCCCGGCGATGCTGTGGGACATGGAAACAGAGTTGGCCACGGTCATCCTTTACGGTTTGCGCAAACCCCACTGGCGGGCCGGGCTGCTGCCTGGTCAGTCGCGGGGTGCGGGTCGCGGTCGCACGGCTTTTGGAGGGCCGTCCAGAATTCAGGGCGTCTCTAGCAGCAGTTTCCGCGCCCGGCAACCGTCATGCACACGCAGATGCGAGCGTTTGCGCCAAAGGTCGTGCCTGCCCGGCAATGATGCCGCAAAGCTGCGGATGATAGCGCCGGACAAGGGCTTGGTGCGGCGGTTCCGCCCTGCGACAGGCTGTCGCAGGGGGCGCCGGACGGCGGCGTCCGGGGGCGGATGGAGGCGAGTCGGGGCGGTGATTCATCGCGGGTGTCGGGGCGCCTGCTGGATGTGGGGGCTGGCTGGCGGTCCGCCTGCTTTCGGCGTGACCGATGATTGCGCGTCTGTCGTTTCCGGACGGGCAGATTTGAGGGCGTTTTCGCTTGGGCTATTGTCGGGCAGGCGGGCAGTGCCGAGGGGCAGCTTTGCGGACGAAGCTGCAGTTAAATGGGGTCACCGAGCTACCCACTCAATGTAGGCCAACCAGCATCCAAATGAAAAAACCAACAACACCAAGCAGTGTTTCAAAATCTTATGTTTCTTGAAGCGTTTCTCTATCCATTCGATGAGAGAACCCAGTACTATTTCCATAGTCTTTGGCTCTCTTCTCGTTCTCAACGCGTCATTCAGCCAACTTAAACACCCTTCCGAATAAAGCAACTTTGGGCTCTTCGCGCCTGCCACCCCGGACGCGCCAGAGCTTTCGTTCCGCGCCCACCCGCTCCCGCACCCTGCCCCTCACCGCTCGCTGCGACAGCGTGAGGTGGCGGCGCGGCCCGGTTGCGGGCGGGTGACGCCGTCCAGGATCTCCAGCGGGCTGGGCACGCGGATCTTGACCGCAGGCCCCACCGGCGCGCGGGTCTGCTTGGACAGCTCGACCAGCACCACCCCCGCGATCAGCACCCGGCTGATGCGCAGGCCCGTGCGCTCCCAGAACTGGGCGCTGCGCAGCCAGAAGCGGCGGTCCGAGGGCGGGATATAGACCGCCGAGCCATGCCATTCGGGCTGAAACCCCTCGCGCCGCATCTGCGCCTCGATCTGGCCTGCCGTATAGGCGCGGCCATAGCCGAAGGGCGTCTGCTCGGACGCGGCCCAGAGGCCCGCGCGGTTGGGCACCATCACCATCGCCCGCCCCCCCGGACCCAGACAGCGCCAGGCCTCGGCCAGCAATTCGCGCGGATGCTCGCTGGTCTCGATGCCGTGCAGCATGATGAGACGGTCGATGCTGCCAGTCTCGATGGGCCAGGCGGTCTCGTCGCACAGGACCGAGTGGTTGGGCAGGCCCGCAGGCCAGGACATCACCCCCTGCTGGCCCGGCATCAGCGCCGTCACCCGCCGCGCATGGGGCAGATAGGGCCGCAGCATCGGCGCGGCAAAGCCGAACCCCGCCACCGTCATGCCGGTGCAGCCCGCAGGCGCCCAACGCTGCGTCAGCCGGTCGCGCAGGATGCGCTGGACCACGCGGCCAAGGGCGCGCTGGTAGTAGAACCGTCGAAGCTGGTCGATATCGTGATGCATTGCGCCCCGGCCCGGTATTTGACAGGGTCACGAGACCACAAGGAGAGGGATTTGCCAATGCCAGTGCATGAGGGGCCGCAGCAGGATGCGCCGCAGCAGGATGCCGGGCCGGATGCGCGCCCTCTGGAGCTGGTCACGCTGCGCTGTCTGCGCGACAATTACGCCTATCTGCTGCATGGACCGGCGGGGACGGTGCTGATCGACGCCCCCGAGGCCGCCCCGATCCAGACCGAGCTGGAGGCGCGCGGCTGGGGGCTGGACGCGATCCTGCTGACCCATCACCATGATGATCACATCGCGGGCGTGCCGGACCTGGTGGCGGCGTTCGGCGCGCGGGTGATCGGGGCTGCGGCGGATGCCCACCGCCTGCCGCCGCTGGACCTGCGCGTCATGCCCGGTGAGCCGCTGGAGGTGCTGGGCGAGCCGGTCGGCATCATCGACGTGCCCGGCCACACGATCGGCCATCTGGCCTATCACTTTGCGCAATCGGGCTATGCCTTTACCGCCGACAGCCTGATGGCCTTGGGCTGCGGGCGCCTGTTCGAGGGGGACGCCGCGATGATGTGGGGCAGCCTGTCGCGGCTGACCGCCCTGCCCGACGAGACGCTGATCTGTTCGGGCCATGACTATTGCACCGCCAACGGCGCCTTTGCCCTGTCGGTCGATCCGGACAATGCCGCCCTGCGCGACCGGCTGGAGGCGATCGCCGAGGCGCGCGAGCCCTGCGCCCCCGCCACATTGGCTGTCGAGCGCGCCACCAACCCGTTCCTGCGCATCGAGGCGCTGCGCGACCAGCTGGAGCTGTCTGATGCGCCCGCCAGCACGGTGTTTGCGCGGCTGCGCGCCATGAAGGACAGCTTTCAGGGATGAGCCAAGTGAAATCGCCCCCACCCCGCCGGGGGGTTGAAAGACGCCCGCCTGCGCATCACATCTGCCTCATCCGTGGGAAAAACGGCGGTGCAAGGGCAATTCCCTCTTGATGCCGGACGAAATCCACCAAATCTTAAAGACATCATGACAGTCTGGGCAGGTGGGTCCACGCAGCCCATACCGCCAGCCGACTGACAGGAGACGACCGTGCCAAGTTTCTCGACCTCTCTGGAACAGGCCATTCACCAGGCGCTTGCGCTGGCGAACGAACATCGACACGAACTTGCAACGCTGGAGCATCTGCTGCTGGCGCTGACCGAGGAACCCGAGGCGGTCAAGGTCATGCGCGCCTGCAATGTGGATCTGGATGAGCTGCGCAGCACGCTGGTCGATTTCATCGAAGATGACCTGTCCACCCTGATCACCGATGTCGAAGGCTCGGAGGCGGTGCCGACGGCGGCCTTCCAGCGCGTGATCCAGCGCGCAGCCATCCATGTCCAGAGCTCGGGGCGGCAGGAGGTGACCGGCGCCAATGTGCTGGTCGCGATCTTTGCCGAACGCGAATCGAACGCGGCCTATTTCCTGCAGGAAATGGACATGACCCGCTATGACGCGGTGAATTACATCGCCCATGGCGTGGCCAAGAACCCGTCCTTCAACGAGCCCCGCAAGGTCGTGGGCGCCGAGGAACCGGTCGAGCAGAAACAGGCAGAGCCTGCGCAGGAGCCCAAAGAGGAAACCGCGCTTGGCAAATATTGCGTCGATCTGAACGCGAAATCCCGCAAGGGCGATGTCGACCCGCTGATCGGCCGCGAATCCGAGGTCGAGCGCGCGATCCAGGTCCTGTGCCGCCGCCGCAAGAACAACCCGCTGCTGGTCGGCGATCCCGGCGTGGGCAAGACCGCCATCGCGGAAGGTCTGGCGCTGAAGATCACGCGGGGCGAGACGCCCGAGGTGCTGGCCGGTGCGACGATCTTTTCGCTGGATATGGGGGCGCTGCTGGCCGGCACCCGCTATCGCGGCGATTTCGAGGAACGGCTGAAGGCGGTCGTCAAGGAACTTGAGGCCCATCCCGACGCGATCATGTTCATCGACGAGATCCACACCGTGATCGGCGCGGGCGCGACCTCGGGCGGGGCGATGGATGCCTCCAACCTGCTGAAACCGGCGCTGGCGGGTGGCAAGCTGCGCTGCATGGGGTCCACGACCTACAAGGAATACCGCCAGCATTTCGAAAAGGACCGCGCCTTGTCGCGCCGGTTCCAGAAGATCGACGTGAACGAGCCTTCGGTCCCCGACACGATCAAGATCCTGATGGGGCTGAAGCCGCATTTCGAGGCGCATCACGACCTGCGCTATACCAATGACGCGATCAAATCGGCGGTGGAACTGGCCAGCCGCTATATCAACGACCGCAAGCTGCCCGACAGCGCCATCGACGTGATCGACGAGGCGGGCGCGGCCCAGCATCTGGTCGCCGAAAGCAAGCGCCGCAAGACCATCAGCCCCAAGGAGATCGAGGCCGTCGTGGCCAAGATCGCCCGCATTCCGCCCAAGAATGTCAGCAAGAACGATGCCGAGGTGCTGCGCGATCTTGAGGCCTCGCTCAAGCGGGTGGTGTTCGGTCAGGACAATGCGATCGACGCGCTGTCCTCGGCCATCAAGCTGGCGCGTGCGGGTCTGCGCGAGCCGGAAAAGCCCATCGGCAACTATCTGTTCGCGGGCCCGACCGGCGTCGGCAAGACCGAGGTCGCCAAACAGCTGGCGACCACGCTGGGGGTCGAGCTGCTGCGCTTTGACATGTCGGAATACATGGAGAAACACGCGGTCAGCCGGCTGATCGGCGCGCCTCCGGGCTATGTCGGCTTTGATCAGGGCGGGCTGCTGACCGATGGCGTCGACCAGCACCCGCATTGCGTGCTGCTGCTGGACGAGATCGAAAAGGCGCATCCCGATGTCTACAACATCCTGCTGCAGATCATGGATGCGGGCCGCCTGACCGACCATAACGGCCGCCAGGTCGATTTCCGCAATGTGATCCTGATCATGACCTCGAATGCGGGCGCCTCGGATGCCGCCAAGGCCGCGATCGGCTTTGGCCGCGACCGG
>NZ_JBKBVD010000067.1:0-15645 GCF_046289755.1 Paracoccus sp. (in: a-proteobacteria) | reverse complement strand
ATGAGCCAGGCGGCGGTCAAGAAGATGATCGCCGAGGCGCGCGAGCGGGGCTATATCACCTATGATCAGCTGAACACCGTCCTGCCGCCCGAGCAGGTCAGCAGCGAGCAGATCGAAGACGTGATGTCGATGCTGTCGGAAATGGGCATCAACGTCATCGAGGATGAAGACGCCGCCGATGACAGCGAGGGCGGCGCCGTCGTGGTGGCAGGCTCGGGCTCGCGCGAGGTGGCCGTCGCCGCCTCCGAGACCGAAAAGCTGGACCGCACCGACGATCCGGTGCGCATGTATCTGCGCGAGATGGGCAGCGTCGAGCTGCTGTCGCGCGAGGGTGAGATCGCCATCGCCAAGCGGATCGAGGCCGGGCGCAACACGATGATCGCGGGCCTGTGCGAAAGCCCGCTGACCTTCAAGGCCATCACCATGTGGCGCGAAGAGCTTCTGGACGAAGACATCCTTCTGCGCGACGTCATCGACCTGGAAACCACCTTCGGCCAGGCCATGGATGACGAAGAGGCCGAGGAGGTCGAACTGACCCCGGATGCCGGGACCACAGCCACCACGCAAAAGCACGAAGAATTCGACGCCGACGGCAACCCGCTGCGCAACGACGACGAAGACGAGGACGAAGAGGGCGCCAACCTGTCGCTGGCCGCGATGGAGGCAAGCCTCAAGCCCAAAGTGCTGGAAACGCTGGAAGCGATCGCGCTGAACTACGAGCGTCTGGCCGACATGCAGGATCAGCGCATGTCCGCGACGCTGAACGAGGATAACAGCTTTTCCGCCATTGCCGAGACTGACTATCAGGTCCTGCGCAGCGAGATCGTCGTTCTGGTCAACTCTCTGCACCTCAACAACAGCCGCATCGAGGCGCTGGTCGACCAGCTTTACGGCATCAACCGCCGGATCGTGACCATCGACAGCGGCATGGTGAAGCTGGCCGACGGCGCCCGCATCAACCGCCGCGAATTCATCGACGCCTATCGCGGCAGCGAACTGGACCCGACCTGGATCGAGCGCATGTCCGGTCAGGCCGGGCGCGGCTGGCAGGCGCTGTTCGACCGCTCGCGCGATCAGGTCGAGAAACTGCGCAGCGACATGGCCGAGGTCGGCCAGTATGTCGGCGTCGACATCGAGGAATTCCGCCGCATCGTCAGCCAGGTCCAGCGCGGCGAGAAAGAGGCGCGTCAGGCGAAAAAGGAAATGGTCGAGGCCAACCTGCGACTGGTCATCTCGATCGCCAAGAAATACACGAACAGGGGCCTGCAATTCCTTGATCTTATTCAGGAAGGCAATATCGGCCTGATGAAGGCCGTGGACAAGTTCGAATACCGCCGCGGCTACAAGTTCAGCACCTATGCGACCTGGTGGATCCGTCAGGCGATCACGCGTTCGATCGCCGATCAGGCCCGCACGATCCGCATCCCGGTCCACATGATCGAGACGATCAACAAGCTGGTCCGCACCGGCCGCCAGATGCTGCACGAGATCGGCCGCGAGCCGACGCCGGAAGAACTGGCCGAAAAGCTGCAGATGCCGCTGGAAAAGGTCCGCAAGGTGATGAAGATCGCCAAGGAGCCGATCAGCCTTGAGACCCCCATCGGGGACGAGGAAGACAGCCAGCTTGGCGATTTCATCGAGGACAAGAACGCCGTCCTGCCGCTGGACAGCGCGATTCAGGAAAACCTCAAGGAAACCACGACCCGCGTTCTGGCCAGCCTGACCCCGCGCGAGGAACGGGTTCTGCGGATGCGCTTTGGCATCGGCATGAACACCGACCACACGCTGGAAGAGGTCGGCCAGCAGTTCAGCGTCACCCGCGAACGGATCCGCCAGATCGAAGCCAAGGCCTTGCGCAAGCTCAAGCATCCCTCGCGGAGCAGGAAGCTGCGGTCGTTCCTTGACCAATAGGCTTGATGGCATTGAGGGCCTTGGGTTTTTTCTCTACCGCAGTCTGGCGGACCCGGCACTTGGGGCCGATGACATGCGCCGGATTCTGGACAAGGCCCGCCTGCGCAACCAGTCTCTGGGGCTGACCGGCTGCCTGCATTTCGAGGCCGGACTGTTCTTTCAGTGGCTGGAGGGGCCGGCGCCTTCGCTGCGCACGGTGCTGGCCTCGATCGCTGGTGATGACCGGCACAGCGCGGTCGAGGTGCTGGATGCCGGGTCACTGGATCACCGGCGCTTTCAGGACTGGCGGATGCGCTATTTTGAACGCCAGCAGGATTCGCTGATGGACTGGTTTGCCCGTTCGGACAGCTCGACCGTCAACCGCAACGACTATGCCAGCGGGGTCGCGGCGTTCCTGATGGCCCTGACGGCGTCCGGCAAGCCCACTCTTGCCCCGCAGCACAAAATGTGAACACTTGCCCCTCAAAACGGGGGACGCCTGATCATGCCGAACATTGCCACCGCTGATTTCGCGGACTGGTCCGATGCCGCGATATGGCAGATCGCGGCCCTGCTTCTGGCGGTGGTGGCGCTGCTTGTGTGGCGACGTCTTGCGCATTGGCGGCAGGCTGCGCGCATGGCGCAGGATCGCCTTGAGGCGTCCGACCGGTTGCGGCAGCAGGCCGATGAGGCGTTGGACAAGGCCACGGCCCGCGCCCATCTGTCCGAGCTGCGCACCGGTCAGCTTGAGGCGCGGCTGGAGGGGCAATCGGCCCGCCTGACCGAACTGACCGAAGAGCGTGACGCGCTGAGCGATGCGCTGCATCAGGCGCGGCGCGATCACGGTGCGCTTGAGACACGGCTGGCCGAGACGCGTCTGGCCGCCCAGAAGGACCGCGAGGCCGCCGACCGCGACATTGCCCTTCTGCGCGAGCTGCGCGAGGAAATGACGGGCCAGTTCAAGCTGCTGTCGTCCGAGACGTTGCGCGTCCAGCAGGCCGATCTGCAAAAGACGCAGAACGACCGCCTGACCGCGCTGCTGACCCCGTTCCGCGAGCAGGTCAGCCAGTTCCAGACGGAATTGACCAGCCGGAACAAGATCCTGGACGAGGAATCTGTCAGGTTGCGTGAACATATCCTGTCGCTGCATCAGCGATCGGAACAGATCAGCCGCGAGGCGGTGGCCCTGACCCGCGCGCTGAAAGGCGACAAGCAGCGTCAGGGCGCCTGGGGCGAGATGGTGCTGGAACGCATCCTGGAAGATTCGGGGCTTCTGTCGGGCACCCATTACGTGATGCAGTCCAGCTGGCGCGACGAGGCGGGCAAGCTGTGGCGCCCGGATGTGGTCGTCAAGATGCCGCGCGGCAAGGTGATGGTGATCGACAGCAAGGTCTCGCTGAACGATTACGAGACCGCCGTGACCCATGACGATCCCGCCGAGGCACAGGCCGCCCTGCGCCGCCATGTCGCCGCGATGCGCGCGCATGTGGTGGCCCTGTCGGATCGCGGCTATCAGCGGATGGACGATGCCTCGGTCGATTATGTGCTGATGTTCGTGCCCATCGAGGGCGCCTTTTCCGAGGCGTTGCGCGCCGATCCGGGTCTTGCCGCCTTCGCGATGGAGCGTCGGGTGGGCCTGACCACGCCCACCACGCTGATGCTGACGCTGCGCACGGTCGAACATATCTGGGCGGTCGAGCGCCGCGAAAGCAATGCGCTGGAAATCGCGCGCCGGGCCGGGGCGCTTTACGACAAGGTCGCAGGCGTCGTCGATGCGATGGAGGGCGTCAGCCGCGCGCTGGATCAGGCCAATAAGGCGCAGGGTCAGGCGATGGACCGGCTGTCGCGCGGCTCGGGCAATGTGATCCGCCAGGTCGAGATGCTGCGCGGCCTTGGCGCGCGCGCCAGCAAACAGATCGCGCTGGATCACGACCCCCAGGACGATGACCCGCCCGCCTTGCAGGGACCGGAGGCCGCCGAATGATCACCACCCTGTCCGTCGCCACTGATGGCCCCGCCTGCCATGAGATCACCCGCCAGATCGCCACATGGCTGGGCAGCATCGGGGCGGGGGACGGGGTGCTGACGCTGATGGTCCGGCACACATCGGCCTCGGTCCTGATCCAGGAAAGTGCCGACCCCGAGGTGCAGGATGATCTGCTGGCCTGGCTGGACCGGCTGGCGCGCCCGGCCGATCACCCCTCGATGACCTGGATCACCCATCGCTATGAGGGGCCTGACGACATGCCCGCCCATCTGAAGGCGGCGATCCTGCCGGTCAGCCTGCAGATCCCGGTGCAGGCGGGGCGGATGCTGCTGGGCCGCTGGCAGGGCATTTATCTGGTCGAACACCGCCGCGCCCCGCATCAGCGCCAGATCGCACTGGCCTTTCAGCCGCTGCAGTCGTCCGGCCCGGCATAAGGTCGCGGCATTCGGGTCACAGGTTTTATGGCCGATCTGGTAGGCTGTGGATAACACTACCCAATCCCTGCCGTCCCGCCTATAGTCGCAGTGGATCGCCGGACCAGAGGGACAATCCATGCGCTGCCCATTCTGCGGAAATGCCGATACCCAGGTCAAGGACTCGCGCCCGGCCGAGGACAATGTCGCCATCCGCCGCCGCCGCTTCTGCCCGGCCTGCGGCGGCCGCTTTACCACTTATGAACGCGTGCAGCTGCGCGACCTCGTGGTCGTCAAATCGAATGGCAAGCGCGAGGATTTCGATCGCGACAAGATGTCCCGCTCGATCCGCATCGCGATGCAAAAGCGCCCGGTCGACCCCGAGCGGATCGAACAGATGATCTCGGGCATCGTGCGGCGGCTGGAAAGCACCGGCGAGACCGACATCCCCTCCAAGGCCATCGGCGAGATCGTGATGGAGGCGCTGTCGCGCATCGACAACGTCGCCTATGTCCGCTTTGCCAGCGTCTACAGGAACTTTCAGGACGCCGATGATTTCGACAAATTCGTGTCGGAACTGCGCCCCGGCCCCGCGCCCCAGTGAGTGCCACCTCTGACGATCTGCGCCACATGCGCCACGCGCTGCATCTGGCGGCGCGGGGGCTGGGCAATGTCTGGCCCAATCCGGCGGTCGGCTGCGTGATCATGCGCGAGGGCCGCGTGCTGGGGCGCGGCTGGACGCAGCCCGGCGGCAGGCCCCATGCCGAGCGGATGGCGCTGGACATGGCGGGCGCGGGCGCGCGGGGCGCCACCGCCTATGTCACGCTTGAGCCCTGCGCCCATCATGGCCGCACCCCGCCTTGCGCAACGGCGCTGGCGCAGGCGGGCATCGCGCGGGTGGTCTCGGCCCTGACCGACCCGGATCCGCGCGTCTCGGGCGGGGGGCACGCCCTCCTCCGCGCGGCGGGGATCGACGTGACCGAGGGCGTCCTCGCTGCCGAGGCGACCCGCCTTCAGGCAGGCTTTCTCAGCCGCCTCACGATGGGCCGCCCGCTGGTGACGCTGAAACTCGCCACCAGCTTTGATGGCCGCATCGCCATGCGGGATGGCGAAAGCCGCTGGATCACCGGGCCGCAGGCGCGCGCCCATGTCCACGCCATGCGCGCCCGCCATGACGCGATCATGGTCGGCGGAGAAACCGCCCGCACCGACCGCCCCCGGATGAACGTGCGCGGCATCGCCACCCCGCGCCAGCCCGTCCGCGTGATCCTGTCGCATCAGCCCCTGCCTGACCTGCCCGCCGAAGGCCCGGATCACGGCCCGCTCTGGCACCTGCACGGCCCCCTGCCGCAGGTCATGACCGATCTGGCCACGCGCGGCATCACGCGGCTGTTCTGCGAAGGCGGCGGCAGGCTGGCGGCCGATCTGCTGCGGGCGGGGCTAGTCGACGAGCTCATCGGCTATACGGCGGGCCTGACCCTGGGCGCCGAGGCCCGCCCCGCCATCGGCCCCACCGGATGGCCCTCCCTTGCCGCAGCCCCCCGCTTCACGCTGACCGAGACCCGCGCGCTTGGCAATGACATCCTCCACCGCTGGCGGATCGACCGCCCCTAAGCCCCTTTGCCTTGGAAAAATATCCCGGGGGAGTCGCGCCTTGCGCGACGGGGGCAGCGCCCCCTCTAGCGCCGCCAGATCCAGGCATGCCCGGCCAGCGCCCCCTGCGCCTTGGCCAGCAGACGCAGCGCCGGGGGTTGGCCGCCGATCCCGGCGACCAGCCGCTCCAGCGCCAGCTCCGCCGGGCAGGGCAGGCCGGTCAGCGGATCGCGATAACGCGGATAGGCGATCAGGCAGGCATGGACCAGCGCCGCCAGCGAGGGGCGGGCCTGCCTGCGCGCAGGGACCGGCCCCAGATCGCGCGTCAGCCCCCAGCCGGCATAGAAGGGCGCACCCAGAACCGTCACCGGCACCCCGCGCAGCAGCGCCTCGAATCCCAGGGTCGAGGTGATGGTCCAGACCTCGTCCACCGCCTCGATCAGCGCCACCGGATCGGCGCCACCTGCGATGTGATCGGCCAGCCCGGCCAGATCGGCGGGCGCGATGCGGCCCGGTCGCAACCCGGCCTCGACATCGGGATGCGGCTTGTAGATGATCTGCGCGCCGGGATTTTCAGCCCGCACCCGCGCCAGCAGCGCCAGATTGGTCTGCTCAAGACCCGCGCCGCGCAGGATCGAGGCGTCATTTTCGACCTGCCCCGGCACCAGAATGCGCAGCCGTCCGTCCGGGGGCGGCAGGTCTGCACCGCCGCCCAGATTGTATTTCGTCAGCCGGGACGCGATCAGCGCGGCGATCAGACGGACCGCCCGCGCCTCGCCCCCCGGTGGCGGCCCCCCGGCGATCAACTCCTCAAGGCGCGAGGGTGCGGTCGGGTCGAAGTAGATCCCCAGATCATCGGCCACCACCGACAGCGGCGGGGTCAGTGCCGCGCCCAGCCCGCGCGATCGCAGAAACCCGTCCTCGACCCGGATCGCCTGCGGCACCTGATCCGCGGCCCCCGCCCAGGCCAGCGTGACCCGCGCCTCCGGCCGCGCGGCAAAGCGCAAGGGACGGGCATCGCTGAACTCGCGCGCCAGAAAGCGCCGCTTCCACAGCCGCATGCCAAAGGCCAGATGGCCGGCGCGGTCCTGCCGGTAGGTGCGTGCCTCGGCCTCGATCTGATCCAGCGCGCCCTCGAATGTGGTCAGCCGGTCGCGGCAGGGGTCGTACCAGACCGGCGCGCTCAGATGGCTGGCGGCAAACAGCGCCTCGGGGCTGGCCTGCCCCCGTCGGTCCGGCGGCAGGGGAAATTCGTCCTCGGACAGGCCCCAGCCCGCATAGAAGGGCTGGCCGAACAGGCGCGGGCGATGCCCCGCCAGCAGCGCCTCATAGCCCAGTTGCGAGCTGACGGCATAGACGCGGTCGGCATTCCCGACCAGCCGCCAGGGCGAGACCGGACCGTCGCACAGGATGTCCGGCCCGCGCAGATCCGGCGCACCCAGATGGCCGGGGCGCAGCCCGGCGGCGGTTTCGGGATGGCTGCGGATGACAATGCGGGCGCCGGGGTTTTCGTCGCGCGCGGCCTCCAGCATGCGCAGGAACAGCGCGCGGTCTGCCCCCTGCAACGAGGCATCGCCCCGCGTCTGGTCGATCACCAGAACATAGCCGGGCGGCGGCGGCGGCAGCGCCGGGTCATGGCCATTGTACTTGGACAGATCCGCCGCCCGCAACCGCGCCAACCCGTCGCGGGCCCTGAGTGCCAGTTTGTCAGGCAGCGGACCAGCGATCAGCCCCTCAAGCAGCGAGGGGCGCTGCGGATCGAAATGCAGCCCGACCGGGTCGATCAGCAGGCCCACCGGCCCCCGCGCGGCCAGCGCCCCGCGCGCCCGTCCCGGCAGGACCGACCGCAGAAAGGCGTCCTCGACCGTGACCAGCGGGGCCCCGAAGCGCGAGGCCACCCCGCGTCCGCGCCATGCGGTCGGGCTGGCGCCCCAGATGCCCACATGATCGCCGGGGCGGGGCAGGGCCAGACAGGGTTGCCAGCCCGCCAGCCGCAGGATGCGGGCAAGACGGGGGCGGGTCAGAAAACCGAGGTTGTAAATGCAAAGCCGCCGGGTTTCCCCGGCGGCTGCTGGCTTGTCGTCGCGCATCAGGCGGATCAGTCGGTCAGGCTCGTCAGCCGGTCTGCGGTCGTCGCGCCGCCGGTGATCGCGCCGAGAACCTTTTGCCACTGCACATAGGGCGCTTCGGTCACATAGACCGTGTCGCCGTCGCGGATGATGAAATCACGCGCGAGGAACAGGCCGTTGGGACGCGTCAGGTCCAGCACATAGGCAAAGCGGGTGGTCGAGGCGACCGGCTTGCCCAGCACGCGGCTGGCGACCGATGGCGGCTCGTCGCGCAGCACGAAGACGCCCTTGGGATCGGCCAGCTGGGTGCTGAGGCCGCCGACCATGGCGATGGCCTCGACGGCGCTGATGACCTCGTTGCCAAGCGGCACGCGGGTCTGGCCGCCAAGCGCACCAAGGGCCGTGAAGTTGCGCTGATCCTCTTCGACCACGATCAGGTCGCCGGGACGCAGCGCAATGTCATTGGCGGGGCTGGCGTAAAGATCGGTCAGCCAGACGCGGCCGCTTTCATTGCCACGCTTGACGGTCACGACCGCGACTTCGGGCGGGATGGCCACGCCACCCGCGCGGGCCAGCATCGACGACAGGGTCCGGGTCGGACGCTCGATCGGATAGACGCCCTGACCGCTGACACGGCCCATGACCGACACGGTCGCCCCGTCGCCTGCGACGCGCGACACCGACACCTGCGGGTCGGGGGTCTGCACGCTGAGACGCTCGGTAATGATCTGGCGAAGCTGGTCGGGGGTATTGCCTGCGGCGCGCAGGCGACCGGCATAGGGCACAAAGATGAAGCCGTCGCTGTCCACCTGAATCTCGGTCAGCTGGGCCGAGCTGGACCCGACCGAGGTCAGTAGGCCGTCATCGACGTTTTCCCAGATCCCCAGCGCCAGACGGTCGCCCGAGCGGATCTCGTCTGCGCCGACCTGTGCGGCGTTGCGGAACCCGGCCGAAAACCCGAAAGAGGGCGCAAAGGCCGAGGCCCGCGCGACATGGTCATTTACATAGATGACCTGAGTATTGCCGCCACGTTCGACCGCGCCGCTGAAAATCTCGTTCTTGCTGGGACCAGAGCGGGGCAGGGCACATGCTGCCAGCAGGCTGACTGATGCGATCATCAGCAGCCGTAATGCGGCCGCTGGTTGGAAGAGAGCTGTCACCTCGGTTTCTCCTGTTATTTTCTTCGGCTGAACTGGCCGGTTTGTGTGGCAATCTAGCCGCGAAATTCGTTTCAGGCCACAGCTATTGCACCTTAGCTGTCGCGATCTGAGGGCTGATGACGATGAGCAACATATCCTGCTGCCAGCGCCTGATAGGGGTCGTCGACAGCCAGCATCATGTCGGCGACCAGACGCAGCGCATGCGCGCGCGATCGTTTTGCGTAAAATCCTCCGGGAATCTGGCTGGTTTGTAACAGGTAATCGCGGAACACGCGATAGGCCTGCGGGTCGGGCGGGGCGGGGCGGGTGAAGAATTCATCAAGGCTCTGCCCCGATACGAGGCCCGGTTTTTCATAGACCGCCCGGCCCAGAGCCTTGACGGGGATTCCCCGCCACAGGGCCTGTTGCGCGCCGGTCGAGTTGACCGTGACGACGGCGCGGGCATGGTCCAGAATTTCGGCCAGCTTGCCGCCGCGGATATAGTGAATGCGGTCCCTGACGCCGCAGCGGGTGGCAGCCGCATGGATGGCTGCCCGGTTGCCGGCGCGGCCATCCTCCAGCGGATGGGCCTTGAAGACCAGATGATGATGGCGCGGGGCCGAGCGGGCAAATGCGTCGATGACCTGATCAATGAACTGCGCGTTGCGGGTATAGGGCGAATGGCCGAGGAAATTCGAATCGTGTTCAAGCTGCATCAACACCAGGCTGAACGGCCAGCCCGACAGCCGCATGTGGCGCCATTGCAGGCTGCGCTGTACCGCATAAAGCGGCGAGAGCAGCAGCCGTCTGGCGTTCAGGCGCACCTCGCGCGCGACGGGCACCGTGCGATGGCCGCGATAGGCGCGGTAGCGGCGGTTGGCCAGCAGCAAAAGCAGGTGATAGGACAGGCCATAGAACTTGTGATGGCGCATGTCGCCCCAATGGGCGGGCGGGCGCCGCACCTCGCTGACCTGTTCGCGCAGCGCCGCGCGCATCTGGGCCAGCGGGATCTGCATCAGCGCCGAGTTGCCGTTCGAGCCCTGCCGCTCGTAGCTGATCCAGTAGGGGCGCAGGTAGCCCTCCTCGAAGACATGGACCCTGATGCCACGCTGAACCGCCAGCTTTCGGGCGGTGGCGTGGATCGGGCGGACATCGCCATACAGCACGATGTCGGTGATGCTCCGGTCGGTCAGGATCTGGCCCAGATGGCCGGGCCAGTCGTTCTCTCCCCCGTCGTGGCGGATGAAAGATGCGCGGTCGGACCAGTAGAACTCGTCCCCGACATTGAAGCCGCAGCGCCAGGCCCGGGCGCCGGCCGCCCGAAGCAGCCGCGCGAGGCGGTCAAAGAACGGGCCATGCGGGCCTTGCAACATCAGAAAGACACGATCTGTGATCTGTTCGGGGGGGACGGCGTCGCACGCGGGTGCATCGCCGCCCGACGCGGATGCGGGAAGGGGGTTTTGACGGAACATGGGGCAATCTGAAAAAACGTGAACTTGTGAACGATTACTGCCAAAGCTCATGGCATGACGGGTCTGATTGCACCAGCCATTTGTCACAGAGCCGTCGGCGCTGTCAGTAAACTGCCTTATTTGTCTGCACCGTGTCCGCTTGAACGGACTGTCGCTTTCGCCTAGGTCGGGAGTCAGGATCATGGAAGGGACAGCATGTTTACCGGGATCATCACCGATATCGGCCGCGTGCTTGCCGTCGAGATGCGCGGCGACATGCGCGCGCGTATCGGCTGCGGCTATGACATGGCGGGCGTGGATATGGGCGCCTCGATCGCCTGCGACGGTGTCTGCCTGACGGTTGTGGCCAAGGGCGCCGACTGGTTCGACGTGGATATTTCGGCCGAGACGCTGTCCAAGACGAATATCGGTGCGAATGGCTGGTCGGTGGGCAAGCGGCTGAACCTTGAACGGGCGCTGCGGGTGGGCGACGAGCTGGGCGGCCATATCGTCAGCGGCCATGTTGACGGCGTCGCCAACATTGTCAGCGCCGCGCGCGAGGGCGACAGTCTGCGGCTGGTGTTCGAGGCCCCGGCGGCGCTGGCCCGCTTTATCGCGCCCAAGGGCTCGGTCGCGCTGAACGGCACCTCGCTGACGGTGAACGAGGTCGAGGGGGTGCGTTTCGGCATCAACCTGATCCCGCATACGCAAGAGGTCACGACCTGGGGCGAGGCGCGCGAGGGCGACGCCGTCAACCTGGAGATCGACACGCTGGCCCGCTATGTCGCGCGGCTGGCCGAGGCGGGCGCGGTCTGAGCGATGGGCGCGGGCATCGGTCACAATCGCGGCCCGGCACTGTATATCATGGCGGAAGCCGGGCTGGCGGGGTTCGTCAGCGGCATGCGCTATTTCGAAGGACAGTCACATGAAGTTTGAAGAACCCGGCCCGGTCGAACGCGACCTGTCAAAGGCGATCTCGCCCATCGAAGAGATCATCGACGAGGCGCGCAATGGCCGCATGTTCATCCTCGTCGATCATGAGGATCGTGAGAACGAGGGCGATCTGGTCATCCCGGCGCAGATGGCCACGCCCGATGCGATCAACTTCATGGCGACGCATGGCCGCGGCCTGATCTGCCTGTCGATGACCGGCGAGCGGATCGAGGCGCTGGGGCTGGGGCTGATGAGCCCGCGCAATTCCAGCCGCCACGAGACCGCCTTTACCATGTCGATCGAGGCACGCGAGGGCGTGACCACCGGCATCAGCGCCCATGACCGCGCCCGCACCATCAGCGTGGCGATTGATCCGACCAAAGGCGCGGCAGACATCGCCACACCCGGCCATATCTTTCCGCTGCGCGCCCGCAATGGCGGCGTTCTGGTGCGCGCGGGCCATACCGAGGCGGCGGTGGACATCTCGCGGCTGGCGGGGCTGAACCCGGCGGGGGTGATCTGCGAGATCATGAATGACGATGGCAGCATGGCACGGCTGCCCGATCTGGTGGCCTTCGCGCAGCGCCACGGGCTGAAGATCGGCACGATCAGCGACCTGATCCGCTATCGCCGCCGCCACGACAATCTGATCGTCGAGCGGGCGCAGCGGCAGGTGACCTCGGACCATGGCGGCGACTGGATGATGCGCATCTTTGCCGATGAGACGCAGGGCGCGGAACATATCGTGCTGACCAAGGGCGATCTGACCACGCCCGGCCCGGTTCTGGTGCGCATGCATGCGATGGACCCGCTGCACGATGTTCTGGGCGTGCAGCGCGGTGCGGGTGGCAGCCTTCCCTCGGCGATGCGGGCAATTGCCGATGAGGGACGCGGCGTCGTCGTGCTGATCCGCGATCTGACGCAGGCGATCACGCAGACGGATGAGGCCGGGTCGCATATCCTGCGGCAATACGGTCTGGGCGCGCAGATCCTGTCGGCGCTTGGGCTGTCGGAACTGGTGCTGCTGACGAATACTGCGCCGGTGCGGGTGGTTGGGCTTGACGGCTACGGTCTTTCCATCCATTCCACCCGGCCTATCCCCAAGGACTGATCCATGGCATCGAATACCGAGCATCACGACCTGCCGCTGCCGCGTTTTGACGCGCCGGTGCGACTGCTGGCCGTCATCGCCCCCTATTACCGGGCGATCGCGGACGACCTTCTGGCCGGGGCGCAGGCCGTGGCACAGGCTGCGGGCGCGCAACTGGATGTGGTCGAGGTTCCCGGCGCGCTGGAGATCCCGACCGCCGTGACGCTGGCCGCGCGGGCCGGACGCTATGACGGGTTCGCGGCGCTTGGCTGCGTCATCCGGGGCGAAACGACGCATTACGACACCGTCTGCAATGACAGCTCGCGCGCGCTGACGCTGCTGGGGTTGCAGGGCCTGTGCATCGGCAATGGCATCCTGACGGTCGAGACGCAGGCGCAGGCGCAGGTTCGCGCCGATCCCGGCGGGCAGAACAAGGGCGGCGGCGCGGTCGCGGCGGCGCTGCATCTGATCGCGCTGTCGCGGCGCTGGCAACCGGTGCCGGGCCGCCCTGCGCCGCAGCACGATGTGATCCGCCTTGCGGGCGAACTGGAAGGGCAGGGCAAAGCATGACCGGCACCGACACCTCTGACACGCCGCGCCCCGACCGCCGCACCCTCAGCAGCGCAGCGCGTCTGTATGCCGTGCAGGCGCTGTTTCAGATGGAGGCAGCGGGGCAATCCGCCGACCGCGTCACGCGCGAGTTCAAGAGCTTCCGTATCGAGGCCGAGGACCGCGATGGCCCGACCGCAGCGGCGGATGAGGTTCTTTTCGCGCGCATTCTGGATGATGTCGTGGTCTGGCAGTCGCGCATTGATCAGGCGACGGATCGCGGTCTGGTCGCACGCTGGCCGATCAGCCGTATCGACCCGGTGCTGCGCGCTCTGTTCCGCGCCGCCGGGGCCGAACTGGTGGCGGCCAAGGCCCCGCCCAAGGTCGTCATTTCGGAATATGTCCGCCTGTGCGAGGCGTTCTTTCCCGATGGGAAAGAGCCGAAATTCGTCAATGCGGTGCTGGACCATGTGGCGCGCGAGTTGCGGGCTGACGCTTTCTGATCACAGGCAGCCCTGACGGTGATGAGGCCCGGCGTTGTCCGGGCTTTTTCATGTCAGCCTCACCGCAGAAAATGTTTGGTCTGCCCGGCCATCGTCGCTATCGTGGCCCGGCCAGCCTGATTGCCCCGGTACGGAGCCGACGGCATCGTGACCAATTTGCAACATTTCGGGCTGCTTTCCGGTCACTCAAGCCTGCCTGTTTTCGGGGCAGTCACGCGACTGTTTCATGCGGTTGCACAAGGCCGCCCGCCCCTGCCGCCAGCTTCCTGGCAAAAGCATAAGCGACAGCCGTTGCTTACGCTTTGTCATAAATGGTTGCATCACGTTTCATTTCGCGCCCCGCTGAGCAAAGACCCGCTGTCCCGCCACAGGCCATTCCCGTCTCACGTTTTCGGCATCTTGCGACGTCATGCGCGCCTCTTTGAACCGGACCGGATGCGATTTAATTGTAGTCCCAGCAGAGATGCTCTGGCGGCATATTCGCCAGGACAACGACACTCAGCTCGTGAGGACATATAATGAAAAAAGTTACGCTGCTGACCAGCACCGCCGCCATCCTGGCCGCCCTGTCGGTTCCGGCCTTCGCACAAACCGAGCGCGCCACCGGCGCGAATGTCGTGGGTGTGACCAGCATCGACGACCGCATCACCGACATCGAAGATGCGGTTCAGGACGATTTCGACCGTTCCGCCGATCAGGACCGCTTTGGTCCCGCTGACCGTCGCACCGGCCTGTTCGGCACCATGTCGCTCAGCTACACCGGCCGCACCGGCAACACCGAGAACCAGGATCTGGCGATCGCGGGCCGCGTCAACTACAATCAGGGCCAGTTCGCGCAAAGCGTCGGCGTCTCGATCGAATTCGGCGAGAACGACAGCGGCGAGCGGGACACCGAAGAGACTCAGGCGATCTACGACGCCCAGTACTACTTCAACGACCAGCTGTATGCCTTTGCTCTGGGCAGCCTGAAGGTCGATGGTCTGGTTGACGGTGACAACCGCCCGACCGACCTTCGCCGCGATGGGTTCCTGGGCTTTGGTCCGGGCTACCGCATCATCAACACCCAGGACACCGCATGGCGTGTTCAGGCTGGTGTCGGTATCCGTTACCAGCAAACCGGCGCCGCCTTTGGCAATGACGAAGGTTCGGACACCGAAATCGGCTACATCGCGTCGTCGCGTCTGTACCACCGCTTCAACGACACGATCTTCCTGACCAACGACACCGACTATCTTGGTTCGAAAGACGCACAAGACCGCGTCACCAACGAACTTGGTGTGAACTTCCGCGTTTCGGACCAGCTGGCCACGCGCATGAGCTACCGCACCGAATATGTCGAAGACCGTGAGACCCGCACCGACAACCGTCTGGGCATCGCAGTCGTCTACGGCTTCTGATCCGTCCCTCTGGATCGAAGTCTCTCTGGAAAGGGCGGCCCCTCGTGGGCCGCCCTTTTGCATGCCCTCCGGCCGGCCATGGGGCTGGCGACAGAGAGGCTGTCGATGAAGGGGGTGGGGAAGGGTGGCGGGAACCGCAGCGACCGCGTCGGCGTCAGATTTCCCGAAAGCCTGAACATCAGGTGGGTACCGGGTAACGTGACCAGGGTCACGACAGAGCCAGCGCCCTCGGAAAACTTATAGGCCAGTGGAAAAATGGCCGATCACGCGAAGAGCAGAAGCCCGCCATGGCCAGAAATAGTCCGCTTCAGTCCGCATTTCAAGTCAGACGCGGCAGACGGGCGTTCGGGGTGACGAAATTGCGGTTTGCGGCGGCGCTGTGGCATCGGTGATTCTTGGCGCCAGACGGCTGAACCGATATTTCACTACAAGATAATGACATAATTTCAGTAACTTGAAGATATATTCTCATTTCATGTCATTTTCCTGTTGCGGAGGATCTGCGCTCCCCCTAAATACCGCTTCACCGAAGGCGGGAACGCTGGAGGGGCCGGGAAGACGCGCTGCGGTGCGGTTGGATCGGGAAGAATTCTGGGATGGATGACCGGACGGGGCGTCGAGAGATTGGCGC
>NZ_JBKBVD010000066.1:0-16408 GCF_046289755.1 Paracoccus sp. (in: a-proteobacteria) | reverse complement strand
TGGGTGCTGACCTATGGCCGGGTGCCGCAGCAGATCGCGGCATGGATCCAGACCGTCGCCCATGATCCGCTGACCTTCATGCTGCTGGTCAATGTCATCCTGCTGCTGATCGGGACGGTCGTGGACGGGGCGCCCGCGCTGATCATGACGGTGCCGATCTTGCTGCCCATCGCGACCGAGATCTATGGCATCGACCCGTTCCATTTCGGCGTGGTCGCGGTGCTCAACCTGGTGCTGGGCTTCATGACGCCGCCGGTGGGGCTGTGCCTCTATGTCGGTGCGGCGGTGACCGGGGTGAAGCCCACGCGGCTGTTCATCGTGACGCTGCCGTTCTTTGCGGTGATCGTCGCAATCCTGATCCTGCTGTCGGTCTTTCCTGTCCTGTCGACGGTGCTGTCGCGCTAGGCGCCGCCGGGTCTGCAAACATGCGCATGTGATAACAAGGAGGTAAGCATGATGAAACTTTCGCGTCGCCAGATCCTGGCCACCGGCACGGCCTTTGCGCTGGCCACCCCGATGATCGCACGGGCCCAGACCCGTGAATTGCGGCTGGGGCTGATCACGCCCACGGGCCATTCCTGGAACGATGCCGCGCTGGACATGGCCGAGGCGATTGCCGGTGCCACCGATGGCCGGCTGTCGATGACCGTGTTCCATGCGGGCCAGCTGGGCAACGAGGCCGCGATGATGCAGCAGCTGCAATCGGGCGCGCTGGACATGGGCATTATTCAGGCCGCCGAGTTGGGCTCGCGGTCCGATCATATCGCCGCCATCAACGCGCCCTATCTGGTCGATTCGACCGAAAAGGCCGCGCTGCTGATGCGCCATCCCGAGGTGCTGGCCCTGTTCGACGTGCTGCCCGCCGAAACCGGGACCATCGGCCTTGGCTGGGCCATCACCGGCATGCGCGCGGTGTTCTCCTCGCGCGAGATTGCGACGGTCGAGGATATGCGCGGCATGAAACTGCGCATCAACCCGACGCCGGTTTACCGTGATTTCTATCAGCTTCTGGGCGCTGCGCCGACGCCGATCCCGACGCCGCAGGTCTATGACGCCATGGCCAACGGTCAGGTCGACGGGCTGGAGGCGGATCTGGAATTCTCGTGGAACCAGCGCTTCGATCAGGTCTCGAAAAGCATCTTGCGGATGAATGCGCTGTTCATGCCCGCCGCCGTGGTGGCCTCGGGTCGCGCATGGCAGGGGATGGCGGATGCCGACCGCGAGGCGATCACCACTGCCGTCAATGCGGCGCTGGAGGCGCAGAGCGGTGACATCGTCAGCGAAGAACCCGGCCTGATCCAGAACCTGACCGATACGGGGATCACCATGAACGAGGTTGCCGCCGCCGACCGCGGGATGCTGATCACCGAGTTCGACAAGATCTGGCTGCCCAAGGCGCCGGTGATCGAACGCCTGCGCGAAATCGGCGCCTCGCTGTGATCCTGTGGGGGCGCTGCGCGCGCCCCCTTACTTCGCCCCCCATGTATCGCTGAGGCGATAGCCCTCGGGCCAGGGATCGGACGGGTCCAGCATGTGCTGATGCGTGCCGGTGATCCAGCCGCGCCCCGAAATCTCGGGCAGGATTGCGGGGCGGTCGCCTACCTGCGTCACCCCCAGAATCCGCCCCGCAAAGGTCGATCCGATCAGCGATGTCGCCGTCAGCCGGTCCTCAAAACCCATCTGCCCGCGCGCATGCAGCAGCGCCATGCGCGCCGACAGCGCCGTGCCGGTGGGCGAACGGTCGACCTTGCCGGGCCGGATCGCCACCGCCGCGCCCGCGCGCAATTCATACCCCTGCCGCGTGACCGCGCCCGCAAACAGGCAGAACGAGATATGCCGCCAGTCGGGGTTGCCCGGATGGTGAAAGCCCAGCTGTTCGTTCGCAGCAGCCGTGATGCGCACGCCCAGCCGGGCGATGTCATGCGCCTCGTCCGGGGTCAGCGCAAAGCCCAGGGCCTGCGCATCCACGCAGACGAAACTGTCGCCGCCATAGGCGGTGTCGACGCTCAGGGCGCCCAGCCCCTCGACCTCCAGCGGGGCGTCCAGACGGGCGGCAAAGCTGGGCAGGTTCTGCACGAAGATGCGTTCCGCCTTGCCATCCCGGCATTCGGCGCGGACCCGGACCAGCCCGCCCGGCGCCTCCAGCAGCAGATGGGTTTCGGGTTCCTGCATGGGCAGGATGCCGCTGTCCAGCAGCACGGTCGCCACGCAGATCGAGTTCGAGCCGGACATGGGCGGCGTGTCCTCGGGTTCCATGATGATGAAGGCGGCGTCTGCCTCGGGGTGCTTTGGCGGCACCAGCAGGTTCACATGGCGAAAGACGCCGCCGCGCGGCTCGTTCAGCACGAAATTGCGCAGGGTGTTGTCGCGCGCGATCCAGCGGGATTGCGCCCACAGGGTGGCGCCCGGCGGCGGGGCGACGCCGCCCACGATCACGTCGCCCACCTCGCCCTCGGCATGGGCGGAAATCACATGGATGGTCTTGGTGCTGCGCATTCAGGTCTCCAGCCAGTGGGGCAGGGTGCGGGGCGCGTGGCCGGTCAGGGCGGCGCGCGCGCAATCGGCCATGCTGCCAAAGCGCAGCTGCCGCCCGCTGAGGCCCGGCCCGTAATGGGCGTATTTGCCGGAATTGGTCATCACCGTGCGGGTGGCGGGCGGAAAGACCGGATCGGAAATCGAGCACCAGCACAGGTCGGGGATGACCTGCACCCCGGCGGCGGTCAGCCGGTCCAGCGTGCCACAGGCCCGCGCATCTTCGATGACCTTGCGCCCGGCAGTGACGATGGTGGGGATGGCGACGGGGCGGCCTGCCAGTGCATCGGCCAGCGCCCGGCATTCGGCCAGCGAGGCATGGGGGCTGCCGATGGCGATCAGCTCGACGGTTTCAGGGCCTGCGTTCAGGGCCTGCCACGCGGCGGCCAGTTCGGCGCGGGTGACGGGGCGGTGATCGGCACCGGGCGACAGGCGATGCGCCTCGGGGGTGACGCCCTCGACATGCAGCATGGGCGCCGCCGAGGTCGTGCCGAAGGCCGCGCACAGCGCCTTGAGGTCATCGGGCGTCGGCGCCGCCCCCGCCAGCCCGCACAGCAGCGGGATGCGGCCCTGCGACAGTTGCCCCGCCAGCCAGCCGATCAGGGGCCAGAGGGCGTCATCGGCCCCCGGCGGAAGATCGAAGGTCAGCACCCGCATGGCGGCGCGGTTCTCGTCCAGATAGACGCCCGCCTGCGCCGCCCGCCCGGTCAGCGCCATGCACAGATCAAGGAAATCGGGATGCTTGGCCGTCCGCGCGCCCAGCACCGAATTGGCATAGATCACGGCGTTGGATTCCGACCATGCGATCTGATCGCCCGTGCCCGGCGCACTGTCCAGCAGATAGGGCGCGCAGGTGAAACTGGGCTGGCAGCCCATGCTGGTATAGGCATCGGCCAGCCGCTGCGCCGGGCCGCCGAACAGCACGGGCACCCCCTGCGCGCGCCAGTTTTCGCGATCGACCGAGATGGCGTTCATCGTGGTTGGAATGCGCACCTGCCCGCCCAGATCGGCCATGGCCTGCGCGAAGGTCAGATTGGCGGGGCTGGCATAGATGCAGCCGTCGATATGGCCCTGCGTCACGTCGATCAGCTGCGTGGCGCCCTGAGCCACAGCCATCCGGGTCAGGATGCGCATGGCCTGCTGCGTGGCCGGCCCCTCGGCGCCCTCCAGCATGGCGCGATCCTGCGGGGACAGCTCCAGCGCGTGGTCAGGCAGCGGCGTCAGGGGCAGGCGCAGATCGCCAGCCACGATCATGTCCTCGGTGATGCGCGCCTCGGGCTGCTGGGCCAGCGCGGCAAAATCCTGCGGGCTCAGGCGCAGCACCGGCAGGGCGCGGTCGAACATCTGCGCTGCGATCAGCGCGCCGAGCGTCACCACATCCTCGGGTTCGCAGAAGACCAAAGCTGCGGGCGCGCGGCCCTGCAAGGCCATGTCCAGCAGCACCCCCGACCCGGTGCACGACCCGCGCGTGCCGGGCATCAGCACGATGGCCCCGGTCAGACAGCGCCCGTGCAGCGGGTGATGCACGTCGATCACCGTCGCTGTGGCCGGATCAATCCCGCCCCAGAAGCTGAGCGGTTCGGTCGTGGCGATGACCGGGCCCCGGGCCGTTCCGGGCAGGATCGCGGTCGCGGTCATGCGACCACGAATCCATGCGCATAGGGGTCGCGGTCGTCGATGAAGATCGTGTTGATCCCGGTCTGCCGCGCCCAGCCGCCGATGGACGGGATGATGGCGGGGCGGCCCGCCACGGTGGTTTCGGCCTCGATGCGGCCCTTGAAGATCGAGCCGATGATGCTTTCGTGCCAGAACTCGTCGCCTGCCTTCAGGCGCCCCCTGGCCGCCAGCTGCGCCATGCGGGCCGAGGTGCCGGTGCCGCAGGGGCTGCGGTCGATGGCCTTGTCGCCGTAGAACACCGCGTTGCGGCCATGGGCGCCGGGCTGGGTGGGCGCCCCCGTCCACAGGATATGGCTGAGGCCGCTGATCTGGGGATGCTCGGGATGCACGAACTGATATTTCTCGTTCAGCGCCCGGCGCAGCAGGGGCGACCAGCCGATCAGCTGGCCCGCCGTGTGATCGGCCATGTCGCGGAAATTGGGCTGGCTGTCGACGATGGCATAGAAATTGCCGCCATAGGCCACGTCCACGGTGATCTCTCCCAGCCCCTCGACATGGGCGGTCAGCCCCTCGGCATGCAGGAAACCGGGCACATTGGTCAGGCGGACCTCTTCGACAAAGCGGCCTTCCTGGCGATAGGTGATGTCGACCTTGCCTGCGGGCGTGTCGATCGACAACCGGCCCGGTTCGCGCGGGGTGATCAACCCGTTTTCCAGCGCCATGGTGATCGTGCCGATGGTGCCATGCCCGCACATGGGCAGGCAGCCCGAGGTTTCGATGAACAGCACCCCCACCTCGCAATCGGGGCGGGTGGGGGGATAGAGGATCGACCCCGACATCATGTCATGGCCGCGGGGCTCGAACATCAACCCGGTGCGGATCCAGTCGAAGTCGCGCAGGAAATGGGCGCGCTTGTCCAGCATGGTCGCGCCCTCCAGCAGCGGGCCGCCGCCTGACACCAGCCGCACCGGATTGCCGCAGGTATGCCCGTCCAGGCAGGAAAACGTGTGGTTGGCCATGTCAGAACCTTTGAGGAGAGAAGTGCTGCGGGTCGATGGCGGGCGGCGCGCCGGTGATCAGATCGGCCACCAGCCGGGCGGTGCCCGCCGATTGGGTCAGGCCCAGATGGCCGTGGCCGAAGGCATGGATGACGCGGCGCGATCCGCGCGAGGGGCCGATGGCGGGCAGCGTGTCGGGCAGCGAGGGACGAAAGCCCATCCATTGCGTGCCGCCCTGCGTGTTCAGACCGGGCAGAAACGCCTGCGCCTTGGTCAGCATCGCCTGCGCGCGTTTGTAGTTCGGGGGCAGGTGCAGCCCGCCCAGTTCCACCGCGCCGCCGACGCGGATGCCGGTGGACAGGCGGCTGACGACAAAGCCATGCCCGCCAAATGTGACCTGCATGCGCAGATCGAAGGCACCGGGCGGCAGGGTGGTGTTATAGCCGCGCTCGGTCTCCAGCGGGATCTTGTCGCCCACCCCCCGCGCCAGTTCACGCGAAAAGGCGCCTGCCGCCAGCACGGCGAAATCGGCTGACCACGAGGCACCGGGCGCGGTGACCGTCACCCCGTCCGGTGCGGGCATCAGGGCGGTGACCTGCGCCTGCTCGATCCGCCCCCCCTGGGCGCGGAACCGATCCGCCAGGGCCAGCACATAGAGGCGCGGATCGCTGATGGAGTACCAGCCGGGGGTGAAAGTGCCATGCGTAAAGCGCGGCGACAGGCCGGGCTGGATCTGCGCCATCTCATCGGCGGTCATGTGGCGGAACGCGATGCCATGCGCCTCGCGCGCGCGCCAGCCGGGCAGGGATGCGTCCAGCTCGGCCTGCGATTCATAGACCTGAAGGCTGCCATCCTTGTGCAGCATGTGATGGGTGCCGGTGGCGTGCAGGAACGGCTCCAGCTCGGCGCGGGACAGGTCCATCAGCAGGGTCTGGGCGGTGGTGGACCGCGCCACGCGACCGGGCTGGCAGGCGCGCCAGAACCGGAACATCCACGGCGCGATCCGCAGCGCATAACGCGGCGGCACCGACAAGGGGCCAAGCGGGTCCAGCAGCCAGCGCGGCGCCTTTCGCAGCAGGCCGGGCGAGGCCAGCGGCAGGATGTCGGCAAAGGCAAACGCCCCCGCATTGCCCGCCGAGGCGCCCGCCGCAGGCCCCTCGCGGTCCAGCACGGTCACCTGCATGCCGCGCGCCTGCAGGGCCAGCGCCGAGGACAGACCGATCACCCCGGCGCCGATCACGATCACATCGGTCATGGTCAGTGCGTCGCCGCCAGAAACTTGCGCAGTTCCGGGCTTTGGGGCGTGTCGAAGAACTGCGCGGGGGGCGCGATCTCGACCATGACCCCCTGATGGAAAAACGCCACGCGGTCGGACACCTCGCGCGCGAATTTCATCTCGTGCGTGACGCAGATCATCGTCATGCCTTCGGACGCCAGCAGGCGCAGCGTGTCCAGCACCTCGCCCACCAGCTGCGGGTCCAGCGCCGAGGTCACCTCGTCGAACAGCATGTAATCGGGCGACATGGCCAGCGCGCGGGCGATCGCCATGCGCTGCTGCTGGCCGCCCGACAGGCGCGAGGGATAGACCTTGAGCTTGTCGCCCAGACCCACATGGGTCAGCTGGCGCACGGCCTCGGCCTCGGCCTCGGGCTTTCCGCGGCCCAGAACCTTGCGCTGCGCCAGCATGACGTTTTCCAGCACGGTCAGATGCGGGAAGGCGTTGTATTGCTGGAACACGATGCCGATCTTGCGGCGCAGCTGGTTGAGGTTGGTCGATTTGGCATGCACCTCGACCCCGTCGACCAGAATGCGGCCCTGATCAATGGGCTCCAGCCCGTTGATGCAGGTCAGCAGGGTGGATTTGCCCGACCCGGACCCGCCGATGACGGTCAGCACCTCGCCCTTGGCGACGGTCAGGTCGATGCCCTTCAGCACCTCAAGCGGGCCAAAGGATTTGCGGACGTTTTCGATCTCAATCATTGGACCACTTCTTTTCCAGATAGCCGCCGAAACGCGCGATGGGGAACGAGATGACAAAATAGAACAACCCGCAGATCATCAGCAGGAACAGCGGCTCTTGCAGGCGGGTGATCAGGATCTGCGCCGATTTCAGCAGCTCGACCACCTGGACGACATAGACCAGCGCGCTGTCCTTCATCACCCCAAGCGCCAGTCCGATCCACGAGGGCAGCGCGATGCGGGCGGCCAGCGGCATGGTGACATTGCGCATGTCCTGCCCCCAGCTCATCCCAAGCGAGCGCGCGGCGCGGCGCAGGGTCGGCGGCACGGCCTCGATCCCGCCGCGCACGATTTCGGCGCAATAGGCGGCGGTATACAGCGACAGCACCCCGCAGGCGACAGTGAACCCCGAGACGCGCCAGCCCAGCACCGTGGTGACAAAGGCATTGGCCAGCACCAGCTGGATCAGCAGCGGGATCGACCGGAAGATGTCCAGCACAAAGGTCAGCGGCGCGGCCCACCACGGCCCCACCTGATAGCGGAAGACCCCGAAGACGATCCCCATCACCGTGCCGAAAAAGACCGAGATGGCGGTGACGATCAGCGTCATCCCGGCGCCGCGCGCCAGAAAGATCAGATCGTTCGTGGTCAGTGCGGTATCGAACATGCGCGCCCCCCTTCAGTAGCGGAACAGCCGCGCCGCCAGAAGGCGGGCAGACAGGGTGACGGTTTTCGTGATGACGTAAAAGATCACGGCGGCAATCGCGAACAGCTCGAAGGTGCGGAAGGTGCGGGCGTTCAGGTCGCTGGTCACGCCGTACAGGTCGGTGTTCATCGCAACCACGGTGCCAAGCGAGGTCATCAGGATCGCCCAGACCATCTGATTGGTCATCGGCAGGAACGAGATGCGCAGCATCTGCGGCATCACGACATGGCGGAACGCCTGAATGGGCGTCATCCCAAGCGACCGGGCCGACCGGGTCTGCGTGTCGGGGATGCCCTTCAGCGCGCCGCGGAAATTCTCGGACAGGTAGCCTGCGTTGTTGAAGGCGATGCCGATCAGCAGCGACAGATAGGGCGACAGGTGGATGCCGAAACTGCCCAGCCCGAAATGCACCATATAGATCTGGAACAGCGCGGGCGTGTTGCGCGCAATCTCGACCCAGCTGGCCGAGACGGCCTTCAGCAGGCGGTTGCCCGACAGCCGGAACAGGGTCAGCACCATGGCGATGCTGATGCCGATCACCATCGACAGCAGTGCCACCTCCAGCGTGACCAGCGCGCCTTCCAGCATGCGCGGCAGCGAATCGAGGGCCTGCGCCCATCGGAAATTATAATTGAACATCACACCTCCCCTGCGGATGGCCGGGGCACGTCGTTGCGCGCCCCGGCCCGGTCAGATCAGCGGTAGACGCCGGGGATGGTCAGATCGGCGGGTTCGCCCTCGCCCACCCATTTGGCATACAGCTCGGCATAGCGGCCGGTGCGGACCTGCTGGTTGATGAACAGATCCATATAGTTGATCAGCCCGTATTCCTCGCGCAGCGTGATCAGCGCGACATAGTCGGGCACCATCGGCGCCTTGTCGACGATGGTGATGCCGGGGAAATTGCCCGAGGCCACATTCGCCTCGGCCACCTCGACGGTCGAGACGGTCGCGTCCAGCTGGCCCTGGCTCAGCGCCAGGAACACGTCGGCCTGATTCTGATAGGGGCGGAACTGGCCCTCGCCCCATTCGGCGACCTTTTCCTCAAGCCAGATCGCCTCATAGGTGCCGGCGGTGGCGCCGACGGTCTTGCCCTTCATGCCCTCCCAATCGGTCATGTCGGTGCCGTCCCGGCCGACCACGGCATTCTCGAAGGCGTAATAGGGGATCGAGAAACCCACCGTCTTGGCGCGCTCCAGCGTGTCCGAGGTCGAGGCGACGGCCACGTCCACGCGGTTCGACATCAGCGCGGGAATGCGTTCGGGGAAGGTGGTTTCCACGATTTCGGCATTGACGCCAAGTGCGGCGGCCAGATCGTTGCAGTAATCGACATCAAAGCCGATCGGGTTGTTGTCGCTGTCGCGCGAGCCCATCGGCGGGAAGTCCAGCACCACCGCGCAGCGCAGCGTGCCCGCGCTGATGATGTCGTCCAGCTTGTCGGCGAAGGCGGGGGCTGCGGCACCGGTGGCGGCCATCAGGCCAATCGCAAAGATCGAGGTTTTCATGCTAGTCTCCCTGTTGTTGGTGGCGGTACTCTGCTTGCGGAATATCCTGCCGAAGTCGAAGCAAATCAAACAAAAAATACAAATAATATACAAGCGGTATTTTGTGGTCTGTCTGCGGCCCCCGGTGCGGGGGCCGCATCATGTCGCTTAGCCCTTGAAGGCGGCGGGCAGCAGGTCTGCGGGCAGGTTCTGATAGCAGACCGGGCGCAGGAAGCGGCGGATCGACAGGGTACCGACCGAGGTCGCGCCGAAATTGGTGCTGGCCGGATAGGGGCCGCCATGGACCATCGAATCGACCACCTCGACCCCGGTGGGGAACCCGTTGACGAGGATGCGACCGGCCTTGCGCTCCAGCACCGGCAGCAGGCTTTGCGCGGTGGGCAGGTCGGCCTTATCCATATGCAGGGTGACGGTCAGTTGCCCGGACAGGCCGCGCGCAAGCTGATCCATCTGTTCGACGGAAGCCGCCCGCACGATCAGGCCGAGGGGGCCGAACACCTCTTCGCCAAGGTCGTGATCCGACAGGAAGGCATCGGCGCTGGTCTGGAACAGGTTGGGCTGCGCCTCGCGCCCCTCGGAGGTGGTGGTCACGACCGGCGTCACGGCGGGGTTGTCCGCAAAGCGGCGCTGGCCCGCCTGATAGGCGCGCGCGATGCCGTCGGTCAGCATCACCTGCGCGGCGGTTTTCTCCAGCGCGGCCTTGGCGCTGGCGGTGAAGGCATCGGCATCGGACCCGTCGATGACGATGGCAATGCCCGGATTGGTGCAGAACTGCCCCGCGCCCATGCACAGCGACGCCGCCCAGTCCGCGCCCAGAGCCGCGCCGCGCGCGGCCATGGCGGCGGGCAGCATGAACATCGGATTGACGGAACCCAGCTCGCCAAAGAAGGGGATCGGTTCGGGGCGGGCGGCGCAGAGGTCGAACAGCGCGCGTCCGCCGCCAAGGCTGCCGGTAAAGCCCACGGCGCGGATCAGCGGATGGGTCACCAGCGCCTCGCCCACGCGGCGGTCGCCGCCCTGGATCAGGCTGAACACACCGGGATGCACGCCGGTGCGGCGGATAGCGGCGTCGATGGCGGCGGCCACGATCTCGCCGGTGCCGGGATGGGCGCTGTGGCCCTTGACCACGACCGGGCAGCCTGCGGCCAGCGCGGCGGCGGTGTCGCCGCCCGCGGTCGAGAAGGCCAGCGGAAAGTTCGAGGCGCCGAAGACCGCCACCGGGCCGATGGGCCGCTGCATCATCCGCAGATCGGGGCGCGGCGCGGGCTGGCGGTCGGGCAGCGCCGCGTCATGGCGGCGGTCGAGGAAGGCGCCCTGTTCGATATGGTCCGCGAACAGGCGCAGCTGGCCGGTCGTGCGCCCCCGCTCGCCGTTCAGGCGGGCGGCGGGCAGGCCGGTTTCCTGCGTGCCGATTTCGGTGATCTCATCGGCGCGGGCCTCGATCTCATCTGCGATGGCGCGCAGGAAGGCCGCATGTTCGGCGGGGCTGGCATAGCCATAGGACCAGAACGCCTGCTCGGCGGCCTGACAGGCCTGATCAACCAGTTCGGGCGTGCCGACGGCATAATCATGCGCCGGGCCATGGGCGGGGCTGGAGGCGAAAGTCGTGGCGCCTGCGACCCAGTTGCCGGCGATCAGATGCTTGCCTTTGGGGTGAAAACCCATTTGCGCGTCCTCTTCGTCTGTTATGTTGGCACGATCCCCGGCCCACCTGTCAACGGTGTCCCCAGGGCCTTGCCCTTTTGTAGACAGCTTGTATGCATGAGGTCAACAGTCACGCATCTTACCGGAAAGGTCCGCCGACATGACCCTCACCCTGACCCTTGACGAGTTGCACAACCGCATCGTGTCCATCCTGCGCGGTGCGGGCATGAGCGCGGTGCAGGCCGAGGCCCTTGGCCGGGTCATCGCAGCGGGCGAGCGGGACGGCTGCAAATCCCACGGCATCTACCGGATCGAGGGCGTGCTGCGGACGCTCAAGGCGGGGATGGTCGATGGCACGGCGCTGCCGGTGCTGATGCCCGATGACGGCCGCGCGATCATCCGCGTCGATGCGAAGCGCGGCTTTTCCAGCCCGGCCTTCGAACTGGGCCTGCCGCTGCTGGCGGACCGGGCGCGCGAGCTGGGGCTGGCGGCGATGGTGGTCAATGACTGCACCCATTTCTCGGCCCTCTGGCCCGAGGTCGAGGCGGTCACCGCGCAGGGTCTGGCGGCGCTGGTCATGTGCCCCAGCTATGCCAGCGTCGCGCCCACCGGCGGCACCCGTCCGCTGCTGGGCACCAACCCGCTGGCCTTTGGCTGGCCGCGCCCGTCGGGGCTGCCCTATGTGTTCGATTTTGCCACCTCGGTCGCGGCACGCGGCGAGATCGAGCTGCTGCGCCGCGCGGGCAAGCCGGTGCCCGAAGGCTGGGCGATTGATACCGAGGGCCAGCCGACCGACGATCCTGCCGCCGCGCTGGCGGGGGCGATGCTGCCGTTCGGGGGGCACAAGGGCTCGGCCATCGGCACCATGATCGAGCTGCTGGCGGGGGTGATGATCGGCGATCTGACCAGCCCCGAAGTGCTGGAACAGCTGGGCACCACCACGCTGGCCCCGTTCCATGGCGAGCTGATCATCGCCATGTCACCGCAGGCGTTTTCCGCAGGCCGCCCCGGCGATCCCTTTGCCCGTGCGGAACTGCTGTTCGACGCGATCACGGGGCAGGGCGCCCGGCTGCCCTCGGGGCGCCGCTTTGCCGCGCGCGCGGCGGCGCAGGCGGATGGCGTGACCCTCACGCAGGCCGAGGCCGAGCTGATGCAGCGGATGCAGGATCTGGGGCTGGACGCGATCGGCTGATCCCCGCCCGGCAGATTGGGTCAGATGATTGATCCTGCGCGCCATCCGCCCTATTCCTCATGTCGACAAAAAGTTCTGATCGACAAGGAATGCCCGCCATGGCCGAGACCTCGCCTGACACTGCCCCCGAACGCCGACGCGGTTCGGGGGTCAAGGTCGTCTATGAATCGCTGCGCGACGAGATCCTGAACCTGATCCTCGCCCCCGGCAGCCCCATCGACGAGGTGCAGCTGGCCGAGCGTTTCGGCATGTCGCGCACCCCCATCCGCGAGGCGCTGGTGCGGCTGGCGGGCGAAGGGCTGGTCGAGACGCTGCCCAACCGCTCGACCATGGTGTCGAATATCGACTTTCTGAACCTGCACACCTTCTTTGACGCGATCACGCTGATGTATCGGGTCTCGACCCGGCTGGCCGCGCAATATCACCAGCCCGCCGATCTGGAGCGCATCCGCGCCCATCAGGCCGATTTCGCCGCTGCCGTGAACGCGCAGGACGCGCTGGCGATGATCGCGACCAACCGCGAGTTTCACGCGGCCATCGCCGAGGCCGGGCGCAACCCCTATTACACGGCGCTGTTCCTGCGGTTGCTGGATGAGGGGCGGCGGCTGCTGCGGCTGTATTACCAGTCGTTCGACGACCGGCTGCCGCAGGAATATTCCGACGAGCATGAGGCGATCATCGCCGCTATCGAGGCCCGCGATATTGATTTTTGCGACCGGCTGGCGCGCGCCCATGCCGACCAGATCATGCAGCAGATCCAGCAGTTCTTTGCCCGCGACCTGCGGCAGGATGTTCCCTTGTAGCCGCGCCAAATTTTTGTCGACAAATAAAATGCAATCCTTATGATGCTGTCAGGAATCGGCGGTTGGCTGCCGTATTGCCGCAACGGATCATAAGGAGTTTCCCATGGACACGAAGGTTTTCACCGGCGTCATCCCGGCGCTGATGACGCCTTGCAAGGCTGATCGCACCCCCGATTTCGACGCGCTGGTCCGCAAGGCCGGACAGCTGATGGAGACGGGCATGTCGGGCGTCGTCTATTGCGGCTCGATGGGGGACTGGCCTTTGCTGACCGATGCACAGCGCATGGAGGGCGTCGGGCGCCTTGTTGCGGCGGGCATTCCGGTCATCGTGGGAACGGGTGCGGTCAACTCGGCGCTGGCGGTCGAACATGCGGCGCATGCGCAAAAGGTCGGCGCGGCGGGGCTGATGGTGATCCCGCGGGTCCTGTCGCGCGGCTCATCGGCCATTGCACAGCGCAACCATTTCGAGGCCGTGCTGGCGGCGGCCCCGGACCTGCCGGCGGTCATCTACAACAGCCCCTATTATGGCTATGAGACCAAGGCGGATCTGTTCTTTGCCCTGCGTGCGGCGCATGCCAACCTGATCGGGTTCAAGGAGTTCGGCGGCGCCAAGGCGATGACCTATGCCGCCGAACACATCACCAGCGCCGATGACGGCGTGATCCTGATGGCCGGTGTCGATACCGGCGTCTATCACGGCTATGTCAAATGCGGCGCGACCGGCGCGATCACCGGCATCGGCAATGTGATCCCCAGGGAAATCCTGCACTTCGTCGAGCTGGCCAAGCTGGCGGCCACCGGCGATGCCGAGGCCCGCATCCGCGCCCGCGAACTGGGCGAGGCGCTGGAGGTTCTGTCGTCCTGGGACGAGGGCACCGACCTGGTGCTGTATTACAAGCATATGATGGTGATGCAGGGCGATGCCGAATACAGCCTGCATTTCAACGCGACCGACGCGCTGACCCCCAGCCAGCAGGCATGGGCCGAGACGCAGTTCACCCAGTTCCGCAGCTGGTATGCGCAATGGAGCCAGCTGCCCGGCGTGGTCCAGACCTGCAAGATCTGAGCTCCGGCCAACGTTCCTGAAACACGTAAGCCGGGCGGGGCACCCCCCCCCGCCCGGTTTCCCGGCTGCGCGCTGGACAGACCCCCCGCGCCTGTGGCTTGATCGTTGACAGGAGGGGGGCTGTGCCATGCGTGACACCGACCATGTGGCCGAGATCGACCGGGTGCTGCGCGGGCAGGCCACCGGGCGCGACCGCATGGTGGCGGCCAGCTGGCGCCGCTGCGTGGAACATCATGGGCTGGACCCGGCCCGCCCCTCGCCCGCCCATATCGTCACCGAGGCCGAACTGCGCAGCCATCGCGAACAGTCCGAGCGGCTGATCGCCATTGCGCGGTCGGGGCTGGGGGCGCTGTTCCGGCAGGTGGCGGGGCAGAATTACGTGCTGCTGCTGGCCGATGCCAAGGGCGTCACGGTGGATTTCTTCGGCCCGTCGCGCCATGGCGACGAGCTGCGCGCGGCGGGGCTGTATCTGGGGTCGGACTGGTCGGAACATCTGGCGGGCACCTGCGCCGTGGGCGCCTGCCTGTTCACCGGCGAGGCGGTGACGATCCATCAGACCGACCATTTCGACCTGCACCACACGCCGTTGTCCTGCACCGCCGCGCCGGTCTTTGACACCTCGGGGCAGCTGGCGGCGGTGCTGGACCTGTCGCTGCTGCGCTCTCCCCAGCCCAAGGCCAGCCAGAATCTGGCGATGAACCTTGTGCGCACCTCGGCCCGGCGGGTCGAGATGGCGAACCTGATGGCGATGACGCGCAGCGACTGGGTGCTGCGCCTGTCCTCCAGCCCCGAATTCCTTGAGGTCGATCCCGAGGCCGCGATTGCGCTGGACGGCGCCGGGCGGATCATCGGCATGACCCATGCGGCGCAGGCGGCGCTGTCGCCCTGCGGATCTCTGATCGGGCAGCGGCTGGATCAGGTGACCGAACTGTCGGTTGACGACCTGCCCGACCTGATGCGGGGCCGCCCGACCGAGGACCGGGTGATCCGGCTGCGCGACGGGCGCGCGCTGTATGGTCACGCGATCGCGCCGCAATCCGCCCCGGCCCCGCGCGGTCAGCCACTGCTGCCGGGGGGCCTGTCCAGCCTTGCCGGGCCGGACCCGGCCATGCAGGCGCTGCTGTCGCGCGCGGCCCGTTTGGCCCCCGGCGCCGTGCCCCTGCTGCTGAGCGGCGAGACCGGGACCGGCAAGGAACGTCTGGCCCGCGCCATCCATATGTGCCGCCCGCAGGGCACGCCGTTCCACGCGCTGGATTGCGCCGGGCAGGATGCAACGGCGCTTGGCCCACAGGGCCGCGACGCTGCGGGCGGGACGCTGCTGCTGAAAGGCGTCGAGGATCTGACGCCCGAGGGTCAGGCCGCGCTGCTGCGTCGTCTGGCCGACAGCCGCTTGCGGATCATCGCCACCGCGCGCGGCGATCTGGCGGCGCGGGTGGCGGCGGGGTCGTTCCGGGCGGATCTGTTCTTCCGCATCGCTGGCGCCGCGCTGACCCTGCCGCCGCTGCGGCTGCGGCAGGATATGGACTGGCTGCTGGACCGGCTGCTGCGCGCGGCCAGCGCCGACAGTCTGCGCCTGTCGGCCAGCGCGCGGGCCGAGCTGAAATCGCGACTCTGGCCCGGCAATCTGCGCGAACTGGCCACCACCCTGCAATCGGCGGTGCTGCTGGCCGACGGGCAGGTGATCGACGCGCCCGACCTGCCGCCGGCGCTGATGGCCCCTGCCACAGCCCCCGACGCGCCCGAGGATCTGCGCGCCGTGCTGGCCGCCTGCAACGGCAATATGGCGCAGGCGGCGCGGCGGCTGGGGGTCAACCGCTCGACCGTGCTGCGGCGGATGCGGGCCGCAGGGCTGAGCCCACCCGCCTGACAGCGCATCCCTGTTGCGCGATGTTGCGCACGCAACAGCCCTGCGCTGCGGCATGGGATTGCTGCGCTGCGGCGTGGGATTTTTCTGTCGGAACCGCCCGCCCCTCCTCAGTCTGACCCATGGGAGACAAGTTGAAGGGAGGACTGACATGCTGGATTCCACTGTGGCCGACCGCGCCCAGGCGGTGCTGAGCACGCTTGGCGCGGCGCTGGATGCGGGTGAGATTGACCGCGCCACCGATCTGTTCACCACCGATTGCCACTGGCGCGATCTGGTCAGCTTTACCTGGAACATCCGCACGATGGAGGGGCCGGATCAGGTGGCTGACATGCTGCGCGCGCAGCTGGGCCATATCCGGCCCGCGGGCTGGCAACTGGACCCGGCCGAGATCCCGGGCGAGGAGGACGGCGTCATCACCGCGTGGTTCCGCTTTGAAACGCAGGTGGGGCGCGGATACGGGCTGGTGCGCCTGCGCGACGGGCGCATCTGGACGCTGCTGACCGCTTTGCAGGAACTGAA
>NZ_JBKBVD010000065.1:0-16975 GCF_046289755.1 Paracoccus sp. (in: a-proteobacteria) | reverse complement strand
ACCGATTTCAGATCGTCGAGAGTTTTGATGTCTTCGGCCATGATCATGCGCTCCGGGTGTTTTTCTTGTTCAGGACTTTCACGTCCAGAACCTCGGGCTGCTGGGCCTCATGCGGATGCTCGGCGCTGGCATAGACGCGCAGATTGGTCATCTGCTGCTTGCCCAGCTTGTTGCGGCTGATCATCCGCTCGACGGCCTTGATCACCACGCGCTCGGGATGGGCGCTTTCCAGGATCTGGCGGGCAGTCCGGTGCTTGATGCCGCCCGGATGGCCGGTGTGCCAGTAGTATTTCTTGTCGTCACGCTTGTTGCCGGTCATCTGCACCTTGTCGGCGTTGATGATGATGACATTGTCGCCCATATCCATGTGCGGCGTGAAGGTGGGCTTGTGCTTGCCGCGCAGGCGGCTGGCGACGATCGTGGCGAGGCGGCCCAGAACGACGCCCTCGGCGTCGATCAGGATCCACTTCTTCTCGATCTCCGCCGGTTTCGCGGTATAGGTCTTCATTGGTCGTCCCCTTCAGGGTCGTGTGTATTCGAGATATGCGTATATCCGGCAGGAGGCCGCGCAGGTCAAGCCAGCACCCCCTGAATAAATCGTTCAGAATCATTGCTCTATAAATTAGGTATTTAAATACCTTACTCCAGAACCCCGGAAACCTGCTCTTTCGGCGGAATCGAATAGGTCATGGAACAGCGCGCGACCGCGTCCTGCGCGCCCTCCGACCGGATCAGGGCCTCCGCGACCGCCAGACTGCGGCCCAGCTTCAGCAACCGGCACTCGGCCAGCAGATCGCGCCCCGCCGCAGGCTTGCGCATGAAGTCGATCGAGGCATTGGTCGTCACCGCCAGCGCAACAGGCCCGATCCGCGACAGGATCGTGCAGTAGATCGCCAGATCCGCCAGCGCGAACATGGACGGCCCGCTGACCGTGCCGCCGGGCCGCAGATGCGTCTCATCCACGACCAGCCGGGCGATCAGCCGCGCCTCATCCGCGGCCTCGACTCGGTAGCTGGCTGCAACCTGCGGAAACTCCGTGCCCAGAAACGCATTCAGCGCCGCCGCATCCATCCTGATCGTCATGCCGTCTCCCCATGCAGCGCCCGGTCACCCGCTTCTTCTTCACCCAAATATCCTCGGGGGAGTCGCCGGAACGGCGACGGGGGCAGACAGCCCCCTACCCGCGCGCAGCAAGCGCCTCGACCAGACGGACGAAATCCTCGCCGCGCTTCTCGAAATTGGGATACTGATCGAAACTGGCCGCCGCAGGAGCCAGCAGCACCGTCTCGCCCGGCTGCGCCTCGGCGGCGGCGCGGGCGACGGCATCGGACATGGTCTCCAGCACCTCATGCGGCAGCTGCCCGATCTCCAGCGCGAAATCGCGGGCCGAATGGCCGATCAGATAGGCCTTGGTGACCTGGCCCAGATGCGGCGCCAGCGCGGCGATGCCGCCCTCCTTGCCCAGCCCCCCGGCGATCCAGCGGATCCGCTCAAAGGCCTGCAGCGCCTTGGCGGCGGCATCGGTATTGGTGGCCTTGGAATCGTTGACATAGCGCACGCCGCCGATCTCGGCGACCAGCTGGCTGCGATGCGGCAGACCCTTGAAGCTGTGAAACGCCGCCTCGATCTCGCGCGGGGAAATGCCCACCGCGCGGCAGGCGGCATAGGCGGCGCAGGCGTTCTGATGGTTATGCGCGCCGGGCAGACCCGGCACCGCGCGCAGGTCGATGGACCCCGCCTGCCGCCCCTTGCGATATTCCGACAGGAACCCCTTGCGGGCAAAGACCGACCAGGCCGTCTGATCCAGCTTTTGCCCGGACGAGATGCGGATCACCCGGTCATCTGCGGGGCCCATGGCCAGTTGATTGGCCAGATAGCCCCCCTCGGCCTCATCCACACCGATCACGGCGCGGTCGGGGCCGCCCTCGGCGAAGAGCCGGCGCTTGGCGGCGAAATAGCCGCCAAGGCCCGCATGGCGGTCCAGATGATCCGGCGACAGGTTGGTGAACACCGCGACATCGGGGGTCAGGGCGCGGGCAAGGTCGGTCTGATAGCTCGACAGTTCCAGCACCATCACCTCAGCGTCGATCGCGGGTTCCAGCGACAGAACGCCGGTGCCGATATTGCCGCCCATCTGCGCGGGGCGCCCGGTTTCGGTCAGGATATGGTGGATCAGTGCGGTCGTGGTCGATTTGCCGTTGGACCCGGTCACCGCGATCACGCGGGGGGCGCGGTCGAACTGATCCCAGTCCGGCGTCGCATAGCTGCGAAAGAACAGGCCGATGTCATTGTCGACCGGCACGCCGCGCGCATAGGCCGCGGCAATCACCGGATGCGGGCGGGGATAGAGATGCGGGATGCCGGGGCTGACGATCAGCGCGGCCACCCCGGACCAGGCCGCATCGCGGGACAGGTCGACGATGTCGATCCCTTCCGCCCCGGCGGTCTCGCGGGTGTCCTGACCGTCATCCCAGGCGATGACCCGCGCGCCGCCCGCCGCCAGCGCGGCCACCGTGGCCCGGCCCGAGCGGCCAAGGCCCAGAACGGCGATGGTCTGGTGTTCGACGCCTTGGACGGGAATCATGGGCGGGTTTCCTTTTATTGACAGGTCGGGCGCGACCGGGAGGCCGGGGGCTGTCTGCCCCCGGACCCCCGAGGATATTTGACGACCAAAGCAAAGATCAGCGCAGCTTGAGTGTGGCAAGGCCGATCAGCGCCAGGATCAGGGCGATGATCCAGAAGCGGATCACGATCTGCGCCTCGCCCCAGCCCTTTTTCTCGAAATGGTGGTGGATCGGCGCCATCAGGAAGACGCGTTTGCCGGTGCGTTTGAAATACAGCACCTGAATGATGACCGACATGGCCTCGACCACGAAGAGGCCGCCGACGATGGCCAGGACGATCTCGTGCTTGGTCACGACCGCGATGGCGCCAAGCGCGCCGCCGAGGGCCAGGCTGCCGGTATCGCCCATGAAGACCGCCGCCGGGGGGGCGTTATACCACAGGAACCCAAGGCCGCCGCCGATCAGGGCCGCGACGAAGATCAGGATCTCGCCGGTGCCGGGGACGTGGTGGACGCCCAGATATTCGGTGAAATCGACGCGCCCGACCGTATAGGCGATGACGCCAAGCGTGCCCGCCGCGATCATCACCGGCATGATCGCCAGCCCGTCCAGCCCGTCGGTCAGGTTCACCGCATTGGCCGAGCCCACGATCACGATCATCGCAAAGGGCACGAACATCCAGCCCAGATTGACCAGCACATCCTTGAAGACCGGCAGCGCCAGCTGGAGGGTCAGCCCCTCGGGGTGCAGCATGGCCGCCGCCACCGCCGCCGCCGCCGCGATCAGCAGCCCCAGCCCCATGCGGATGCGCGAACTGACGCCCTTGGTGTTGTGCTTGGTCACCTTGGCGTAATCGTCGGCGAATCCGATCGCCGCAAAGCCCGCCGTCACCAGCAGCACGATCCAGACATAGCCATTGTCCAGCCGCGCCCAGAGCAGGGTCGAGACCAGCAGCGCCGACAGGATCAGGATGCCGCCCATCGTGGGCGTGCCCGCCTTGGACAGATGGCTTGCGGGGCCGTCATCGCGGATCGGCTGGCCCTTTTTCTGCACCCGCCGCAGGTAGCTGATCATCGGCCCGCCAAAGATGAAACCGAAGAACAGCGCCGTGAAGAAGGCCGCACCGGCGCGAAAGGTGATGTAGCGGAACAGGTTGAAGATGTCCCCGCCCTCGGACAGGCTGCTGAGCCAATAGAGCATGGCGTTATTCCTTGTCTTGGGCGGCGTGCGCGCGCAGCGCGTCCACAACCGCCGAAATCTGCGAGGACTTCGAGCCCTTCACCAGAACGATGTCTCCGGGCGCTGTCAGCCGCGCCGCCTGCGCCGCCAGCCCCGCAGCCGTCTCGGCCCAGAGGCCCCGGCGCGTCTCGGGCAGCGCCTGATGCAGGTGGTGCATCCGTGGCCCGGCGCTGTGGACCAGATCGACCGAGGCCATCGCCGGGTCAGAGGCCAGCGCCATATGCAGCGCCAGTTCTTCGTCGCCCAGTTCCAGCATGTCGCCCAGCACCGCCACCCGGCGCCCGCCGGTCAGCCCGGCCAGCATCGCCAGCCCCGCCGACATCGAGGCCGGGTTGGCGTTGAAGCTGTCGTCGATCAGGCGGATCGCGCCCAGAGCCTGAACCGCGCCGCGCCCGCGGGCGGGCTGCCAGTCGCCCAAAGCCCGCGCGGCCTGCGCCAGATCGGCGCCGGCCGCGGCCAGTGCGGTCAGCACGCCCACCGCATTCATCACGAAATGCTGCCCGGTCGTGGCCAGCGTGAAGCTGACCGTCTCGCCCAGAATGCGGGCGTGGCAGGACAGCGCGCCATCGTGAGCCACGGTTTTCAGCGGACGCGACATGCCGTCCTTGCCGAAACCGACCACGACCGCCCCCGCCGCATCGGCGCAGTCGCGCAGGATCTGGGTCACGGGCAGGTCTTCGGGCAGGATCGCGGTGCCGACAGGCTCCAGCCCCTGAAAAATTGCGCCCTTTTCGCGGGCGATGCCGTCGATGGCGCCGAAGGCCTCCAGATGGGCGGCGCCGACCGTGGTGATCAGCGCCACATGCGGGCGGGCCATGCGGGCCAGCGGCGCGATCTCTCCGGGGTGGCTCATGCCGATCTCGATGATCGCGACATCGGTCTCGGCGGGCATCCGCGCCAGCGTCAGCGGCACGCCCCAATGGTTGTTATAGCTGGCCTCGGCGGCATGGATCCGGCCCTGCCCGGCCAAAGCCGCCCGCGCCATATCCTTGGTCGAGGTCTTGCCGACCGAGCCGGTGATGGCGATCACGCGCCCGCCCATCCGGGCGCGGCCCGCGCGGCCAAGCGCCTCAAGCCCCGCCAGCACATCCGCCACGATCAGCAGTGGCGCATCGGCGGCCACGCCCTCGGGGATGCGGCTGACCAGCGCGGCGGCGGCCCCGGCGGCCAGCGCCTGCGCCACGAAATCATGCCCGTCGCGCGCGGCCTGCAGGGCCACGAACAGATCGCCGGGCCGGATCGTGCGCGTGTCGATCGACACACCCGTCGCGGCCCAACCGCCCTGTGCGCGGCCAGCCGTGGCGGCAGCGGCATTGGCCGCAGTCCACAGCACGGTCATATCACGCCGTCCAGCGCCGCGACCGCGACCGAGGCCTGTTCGGCGTCGTCAAAGGGATAGACATCGCTGCCGATGATCTGGCCCGTCTCATGCCCCTTGCCCGCGATCAGCAGCGCGTCGCCCGGTTGCAGCGCATCGACGCCGCGCAGGATCGCCTCGGCCCGGTCGGCCACCTCGCGGGCCTCGGGGCCGGCGCCCTCCAGCACGGCGGCGCGGATCAGGGCGGGGTCTTCGCTGCGGGGGTTGTCGTCGGTGACGATGACATGATCGGCATAGAGGCGCGCAGCCTCGCCCATCAGCGGGCGCTTGCCCCGGTCGCGGTCGCCGCCCGCGCCGATCACGCAGATGATCCGCCCCATCACATGCGGGCGCAGCGATTGCAGCGCCGCGATCACCGCGCCGGGCTTGTGCGCGTAATCGACAAACACCGCCGCGCCATTGGCGCGCTGCGCGGCCAGCTGCATCCGTCCGCGCACGGTCGAAAGCTGCGGCAGCACGCCGATGATCGCATCCGCCGCGCAGCCCGAGGCCAGGCACAGCCCCATCGCGGCCAGCACATTCTCGGCCTGAAAGCCGCCGATCAGCGGCAGACGGACCAGATGCGCCTGCCCCATCACCGAAAAGCGCAGATCCTGCCCAGTCGCATCGAACCGCTGGCCCAGAATCCGCAGCATCGCTCCGTCGGCCTGCCCCACCGTGGTCAGCGCAAGCCCCCGGTCGGTGGCAATATCGGCCATCTGACGCCCGCGCAGACTGTCGGTGTTGATGACCGCCGCGGCACCTTCCTGAAGGATATGGTTGAACAGCAGGGCCTTGGCGGCGAAATAGGCGTCGAAATCGGCGTGGTAGTCCAGATGATCCTGGCTGAGATTGGTAAACGCCGCAGCCTCGATCCGCACCCCGTCAAGGCGGCGCTGGTCCAGACCGTGCGACGATGCCTCCATCGCGGCATGGGTGACGCCCGCCTGCGCGGCCTCGGCCAGAACGCGGTGCAGGGTCAGGGAATCGGGCGTGGTATGGGCCAGTTTGGCGTGGAAATCGCCCTCGACCCCCATCGTGCCAAGGCTGATCGCGCTGAGGCCCAACGCCTGCCAGATCTGGCGGGTAAAGCTGGCGACGCTGGTCTTGCCGCTGGTGCCGGTGACGGCGACGGTATGGGCGGGCTGATCGCGGAACCACAGGGCGGCGGCCCCGGCAAGGGCTGCGCGCGCATCCTCGGCCACGACCAGCGCACCGTCCCAGCCCGCCAGCGCGTCCGCCGCGATCTCGGCGCCCTTGCGGTCGGTCAGCACGGCGCCGGCCTGCATGCGGATCGCATAGGTGATGAATTCGGCCCCGTGGACCGCCGATCCGGGCAAGGCCGCGAACAGATGGCCGGGCCGGACCGTGCGGCTGTCCAGCGACAGGCCCGTGATGACCGGGTCGCGCCCGTCCCTTGAGCGCAGCCCCAGCTGCGTCAGCGTTACCTTGCCCTGATCCACCTCAACCACCCGTCATTGATTTGCGACGAGCCTTACCCCAGCCTCTTCGCCGGGTTCAACACGCGGCTGAAAGCGCGGCGCGATCGTCGGCAGGATTTCGTCGGTTTTCGGCTCCAGCCCCAGCAGCGGGCCGATCCGGCGCACCAGTTCGGCGGCGACCGGCACGGCAGTCGTGCCCGCCGTGCGGCTTTCCACGCCATTGGCGTTGCGGCTGGTCGGCTCGTCCAGCGCGACGATCAGCACATATTCGGGGTCGCTGGCCGGAAACACGGCGGCAAAGGCCGCGATCACCCGGTTCTTGTAATACCCCCCGGACGAGCGGGGCTTGTCGGCGGTGCCGGTCTTGCCCGCGATCTCGTATCCGGGCACCTCGGCGCCGCGCGCGGTGCCGCGCGTCACCACCTGCCGCAGCATGTCCACCGCCATGGCGGCGGCGCGGGGCGACAGCACCTGCTCACCCTCGGGGCGCTGACGGCCATGCACCAGCGTGGGCGAAACGACCCGCCCGCCATTGGCAATCGTCGCATAGGCCGCCGCCAGATGCAGCGGGCTGGCCGCCAGACCGTGACCAAAGCTGACCGTGGCCGAGGTGACGGCGGGCCAGCGTTGCGGCACGATCGGCTGGCCGGTCGGCGCCTCGACCATCTCGACCGAGGTGGGCGCGAACATGCCCAGCTTTTCCAGAAAATCCTTCTGCCGCTCGACACCGATCATCTGCGCGATCCGCACGGTCGCCACGTTCGAGGATTTCACGATGACATCGGTGACGCTCAGCTCGCGGCCATAATTGTGGAAATCGTTGATCAGAAAGCGCCCGATCCGCATCGGCGCCGCCGCATTGATGCCGGTCGAGGGGTTGACCAGCCCCAGATCCAGCGCCTGCGCGACAGGGAATATCTTGAAGGTCGAGCCCAGCTCGTATTGCCCCTGCACCGCGCGGTTGAACAGCGGGCTGTCCGAGGGCTCGCCGGTCAGCAGCGGACGCGGGCGGTCATTGGGGTCGAAATCGGGCAGGCTGGCCATGGCGACGATCTCGCCGGTCTTGACCTCCATCAGAATGCCGGTCGCGCCCTTGGCGTTCATGACGTTCATGCCGGTCCACAGCACATCCTCCATCGCCTGCTGCACGGTCAGGTCGATCGACAGGGCCAGCGGCGCGCCGTCATTGGCCGGATCGCGCAGCCAGGCGTCAAAGGCCTTCTCGACCCCCGCGACGCCGATCACCTCGGCGCTGTTCACCCCCTCATTGCCGAACCCCGAGCCGCCGAGGATATGGCTGGCCACATCGCCATTGGGATAGACGCGCATCTCGCGCGGGCCGAACAGCAGCCCCGGCTCGCCCAGATCATGGACGGCCTGCATCTGTTCGGGGCTGATCTTGCGCTTGATCCACATGAACTTGCGGCCGTCGGTGAACATGCGGGTCAGCCGCTCGGCATCCAGATCGGGAAAGATCCGCGCCAGACCCTGCGCGGCGCCGGCCGGATCGACCATCTGATGCGGATGGGCATAGACCGAATGCGTCAGCAGGTTGGTGGCCAGCACCCGGCCCCGCCGGTCGGTAATGTCGGCGCGCTGCGACATGATCTGCGCCGACAGCACCTCGGCGCGCGGCTCGGAGGGCTGGCTGGAGGCCAGCGCCCCCATGCGCACCCCCACCGTGGCAAAGGCCATGGCAAACAGCCCCGCCATCAGCACCAGCCGCCCCTCGGCGCGGCGATGGGCGCGGGCCTGGATCTCTTCATGGCGGCGGCGGCGGTTCTCGGCCTCGATGTCATCGGGGTTTTCGCCGCGTTCGCGGGCACGAAGAATGCGGGCCAGAGGGCGCAGAGGCGTGCGGATCATGGCTGAGACTCCGTTTCGGTTTCATCGTCAGATTCGGGCGGCGGCGGCGGTTTGGGATAGTCGATATGGCGCAGGTCCAGCACCTGCCCCGATTCGACCGGCACCAGCTGCAACCGCTCGAAATTCAGATCGACCAGTTCGCGCAGGCGTTCGGGCCGGTTCAGATAGGCCCATTCGGCCCGCAGAATGCCCAGCTCGTCGCGCAGGCCCGCAATCTCGCGGCGCAGTTGCGACATCTCGCCCATCGCCGCCTGCGTCGCGTAATTCTCGCGATAGGCCCAGAAGGCCAGCCCCATCACCAGAAACACGCAACCCAGATAGGTCAGCGACCGCATCAGCGCGCCCCCCGTCCCGGCCGCGTTCCGGCCTTCGCCCCCGGCAGTTGCGGCATCGCCAATGCGCCCGCATCCACCGTGCCCGCAGGCGCATCCGTCCGCACCCCCACCCGCAGCAAGGCCGAGCGCGCACGCGGGTTGCCGTCCAGCTCGTCGTCATCGGCGCCGATCGCGCGGCGGAACGGCAGCGTGAAGGCGGGTGCCACCTCGGCCTGCACCGGCGCATAGCGGTTGCCGCCGCCGCCCGCATCGGCGCGCGCCTGCAGGAAGCGCTTGACGATCCGGTCCTCCAGCGAATGAAAGCTGACCACCGCCAGCTTGCCGCCCGGCTTCAGCGCCCGTTCCGCCGCCGACAGCCCCGCGACCAGCTGGCCGAATTCGTCATTCACCCAGATGCGGATCGCCTGAAAGCTGCGCGTCGCCGGATGGCTCTGGTTCGGCTTGGGGCGCGGCAGACAGCCCGCCACGATCTGGGCCAGTTCGGCAGTGCGCGACAGCGGCCGCGCCGCGACAATCGCCCGCGCAATCCGCCGCGCCGCGCGCTCTTCGCCGTAATGATACAGCACATCCGCGATCTCGGCCTCATCCGCGCTGTTCAGCAGGTCGGCGGCCGAGGGCACATCGCCGCCCATCCGCATGTCCAGCGGCCCGTCGCGCATGAAGGAAAACCCCCGCTCGGCCTGATCCAGCTGCATCGAACTGACGCCCAGATCCAGCACCACCCCGTCCAGCGGCTGACCGGCCAGCCGGTCCAGATCCGAAAACGTGCCCTCGACCAGCCGCAGCCGGTCGCCAAAGGGCGCCGCCCAGTCTGCGGCCATCCGGAACACGCTGGGATCGCGGTCGATGCCGATGACCTGCGCCGCGCCCGCCGCCAGCAGCCCGCGCGCATAGCCGCCCGCACCAAAGGTGCCATCGGCCCAGACGCCCGAGACGGGTTCGACCGCCCTGAGCAGCGGATTCAGCAGAACGGGAATATGCGGGTCAGCCACGGGCTACCCCTCGCCCTGCTGTTGGGCGCCCGACCGTTGCAGGAAGGCGCGCGGATCGAAATCGGGGCCATGGCTGGCGGCGAAATCCTCCAGCGCCTGCACATCCTTGGGGCGTTCGTCGGGGTGATAGACCTGCACATAGTCGCCGCGCGATTCGAACACCGTCTCGGTGCCCTCGGCAAAGCCCAGCTTTTCGCGCAGCTTCAGCGGCAGGACCAGACGCCCCTCGCGGTCGATCTCAAGGTCGGTGGATTGTCCGTTCATCAGCAGCTCCAGCCAGCGGCGTTCCTGGCTGCCGCGCGGCAGGCGGTCGATCTGTTCGTCGATCTCTTCGATGGCCTCGATGCTGTACAGCTCGATCCAGTTCCACCAGTCGGGGCCATAGACGGCGACAAGCTGCGTGCGACCGGCGCTGGACGAGGTGAATCCGGGGTCGCCCGCGTCGAACACGCGCCGCAGCCGGGCGGGAATCGACATGCGACCCTTGCCATCGACCTTGACCTGTTCGGTGCCCCTGAACTTACGCGCCACGTGGTGCCGCCCCTCACTGTCCCGTTTCTTTCGCCCCAGAACGCACCGCCCGCAGACGGACCCCTGAAAGAGAAAGGGCGGATCGGGCCGCTGCCACTGCCCGATCCGCCGCCCTCGTTCCCGTTACCGGGCCCCTTTACGGGGTTTGGTTGTCCGCCCTGTCACGCGCCACCCTGGGGGAGGTGCTGCTCGCACGCGCGGGCGGATCACTATTGGAAAACGGATGCCTGTATGAAGCCTGCTTCGCCTTCGCCGGGGTCTTCCGCCCCGTACTTACTGCCCGTTTTCGTGAGTTCGTTGTCGCATGGGAATTTACGGGAAGCAACGGAATTCTTCCCCTTGCACCTGTGCGGAAAATTCTGTCGGGCCACGCAGATGACTGCCGAATCCGCATGCAAAACCGCATTTTCGTCAATGTGTATGCGCAGAACCCGCCAAAGCCACTAGATCTGGGGGAATAACCCGCGTAGCAGAAAACCGCCTGCTGCGGCACAGGCGCCACGATTCGCCGACAGTCAAGCAGAATGCGCAGAATTCCGCCGCCGATCTTGCAGCAGATGCTCACGTCGAATCACGGCAGCGAGAGGTGTCTGGCGCTCATTCCCGTGCATTCCCTGACGTCCCGCGAATTCCCGTCACCGGGTCGCGCGGTCAGGCCATGCCCCCGGCGATCAGCCGGTCGGCCAGATGCGCAAAGGCGTCCGAGGTCGCGCCCTCACCCAGCGCGACCGGGCGCCCCGAATCCCCCGCCAGCCGCGTCTCCAGTTCCAGCGGCAGCGCTCCCAGAAAGGGCAACCCCAGCGCCTGCGCTTCGGCTGCCACGCCGCCATGACCGAACAGATGTGCCTCGTGACCGCATTTGGGGCAAATATAAGTCGACATGTTCTCGATCAGGCCCAGCACCGGGGTTTTCAGCTTGCCGAACATGTCGATGGCGCGGCGCGCATCCAGCAGCGCCACGTCCTGCGGGGTCGAGACGATGATCGCCCCCGTCACCGGCGCCTTCTGGCACAACGACAGCTGCACATCGCCCGTGCCCGGCGGCAGGTCGATCAGCAGCACGTCCAGCTCGCCCCAGTTCACCTGCTGCAGCATCTGCTGCATCGCGCCCATCAGCATCGGGCCGCGCCAGACGACCGCCTCGCCCTCTTTCAGCATCAGCCCGATCGACATGACCGTGACACCATGCGCGTGCAGCGGCTCGATCCGCTGCCCGTCCGGGCTGGCGGGCCGTCCGGTGATCCCCATCATGCGCGGCTGCGAGGGTCCGTATATATCAGCGTCCAGCAGCCCGACCTTGCGCCCTGCCCGCGCCAGCGCCACCGCAAGGTTCGAGGTGACGGTGGATTTCCCCACGCCGCCCTTGCCCGAACCGATGGCAAGGATATGGCGCACTCCGGGGATCGCCTGCGGCCCGGCCTGCGGCTTCGCATGCCCGCCGATCTTCAGCGAGGGCGCCGCCTGCGCCGCAGCCGGTGCGGTCATGACGATCTGCACGTCGCGCACATCGGGCAGGCGCAGCAGCCGGGCGCGCGCCTCGGCCTCGACCGGGGCCATGGCGCGGGCGGCCTGCGCATCCGCCACCTCCAGCACGAATCGCACCACCCCGGATTCGACCGTGACGGCCCGGATCAGGTCCGCCTGACCAAGCGATCCGCCCTGTGGCAAGCCGATATCGGCGATTTCCTTAAGGACATCTTCGCGGGTGTTCGACATGTGACGCTTCCGTGACTGTTTCGGCGCGCAGCATGACCCATGGCGGGCACGGCCTCAATGCCCCCTGCGACAATGCGCCCAAAGCCCTGCTAAGCGCCTTCAATCCTTGGGATTTTGCGGTCGCGGCGTTACCGTTAACGAATGTAACGGTTCAATATTGTGTCATGTTATCAGCGCCGAAATCCAGAATAGGTCAGCCTTAGTCATGCATTTGCTGCATGGCAGCATTCCCAAACCGTGCGTTGTGCAAACGCGGCAGAAGGTCCATCTTCAATCCAACGAAAGGCGCCGGGCCAATCCGGGAACGGCACCAGACGAGACGAAAGGAAACGACCATGGCTGTTATCGCTCATGCTCTGAACACCACCGCCGACGCTGGCCTGCGTGGCCGCCTGTTCGGCGCGATCCAGCGGATGCAGGAAAACCGCGCACGCCGCGCAGTCTACCGCCAGACGGTCCGTGAACTCAATGCCCTCACCACCCGCGATCTTGACGATCTGGGGATCAATCGCTCGATGATCACCCGTCTGGCTCAGGAAGCGGCCTGGGGCGCAGCGAAGTAAAAGACATTCCCATTCCGACGGCCCCTCCTCCTCCCTGGGCCCCCGGAACGGCGGCATCCCCCCTCCTCCTCCCTGGGGATGCCGCCCAAAGACAGCGCCGGGACCGAACCTCCTCCCTCAGGTTCTGGCGCCAGGCGGCGGCCCCCTCCTCCTCCCCGGGGTCGCCGCACAAAGAACATAGCCGCCCCATTTGCGGCAACCGGATGCGCAGAGGTCCTCCTCCTCCCTCAGATCTTTGCGCGCGGTTTAGGCCTCTCCTCCTCCCCGGCCCGAACCGCACCCTTACGCGGCCCCTCCTCCTCCCTGGGCCAGCGTTTGGCGGCGACCCCCTCCTCCTCCCTGGGTCGCCGCCGTCCTCATAGCCGCCCCATCTGCGGCAACCCGATGTGCAGGGGATCCTCCTCCTCCCTGATCCCCTGTGCGCGGTTCTGGCCCCTCCTCCTCCCTGGCCGAACCGCACTTAAACGCGGCCCCTCCCTCCTCCCTGGGCCAGCGTTCAGCGGCGGCATCCCCCTCCTCCTCCCTGGGATGCCGCCGCGTTTCGCTTTACCCCCCACCGGAACCGCATTCCCCTGCAACAGTCAGAGGGCCCCGCGCGGATTGACGCTTTCCCGCCGCCCGCAGCCGCGCTAAAGCGGGCCATGCTGTCATATCAACACGCCTATCACGCCGGAAACCTCGCCGATCTGCACAAGCACGCGCTGCTTGCGACGGCGCTGGATTACCTGACGCGGAAAGACAAACCCCTCACCTATCTGGAAACCCATGCCGGGCGCGGCCTCTACCGGCTGGACAGCCCCGAGGCCGCCCGCACCGGCGAGGCCCTCGCCGGCATCCGCCGCGCACTGGCCGAGGGCTGGCTGCCTGCCGATCACCCGCTGATCCGGGCGCTGGACGCGATCCGCGCCGTGCGCGGCCCGCTGGCCTATCCCGGATCGCCACTGATCGCCGCCCATTTCCTGCGATTCGAGGACCGCGCCCAGCTGGCCGAGCTGCACCCGGCCGAATATGCCGCGCTGCGCGATGTCGCGGGATTCGCCGCCCTGCACCACCGCGACGGGTTCGAGATGGCGCAGGCCCTGTGCCCGCCGACCCCGCGCCGGGGCATGCTGCTGATCGACCCCAGCTACGAGGTCAAATCCGACTATGCCACGATTCCCCGCCAGATCGGCCTGATCGCGCGCAAATGGAACGTGGGCGTGATAGCGCTGTGGTATCCGATCCTGACCGACAACCGGCATCTGGAGATGACCGCCGAACTGCGCGGCGCCCATCCCGACGCGCTGTCCTCCGAGGTCCGCTTTGCGCCGCTGCGCGAGGGGCACGCGATGGCGGGCTCGGGCATGTTCATCCTCAACCCGCCCTGGGGCCTGACCGATGAGGCCGCGCGCCTGCACGACCTTTTCGCCGCGCATCGGTAGTCGCGGGGGATTCCCCGCCCGCCCCCGCTATGGCATATTCGGCCGCATCTCCGGCGCCGCAACAAGGTGAATGCCATGTCCCAACGCCTGTCCATCGGCGCCACCGTCTTCATCATCCTGACCGGCGCGCTTGGCCTCTATTTCGCCTTTGCCGCCGTGCAGGGGCCCTCGGGCATCCTGCGCCGCATCCAGCTTGAATCCGAGATGGCCGAGCTGGAGGACCAGCGCGAGGCGCTGCGCACCGAGGTCACGCAGATGCAGAACCTGACCCGCCGCCTGTCCGACGATTACCTCGATCTGGACCTGCTGGACGAACGGGCACGCGACGTGCTGGGGCTGATCCGCGCCGACGAAATCATCCTGCACTAGGGGCGCGCGGCCAGCGGGATTGCACGCCTGCGGGGGATGCGCTACGGATAGTTTAACGCTGAACTATTCCGACCACGCTCCAGGAGGATGTGCCGCATGGCCAGGAAACCAAGCCCCACGGAGGCGCCCTCGAACGTCTCCAAGGATGAGCTGCTGCAATATTACCGTGACATGCTGCTGATCCGCAGATTCGAGGAAAAGGCCGGCCAGCTGTATGGCATGGGTCTGATCGGTGGCTTCTGCCACCTCTATATCGGGCAAGAGGCCGTCGTCGTGGGCCTCGAAGCCTGCGCCAAAGAGGGCGACAAGCGCATCACCAGCTATCGTGACCACGGCCATATGCTGGCCTGCGGCATGGAGGCGCGCGGCGTCATGGCCGAGCTGACCGGCCGTCAGGACGGCTATTCCAAGGGCAAGGGCGGCAGCATGCACATGTTCAGCCGCGAAAAGCATTTCTATGGCGGCCACGGCATCGTGGCGGCACAGGTGCCGCTTGGCGCCGGTCTGGCCTTTGCCGACAAGTATCTGGGCAATGACAATGTCACCTTCACCTATTTCGGTGACGGCGCCGCCAACCAGGGTCAGGTCTACGAGACCTATAACATGGCCGAGCTGTGGGACCTGCCGGTCGTGTTCGTGATCGAGAACAACCAGTATGCCATGGGCATGTCGGTCAAACGCTCGACCAAATCGACCACGCTTTACGGTCGCGGCGAGGCGTTCGGCATTCCCGGCGAACAGGTCGATGGCATGGACGTTCTGGCCGTCAAGGCGGCGGGCGAAAAGGCTGTCGCGCACTGCCGCGCGGGCAAGGGCCCCTATATCCTCGAAGTGATGACCTATCGCTATCGCGGCCACTCGATGTCGGACCCGGCCAAGTATCGCTCGCGCGAAGAGGTCCAGAAGATGCGCGATGAGCGTGACCCGATCGAGAATATCCGCGACCTGCTGCTGACCGGCAGCCACGCGACCGATGACGAGCTGAAGGCGATCGACAAAGAGATCAAGGAAATCGTCAACGATTCGGCCGAATTCGCCAAGGACAGCCCGGAACCCTCGCTCGACGAGCTGTGGACCGACATTTACGCCGCTGAACTGCCGCAGGGCAGCGCCGAAGAAAACGCCTGAGGGGGGTTAGACACATGGCAACCGAAATTCTGATGCCCGCCCTGTCCCCCACGATGGAGGAAGGCACGCTGGCCAAATGGCTGGTCAAAGAGGGTGACGCGGTCAAATCCGGCGACATCCTTGCCGAGATCGAGACCGACAAGGCCACGATGGAATTCGAGGCTGTGGACGAGGGGATCATGGGCAAGATCCTGATCGCCGAGGGCACGCAGGGCGTCGCCGTCAACACCGCCATCGCCATCCTGATCGAAGAGGGCGAATCGGCCGATGCCGCCCCCGCCGCCGCGCCGACCGAAGCGAAATCCGAGGCGCCCGCAGAAAAACCCGCAGAGAAGCCCGCCGACACGCCCGCCGCCTCGGCAGTCGAACAGGTCAGGACACCGCAGCCCGACACCACCCCGGACTGGCCCGAGGGCACCAAAATGAAGACCATGACCGTGCGGGAAGCCCTGCGCGAGGCCATGGCCGAAGAAATGCAGCGCGACGACACCGTGTTCCTGATGGGCGAAGAGGTCGGCGAGTATCAGGGCGCCTACAAGATCAGCCAGGGCCTGCTGGAAACCTTCGGCCCCCGCCGCGTCGTCGATACCCCCATCTCCGAGATCGGCTTTGCCGGCATCGGCACCGGCGCGGCGCTGGCCGGTCTGCGCCCCATCGTCGAGTTTATGACCTTCAACTTCGCCCTGCAGGCGCTGGACCACATCATCAACTCGGCGGCCAAGACGCTTTACATGTCCGGCGGCCAGATGGGTTGCCCGATCGTCTTCCGCGGCCCCAACGGCGCCGCCGCCCGTGTCGGCGCCCAGCACAGCCACGATTTTTCGGCCCTCTATGCCGCGATCCCCGGCCTCAAGGTGGTGATGCCCTACAGCGCAGCCGACGCCAAGGGTCTGCTGAAACAGGCGATCCGCGATCCGAACCCGGTGATCTTCCTGGAAAACGAGATCCTCTATGGCCGCAGCTTCGAGGTGCCGGACCTGCCCGACTACACCGTGCCTTTCGGCAAGGCCCGCATCGCCCGTCAGGGCAGCGACGTGACCATCGTCAGCTTTGGCATCGGCATGTCGCACGCGCTTGAAGCCGCCGAAAAGCTGGCCGCCGACGGGATCGAGGCCGAGGTGATCGACCTGCGCACCCTGCGTCCGCTGGATTATGACAGCATCATCGCCTCGGTGCAGAAGACCAACCGTCTTGTGACCGTCGAAGAGGGCTTCCCGGTCGGCGCCATCGGCAACCACATCTCGGCCTATGTGATGGAACATGCGTTCGACTATCTGGACGCGCCCGTCATCAACTGCACCGGCAAGGACGTGCCCATGCCCTATGCCGCGAACCTTGAAAAGCACGCCCTCATCACCCCGGCCGAGGTGGTCGCGGCGGTGAAAAAAGTCACCTACAAGTAAGGGAGGCAACGCGATGCCCACGGAAATCCTGATGCCCGCGCTGTCCCCC
>NZ_JBKBVD010000064.1:0-17045 GCF_046289755.1 Paracoccus sp. (in: a-proteobacteria) | reverse complement strand
GTGTTTCCAGAGCGCTGCATGATCAAGAACCGTCCTCAAGCCGTCAAAGACCGTGAGGCCTTTGGCCACTGGGAAGCCGACTTGATGATCTTTCGAAAAGAGCATGGCCCGGCCAACGTGGGGTGGCTTCGATTCTGAACTGCGACACGCCCTATGTGCCGGTGTTTGCAGATAGAAGAGCTTTCCCGTGACGTCCAATCTCTGCCCTTCGGAGCGCTGCATATCCATCAGCACTTAACAATGGCAACGATGATGAGGCCGGGCAAATGTGCTCGCCAAGAACCGGAAGAACCATAGCTTTCCCAATGAGCGCTTTTGGTGCGTCGCCATGCCCTCGAAGCTCGCGCCATGAACCTTCGCAATGGCTGTCCTTCATCACAGTAAATCACGGGGTGAGCGTCACTTTTAACCGACCGTCTGTAACGGGCTCACTTCCATCGTGACGAGTTGCGTCCGCCTGACCCGGCCGGGCTTGCAATAGCGGATGCCTCCGCCCGCCGGGGTCAGGCTACGTCAGTGCCCTGTCTCGCGTTTCAAGGTGAATTCGCAAAACAAAGTCGGATTCTCAGGATCTCGCAACGGTGAATCGTCGCCCTCGCCCCTGACGTCGGAACCTTGATGCGGAGTAGCGTGGCAAGGGAGTTTCGGCGTGAAGCGCAGCACGGCTGGCGCTGACCTGCTGCAGGAGGCTGCGGAAGATCTGGGAGGATCCGGGCGGGTCTATCGACGCTGACACGGTGGGCTGGGCAGGATCGAGGCGCCAGCGAGCCAGGTCAGGCACAACTCGATCTGCATGTCGGACTGAAAGCTCTGCAGCGAGAGAATGTGGTCCTGAAGCGTTTGAGCCGGAGCGGAAAACGATCCGGGGGTTCATTTCCCCGGCGAATGGCGACATTCGGGAAAAAGCCGCAGCCATCTTCGCGAAAGCGGGACATGGCGGATGGCGCCACTGGTGCGAGAGACCCCGCCTACGGATGACCTTAAGCGTCGTTGAGGCAGAGAAGGCCAGCTTTCCGTTCAGCCGGATGTGTGGTGTTTTAGGTTTCAGCCAGAACGGGTTTTTTGCCTTGCAGGACCGCCCAGCCTGTCAACGCCAGCAGTAGGACAAGGTCTATCCGGCGCATGTCTACACCGTCTTCGCGCTGTCGGATGGCACCTGTGGCCGTCCGCGCGGGTGACCAGATCTTCTGAGACTTGAGTTGGTTTTACAGCCTGCGCCGTCGGCACTCAGCACGGGGAGGCAAATGCCCCTTTGCCTTGGAACGCTAGGCGACCTAAACAAGCACCGGGGGGAGGCGCAAATACGCGACACGACCAGTGCGGGTTCGTTCAGTCGAGCGGTGTTGGCAGGCTTTCTCTTGGCTTCGTGTCCCGCCGCGCTGGATGAAGCATACCATTCCTCGGAATGAGGCCGTTCATTGGCAGATCGCTTCCGGTCCTTGCTGCGGCACGATGTCCCGAGGGCGCCCGGGTCGGCGGCCCGCGCGGACCACGACCGGTTATGCGTGCCGGTTCGGCTAGTCCGTCGTGACGGTGTTCAGGACGTCTTCCAGTGATGAATCCTCGAAATCGGCCGTCGATCCGGACGCCACGATTCGTCCGCCGTTGATCCGGATATAGCTGTCGCAGAGGCGGATCGACGAGAGATGGTGGCTGATCACGAGTGTCGTTCCATGCCCTCGGCGGCTGTCCAGGATTTTCAGCGCCGCCGCCTCCGACAGGATATCCATGGCGTTCGTCGCCTCATCCAGGATCAGCAGCCGCGGCTGGCGCAGCAAGGCACGTGCCAGGGCGATCCTCTGGCGTTGGCCCGCGGACAGGTTCAGGCCGCGATCGCCGACCGCGGTGTCGTATCCGTCCGGCAGATCGCGAATGAACCCGTCGGCATCGGCCGCTTCGGCGGCGGCGCGAATGTCATCCGGCAGCGCGTCCGACGCGCCATAGAGGATGTTGTCCCGGATCGTTCCGTCGAACAGCTCCAGCTCCTGACTGGCCATGGCGATCTTGGCGAGCCAGGTTTCGCGGGTGATACCGTCCAGGCGCAGGCCATCGACCAGGATCTCACCCTCCACAGGGTCGATGACGCCGCAGATCAGGTTGGCGATGGTCGATTTTCCCGAGCCGGAGCGCCCGATGATCGCAACCGAGGAGCCTGCCGGGATGTCGAACGAGACGTCGCTGAGGGCTGCAGTGTCGCGGCCGTCCGCCACGTATCTGTAGCTGACGTTCCGAAAGCTGATCCCCTGCGTGATGTCGGGGGCCGGCACGGCAGTCGCCGGGCGCGGCGGTGCGGGACGCGCATTGAGCAGCCAGTTGACCTCGTCCAGCGAGCCGTTCCATCCCCGAAGGGCTGACAGCGAGCTCTGGATCTGACGGACCTGGGGCTGCAGGCGATACAGCAGAATGATGAAGGCGGCGGTCGTTCCGAACGACACGCCCAGGCCCCAGGCGGTATAGATGACGGCCATGAACAGGGCCGCATGGGCCACCTCGGTCAGGGGGCCGACCGCGATCTGGCGCCTGAGGAGGTTCAGCGCGACATGGCGGACCTGCTCTGACGCATCCGAAAAGCGGCGGGCCTCGAACTCCTCCCGGTTGAACAGGCGGATGAGCCGCCAGGCGCTGATATGGTGCAGCATCCGTTCGGCCAGCCCGCGGTTCTGCCAGGCGATCTGCTGGCCAAGGCGCGAGAAGTGCTTTGACATGCGGTCATGGACGAACTGGATCAGACCCAGCCCGACCAGGACGACGATGGTCAGCTGCGGTGACAGGAAGAACAGGAAGATCAGGAAGATGAACGTCGCCGCTCCGCCCACCAAGACGGCCAGTGCAGCCGCCACAGCATCCGAGGCGCGCCAGCTTTCGTTGGAGATGATGTTCAGAAGCCGCGATTGCGGCTGCGTCAGGCAGTAGGACGCATCCATCGACACCAGCCGGCGCGACAGGAGGTCTCGAAGCCGATGCCCCGACTTGCCATAGATCCAGGCCTGCAGAAGCCCGTTCCCATAGGCCACGATGTTCTTGAGGACGATCAGGGCCAGGATGGCCAGCCCGATGAAAAGGCCGCGCTGCGCGGGCGGCACGGATTCTCCGACCGAGGCGAGGATACCCGGCATCCAGCCCTGGACCGAGGCGTCATTCGACATCACCACATCCAGAAGCGGCACGATAAGACCGATGCCGATCCCCTCAAGCGCGGTGGCCAGCAGGCCAAGCAGCACGACGCCGGGCACATAGCCCCGGAAGGGGCGCATGGTTTCCAGAAGCGCCGGGTGCAGGTAGGAGCGAAACATGATGTCTGACTTTAATTTGAGTTTGGGTAATCAGGCCCCAAACCACGGGGAAACAGCCCGTTCAATCGCGATCAGGGCACGTCAAAATTGACTGATAGCAGGCAGGTCACTTATAAAAAGCTGTTCTTAAGGACAGGTTGAGATCAGGGCGATTTGTGAATACATTTCCCCGCTAGCGCTTGAATTGAGGCGCAATCCGGTCGCTTCATCATAAGAAAAAAACCTTGCAATAATGCAAGCGCTTTGTTGCTGGCGCGTCACCCTATTTACCTTGGTGCTTCCGTGAAAACAGTTTCGGTTATTTTGCCAGTCTACAACGCGGAGACGTATCTACCCTTGGCCCTTGCCAGTCTTCTGCTCCAGGACCACGACGCCCTTGAGCTGATCTGCATCAACGACGGGTCCACCGACCTTTCGGGCGACATCCTGAGGAAAGCCGCATCGCAGGACCCGCGCGTGGTCGTCGTGGAGCGCGAAAATCGTGGCCTGATCGCCACCCTCAACGAAGGGCTCCAGCGCGCGTCAGGCGATTTGGTCGCCCGAATGGATGCTGACGACATCGCCTATCCCACCCGGATCAGCACGCAGGTGCAGGCGTTTGCCCAGGACCCCGAACTGGCGATGAGCGGCTGTTTCTTCCACACCCTGTTCTCGACCAACCGCATGCTGCCCACGGGCACGCCCGAGGCCACGGGAATGCCGGAATTGCGCGTGCTGTCGCGATTCTACACGATCCTGCGGCATCCGACCGTCATGTTCCGCCGCAGCGCGATGCCCGAGGGCATGCTGCGTTATGACGCGGCCTATCCTTGCGCCGAGGATTTCGACCTGTTCCGGCGCATCGCCCGCGACTGCAAGGTGGCGCAGACTTCCGAACCCCTTCTGGCCTACAGGCTGCATGACGGCAGCGTCAGCGCCACGCGCATGTCCGAGATGGTCCGGTCCCATGTCAAGATCGTCGAGGAGGAGCTGGCGCGGCACTATCCCGAAGCTGCGGGAACCGGGTTCGACCGGATCGGCGATCAGGTCTCTGCCGATACGGTCGACCGCGCCTCTGACCTGATCCGGCGGCTGAACGGTCTGGCGGCATCCCAGCCCCCGGAGGAGGCAAAGGCCTATCGCATGGGGATCGAGAATGTCTTCTACTTCCTGTTCTCGCATATCCGCGGCCAGGGTCGCCACGACCTGGCGCATCGGTTCATCGACCAGAGCGGACGGTGGGACATGATCCGCCGGCGCGAACGTCCGATCCTGCAGGCATCCCGGCACGCGCCCGTGGTGGGAACCGTCGGCTATTCCCTGCTCAAGGCCTCGTGGGATGCGTCCAAATGGCTGGGCTCGTGCAACGCGGCCACCCTCATCCCCGAACTTCCCAGGATCACGGCCCGGGCAGCGGGCCTGGCCCTGCACCATCATGTTGGCGTCAAATCCCATGCGTGACCCCGCGGTCAGCGTGATCGTCTGCACGCGCGACAGGCCCCAGCAGCTGCTTGAATGCGTCGCGGCCGTCGCGGTCGCCGCGCGGCAGTGGCCCGCGCTTGAGACCGAGATCATCGTCTTGGAGAACCTCAGCAAGCCACACCTGGCGCTGGACGCCAATGAGGTATTGCGGACGGCCGAGGGGCACGGCGTGTTCATCAAGCTGACCGTCGGCGGCCTGTCCAACGCCCGCAATGCTGGGATGGACGCCGCCCGGGGACGACTGCTGGTCTTCACCGATGACGACTGCATCATGGACCCCGGCTATATCCGGGATCTGGCTCAGCATGTCGCGGATCGGCCGGGCCACGTGTTCATCGGTGGGCGCGTCAAGCTGGCCAATCCCCGCGACCTGCCCTTCACCATCAAGGACAGCCCCGATCCCGAGACCTATGGCGTTTCCAACCATCCCGGCGGTTTCGTGCCCGGCTGCAATTTCGTCATCTCGCGGATGACCGCGGACAGGATCGGACATTTCGATACCCGGTTCGGCGCGGGAGCGCCCTTCAAGGCCGGTGAGGATACGGATTATATCATTCGCGCACACCAGGCCGGGGTGCCCATCCACTATGTTCCCGACATGTGCGTTCTGCACAATCACGGCCGTCAGCACCTGCACGAGGTCGAGCAGCTAAGCTATTGCTATTCCTTCGCGAACGGTGCGCTTTACGGAAAGTACATGCGCGAACGATGGCTGCTCAAACATCTCTACTGGAGCCTGCGCAGCGCGGTGCGCGAGAAATTCGGCGGGCCTGCGTTCAATCCGGAACTGGGCCTCAGCTGGGGCGCGGTCCTGCGGGCCAATCTCGCCGGTCTCAAGGCCTATATGGCTGCGCCTCGGCCCACCCACCACACCTCTCTTGGGCATGGCCTCCACGCCCCGCCCGCATCGACAGGAGCACGTCAATTGAATGACTGAGATCGCATCCGGGCGTAGCATGCCCTATTATGCCCGACTGGATGGCCTGCGGGCCATTGCCGTCATGGCGGTGTTCGCTGAACATTTCACCTATAGCGAACTGATCCGTGGCTGGAATCCGGGCATGATCGGCGTGCGGACGTTCTTTGTCCTGTCCGGGTTCCTGATCACGACGATCCTGCTGAACCAGCGCGGCACCGCATCCGGCCTGGACCTGGCCAAGCGGTTCTTCACGCGCCGGTTCGTCCGGCTGTCGCCGCCCTTCTACATCGCCATCGCCCTGGCGGCCCTGCTGGGCATTTCGGGAATGCCGAGTGACTGGTGGATCCATGCGCTGTACCTGTCGAACATTCATGTCGCGCTGACCGAGCAATGGAGCGGCGCCGGGCATTTCTGGACCCTGGCCGTCGAGGAACAGTTCTATCTGCTGTGGTTTCCCGCCGTGGTCCTGGCGCCCCGCCGCTGGCTGCTGCCGATCATCATCGGCGGCCTGATCATGGCGCCCGCGTTCAGGATGCTGATCGTCTTTGGCGCGTCCGAGTTCATCGACGTTCTGCTGCCCTCACAGCTGGACAGCCTGGGCATCGGCGGGCTGATGGCCGTGGCCTTCCGGACGCCGGCGCTGCGCTGGCTGGACCGTATCTTCCTGAACCGGCGCCTGCTCTATATCTGCCTCGGGCTGGTCTTCGTCCTCAGCGCGCCCTGGTATCGGCCGGGCCTGCTGTCCCATGCGATCCTCGGCTGGATCGCCCTACCGGCGGCGGTCTCGCTGGCCGCGGCCCTGCTGATCCGCCAATGCGTTGCCGCCGAGGGACAGACGCTGAACTGGTTGCAGCATCCCGTCCTGGTGCATGTCGGCAAGATTTCCTACGGCCTTTACGTGTTCCACTACTTCGTTCCCCCGGCGCTTTACGAGCATGTTCCGGCGATCATGGTGCTGACGGAAGGTCCGCTGAAGATCGTCCGTACCCTGGTCTGGATCATCATCTCGTTCATTCTGGCCGAGATTTCCTGGCGCCTGATCGAACAGCCGCTCATGCGCCGCCGCCGTCAGCCGACCCTGACCGGAGAGCCCTTGCTGACCCCGCAGCCGATGCGGCGCGACGCCGAAGGGTCGTGATCCCTGCGGCGTCCGGGCCGGGCGCCCTGCCCCTTTGGGCTGATCACGCACCTTGGCTGGCTGGGTGATCGGGAGGCCGATATCCCTGGGGTCATCAGCCTCCTGCGGCGGCAATCAAGGCGGCAGCCCGCATCACTCTGTCAGGGAAACCGCCCGACCGGTCGCGCGGGCCAGCCAGACAGTCCAGGACGGCGCATCGGAGGCCGGAGCCTCGCCCCGTGCGGCGCCTGCGGCGATCCGGGCCGCGTACGGGGCGGGAGGCTGCGTCCACGCCTTGCCCGGCGGCGGCATGTCGGGCACCAGATCCAGCAGAGGCGCCTGCGCCCCGGGCAGAACCGCGTCGGATGCCTTGCGACGGCGGCGGTCGCGCAGGCTGTCCAGCAGCCGGGACAGCATCGCCGGATCGGCCATCCGCGGCAGGACCGCCCGCCAGCGGCGTGCCTTGATATCGGCCACCAGCCGCTCATAGCGCAGCGTCCGCGACAGCTCGCGGTCGACCCGCGCCGCGACGGCACGCATGTCGGCATCCGGCATCGGCGGCAGCGCCCGATGGGCCTGCAGCATCGCCTCGACCGTGGCGACCGATAGCCGGTGCGAGATCGAGCCCGCATGCCGGCGATAGGCGTAAAGCGGATCGGGCAGCAGCAGGAACCGCGCACCCCCGATCAGCAGACGCAGGACCAGATCGTGATCCTCGCCGATCCTCAGCGTCGGGTCATAGCGCAGGCCGGCCAAAACCCGACGCCGGATCACCGGCTTGAGATAGCCGAACGGCGGCAGGCCCGACCGCCCGTCATTGCTGCGCAGATAGGGCGCCGGTTCCAGCATCATCGGCGCGCTCAGCGCCAGCGGTTCTAGCAGGGTCCGGCCCTGCGGCTCGGGGACCGCCCCGAAATAGACCAGATCGTCCGCGACCAGATCGGCCCCCGCGGCCTCGGCTGCGGCGATCAGACGGGCCAGCCGCTCGGGGTGGATCAGGTCGTCGCTGTCCACGACGGCGATCCACTCGCCCCGCGCGGCCTCCAGCGCCAGGTTGCGCGTGACGGCGGGCCCGCCATTGCTGGGCGAGGCAATGACCCGCACCCGATCATCGGTGGTGGCGATCCGGCGGGCGATCGCCACGCTGTCATCGTCGGATGCGTCATCGGCCACGATCAGTTCCAGCCGCCGCTCGGTCTGGGCCAGAACGGCCGTCATCGCGGCCTCCAGATGGGCTGCGCCCCGGAAATTGGCCATCACGACGGAAACCGCGGGGATGTCGTCCGCGCCGGACGGAGGGGTCGATGCGTTGCCCGACATGTGAACGCCTTTCCCTTGACCCATATGTCTGGGCCTTCCATAAGCCGGTCGGGTCGGCGCGGCAACCGCGCGGTGCCATTGCGGCGGAAGGGTTTTCACATGCGCCACACTCTTGCACTCGCGGCTGCGCTTGTTCTGGCAGGACAGTCCCTGACCGCCCAGGACATCGAGCCTCATCCCGATCAGGACGGATTTCGCGATGATTTCTCGGGCGGTCTCAATCGCGACCGCTGGTATGTGTCGGATGGTTGGACGAATGGCGACTGGCAGGATTGCCACTGGTCGGGCCGGGCCGTGCAGGTGCGCGGCGGCATGCTGACCCTGTTCCACATCCCTGCCCCCGGCAACAGCGAGCGCCCGCCGCTCTGCGGCGAGGTTCAGACCCGCGCCTTCCTGCAATACGGTACCTTCGAGGCCCGCATCCGCACACCGCACCAGTCGGGCCTGAACGCCTCTGTCTTCACCTATGTCGGGCCGGTCCACGGCGCCCCCCATGACGAGATCGACATCGAGATCCTGACCCGCAATCCCGGCGAGATGACGATGAACACCTATGTCGCGGGCGAACCCCATAACGGCCAGGTCATCCCTGCCCCGCCCTTTGATGACGACTTCCGAACCGTAGGCTTTCGATGGACGCCGGAGGGCATCACCTGGTTCCTGGACGGCCGCGAGGTCCACCGTACCGAACCAGGCAGCCCCCTGCCCCAGCATGCCCAAAAGCTGTACATGTCCTTTTGGAGCACGACGACCCTGACCGACTGGATGGGCCCTCAGACACCGCAGGACGGCCCCTTGGGCTATGAGATCGACTGGGTGGCCTACACGCCGCTGGAGGCGTCATGTCTGTTCGAAGGCTCGATCACCTGCGAGGACGGGTGATGGAGGGTCTGGCGCCATCCGCGCGGACGGTCAGTGCCAGACGGCCCCTCCGCAGCCCGCGCCGCTGGGCGCTGAGCTATTCCCCCACCGCCCTTGCGGCCTTCGTGGCCATGTTCGGGCTGGCCTTCATCGCGCCCCTGGGGTCAAAGGGCGCGCTGCTGTTCCTTGTCGCGGGGATGGGGCTGGTGGCAACGCGTCTGGGTGACACCCTGGGCGCGCTGCGGCGCGAATGGTTGATCGTGCTGGTGACGCTGTGGTGCGTCATGTCCTTTGCGTGGTCTGACTATACCTCGCTGACCATGCGCCACGGGCTGCAACTGCTGCTGACCGTGATGATCGCGGTGGCCATCGGCTATCGGGTGGCGCCCCTGACCTTCATCAAGATCGTCTTTGCCACCAGCGCGATGGCCGGGCTGGCCAGTCTTTTGTTCGGGCGCGACCGGTCGGACGGGCTGGGCTATCTGGGCATCTATGCCAGCAAGAACGCGTTGGCGGATGCCAGCTCGCTGCTGATCATCGTGGCGCTGGCGGTGCTGGTCGACCGGCGGCTGTCGGCGCGCTGGCGCCTGCCTGCGGTCATGGGGATCCTGCTGGGCGGTTTGCTGCTGGTCATGGGACAATCCAGCGGGGCCTTGGTCAGCACCCTGGTCGTCGTCCTGTTCTTTGGCGTGCTGGTGCTGCTGCAACGACTGACGCCGTCGATGCGGCTGGTCGCCATCGTGCTGACGCTGGTCCTGGCCGGGGCGGCGGGGGTGATGCTGTCGCTGATCTCGGACCAACTGGCACGGATGTTCCTGGACCTGACCGGCAAGGATATCACCCTGACCGGCAGGACGGACCTGTGGGCCATTGCTCTGGCAGAGATCGCCGAGCGTCCCATGCTGGGCGTGGGTTTCCAGGCCTTCTGGGTGCATGGCCAGCCGATCGCCGAACAGCTTTGGGCCGATTTCGGCATCACGACCCGGACCGGGTTTCACTTTCACAACACGCTGATCTCGAACGCGGTCGAAATCGGCGTGGTGGCGACGGCGGTCCAGACGCTGGTGTTCTGGGGGGCCCTGCTGTCCTGCCTTGGCTGGGCCATTCGCAGCCCCTCGGCCGCATCGGTCTTTTTCGCGCTGTTCATGGCGCGGTTGTTCCTGCTGATGTGGATCGAGGTGGTCTATTTCTATCAGTTCAGCGTGGCGACCGCGATCATCATCGTCGCGATCTGCTACGGACACCGCTTCAGGCCCGGCAAGCGGCCCCGCTGAACGGCAGGCGTCGGCCCTAGGGGCCCAGGACGTCCTTCGCGAAAGCACCATAGGCCCGGACGTCGTCGAACATCGCGCTCATCTGGAACAGCAGCAGGAACGCCAGTGTCCACAGCAGGGGCACCCATTTCTCGTCGACGGACACATGAACCCGGCGGGTGACGGCGCGCAGGATCAGCGGGGCCGCGCCAAGCGCGCAGAGCAGACCGATCAATGCGCCACCGATCAGATCGCTTGGGTAATGCAGACCGGCATAAGCGCGCGGAAACGCCACGATGACCGCAGCCCACAGAAAGGCGGCGATGCCCAAACGCCTGGAGGCAAGAAAGACACCCGCTGCAATGGCAAAGGCCAAGGCGCTGGTATCGCTTGGAAAAGAGCTCCAGCCCTCGAGCGTGGTCGTCTCGATGCCATACGGCAGCTGATACACAAGATCGGGGTTGTGAAGTGGCCGGGGCCGGTGGGCCGAAAAGTTCTGCAGCAGGCGTGCCAAGGTCATCGCCAGAAACGATCCCAGCAGCATCTTGCCAAAGAAGGCGATGCTGCGCCCCTGCCGCCTGAACTCGAAGACGAGCCAGACAATGCAGGCCAGGATCGGCACGACCTTGGCCGTCTTGGTCATGAACAGATCCACGATCAGCGTATCCAAGGCCCAGGATCTTTGGGTCACCGTGTCAAAGGCCGAAAAGAAAGCCTGATCCATGGCGATGATCCACGGACTGCTGGACCAGCCGACGAAGAAATATCCAAGAGAAACGATACAGAACAGAGAGATATAGATCTCGGTTCTGGCCCTCTCCTCCGTGAATGTTATATCGTCGGCATGATGAAGCATTAAGATCTCCGGATTTTTCCAGAGTGTTACTATTCTGTTACATAGCCGATTGTCAAAACATACCTCGGAATACGCCTCCCCCGCCGCCTCCCGAGATCAAAAAATCACCGGTCTAGATCGTCATTTGACCGGCGCAATGACCTTGGAATGTCTGGATGCGCGGCCATGGGGTCTGCCGTCTCTGGTCGCCTGGTGGCGCAGCAGATGCCCGGCTGAGCGGCGACAGCGTTGGACCGACCAGAGAGCTGCCGCCTTGCCGCAAGCACGCCCCTTTACAATGCAAACCGGCACCTCCGTCACGGCGCCTGAAAACGAATCATCGGGTCAACGTCTGGCATTATGCGTCAAGCCCCTTAACATATGTAAAGATTTAACAGAAAAACCGCGTCGGAACACCAATTTGTGAATTGATTTACAACCTGTCTAAAAAGACAGCTTACCTGCAGGCCGTGCAATAAATCACGTCTTTTCCATGCCTTATGCACGATAAGATCAAGGCGCGGCAGGCGCTGATCCGTCGGAACTTGTACCGACATATTGCTAAAATCTTAACAATATGGTCTGGTCTGCACATACAGAGGAGCAGGTCCCGTCCGCTCTCCAGCGCCACTTTACAAGTTGGCTTTCTCAGATAGCGGTTTGGTTACATGAAAATATATCGTGCTCAACGTAGCTTTTTCGCGGATTGGCAACCGTCAAGCCATGCCGCTTCTGCCCCTGCGCATCGGACGTCTGATCCGTCCTTCGGAGGCGACATTCCCGTGGGCGGCATCTCCAAACGCACGTTGGACATCGTCCTGACGTTAATGGGACTGCTGCTGCTGCTGCCGCTGATCCTGGGCCTGATCGCCCTTCTCAAGATCAACTCGTCGGGTCCCCTCCTCTATGGGCACCGTCGGGTCGGCTTTGGCGGCCGGGAGTTCAAGTGCTGGAAGTTCCGCACCATGGTCGTGGATGGTGACCGGGTCCTGGAGCAGCATCTGCGCCAGAACCCCGCCGAGGCCGTGCTGTGGAACGAAAAGCAAAAGCTGGACAACGATCCCCGCGTCACCCCGATCGGTGCGGTGCTGCGCAAGCTGAGCCTGGATGAGCTGCCCCAGCTGCTGAACGTGCTGACCGGAGAGATGAGCCTGGTCGGGCCCCGTCCTGTCGTGCGGTCCGAGCTGGATCACTACTCCAGCTCGACCCGGCATTACCTGGGCGCCCGTCCGGGCCTGTCCGGCCTGTGGCAGGTCAGCGGTCGCAGCGACACCACCTATGCAGAGCGTGTGCAGCTGGACCGGTTCTACGTGATGAACTGGAACCTGTTGATGGACCTGCGCATCATCGTCATGACCATTCCCGCGGTCGTCATGTCGCGTGGCGCGCGCTGATCCGTCACGGCTGGTCTGATGCACCGATAACGGCACATCCCCTGTCGTCCCGATGATGCAGGTCCGCATTCCGTGTCAGACCCCACCCGATGCACCGCGTGCCGGCGGCCTATCGTGTCGGCGTCCGGTTTTGAGATGGCCATCGACCGCATGATCGGGCACTGCGCCATCATGCACGCAGGACCCCGCCCTGCCCCGGCAAGTGGAACCATCCAGCATGAATGACAATCCCCAGGGCGACCTGTCGCATCATCAGACCGGGCGTGCGCGCCGGGCCTATACGGGTGTGCTGTGGTCGGGGCTGAATGCGTTCCTCCCGGCGCTGTCCGGGTTGATCGTCTTCATGGTCGTGTCCCGCGTGATCAGCCCGGCCGAGTTCGGCTTTGTGGCCTTTGCCGTCGCGGTCGTGGGGGCCATCGGGGCATTTTCTCCGGGCGGCTTTGGCGATGCGCTGGTGCAGCGGCAGGACTTGGGGCCCGCGCATCTGAACGCGACCTTCTGGCTGTGCCTGCTGTGGGGCATCGGTCTTTACGTCATCACGATCCTGCTTGTCGGTCCGGCGGCGGGGTATCTGGGGGACCCGATGCTGGCGGTGTTGGTGCCGGTCGTCGGGCTGCGGCTGATCTTTGACCTGGCGGCGGTCGTGCCCTCGGCCCTGCTCAGCCGCAGGATGCAGTTCCGGCAGATCGCCATGCGTACGCTGATCTCGTCGGTTGTGTCCCTGGTGGTCTGCCTAGTGGTGCTGTGGCTTGGCTATGGGTTATGGGCGCTGGTGCTGTCGCAGCTGATCGGTGCGGTCGTCGTCTGCGTGGTCAGCTGGCTGTCCGTCACCTGGCGACCCGGCAGAGGGGTCAGCCGCCAGGCGATCCGCGACCTGACGCATTTCGGGGGCTTTGCCTCGGGCAGCCGCCTGATCACCACGATCAACGCCGATCAGCTGCTGATCGGGCCGCTGATGGGGCCCACGGCGCTTGGCCTGTTCTCGTTCGCACGCCGGATCTTCATGATGCTGAACGATGTGCTGACCGGGGCCCTGGCGGCGGTGTCCTATCCGTTGCTGTCCTCGATGCAGGCAGAGCCCGAGAAGCTGCGCGAGACCTATCTGGCCACCACCTTCCTGTCCTCGATCCTGTCCTTTCCGATCTTCGTGGGCACGGCCCTGGTGGCCGACCAGTTGATCCCGCTGGTGTTCGGCGCGCAATGGCTGGACGCAACCCGGGCGTTACAGGCGTTTTGCGCCATCGGCCTGCTCAGCTGCATCGGGATCCTGCAGGCCGCACTGATCCGTGCGAAAGGACGTGCCGATTGGTGGATGTGGTATCAGGTGGTGCAGCAGGTGTTGACCGTCCTGGTCGTCGTCATGCTGTATCCCTATGGCATCACCGCGGTTGTTGTTGGCATCGCGGTCAAGACCTGGCTGGTCTGGCCCTTCGTCGCAACAGCAGCGGGGCGCATGATCGACCTGTCTTTCGGGCGCTATCTGGCGCAGTTCGCCTCGCCGCTGCTGGGCTGCCTGGTGATGGTGGGCGTGGTTCTGGGGCTGGGCTCCTGGATGGAGGACGGGGCGATCCGGACGCTGATCGTGCAGATCGCCGCCGGTGTCGTGACCTACGCCGTGACACTGGGGCTGACGGCCCGCCACCGCCTGCAGGGCTTGCGCCAGACCCTGCGCAAGAAACGATAAGGACGACATCAGAATGAAAGCTGTGCCCTCATGACGGTCTCCGTCGCCTTTGTCATTCCGGTGCGCCATCCAGGTTCCGTCCGGGACTGGACGGTGTTGCAGGGCTATCTGCGCCAGACGCTGGCCTCGGTCGCGGCTCAGACCTTGGGGAACTGGGAATGCGTGGTGGTCGCCAATGCGGACGCACCCCTGCCCGACATGCCCCCGAACTGCCGCATCGTGCGAGTGGATCTGCCCCTGCCCGACATGCCCGACCGCCAGACGCAGCTTGAGGCGTATTACGACGCCGTCCGCCGCGACAAGGGGCTGCGCATTCATGCCGGCCTGGCGGGCATCGCGGACCAGACGCATGTGATGGTCGTCGATTTCGACGACTTTGTGCATCGTCGGCTGGTCGAGCATGTCGAGGCGCATCGCGACGCCGCCGGCTGGAACATCAGCCGCGGCTATGTCTGGAGCGGCGGGTCCTGGTGCTTTGCCCAATCGGGGTTCCACTACATGTGCGGCACCTCGCATATCGTGCGGCGCGACCTTCTGGGCAGTTTCACGACACCGGAGGGAGGTCCCGACATCGCGGCCGTCAAGCGCCGTTTGGGCAGCCATATCTTCATCCATGAGGATCTGGCGGCCCAGGGCAACCCGCTGCAGGACCTGCCCTTTGCCGGGGCCGTCTACCGCGTCGGAAACCCGCAATCGACCAGCGGCAGCGGTCAGTTGGCGGCGATGATGACACCGCCCCGCGACCTGCTTGTCCATCCGCGGCGATTCGTGCGCAACATGCTGAAATATCGGCGCGTCAGCCCGGATATGCGCCGCGACTTCACCCTGCCCGACAGTCCATGGTGAGCGATGACGTCGCCGGCTCGCGGTTGGTTTGCGCATCGGCCTGGGACCGTCTATTGCAATCGCAACGCGACCGCCACGACAGGATATCCTTCGCATGAAACTGACTTTCTATCGTGGCGCCGAGCCGAATTTCGGCGACGAGCTGAACGCCTTCCTGTGGGAGCGTCTGCTGCCGCCCGGGTTTCTGAATGACGACCCCAAGGATCTCTTCATCGGAATCGGCTCGATCATCTGGGATTCCTATCCCCAGACCTCCAGAAAACACGTGATCGGCTCGGGTTATGGCGGCTATACTTCCGCGCCGGACGTGGCCGACGGCACCTGGAACGTGGCCTGGGTCCGGGGACCGCTGACCGCACAAAAGCTGGGCCTGGACCCCGCGCTGGCGATTGCGGATGCCGCGGTTCTGCTGCGCGCGATCGACCTGCCCGCCCCCGCCGCGCCTGGCGGCCCGGCTTTCATGCCCCATTTCGAAAGTGTCGCCCGCGGCAACTGGCAGCGCGCCTGCGCGATGGCGGGGGTGACCTATCTCGACCCGCGCAGCGATCCACTGCTGCTGATCTCGCAGATCCGCGCCGCCAGCGTTCTGGTGACCGAGGCGATGCACGGCGCCATCGTGGCGGATGCCCTGCGCACGCCGTTCATCGCGGTGACCCCGACCCATACCAGCCACCGCTACAAGTGGCAGGATTGGGCGCAATCGCTCGGGATCGCGCTGCAATCGGTCGACGTCCCGCCATCCTCGCTTTTGGAGAGCTACGTCAAGCTCACCGGCCTCAGAGGCCAGGGAAAGATGTCGACCGCGGTCCTCAAGAGCCGCGTTCTGGAACCTGTCCAGGCCTCCCTGACGCGCCGCGCGGCAGCGACGTTGGAGGGCATCCTGCGCGACCGCGAACCCCAGCTGTCGTCCGACGCCGACATCGCCCGGGTGACCGAGCGCTGTGTGGAGGCTCTTGACCGGTTCGTCTCCGAGCACCGCTGATGTGAGATTGGCGGGGGGCCGTAGACGGCGGGCACCGAATGCGACGGCGCGGGTCGTTTTCGCCATAGGCCACTGAATGGCTTTTGTTCTGGTGCGCCTCTGGACCCACCCTGAGCTGCCGAATGTTTCGTGGAAAGCGGATCGAACTCTCATGTCGCGGGCTTCGTCACGGGCGAAGCATTCCATCGCGGAGATGCCCCACAGGCTGCTCGCGCGGTCCATCCAGCATGTAGTCCCGCTGTCGGCGGCAGGCGCTGAGAAAGCGCGCTGCCCAACGTTGCGAACCGTTCCGGGTTTGCCGGAGGCTCCAACTCCTGAGTAGGATAGAGCATCATGGGCAAGACAGTGACCAAGTTTTCTCCAGAAGTGCGTGAACACGCGGTGCGCTGTAAGCGGCGGCGCCGCCTCACCTGCTTCCAGCTTGACGGCTTGAAGTTCCAAGGCAGCAGATCGTCGATCCTTGCCTGTGGATGACCGGCGGCAAAGGCCTCCAAGGTTGCCGTCAGGTAGGCAAAGGGCTCGACGCCGTTGATCTTTGCGGTGGCGATCAGGGAGGCGATGCGCGCCCAGGATCGACCGCCCTCGTCATGGCCAGCGAAGAGTGCATTCTTTCTGGTCAGGGCAACCGGTCGGATCAGGTTCTCGACATTATTGGAGTCGATCTCGACACGGCCATCGCGCGAGGCAAAGTCTGCAGCCCATCCCAATGGCGGTGGATATAGGCCAGCTTTTCACCGAGACGCGACTTCATCGATACGCGCCGGCATTGCGCCTGCAGCCATTCACCGAAGGCCGCGACCAGCGGCGCAGTGCGCGCTTGGCGGGCCGACAGCCGCTGGCTGGGGCCCATGCTGCGGATCTTAGTCTCGATCCGGTAAAGCTCGGCAGTCCGGCGCAGACCTTCGGCTGCGATCTCGGATCCGTCGCGATCGAAGATCTCCTTCAGCTTGCGTCGGGCATGTCGCGCATCTGAAGGCCCTGTTCGGGCTGTCGGAACGGCGGGCGTGCCAGATTGCCGGGGCGGACCGGAAGATGGTTCGGTATTGCTCTCAGCGTCCGCCTGAGACGGTGCTGCGGAGA
>NZ_JBKBVD010000063.1:0-17287 GCF_046289755.1 Paracoccus sp. (in: a-proteobacteria) | reverse complement strand
GCGGCTATTACGTCATCGACGTGCCCGATCTGGACGCGGCGCTGACCTATGCGGCGCTGATCCCGTCGGCGCAGTTCGGGACGATCGAGGTGCGCCCCCTGATGGACTACAACCCGGCGAGCTGAGCCCATGAGCCCAGCCGCCCCCGGTCCGGCCAGTGCCATAGCGGTGTCCAGAGAACTGGACCGCGTGCTGAGGGCCGACCGGGGGCGGCTTCTGGCCGCGCTGACCGCGGTGCTGCGCGATCTGAGCCTCGCTGAAGACGTTCTGCAAGAGGCCGCGGTTTCGGCCCTGTCCCATTGGGGCCGCACCGGCCTGCCGAACTCGCCGCAAGGCTGGCTTTTGCAGGTGGCGCGGCGCAAGGCCATTGACCGGCTGCGCGGGGCGGTGCGCGACAGCCGCAAGGCGCAGGCGCTGGCCACGCTTGCCCATGATGAGGCCGCGCCCGAGCCGCACACCATCCCTGACGAACGCTTGCGCCTGATCTTCGCCTGCTGCCATCCCGCGCTGGACCCCAAGTCACGTGTTGCCCTGACCCTGCGCACGGTCTGCGGCCTGACCACGACCGAAATCGCGCGGGCCTTTCTGGACGCAGAGCCGACAATGGGCCAGCGCCTCAGCCGCGCCAAGGCCAAGATCGCCGCCGCTGGCATTCCCTTCGCGGTGCCCGAGGCCGAACACTGGCTGGCGCGTCTGGATGCGGTTCTGACCACGGTCTATCTGATCTTCACCACCGGCTATGTCGCGGGACCCGACGAGCCGCGGGACCTGTGCCACGAGGCCATCTATCTGATCCGCCTCATCGACCAGCTGCGCCCCGACGACCCCGAGATCGAGGGCGCGCTGGCCATGATGCTGCTGACCGCCGCCCGCCGCGCCGCGCGGATCGGGCCGGATGGTGCCAGCCTACCGCCGGCGGAACAGGACCGCAGCCTGTGGGACGCGGCGCGTCTGTCCGAAGGGCGCGCGATCCTGATGCGCGCAGTCGCGCGGCGCCGCCCCGGCCCCTTCCAGATCAAGGCCGCCATCGCCGATTGCCAGATGGCCCGGCCCGGACCGGACTGGTCGCAGATCGCAGCCCTCTATGGCGCGCTCTACCGGCACGAGCCAACCCCCGTGGTCCGGCTGAACGCCGCTGTGGCCATTGCCGAGGCAGGCGACCCCGCGCGGGGCCTGGCCATCGTCGAAGGTCTGGCGGATGCCCTTGCGAACTACCAGCCTTGGCACGCTGCGCGCGCTGCGCTGCTGGCAAAGGCCGGTGCCAGCAGCGAAGCTGCATCTGCATACCATGAGGCTATCGCATCCGCTCCGACGCCGGCTGAAGCAGAGTTTCTGAAACGACGCCTCGCGGGACTTGGCACGCCGCAATCCGGTCAACGCGGGACATGAGGCAGCCGCCGCTTGCCGACCGGGTCCATCAGAGATTTGCCATTGACGAAATCCGGTTCTGGCGTCGGGCAATTCGGGCTAGCTGTCGGACAGTGACCAGTCCGGCCGGGCGGGGCGTGTTCCTACCCCCTGCTTTCGCAGCGCCGAGACGGCGGCAGACAGCCCGACCGAGTTGGACGCCTTGACTGCAATCAGATCACCCGACCGGGCCAGCCCGTCCAGCGCGGCCGCAGCCTCTGATGCCGTCCCGGCCCAGAAGCCCGGCAGGCCGCAGGCGTCAAAGACGGGACGCATCTGCTCGCCCACGGCGATCAGCATGTCGGCGCCGACAGCCCTGATCGGTGCAACCAGCCCCTCGTGCAATTGCGGCGACAGCGGACCAAGCTCCAGCATGTCACCCAGAATGAGGATGCGTCTGGTGGCATCTGTCCGTGTGGCGACATAGTCAAGGAGCGCAGTCACAGAAGCGGGCGCGGAATTATAGCTGTCGTCAACCAGTTCAAAAGCTGTCCCGCCCGGCAACGTCACCTGCATCCGCTGCATTCTCGATGGGGTCGGCTGGTAGCGGGACAGCGCCCCCAGATGCGCCGGGTCGGCGCCCGCCGCGATCGCCGCCGCGGCGCAGAGAAGCGAGTTGCGCGCGAGATGTCTGCCCGCCTGACCGACGAGATATTTATGAACCTTGCCCTCGAACCGGATCGTCACGAGGCTTCCGCCCGGCATGTCGTCCAGCGCGATCATGCGGAGATCGTCCGTGTCCAGATCGCCGCAGCTGATCACCCGCGACGCCGCCTTGAGGGCCGCGTCCCGGATCGCACCGGCATGCGGACCTTGGGATGAAACGACCGCGACACCCTCGGATGTCAGACCATCAAGGATCGAGAGCTTTTCGTCCAGCACCCATTCAGGTTCGGCATCGTGGTTGCCGGAATGGCTATAGTCGATCGCGGTGATGACAGCGATGTCAGGCTGCACAAGATGCGCCTTCCGCCGGATCATTCCCTGCTGGGTCATCGAAACCTCGGCAACAAGGAACTGGGTGTCTGACCGGAGAGAGGCGAGAAGGCTGGTAAGAGAAGGCAGTGGATTCTGATTGAGGCGGGTTGCCTGCGTCTTACCGGCGTCGCCCAGAACTGCCGCCATCATGTCCTTGGTCGACGTCTTGCCGACGCTGCCGGTGATGGCGATGACCTTCCCGGCATAGGCCGCGCGGGACGCGCACGCGACAGTCTGATGTGCCACGGTCGGATCGCCCACGAGGATAACGGGGACATCAACCTGAACCGCCGGCGTCGAGGTGACGATGCAGGACGCACCTTTCCTGACCGCCTTGGCAGCCTCTCGCACGGCCTGTCGCCTGTAGGCGTCAACGGTAAAGCATGCCGCACCGGGCCGGGTCCGGTCAGCCGCATGAGAGACCGAGAGGATCGCGGAGGGGGCCTCTGCGCACGGTCGGATTTGACCGCCGACCAGTTCGGCAAGTTGATCGAGGGAGTACAAAGCAGGACGCATCGGGAACCTCAGAAACCACACGAAATAACCTGATGAGGTTATTCCCGCGAGGGCACCGGCGCGCAAGAGACACCATCGGCAGGGCCCTTGCGCGAACCCGCAGGCGGCAGACATACGAACCGCGATCATGGAGCGCTGATCGGGCCAGGCTGGGTGCCTCATGCCTGTGTGCAAAGATGCCATAGCCATCCTCGCGGCGGATAACCTCTGTTGTGACCGACATACCTCACCAGCTACGATTTCGCTTCATCCTCAAGGAGGAGGCGAGCGGGCGCGCACGATCAAGCGTCGCGGCGGCCTGTTGGCACCCGGCAGACAACCGGCCACGGTTCAGCAGCTGGGGGCATCCGAACCAGCGAGCGATGCGAGGCGTTGAACAGCGCGTGGAGGAGATCAAGGCGGCGCAGCGCGAGGCCCGTGAACTGCTGCGGAAGATCACAATCCGGCGCGGCACCTGAGGCCGTCGGCCAGATCCAACAACCGGGCGGCTGAACTCAGAAACCAACAACACAGAGCCGCCCGGTTGTTGAGGTGCTTATCACTCAACCTGACGTTCCAGTAAACTTGTCCTTTTGGACAGTCTTGCCATCCAGCCCGGCAGCGCACGCACCGCATCCCGACCGCGGTGTCGCCCCAGTTCGGGCGCATCCAAGTCACGTCCCGCCTAAACCGGCTGCGACCGATCCCCTTGTTGCCTCTGCGCCTTGCACGCCGCGCAAATGCGATTAGCTTGGCCGGGAAATGCGGAACCACCAAGGAAGCAGCCTGATGAACCGAGTGAAACTGGGCGGAAGCGATGTCGAGGTCAGCGCGATCTGCCTCGGCACGATGACCTTTGGAAACCAGACCCCCGAGGCCGAGGCACATGCCCAGATGGATGCGGCACTTGAGGTCGGCATGACCTTCATGGACTGCGCCGAGATGTATCCCGTGAACCCGGTCCGCAGTGAGACGATCGGCGTCTCGGAGGAGATCATCGGCCGCTGGCTGGCGCGCACCGGCCATCGCGACCGGGTCGAGATCGCCACCAAGATCACCGGCCCCAGCCAGCTGGTCCGCGACGGCGCGCCCTTTGACGGGGCCACCGTGCGGGCGTGCATCGACGCCTCGCTGCGGCGGTTGCAGACTGACCGGATCGACCTTTATCAGCTGCATTGGCCGGTGCGCGGATCCTACGGGTTCCGGCAGAACTGGGGCTATGATCCCTCGGGTCAGGACAAGGCGCAGACGCTGGACCATATGGCCGATGTGCTGGAGGCGATGGCCGATGCGGTGCGGGCGGGCAAGCTGCGCGCGGCGGGGCTGTCGAACGAATCGGCCTGGGGGCTGGCGCGCTGGTGCGATGTGGCCGACCGGACCGGCGGGCCGCGGATGGCGGCGATCCAGAACGAATATTCGCTGCTCTACCGGCTCTATGACACCGATCTGGCCGAGACGGCCGTGAATGAGGATGTGACCCTGCTGGCCTATTCGCCGCTGGCCGCCGGGCTTTTGTCGGGGAAATACGATGGCGGCACGATCCCGGATGGCAGCCGCGCGGCGGTCGACAAGGCCAGCGGCGGGCAGGGCAATCTGGGCGGGCGCCGGACCGACCGGGCGCGCGAGGCCAGCGCCGCCTATGGCGCGCTGGCGGCCGGGCATGGCTGGGACGTGATCCATATGGCGATTGCCTGGCAACTGACGCGCCCGTTCCGGACCATCCCGATCATCGGCGCCACGACCATGCCTCAGTTGCGTCATCTGATTGCCGGGCTGGGCCGCCCCCTGCCCGATGAGCTGCGCCGTGGCATCGACAGGCTGCACCGGCTGCACGCCATGCCCTATTGATGGCACCCTGTTGACACCGCCCTATTGATGCTGGCCGCATGGGGTCTATCTTCTGTTGCAACATGACAGAATTGTTCAGGGGTTCATCTGATGGCAGGCGATCCATATCACGCCCTCGGCGTCAGCCGCACGGCCAGCGCCGACGAGATCAAGAAAGCCTATCGCCGCATCGCCAAGACCGACCACCCGGATCTGAACGCGGACCCGGCGGCGGTGGCGCGGTTCAAGGCGGCGGCGTCGGCTTATGACCTGCTGAAGGACCCCGAACAGCGGCGCCGGTTCGATGCAGGCGAGATTGACGATCAGGGGCAGGAACGGATGCAGCGGCGCTATTCGCATCAGCATGCGGGCGCCGGGCCGTTCGGTGCCAGCGCGGGACGCGGGCCGGGGTTTGGCAACGACCCGGATCTGGGTGACGTCTTTGCCGATCTGTTCGGCCAGCGCGCGGGGCCGCGCGGCTTTGGTGGTTTCGGCTTTGGTCAGGGCGGCGCCGCGATGCAGGACCGGCGCGGCGAGGATCTGCGCTTTGCGCTGGAGGTCGATTTCCTGACCGCCGCGCGCGGTGGCAAGACGCATCTGCTGATGCCCGACGGCTCGGAACTGGGTGTGGCGATCCCCAGGGGCGTGCGCGACGGGCAGCAGATCCGCCTGCGCGGCAAGGGGGCGCCGGGCCATGGCAAGGGCGCGCCGGGTGATGCCTATCTGGACGTGAGCGTGGCGCCGCATGCGGTCTTCCGGCGCGAGGGGGATGATGTCCATATCGTGCTGCCGGTCACGCTGGACGAGGCGGTGCTGGGCGCGCGGGTCGAGGCGCCGACCATCGACGGGCCGGTCAGCCTGACGATCCCCAAAGGCGCGACCAGCGGCCAGCGGCTGCGGCTGCGCGGGCGGGGCATCAACGGCGGCGACCAGCATGTCGAGCTGCGCATCGCCATGCCGCCGGTGATCGACAGCGATCTGGCGGCCTTCTTCGAGACCTGGCGCCGTGAGCATGGCTATGACCCGCGCCGGGACATGATGTCCTGATCGCTGCCCTTCAGCGCGACCCACAGGGGCCGTGGGCACCGGGGGGTGCGGGGGGCAGGCCCCCCCCCCCCCCCCCCGCCATCGCGGGACGCAATCAGCGCCGTTGCGGCAGGGTCGGTCAGCCGCGGGCCTTGACCGCCTGCAACAGCGGCATCACCTGCGACATGTCGGGCCCATGGGCCTGCCCGGTCACGGCCTTGCGCAGTGGCATGAACAGCCCCTTGCCCTTGCGGCCGGTGGCCTCTTTCACGCGGGCCGTCCACTCGCCCCAGGTTGCATCCGTATAGGGCGGCGGCGGCAGCAGGGTCATCGCCTCGGCCACGAAAGCGGCATCCTCGGCGTCGATCTGCGGCTCGGCCCCCTCGCTGAAGATCTGCCACCAGCCCGCCAGATCCTCCAGCCGGGTGATGTTCTGCGAGGCCACGCGCCAGAACCGCTCGGCCAGCGCATCCGGCACGCCAAGCGCCGCGATCCGGTCTGACACGACCTCGTAGGGCAGCGCCTGATTGCGTTCGCGGGTCAGCGGCCACAGATCCTCGGCGTCGAATTTCGTGGGCGAGGCGCCGAATTGCGACAGGTCGAACGCCTCGGCCAGTTCGTCAAGCCGGGCCAGCCCCACCGGCACGCCCGAGCCCAGCCGCGCCATCAACGAGATCAGCGCCTCGGGCGCCACGCCCGCCTCGCGCAGATCCTTCAGCGACAGCGCGCCGATGCGCTTGGACAGTTCCTCGCCCTGCGCGCCGGTCAGCAGCGAATGATGCGCGAATGCGGGCGGGGTGCCACCGATCGCCTGAATGATCTGGATCTGCGTCGCGGTGTTGGTCACATGATCCGAGCCGCGCACGATATGGGTCACGCCCATGTCGGTGTCGTCCACCGAACTGGCGAAGGTGTACAGCACCTGCCCGTCCGCGCGGATCAGCACCGGATCGCTGACCGAGGCCGCGTCGATCGAGATGTCGCCCAGAATGCCGTCGGTCCATTCGATCCGGTTCTGATCCAGCAGAAAGCGCCAGTAGCCCTGCCGCCCCTCGGCCCGCAGGCGGTCGCGGTCGGCCTCTGACAGGCCCAGCCCGGTGCGGTCATAGACCGGCGGTTTGCCCATATTCAGCTGCTTCTTGCGCTTCAGATCCAGCTCGGTCGGGGTCTCGAACACCTCATACAGCCGGTCGGCGGCGCGCAGCGCCTCGGCCTCGGCCCGGTAGCGGTCAAGCCGCTCTGACTGACGCTCGACCCGGTCCCAGTGCAGGCCCAGCCAGTCCAGATCGCGCTTGATGCCGTCGACGAATTCCTGCTTGCTGCGCTCCTGGTCGGTGTCGTCCAGCCGCAGGATGAAGGTGCCGCCGGCCTTGCGGGCGATCAGGTAGTTGAACAGCGCGGTGCGCAGATTGCCGACATGGATATGGCCGGTGGGCGAGGGCGCGAAGCGGGTGATGGTCATGGGGCTCTCCTGTTAGGGTTGCTCTTTCACAGCCGGGCATTTTTGTCCATATCAGGGGGGCAACGCAGGAGGCGCGGATGACGGACTGGGACAGGCAGACACCCCCGGATGCAGCGCAGATCGAGGCGATGGCACGGACCGCGCTGGACGGCCTGCCGCCGAACTTTACCCAAGGCGCGGCTGCGGTGGCGATCCGGGTCGCGGAATTCGCGCCCGAAGATGTGCTGGACGAATTGCAGATCGACGATCCGTTCGAGCTGACCGGCATCTATGACGGCGTGCCGATGACCGAAAAGTCGGTCAGCGACCAGCCGGGCCAGCCCGACATCATCTGGCTGTATCGCCGCCCGATTCTGGACGAATGGGCCTCGCGCGGGGATGTCAGCCTTGGCGATCTGGTGGTCCATATCGTCACGCATGAGATGGCGCATCATTTCGGCTGGTCGGACGATGACATCGCCATGATCGACAAGTGGTGGGAGTGATGGATCAGGCGCCGATCCTGACGGTGACGCTGAACCCGGCGCTGGACCTGTCCACCGCCGCCGACGAGGTGCGCCCGGATCTCAAGCTGCGCTGCGACAAGCCGGTGGTCGATCCCGGCGGCGGCGGCATCAATGTCAGCCGCGCGATCAAGATCATGGGCGGGAAATCGACGGCGATGGTGGCGCTTGGCGGCGCCACCGGCACCCGCATGGCCGAGATGCTGAAAGCCGATGGTCTGGCCGTCGTGCGGCTGACCGCGCCGGGCGAAACCCGGCAATCGCTGGCCGTGACGGACCGGGCCAGCGGCGGGCAATACCGGTTCATCCTGCCGGGGCCGGAATGGCACAAGACCCATGTGGCCGACATGATGTCGGCGATTGCCGAACATGCGCGGGCGGGGGGCTGGGTGGTCGTGTCCGGCTCGAACCCGCCGGGCGTCGCGCCGGGCTTCGAGCAGATGCTGACCGTGCGGCTGAAGGACGGGCGCGCGAAACTGCTGGTCGACACCTCGGGCGATGCGCTGCGGGCGCTGGCCGGGTCGTCCACCCCGGTCGATGTGCTGCGCATGGACAGCCACGAGGCCGAGGGGCTGGCAGGCCGCCCCCTGCCCCTGCGCGCCGACAGCGCGGGCTTTGCGGCGGGGCTGGTGCGCGACGGGGCGGCCAAGGCCGTGATCGTGGCGCGCGGCGATGACGGATCGGTCATCGCCGGGCCGGATGGCGCCTGGCATGCCGAGGCGGCGCGGGTCAATGTCGTCAGTGCGGTGGGCGCGGGCGACAGCTTTGTCGCGGGCTTTGTGCTGGCGATGGCGCGGGGCTGGCCTGTCGATCAGGCGCTGGCGCTTGGGGCGGCGGCGGCCTCCGCCGCGGTGATGACACCCGCGACTGAATTGTGCCATGCCATTGATGTTGAACGATATTATGACGGTCGCGTCGTCACCCGACTGTAGCCTGACAACGCAAAAGACCGCCCCGAGGGGCGGCCTTGCGGCAGGCCTGTCCGGATGATCAGGCGGCTTCGGCCTCTTCGGCCTCGGCGGCCATGCGGCGTTCGCTTTCCTCGCGCGACAGCGCGACCGAGGTGCGCACACCTTTGGAGACGAATTCCATCAGGCCCTTCACGACACGCTCATTCGGGTCGATGCCGGCGCAGGACAGCACTTCGCGGCCATCGCGCGAGCGTGCCCAACGGGCGATCTGCTCGGGGCCGTTGCCATATTTCTTGTCATCGGCAATCGCATCGTCCAGCGCAGCCAGCACCACCGCCGCAAACAGCTTGCGGGCACGCTGCCCTTGTTCAAAATTGAAAGCCGAGCCGTCCACAAAATCGCGCATCATATTTCGTCCATTTCTGCGGTCCCCTTAGGCAAAGGAGACCTTGGGGGCGAATTTGCTTCGCCCCTGGTTATTGGTTCCGTTTCTCCGACGGTGCCGCCTGCCTTAGCCTGTTCCGCCTCCGATTCGATATTACCTGAACGGCATGTCTGCCATGTCTCTACTGCATGTCATGCAATAACAGGGTAAATTCTTTCGTTCGTTCTGCCCGTTGGCGCTGTTTTGCCACATGGCGCGCCTTGACAACGCACGGATTCCGATCTGGTTGCCTCAGCGTACATGCCCCGATATAGGGGCGCCACACAGCCGTTCAACGCCCCGGACGGTGAGAATTTCCCGTAAACATACGAGACGCACCCCATGCCCAAGATCAACGGCAACGAAATCCGCCCCGGCAATATTCTGGAACATGACGGGGGTCTGTGGGCTGCCGTCAAGGTCAGCCATGTCAAGCCCGGCAAGGGCGGCGCATTCGCACAGGTCGAGATGAAGAACCTGCGCGACGGCCGCAAACTGAACGAGCGCTTTCGCAGCGAAGACAAGGTCGAGCGGGTCCGGCTGGACCAGAAAGACCAGCAATTCCTGTATGAAACCGACGGCAAGCTGGTCTTCATGGACAGCGAGACCTTCGAGCAAACCGAGCTGGATGCCGAGCTGCTGGGCGACCGCCGCCCGTTCCTGCAGGACGGCATGACCGCCACGATCGAGTATTACGGCGAAGAGGCGCTGTCGGTCTCGATCCCGCAAAAGGTCACCTGCACCATCGCCGAGACCGAGCCGGTCGTGAAGGGCCAGACCGCCGCCAACAGCTATAAGCCCGCGATTCTGGACAATGGCGTGCGCATCATGATCCCGCCTTTCGTGGGCGAGGGCGAGCAGATCATCGTGAACACCGAGATGTTCGAATACAGCGAACGCGCCTGATTTTCGCGCCACGCGCAAAACTGTTTTTACGCCCCGCAGAATCTTGCGGGGCGTTTTTCATGGCGCAACGGCGGCGTGCGTTGCGTCGCTGTGCCGCGCAACAGCTGGCGGGGGCGGAGGCGTTCGGGGCCAGCGTTTGCTGGGATCTGGGGCTGCACCGGGCAGGCACCGCGGCGGCACCGGGCGTGCACAGGCTGTACACCGCTTGCGGGCGGTGGCTGTTGCGCGGGTTTGGGGATGCGGGCCACGAAGGCGCCGGGCGTCACTGTCCGGCGGGGGGCGTGAAGAGGTCCAGCTGGGCGGGCGCGTCGCCCTCGGCCAGAAAGCCCGACAGGGTGATGCCCAGCAGCCGGGCGCCGCGCGGATCGGGCAGGACGGTCGTCGCAAGGTCGCGCGCGAGGGTCAGCAGCTGCGCCTGCGAGGTGACCGGATCGGGCAGGCTGCGGGCGCGGGTGATCTGCTGGAAATCGGCGAATTTGACCTTGAGCGTCACCGTGCGGCCGCGCAGGTTGTGGCGGGCGACATGGTCCCAGACCTTTTCGGCCAGCGGCGTCAGCGCGTCGAGGGCGGCGTCAAGCGTCATCACATCTTCGGCATAGGTGTTTTCGGCGCCCACCGATTTGCGGATGCGGTCGGGGCGCACCTGCCGGTGGTCGATGCCGCGCGAGATGTTCCAGTAATATTGCCCCGACTTGCCGAACCGGCGGGTCAGGAACTCCAGCGTCTGCGCGCGCAGATCGGCGCCGGTGGTCAGGCCCATCGCCTGCATCTTCGCCGCCGTGGCGGGGCCTACGCCGTGGAATTTGCCGACCGGCAGCGACAGCACGAATTCGGGGCCGCGATCCGGGGTGATGACGCAGAGGCCGTCGGGCTTGTTCTGATCGGAGGCCAGTTTGGCCAGAAACTTGTTGTAGCTGACACCTGCGCTGGCGGTGAGACCCGTCACCTCGCGGATGCGGGCGCGGATGTCCTGCGCGATGCGGGTGGCGGTGCGGCCTGCCAGGTGGTCGGTCAGGTCCAGATAGGCCTCGTCCAGCGACAAAGGCTCGATCAGGGGGGTGTAGTCGGCGAAGATGTCGCGGATCTGCTGGCTGACGGCGCGGTAGACCTCGAAGCGGTGGCGCACGAAGATCAGATCGGGGCAGAGCCGCGCCGCCGTGACCGAGGGCATGGCCGAGCGGACGCCATAGACGCGCGCCTCGTAGCTGGCCGCCGCCACCACGCCGCGCGCCGCCGAGCCGCCCACCGCCACCGGCTTGCCGCGCAAGGACGGGTCGTCGCGCTGCTCGACCGAGGCGAAAAAGGCGTCCATGTCGATATGGACGATCTTGCGGGGGGCCTCCCCCGCCATCAGGGCGCGGGGTCCAGCCGTGCCTCGGCTGCCTGCATGCCCGGTGCCACGCGGTCAAAGCGGACATGGGCCAGCGCGTGACCGCCTGCCTGCGTGTAAAGCGTGCCGACCTCGCGGCTGTCATGGGTGATGGGAGTGCCCAGAGGGGCCGTGCCGGTGATGGCCAGCCGGGTCAGGCCCTTGCGCAGCTCGGTCTTGTGTTTCATGCGGGCAGTGACCTCCTGGCCCACATAGCAGCCCTTGCGGAAATCGACGCCGTGCAGGCGCTCGAACCCGGCCTCCAGAATATAGGTCTCGTTCGGGATCAGTTCGGTCAGCGTTTCGGGGATCAGATGGGTGACGCGGATCGCGTCCCAGTCGCTGCCGTCATCGCCCGCCTGCCCATAGAGCCGCCAGCCAAGCGCCGGGTGGCGCGGGTCGGGGATGGCACCTTCGGGGGCGGCGCCGGTGCCGCGTGCCACGGGCATGTCGACGGGTTCCAGCGTGACGCGCGCGCGCAGCTTGTACATCGACAGGCGGCGCATGAGGTCGTCGGACAGGCGCGCATCGACGTCGATCAGCAGGGCGTCCGGGGCGGGCAGGATCAGGAAATCGGCCAGATACTTGCCCTGTGGCGTCAGGATGGCGGCCCAGCAGGGGGCACGGCGGACATCGTTGGTGACCAGACCTTGCAGGAAATCGACGCGATCCTCGCCGGTCAGGCGGATGATCTGGCGGGTCATGGCATCTCTCCGAATTGCAGGGACACGAGGCGGGCATAGGCGCCGCCCGCCGCTATCAACTGGTCATGGCTGCCCTGTTCGACAACCCTGCCCGCCTCGATCACGACGATCTTGTCGGCGTCGCGGATGGTCGACAGGCGATGCGCGATGACCAGCGTGGTGCGGCCCTCGGACAGGCGGTCCAGCGCGTCCTGCACCAGCCGTTCGCTGGCGGTGTCCAGCGCGCTGGTCGCCTCGTCCAGCAGCAGCACGGGCGCGTCGCGCAGCAGGGCGCGGGCGATGGCCACGCGCTGACGCTGACCGCCCGACAGGGCCGAGCCGCGCGGCCCCACAGGGCTGTCGAGGCTGCGCTGCGCGTCGAGGAAATTGCTGACATGGGCGGCGTCCAGCGCGCGGGTCAGATCGGCCTCGGTCGCTGAGGGGCGGCCCATCAGCACATTGTCGCGCAGGCTTTCGTCGAACAGCGCCGATTCCTGCGCCACGGTCGAGAACTGGTCGCGCAGTGTGCCCAGATCGAACTGCGCCACAGGCACACCGCCCAGAGTGACGCGGCCCCGGTCGGCGTCGATCATCCGGGTCAGCAGGTTGAAGACGGTGGATTTGCCCGCGCCCGAGGGGCCGACCAGCGCGGTGGTCTGCCCGGCCTCGGCGGTGAAGCTGAGGCCGCGCAGCACCGGCTGACCGTCATAGGACAGCCAGACATCGTCCAGCGCGATGCCGGTCGTTTCGGGCGGGGTCTTGCGCGGGCCCGAGGTGACCGTGGGCCGGGTGTCAAAGACCTGATAGATCCGTTCGAGGCTGGTCGCCGCCGTCTGCCATGTGCCCGCCAGACCACCCAGCCGCCGCATCGGCTGGAAGGCCAGCGCCAGCGCGGTGAAGAAGGCCATGAAATCGCCGACGCTGCGGGTGCCGTCCATCACCTCGCGCCCGCCAAGGGCCAGCACGGCGACAAAGCCGATGCCGGTGACGATGTCGGTCAGCGCCGGGATCACCGATGAGGTCGCCGCGACCTTGATTTCGGACTGCCGGATCCGGGTCACGATGGCGGCAAAGCGGGCGGTCTGGTCGGCCTCGGCCCGGTTCAGGCGGATCGAGGCGATGCCGTGCAGCACCTCGTCCAGCCGGGTCGCGCGCAGGCTGGCATTGGCGCGGTTCTGGCGCATCTTGCGGCGGATATAGCGCTGCACCAGCGCCGCCGGCATGATCAGGATCGGCGCACCGACCAGCGCGCCCAGTGTCCAGACCGGGTCGATGCTGAGCGCCACCGCAAACAGCATCACCAGCGCGATGACATCGCGGGTGGCGCCCGTGATCAGCGTGGCCCAGACGCCCTGCACGGCCTGGGTGTCGCCCTGCACCCGCTCGATCATGGCGCCGGGGGGGTTGTCGCGGAAAAAGCGGCTGTCCAGCGTCAGGATATGGGCCAGCAGATCGGTCTGCATCCGGGTCGAGACCGACAGCGAGATCCGCGTCAGCAGCGCCCGGCTGGAGACCAGCGTCACCGCCCGCAGCAGGAACACGCCAAAGATCGCGGCGCCGACCCAGAGCAGCGCGCCCTCGTCCTGACCGATGAAGACCCGGTCGAACAGCGGTTTCAGCATCCAGCTGATCAGCGCCAGCGTCGAGCCTTCGACCGTCATCAGCAGGAAGGCCACCAGCATCGCCGCGCGGTGCGGGTGCAGGTAGTCCAGCCACATGCGGTGCAGCAGGCCCTTGATGCGGTCGGGGACGACCGGCGTGTCGGGGGGCGCATCGGGGGGCGCAACCTCGGCCTGCGGGGCGTCGGGTGATGGCGTATCCGCGGCAGGGGCGCGGGTGTCGGGCGTGTCGGGGCGCGGGTCCAAGGGGGTGCGGGCCTTTCCTTGTCTGGTGCGGCCTTGAGTGACGGGCCTTGTCCGGGTGCCGGGACGTGGCCCGGTTTCCCCAGCCATATCCTCCCTGCCCTGCCCCCGGCAAGGCACGCGCGGCATTTGGGCGTCCCGCTTCCGGTTTCCGACATATCATCGCACCAGATGATTGCCCCAAAATCATTGCGTTGACGCAGGGCGCGGCTGGGCCTACCGATCTTGCACGATGTGAAGGAAACCCCGCAATGAGCCTTGCCCACGGTCACGATCTGATCGCCATTCCCGGCCCCTCGCCCCTGCCTGCCCGCGTGCTGAACGCAGCCCATCGCGCCTCGCCCGATATTTATGCCGAGCCGCTGGCCGTGCTGAACCTGACCGTCATGGCGCAGCTGAAGCGGCTGGCGGGCACGCGCGCGCATCTGGCGCCCTATATCGGCAATGGCCATGCCGGGTGGGAGGCTTCGGCGGCCAATCTGTTCGATCGCGGCGATGCGGTTCTGGTGCTGACCTGCGGCCATTTCGGGCGGTCATGGGCCGAGGTGCTGGAGGCGATGGGCATCGCGGTCGAGCGGCTGGATTTCGGCAATCTGGCCCCCGATCCGGCGCGGCTGGCCGACCGGCTGGCGCGCGACCCGGAGGGGCGGTTGCAGGCGGTGATGATCTGCCAGACCGACACGGCCAGCGCGACCATGGCCGATATTCCGGCGATCCGGGCGGCGATGGCGGATCATCCGGCGCTGCTGGTCGTGGATGCGATCGCCTCGCTTGGCTGTGCGCCGATGCGGATGGACGACTGGGGCGTCGATGTGCTGATCGCGGCCAGCCAGAAGGGGCTGATGTGCCTGCCCGGCACGGCCTTCGTCTGGTTTTCGGACCGGGCGGCGGCGCGGGGGCGGCGCGGGCTGACCACGCCCTATTGGGACTGGCATCTGCGCGCCGGTGCCGAGGCCCTGTGGCGGTTCTGGGGCGGCACGCCGCCGGTGCAGCAGATCTATGCGCTGGACGAGGCGCTGCGGATGATCCTTGACGAAGAGGGGCTGGAGGCGGTCTGGACGCGCCATGCGCGGCTGGCGCGCGCGGTCTGGGCGGCGGTGGATGCCTGGGGGGCGGGCGCCGGGGCCGGCGCGATCCGGCTGTCGGTGGCCGATCCGGGCGCGAGGGCGGCCTCGGTCACGGCGGTGACGCTGCCGGGGGCCGAGGCGCTGCGGGCCTGGGTGACGCGCGAATGCGGCGTGACGCTGGGGGTCGGGCTGGGGGCTGCGGCGCCTGCGGATGCGCTGCGGGTGGCGCATATGGGGCATTGCAATGCGGCGATGGTGATGGGGGCGCTTGGCACGATGCAGGCCGGGCTGATCGCGCTTGGCATCCCGCATGGGCCGGGGGGGCTTGAGGCCGCTGCGGCCACGCTGGCGCGGGGCTGAGGGGTGCGGAGGCTTAGGTCGCCGGGTCGCTTGCGGGCAGGATCGCGCGGGCCATGGTCACCAGCGTGTCGCCATAGCGGCGCTGGTCCAGCGGGCGGGCCCATGCGGGCAGGAGGGGGGGGCGGCTTTCCTCCCACACGATCATCGCGCCGGGGGCGATCCAGCCGCCCGCATGGGCCGAGGCCAGCGCCGCCTCGCCCCGGCCCTGCGCATAGGGGGGGTCGAGGAAGATCAGCCCATAGCCCGCGCCCCGGTTGGGCGGCAGGCGCGTGGCGTCGCGGCGGATCAGGTCGCTGATGCCTTCGGCGCGGGCCAGCGCGGTGTTGCGGCGGATCAGCGCCTGCGCGCGCGGGCCGTCATCGACGAAGGTGGCATGCGCCGCGCCGCGCGACAGTGCCTCCAGCCCCAGCGCGCCGGTGCCCGCGAAGAGGTCCAGCACCCGCGCATCGGGCAGTGGGTTGCCATGGCTGCCGTTGATCAGCAGGTTGAAGATCGCCTCGCGCACGCGGTCGGTGGTGGGGCGCAGATGCGCCGCCGGGTCGCCCTCGGCCAGGTCGGTCAGTTTGAGGCCGCGGAACCTGCCGCCGACGATCCTCATGCTTGCGTCCCGCGCCGGATTTGCGTCCCGCGATGGTGGGGGGGCTTTGCGCCCCCCCACACCCCCCCGCAGGATATTTGCAGACCAAAGCAGGTCATGTGAGCAGGGCTTTCAGGTCGGGAATGGTGGCGATCAGGCTGGGGTCGGGGCTGCGGCCAGCCTCGATCAGGCGCTTGCCGATCATATAGGCGCGGGGGTCGTTCAGGGCATCGACGGCGATCAGGGTGGCGTCGCGGAAATACCAGACCGAGCCGGAATGGGCATCCGTGCCTGCGCGGGTGATGACGTGGTCATGGCCTGCGTTCAGACCGGCGATCTGGAGTTTGGTGTCGAACTGGTCGGACCAGAACCACGGGCGGGCGGTCAGTTGGCGGGGCTGGTCCAGTATATTGTCGGCCACGCATTCGGCCATGTCGATGGCGCCGCCGACGCTTTCGAGGCGGAGCTGCGCGCCCTGATGCGGGAAGCTGGCGCAATCGCCTGCGGCCCAGATCGCCGGATCGGAGGTGCGGCCGGTGAGGTCGGTGGCGATGCCGTTGTCGAGCGCGAGATCTGCGGCTGCGGCGAGGTCGGTGCGGGGCAGGACGCCGATGCCCTGAATGACCAGATCGGCAGCGATCTGGCGGCCATCGGTCAGGGCGACGCCGGTGGCGCGATCCTCGCCCGTGATCCGGGTGATGCCGGTGCCTTCGAGGATGGTGACGCCGTGCAAGAGGTGCAGCTGGCGGATCATGTCGGCGGTTTCAGCGGCGGCGACGCGCCCGAGGATGCGGGGCGCGGCCTCGATCAGGGTGACGTCGAGGCCCAGTTTGCGGGCGACGGCGGCGGCCTCGAGCCCGATATAGCCGCCGCCGATCACCGCCAGCCGGGCGCCGGGTTGCAGCGCCGGGGCGAGCGCGTCGATGTCGTGGAGGTCGCGGATGACATGGGTGCCGGGCAGGTGGCCGCCCATCGCCTGTGGCAGGCGGCGGGGGGCGGCGCCAAGCGTCAGGGCCAGCGCGTCATAGGGGTGGCTGGCCTTGTCGGTGGTGACGATCCGGGCGGCGGGGTCGATCGACAGCGCGGTTTCGCCAAGCCGCAGGTCGATCTGCTGGTCGGTCCACCAGTCAGGCGCGCGCAGCGTCAGCCGGTCGAGGCCCATCTGGCCCAGCAGATAGGCCTTGGACAGCGGCGGGCGCTGATAGGGGGCCACCGGTTCGGCCCCGATCACGGTCAGCGGGCCGGTATGACCCCGGCTGCGTAGCCGGGCGGCCATGGCGGCGGCGGCCTGTCCGGCCCCTAGAATAACGATCCGCATGGCATGCCTCTGACTGCTGGTCTCGCGCTTGGGGGCACCCTATAGTCCCCGCGAATCCGTTGCAATTCAGGAGCGTGCAATGACCATCACCGTCGGAGAGAAGCTGCCCGAG
>NZ_JBKBVD010000007.1:0-116267 GCF_046289755.1 Paracoccus sp. (in: a-proteobacteria) | reverse complement strand
CGGGTCCGCGCCTGCCTGCCGGGTCCGTGCCTGCCTGCCGGGATCGCGCCTGCCCGCCGGGTCCGTGCCTGCCTGCCGGGATCGCGCCTGCCCGCCGGGTCCGTGCCTGTCTGCCGGGACCGCCCCTGCCTGCCGGGTCCGCGCCTGCCCGCCGGGTCCGCGCCTGCCTGCCGGGTCCGTGCCTGCCTGCCGGGACCGCGCCTGCCCGCCGGGACCGCGCCTGTCTGCCGGGACCGCGCCTGCCCGCCGGGTCCGTGCCTGTCTGCCGGGGCACCGGGCGTTCCGGCGTCGGTTGAGCGTGGGGGGCTGGCCGGGACCGCGCTGCATGCGGGCTGATGCCGAGAGGACCGCAGCGGCTGGCCCTCACCCTGTCGCTGCCGCCGGGGCACCTTTCCGACGCGTTCAGCCCGCGCGGGCAGGTCGCCGCGCAGGCCCGCCGCCGGCGCGGAGCAAGCCACGGACCGGCCCGCCATCTGCCCGCTATTTGCCACCGGTCCGCCTGTACAGCGCCGCGACGCGACGCGGGGGCGGGGGCGGGTGCGGCGACTGCGAGTGCCTCCATGCCGCCGCGCAACGGCCCGCCGGGACAAGGCGCCCGGACCCTTGCGCCACGGCCCCTGTCATCAGGCCGGATTGCGCAGCGCCGAGATCTCGGTGGCCGGGGCCGAACTGCCGCCCTCAAAGATCAGCACGGCGCCGCTGGGCCGGAACTCGGCCTCCGCGATCCGGGTATAGGCGCCGACCTTCGTATTGGCGACCTTCTCCTCACCGCGCCAGCTTTCCAGGGTAAAGCTGTACTTGCCGTCGGGCAGTTTGGTGCCATCGGTGCTGCGCCCGAACCAGTCGATCTGGCCCGTCCCTTTCCCGATCTCGGTGCGCCCGATCTCGCGCCCGGCGTCGTCGCGGGTGACAAGCTGCACAGTTTCGGCCTGCGGCGCAGGCGCGATGTCCAGCGTGATCGCTTTCTGGCCGAACCAGACCGGTGCGGTCGTGCGCGCCTCCTTGCCGATCCACGAGGCGATGTTGCCGGTCCCGCCCGAACTGCCGCCCGCCATTTGCGCCAGCAGCTTGTTTGTCTGCGCCTGCTGCTCGACCCCGGCGAATGTGGCCAGCTGGATTGCGAAATCCGTGCCCTCCATCGGGTTCAGCGGGTCCTGATTGCGCAGCTGCGCGGTCAGCATTTTGAGGAATGTGTCGAAATCGGCCCCCGGGCTGGCGCCCTTGAACCCGGCCGGGGCGCTGGCCGTCTCGGGTTTTGCCGCCGGGGCGGTGTTGCCTGCTGGTGAAACTGCCTGGGTCATTTCCGGCTCCTAAAGTCTGACATCAATCCGGCGCGCCGAGGCAGGCCGCCCGGTCTCGATGGCCAGCGCTGCGGTCAGCGCCGTGGCCATGGTGCGTGTCTCGTGGCTGTCCTGCCCGCCTGCGGTGCCGTCCTCGCGCGGCGGGTCGGGCATGTCCGGGGGCGGGCCGTCGCGGAAGTCCAGCAATCCGGCCTCGACCCCCGCATCCCGCAGTTCAGCCGTCAGCAGATCGACATTGCGGCGCAGCATCTCCAGCGTCTCCGGACGTTCCGCCCAAAGCACCAGCTGGGGCCGGTCATGCCCGGTCAGCACCATATGCAACCGGCCCAGCTCTTCCGGGGCCAGCGCGATTTCCGTGACACCCCCGCGGGTGGTGACCAGCGCGCCGCTGATCTGTCGCAGGATCGGCGCGACGGCTTCGGGGCGCCCCGCATCACCGTGCGGGGTCAGGGCCGTGGCCGGGCCCGCAAACCTGATGCCAGGGGCAAAGGCGCCGTCCATGCGCACAGGCTCGGCGGGCTGCGGATCATGTGCCGTCAGCCCCGATGCCGGCGCCGCCCGCGCGATCCGGTCAGGCGCCGCGTCCGGCGTCGAGGGCGTCGGAGCGGCCGCTTTGCGGGCGTCGGCCGGTTCGTCCGCGCCCCCCTGGCCGGTCATTCGCCGCGCGGGCTGGGGTGACGTCTCGGCATCGGCCTCGGCATCGGCATCGGGCGCCGGGCTGGCCGGGTCGCGCAGGGTCGCCGGAACGGGGTGGCGGCCCATCGCGGTGTCCGCCTGCCGCCGGTCGGCCACCAGCTGATCGGGGGTTGCGCGCGCGGTCGGTGCCGCCTGAGTCTCTGCAGTCCCGGCGACCTGCTGCGGCACCGCCCCGCCCGGTGTGGCGGTGGCGCCGATCTGCGCGCCGACCTGTGCCGGTGCCAGAGCCCCGGCACCTGCGTCTGCCTGCATGCGCGCGGGCGCAGCCGCTGTCGGGGCAGGGCTGTCGGTTCTGTTCCGCAGGTCTTGTGCCGGGGGGGCGTCCGTTCTGGTCAGCGGTTCCCCTGCGGCAGCCACCGCCCGGCCCGTCGTAGCGGGGACGGTCGCAACGGGGTCCGTTGCAACGGGATCGGCCTGCTGCGCGGGATCCGCCGCGAGCGCGGCCTGCGGTCCGCTGATCGGTTCGGGACCCGCCATCGCACCCGTGCCCTGCGCCTGCCTGCCCTGCGCCTGCGCGGCCTCGGCCCCGGTCTGCGCGGTCTGGCCCGCCAGCGGCTGCGAAACGCGCAGGAGGGACTCCTGCGCTGACCTCTCTGCATGGGCAAGCGGGGCCTCATCCGTGCCCATCGGGGCCACATCGGCGGTAAAAAGCATGTCACCCGCAGCCTGCGCGGCAACCATGTCGGCCGTCGTGCTGTCCGTCAGGCCGCCCTGCACCACCGCGCCTGGCACAGACCCGGTATCCGTCACCGGCGGCGGCTGTGGCGGGGCAAGTTCCGCGCTGATCCCGGCCAGATCCTCCAGCCAGGTCCGCAACGGATCGCCCCGCAGGGGCGGCGAGGCGGTGTCGGCCACGATATCGGGCATCGCCGTCGCCTCGTCGGGGCCGGTCGAAAACCCCTCATCGCCCTCATCGGAGGGGGGCCTGTCACCCTCGGCCATCATGGGCTCGGCCCTGAGGAACGCAGCCAGAGAACGGATCATTTCGGTCATGTTTAAATCCTGCCTTTCGGCATTTCTAACCCAAATTCCTTACCGATTATTTACTCCGCCCCGGTATATTCGCTGAATTCGCACTATTTCGGAGCTTTTGAATGTCGATGACAGCGCCAATCACGTCGATCCCCATCACCATTGGCCCCATCACCATTGGCCCGGCCACCATTGGCCCGGCCAGCATCGGGGCAGGCGCCCCTTTGCCCGATTCGCAATCGCGAACGGACGGGGCGGCCAGACAGCTTGAAACCCTCTTTCTGGAAGAGATGTTGAAATATTGCGGGCCGGGGCCGCTGTCGGGCGGGTTTTCGGGCGGCGCGGGCGAAGAGCAGTTTGCCAGCTTTCTGACGCGCGAACATGCCGCGATGCTGTCGCAGCGTGTGGATCTGGGCTTTGGCGCGGTTCTCGCGCGCGGGACAAAGGCATGATCCGCGCGGCCCTCAGGCATCTGGCGGCGATCCGGGCGGCGCTTCTGGCCGGTGATGCCGCAGCTGCGCAAAGCGGCCTCGATGCGCTGACCGCGCTGCTGGCGCAGGGCGTCGATCAGGCAGACTGTGACCGGCTGGAGCCGGCGCTGGCCGATCTGCGTGCCCTGGCCGAGGCGTCCTTGCGCGGGGCCGGGCAGGCGGTGGATGACCTGCGCGTGATCGTCCAGACCGCGCAGTCGCTGCAGACCTATGATCACGCGGGCCAGCGCCGGATTTCGGCCACGCTGGCGCCGCCACCGCATCGCTTTTGATAAAATGCGATGGGTTGTTTGTTTGTGAAGCGGGGGCGAATTCAGTAATTCTAAATCACCGGCAGCTAAACCGGTGACATGCCAGTAAGGCGGGGGATCTCCCTCTGGGTCAGAAGGCCAAAGATGTAATCACGGGCGCAAAGCGTCCTTTCATTGGAGGACAATATGTCCAGCATTCTGACCAATAACAGCGCGATTGTCGCACTTCAGACCCTCAAGTCGATCAACCACAACCTCGGCAAGACCCAGGCCGAGATTTCGTCGGGCAAGACGGTTGCGTCGGCCAAGGACAATGCCGCAGTCTGGGCGATCTCGAAGGTGATGGAGGGTGAACAGGCGGCCTTCAAGACGATCCAGAACAACCTGAACGCGGCGGGCGCGGTCGTGGCCACGGCCCAGACCGGTGCCGAAGGCGTTGCCGAAGTCCTGAAAGAGATCAAGACCCTGGTCACCGGCGCGACCTCGGATCTGATGGATGCCCCGGCCCGCACCAAGATCACGCAAGAGATCACCCGGAAAATCGAGCAGATCACCTCGATCACCTCCACCACCCAGATGAACGGCGTGAACCTGCTGGCCAACGACACGGCGCGTCAGTTCCTCGGCTCGGCCAATGCCGGCGTCGCGGTTGCGGCGGGCGCTTATGTCGGGGTGACCGGGATCAACATCACCGCCACCATGACCACGATGGGTGTGCTGCCGATTGGCACGACCGCAGATGCGGCAACCGCGCTGGCCGCCGTGGATACCGCGCTGAACACCGTTCTGACCGGCGCCGCCACCCTGGGCTCGACCGGCAAACGGATCGCCGATCAGTCGAACTTTGTCGGCAAGCTGGCCGATTCGCTCAAGGTCGGTGTCGGCGCGCTGGTCGATGCCGATATGGAAGAGGCCTCGGCCCGTCTGCAGGCGCTGCAAACCCAGCAGCAGCTTGGCATTCAGGCGCTGTCGATCGCCAATCAGGCGCCGTCGGCCATCATGGCCCTGTTCCGCTGATGACAGGCGGGGCGCCCATCGGCGCCCCGATCCCCCACGACATTCCACCAGAACGGGAACATGCCATTGAACGCGGTAACGCCACTCTCACAGCATGGCTACAATAACGGCGCGCTGCGCTGCGCGCGCGATATTGAATATGACGCATTTTCGCGCGTGACGCGCATGCTGCGCCAGTGCGGGCGCCGGTGCACCACGCCCCAGGCCGTTCAGGCGGTCCATCTGAACACCGAACTCTGGACGCTTCTGGCCGCCGATCTGGCCGAGCCGGGAAATGCGCTGCCGGACGAAACCCGCGCCGGGCTGATCTCGCTGGCCGGGTTCTGCATCCGCCACGGCCACAAGGCGATGACCGGCGAGGCATCGACCGACGTGCTGATCGACATCAACATGTCCATCATGAAGGGCCTGCGGGGCGAGGTCCCGGCATGAGCGGACTTGTCCTGAAGCTGGCCCCGAATGAACGCATCCTGATCAACGGCGCGGTGATCGAAAACGGCGACCGCAGGTCGCGCATCTCGATCAAGACCCCGAATGTGAAGGTGCTGCGGTTGCGCGACGCGATCCACCCCGACGAGGCGCAGACCCCGGTCTCGCGGGCCTGCTATATCGCCCAGCTTGTCCTGTCAGGCGATGCCGACCCGGCCGAGGGTCGCCAACAGCTTTTGCGCGCCATCGAACAGCTCAGTCAGGTGTTCGACGACCGCGACAGCAGGCTGCTTCTGGCCGAGGCGACCCGGAACGTGATCGGCGACAACGCCTATCAGGCGCTGCGCAAGCTGCGCGACCTGTTGCCCCGCGAGGCGCGCCTGTTCGCGGCGGCGCGCCAGTGAGGTTCCCATGATCCGCCCCATCCTCACCGGCGTCACCGGCCTTCTGGGCTGGCAGGTCCTGCAACGGACCGAGGCGCGGCAGATCGACATGCTGCGCAAGGATGCGATGGTCCAGCGCTCGGTCGGCTACCTGCGCGACAATATCGGCCAGACCACCTCGGCCGAGGCGCTGGTGGGTGATTACCGGATGCTGTCCGCCGTCCTGTCGGCCTTTGGTCTGGAAAACGACATCCCGAACAAGGCCTTCATCCGCAAGATTCTGGAATCCGATGTCACCGATGACCGCGCGCTGGTCAACCGGCTCAGTGACAAGCGCTATCTGCGCATGGCCGAGACGCTGGGCCTGGGCCGCAAGGACGGCCCGCCCGCCGGTCTGGCCGACACCCTTGGCACCGCCCTGATCGAACGCGAATACGAACGGCGTGTCGGGGCGGGCGATGAGGATCTGCGCATCGCCCTCAACGCCCGGCGCGAATTGCAGCGCTATGCGGGGTCCGAGTCCACCACCCGCACACAATGGTACGAGGTCATGGGCAACCCGCCCCTGCGCAAGCTGTTCGAGGTGGCGCTGGGCTTCAGCAAGTCCTTCGGCAGGCTGCCGGTCGAACGTCAGAACGCCGATTTCATCAAGGCGGCCGAGCGGCAGCTGGGCACGGCCTCGCTGGCCGATCTGTCCAGCCCCGAGGCGATCGAGGGGGTGATCCGCAAATATCTGGCGCGCGCGCAACTGACCCAGTCCGTCAGCCAGAACCGCTACAGCGCGGCGCTGACATTGCTGACCCGTCAGTAAGCCACCCCCGACCTTCTGGCGAGCTGTCCCCGACCCGCCCGTGACCTGCCACCGACCTGACGCCGACCTGCCACCGACCTGCCGGTAAAGGCGCGATGATGCCTTTTCGTTGATCCGACCCCCCGCCGGACCTTGCGCCCAAGGCGGTCTTGACTATAACCCCGGTCGATTTGCGCATATTCATCACAGCCGGGGGCAGCACCATGCCGAAGAGAACCGATATCAAATCTATCCTGATCATCGGCGCAGGCCCCATTGTCATCGGGCAGGCCTGCGAGTTCGACTATTCCGGGGCGCAGGCCTGCAAGGCGCTGCGCGAGGAAGGGTATCGGGTCATTCTGGTCAACTCGAACCCGGCCACGATCATGACCGATCCGCAGATGGCCGATGCCACCTATATCGAGCCGATCACCCCCGAGATCGTCGAAAAGATCATCGCCAAGGAACGCCCCGACGCGCTGCTGCCCACCATGGGCGGGCAGACCGGGCTGAACACCGCGCTGGCGCTGGCCGATGCGGGCGTGCTGAACCGCTACGGGGTCGAGCTGATCGGCGCGCAGCGCGCCGCCATCGAAATGGCCGAAGACCGCAAGCTGTTCCGCGAGGCGATGGACCGCATCGGTCTGGAAAATCCCAAGGCCACCATCATCGCCGCCCCCAGGGGCGCGAATGGCAGATACGACATCAATGCCGGCGTGACCCAGGCGATGGAGGCGTTGGAGGAAATCGGCCTGCCCGCCATCATCCGCCCCGCCTTCACACTGGGCGGGACCGGCGGCGGCGTGGCCTATAACCGCGACGATTACGAACGCATCGTGCGCTCGGGTCTCGACGCCTCGCCCATGGCGCAGGTGCTGATCGACGAATCGCTGCTGGGCTGGAAGGAATACGAGATGGAGGTCGTGCGGGATCGCAACGACAATGCCATCATCGTCTGCGCCATCGAGAATATCGACCCGATGGGCGTGCATACCGGCGACAGCATCACCGTGGCCCCGGCGCTGACCCTGACCGACCGCGAATATCAGATGATGCGCACCGCCAGCATCGCCGTTCTGCGCGAAATCGGGGTCGAGACCGGCGGCTCGAACGTGCAATGGGCCGTGAACCCCGCCGATGGCCGCATGGTCGTGATCGAGATGAACCCCCGCGTCAGCCGCTCCTCCGCGCTGGCCTCCAAGGCCACCGGTTTCCCGATCGCCAAGATCGCCGCGAAGCTGGCCGTGGGCTATACGCTGGACGAGCTGGACAATGACATCACCAAGGTCACGCCGGCCAGTTTCGAGCCCAGCATCGACTATGTCGTCACCAAGATCCCGCGTTTCGCCTTTGAAAAGTTCCCCGGATCGAAGCCGGAACTGACCACCGCGATGAAATCCGTGGGCGAGGTGATGGCCATCGGCCGCAGCTTCCATGAATCGCTGCAAAAGGCGCTGGCCTCGATGGAGAACGGCCTGACCGGCCTTGACGAAATCGCCATCGAGGGCGCCAGCGAACAGGGCAAGCCCGCCGTCATCGCCGCCCTGTCCAGGGCCACCCCCGACCGCATCCGTGTCATCGCCGAGGCCATGCGTTTCGGCCTCACCGACGACGAGATCCACCGCGTCACCAGCTTTGATCCGTGGTTCCTCGCCCGCATCCGCGAGATCATCGACGCCGAGCATGTCATCCGCGAAAACGGCCTGCCCTCTGATGCCGACGGGGTGCGCCGCATCAAGATGATGGGCTTCACCGATGCCCGTCTGGCCCACCTGACCAAGCGCGACGAATCCGACATCCGCCGCGCCCGCCGCGCCCTCGACATCCGCCCCGTCTTCAAGCGCATCGACACCTGCGCCGCGGAATTCGAGGCCCAGACCCCCTATATGTATTCCACCTACGAGGCCCCGGCGATGGGCGATGTGGAATGCGAATCCCGCCCCACCGATGCGAAAAAGGTCGTCATCCTCGGCGGCGGCCCCAACCGCATCGGACAGGGGATCGAGTTCGACTATTGCTGCTGCCACGCCTGCTATGCGCTGACCGATGCGGGCTATGAGACGATCATGATCAACTGCAACCCGGAAACGGTCAGCACCGATTATGACACCTCGGACCGGCTGTATTTCGAGCCGCTGACCTTCGAACATGTGCTGGAAATCCTGCACACCGAACAGAGTAACGGCACCCTGCACGGCGTCATCGTCCAGTTCGGCGGCCAGACGCCCCTGAAACTGGCCAACGCCCTGCAGGACGAAGGCATCCCGATCCTGGGCACCACCCCCGACGCCATCGACCTGGCCGAAGACCGCGAACGGTTCCAGCATCTGCTGCAGGATCTGGGCCTCAAGCAGCCCATCAACGGCATCGCCCATAGCGACGCCGAGGCGATCACCATCGCCGAACGCATCGGCTTTCCGCTGGTCATCCGCCCCTCTTACGTCCTCGGCGGCCGCGCGATGGAGATCGTGCGCGACATGGACCACCTGCGTCGCTATATCACCGAGGCTGTGACCGTCAGCGGCAAGAATCCCGTCCTGCTGGACAGCTACCTGTCCGGCGCGATCGAGGTGGATGTCGATGCGCTCTGCGACGGCCACAACGTCCATGTCGCTGGAATCATGGAACATATCGAAGAGGCGGGCGTCCATTCCGGCGACTCGGCCTGTTCGCTGCCGCCCCACACGCTGGACGCCGCCACCATCGCGGAACTCAAGGTCCAGACCGAGGCGATGGCCCGCGCGCTCAAGGTCAAGGGCCTCATGAACGTGCAGTTCGCGCTGAAAGACAACGAGATCTATGTCCTCGAGGTCAATCCCCGCGCCTCGCGCACCGTGCCCTTTGTCGCCAAGGCCACCGACAGCGCCATTGCCAGCATCGCCGCCCGTCTGATGGCCGGTGAGCCGATGTCGAACTTCCCCGCCCGCGCGCCCTATCCCGAAGGCGTCGGCCCCGAGGATGACCTGCCCTTTGCCGACCCGATGACGCTGGCCGACCCGATCACGCCCTGGTTTTCGGTCAAAGAGGCGGTGCTGCCCTTTGCCCGCTTCCCCGGCGTCGACACGCTGCTGGGGCCGGAAATGCGCTCGACCGGCGAGGTGATGGGCTGGGACCGCAACTTTGCCCGCGCCTTCCTCAAGGCGCAGATGGGCGCGGGCACCAACCTGCCGACCACGGGCCGCGTCTTCCTGTCGGTCAAGGATGCCGACAAATCCGACGCGCTGGCGCAGGCCGCCCGCGATCTGGTCGGCATGGGCTTTGACCTGATCGCCACCTCGGGCACGGCGGATTTCCTCGACGCCCACGGCGTGGCCTCGACCCGCGTGAACAAGGTTTATGAGGGGCGCCCGAACATCGTTGACCGCCTGAAGAATGACGAAATCGCGATGGTCCTGAACACGACCGAGGGCGTGCAGGCCATCGCCGACTCGCGCGAGATCCGCGCCGTCGCCCTCTATGACAAGATCCCCTATTTCACCACGGCGGCGGGGAGTATTGCTGCAGTGGCGGCGATCAAGTCGCGTGAGGAAGGGGAAGTGGGCGTGAGGTCGTTGCAGGCTTAGTTTGTTGGAGGGAGCGGCATGATAAGCGACGATCTTAGTAAGAGCATCGATTCCCCACACGTATGGGTTTCCTCACTTACTTTCTCGTCTGGACAAAAGTTCGAGTTTTCTCCAAATGAAAAGGTATTAATTGTCGGCGCTAACAATAGTGGTAAATCGCAAAGTCTTCGGGATATAAGAGATCATTTATCGTCTGTGAATCCTAAAGCTCGGCTGGTGGCGACCAATGCAAGTTTTGGATTTTCCTGTAGTCGTGAAGATTTTGCGGAGTATTTTTTACGGAATTCCATAGAGTTTGGCAGCGACCATGTTGTTTTTAACTCTACTGGCTTGCAGGCCGGAGCATATAACGGATGGCAAGCCGGTGGTAGGCTCTCTGGTGGGCTCAGTGCAGCATTTTTGAGTGTGCTCGACGCCATGTCACGTTTGGGCGGTGTTGGTCCTGTATCACATAGCGAGGGGGAGCAGCCACACTCTCACCCCTTGCAGTTTATGTACGATAGTCAAGCTATGTTGACTGAAGTTAATGAAATAATGAAGGCTTCATTTGGAAAAGAATTGCTTTTTGATTATCGATCTGGCGGCCTGATAATAGCTTATCTTGGATCGCGCCCAGATGAGGCGCTCTTCCCCAATCAGGCCTCTGATGAGTACGTCAAGATTGTGAGGGATAACCCTCGACTCGATAAGCAAGGTGATGGTATTAAGAGCTTTGCTGGAACCGTACTCAAGGCAATGTCAGTGCCAAGGTCTATTACGCTTATAGATGAACCAGAAGCGTTTCTGCATCCTCCGCAAAAAAAATTGCTAGGTGAACTTCTTGGCGACAAAATAAGCGGTCAAATCTTTGTCGCGACCCACAGTGGCGATTTTGTTCGCGGCTTTCTCGAAGGTACGCAGGGGGCCGTTCGGATTCTGCGCGTTATACGTGATGGAAACCTGAACTCCATTCACGAGGCGTCAACCGCTTCTATATCGTCTTTGTGGAAAACTCCGTCGCTTAAGTATTCGAACGCCATCGATGCGATATTTCATGATCAAGCGATAATTTGCGAAGATCATAGTGACTGTCTTTTGTATAATTCCGCGAGTAAGCATATTCAGAAGAATAGAGTTTCTCATGGCGACGACATCTCATTTATCCCGTCAGGGGGGAAGGACTCTGTTCCTAAAGTCGCCAAGACGCTTCGTGAAGTTGGTGTTCCAGTAAAAACTATTCTTGACATTGATGCACTTTCCGATTGGACATTCCTGTCGAAGCTCTTGATCGCTTTTGGCGCGGATCCTGAGCAAGCTAAGGTGCACTGGAGCAGAGTAAACTCTGAACTAAAGTCAAAGCACAAAACGAAATCAGAAGCGGAGATGTACGACGATTTATTGAGTTACGTTGTGTCGGTGTCGTCTGTAGAGTTTAGGGCAAATCGTGCTGCTAGTTTGGTTAAATCTCGCTCCGCGTGGGCCGCGCTAAAAGAGCATGGTGCTTCGGGATTGCCAAAGGGAGATGTTCGAAGGTACTTTGAAAGTTTAATCGAGTACCTGCAAGAGTATGGGATTTTTATTGTTCCTGTGGGCGAAATTGAAGGATTTTGTCCGGAGGTTGGTGGTCATGGGCCAAAATTCGTTACTTCAGTTTTAAACGACTATTCATTTGATGATGAAAAACTGAAGGGACTTATTGATTTTGTGGATCTGGTTGTTAAAGCCGATACTCAGTAGGTAGCATTGAGGAAGTATTGCTTTTGTCCTAATAGAGTTCCTCCCCTCACAACCCATTCCTCTTCCGCATCTCCTCCAACAGCGCCCGCTTCCCCGCCTCTGACATCTCACGCCGTGCCTCCATCGGCACGCCCGGCGTGCCATCCCCGACCGGCGCGCCCTCGGCCCCCATCGCCCGGTCCCACTCGCGTTGCAGATCCCCGAATTCGGGGCGGGCGCCGTCCAGCGCGGCCTCGTCGCGCCGCGCCAGATAGTCCATCGTTTCGGCCCCCTCGATCAGCCCCGCCAGCCGCGCGTGCATCCAGACCGACATCAGCCGGTTGACCCGAATTTGCCAGTCCGGCCCCATGGACCGGAAGAAGGCCACCAGATCCGCATCCAGCCGCAGCGTCACCCGCGTCTTGGGCGCCGTGCCCTTGGCCTGCGCGATCCGGTGCCATTCCTCGGGGATGCGCATCCGCGCCATGACCGTGCTGTGCAGATCCCATTCCAGCATCCGCATCGCGTCGGCCATATAGTGGTAATTCGCCCGCCGCGCCCCTTCGGCCCTGGTGATCGCCATCTGCCGCCCCTCTCGTGTCACCCGGCGATCAGCATCGGCGGGCGGGGTTAATGGCGGCTTAACGGGGCGGGCGTTGTCGGTGTACGCGCGGTGCACGCCCGGTGCCGCGCCGGTGCATCAGCGGTGCGGGGCCTCGCGGGCCAGCAGGTAGCAATCCATGATCCAGCCATGCGCCGCCCGCGCCGCCGCCCGCGCCGCCCGGATCCGCGGCGCCGTGTCGGCCAGAGGCCCGGCCTCCAGCACCTCTTCCGGCATGCCCAGATAGGCGCCCCACCAGATGAACAGCCCCTCGGGCGGCAGCTCGGCGAATGCGCAGGCGCCGTCCAGCATCACCAGAACGCGGTCGCATTCCGCGGGCCAGCCGTGGTCGCGCAGCTGTCGGCCCGTCGTGATCAGCACCGGAGACCCCAGCGAATTCAAGGGGATGGCATGGGCGGCGCAGAGGGCCTGAATGGCGGTGATGCCGGGGATGACGCGGGCGGGCCAGTCCAGCCGCGCCGCGATCCGCAGGCTGCTGTCATAAAGCGACGGATCGCCCCAGACCAGCAGCGCCACCGTGCCCCCCTGCGGCAGATGCCGCGCCACCTCGGCCCGCCAGACCCCGGCAATCGCGTCATGCCAGCGTTCCACCCCCGCCAGATAGCCGCCCGCCGCCTCTCTGAGCGGCAGATCGAAGGCCGCCACAGCGCCGCCGGGCCGGTGCCGCTCCAGCAGCGCCAGCCGCAGATGGGCAAGGTCTTCCTTGGCCTCGCCCTTGCGGGGAATCAGAACAAGATCAGCCTCTTGCAGGGCGCGGGCGCCCTGCAGGGTCAGGTGGTCAGGATGGCCCGTGCCGATCCCGATCAGGGTCAGACGGATCATGCGTAGAGGCGCTGTGTGACCAGCCCGCTGCCCCGCAAGCCGCGCGCCGCCTTGGCCCCCGCCAGCACCGCCAGATCGACCAGAGGCTCCAGCACGATGATCAGCAGATAGGCCGCGCCGAAGGTCAGAATGCCCGGCATCGCCCCGACCCCCTGCCCATACAGCGCCCAGAACGCGACCCATGCGACGACGCCGCCCTGAAACGCCCCGGACAGCGCCAGCACCTGCCCATAGCGCAGATCGACATAGGCCGTGCCCGGCGCAATGATCCGCCGCGCCAGCGCCGACAGGGCGAACAGCGGCACCAGCAGCGTGGTCACGTTCATCGCGTATTGGGGCAGGTCATCGGGGGCGAAGAACAGGCTTTGCAGCGCCAGCCCCGCCGCCAGACCGATGGCGGCAGGGGCCGCGCCGAACAGCAGAAACAGCGTCGAGCCGAGGATCAGATGCACCTCTGAGACGCCGACGGGGAAGGTCGGCAGAACCTCGAAAAAGACGAATGTGGCAAGGGTGGCCAGCGCCGCGCGCAGGGCCAGCGACCCCGCAGTGCTGCGCCGCGCCGTGTCCAGCGCCAGCTTCAGTGTATAGCCGCCTGCGGCGGCGGCAGTGGCGTAGCTCAGCACGAGTTTCGCGCCGGTCACGATGCCGGGTTCGATATGCATGGTCAGTCTCCTGTGGCCGTCACACCCGACGGCGGTGAAGTTGCCTGCATGGCCGGTCTCCTGGCTTGCGGGTCAGGGCGCGGCGTCGGCCTTCCCGGGGGCGGACCCCCAGTGGCCTTGGGTGACGCGCGCTCGCCGCTTACAGTCGCGGGGGCGGCTGAGGCCGGGGGCGCCGCGACTGGGTCCGCCCTTTCCTCATTCCCGATGAAGCCCGACGCTTGGCGTTCTGGCGGGCACCACACAGACCCTCACATAGACGTGAGGCGCGCGCACAGGTCAAGCGGTCGCGGGCGCGATCAGGTGAAAGAAGGTGCCCGTCACGCGCCCGCCGCCGGGCTGGGCGCGGTGGCTGCCGGTCTCGGGCACTTCGGCGCCATTGGCATCGGTGACGCGGGCCAGCGCCGCATCGGGCTGCGACAGGATCGAGGCATAGTGGAACTCGTGCCCCCGCAGCGGCCGCAGGCCAAGGCCCGGTAGCGGCGCCACAGGCTCGGCGCGGCGATAGCCCAGATGCATGCGGCGTTTGGCATAGCTGGTCTCCAGCCCCAGCAGGCCCAGCATCTGGTGGCGTACGCCCCCCGCATCCACCAGACCTGCCCCAAGTGCCATATAGCCGCCGCATTCGCCATGCACCGGGCGGGTCTGCGCAAAGCGGTGCATGGCGGCGCGAAAGCCCTGCGCGGCGGCCAGCCGGGGCGCGTGCAGTTCGGGATAGCCGCCGGGCAGCCAGCAGCAATCGGCGCTGTCATCGGGCGCCTCATCGGCCAGCGGCGAAAAGGGCAGGATCGTCGCCCCCGCGCGCCGCCAGGCCGCCGTCACATGCGGATAGACAAAGCTGAAGGCCGCGTCGCGGGCCAGCGCGATACGGGCGCCCGGCGGGGGCAGGGGCAGGGGCGGCGCGGCCTCGGGCAGGGCGCGGGATGCGGCGGCGGCGGTGATCGCGTCCAGATCGCAATGGGCGCCGACGAAATCGCCCGCATGGTCCAGAACCGCCTGCAAATCCGCCGTTTCCTCGGCCTGCACCAGCCCCAGATGCCGCTCGGGCAGGGTGATGTTGCCCTGCCGGGGCAGGGCGCCCAGCACGCGGATGCCCGCCTCGGCCATGCCCTCGCGGATCAGCGCCTCGTGGCGGGGCGAGGCGACGCGGTTCAGCACCACCCCCGCAAAGGGCAGGTCGGGCCGCAGCGTCGCAAAGCCCCGCGCAGTGGCCGCCGCCGACTGCGCCTGCCCGCCCACATCGAGGATCAGCAGCACCGGCCAGCCCATCATCATGGCGATTTCCGCGCTGGAGCCGATGCCCGTCTCGCCCGCCCGCGCCACCCCGTCGAACAGGCCCATCGAGCCCTCGGCCAGCACCAGATCGGCGGGCGGCTGGCCGGTCACATGGGCGGCGATCCGCCCCGGCTCCATCGCCCAGGCATCCAGATTGAACGAGGCCCGCCCCGAGGCCGCGCGGTGAAATCCGGGGTCGATATAGTCCGGCCCCGACTTGAAGGGCTGCACCGCCAGCCCCCGCCGCCGCAGCGCATTCAGCAGGCCCAGCATCAGCATCGTCTTGCCCGTCCCCGAGGCGGGGGCCGAAATCATCAGACCCGGTGTCGCGGTCATTCGGGAAACCTCGGATCGGCGCCCACGGGGCGATAGCGGCGGTCGTAATCGGCTGCGTAAAGGCGGCTGTCGTCGAACCCCTCGCCCGCCAGCGCCGGGCCTGCAAGGATCAGCGCGGTGCGGTCGATGCCCTGCGCCTGCGCCTCGATCGTGGCCAGCGTGGCGCGGATCACCCGCTGGTCGGGCCAGCTGGCGCGCCAGACCACCGCGACCGGGCAGTCGGGGCCGTAATGGGGGGTCAGATCCGCGACCACACGGTCCAGCGCGTGGATCGACAGGTGAATGGCCAGCGTCGCGCCGGTGGCGGCAAAGGCGCCGAGGGTCTCGCCCGGCGGCATGGCCGAGGCGCGGCCCGGCGTGCGGGTCAGCACCACCGATTGCGCAAGGCCAGGCAGGGTCAGCTCGGCCTGCAGGGCGGCGGCGGCGGCGGCAAAGGACGGCACGCCGGGCGTGATCTGCACCGGGATGTCCAGCGCGCGCAAGCGGCGCAGCTGCTCGCCCATGGCGGACCAGACCGACAGGTCGCCCGAATGCAGCCGCGCGACATCCTGGCCCTGCGCATGGGCCTGCGCGATCTCGTCGATGATCTGGTCGAGGCTGAGGGGTGCCGTGTTCACCACCCGCGCGCCCGGCGGGCAATGGCGCAGCAGGGCGGGCGGTATCAGGCTGCCCGCGTAAAGACAGACCGGGCAGGCGGCGATCAGGTCGCGGCCGCGCAGCGTGATCAGGTCGGGCGCGCCGGGTCCGGCGCCGATGAAATAGACGGTCATGGAACCTCGGCGATGGCGATGGTGACGGGAAAGCGGGTGGTGCCGCAGATGCGGCGGGGCGCGATCAGGCGCCCGCCCATGGCGATGGCTGCGGCGATGGCTGCGGCCTCGGCCACCGATCCGGTGCCATGGGCGGCAAGGATGCGGGGCGATTGCGTCGGCGTGTCGATGCCCGCGACCGCCACCAGATGCAGCGGCAGGCCAAGGGCGCGGGCGGCGGCGCCCACCTCGGGCGCGCGGTCGGGGATCGTGGCCAGCGCCCCGGCGCCGCCTGCGTCGTGCAGGGCGGCGATAATGGCCTCGGGCGGGGTGCCGGGGCGGCAGCCGATGCCTGCTATGCGCATGTGCTGAACGCCCATTGGGTGACGGGGCGGGCGGGCTGCCAGCCGCGCATCCCGCCCAGAGGGGTGGCGTGCTCGATCTGCACCCGCATCAGGTTGCCGCCATACCGGGCGTGCAGGGCGGCCAGCAGCGCCTCGGTCTCCAGCGTGACGGCATTGGCCACCAGCCGCGCGCCGGGCGGCAGCAGCGGCCACAGCGCCCCGAACAGCGCGTCCGAGGCGCCGCCGCCGACAAAGACCGCATCGGGCACCGGCAGGCCCGCCAGCGCCTGCGGGGCGGTGCCCTGCATCGCCGTCACCCGCGCGGCCACGCCAAAGCGGGCGGTGTTTTCCGCGATCAGCGCCAGCCGGTCGGCGCGCGGCTCGATGCAGATCGCGCGGCCCCCGGCCAGCGCCCATTCGACCGACACCGCCCCCGAGCCGCCGCCAATGTCCCACAGCAGCGCACCGGGCCGGGGCGTCAGCGCCGCCAGCGTCAGCGCGCGGACCGGCGATTTGGTGATCTGGCCCGCATGGTCGAACAGCGCATCCTCGCGCCCCGGCACCGCCGACAGGCCAAAGCCGCGCGGCAGATCGGCGCCGTCGATGGCCACCGCGACCGGGGCCGCGATCCCCTCCAGCGCAAAGCCCGCCGCCTGCGCCCGGCGCAGCCGCTCGGTGGGGCCTCCCAGACGTTCCAGCACCACCAGCCGCGCCGCCCCCGCCCCCTGCGCGCACAGCCACCCCGCCAGCGCGGCGGGGGCCTGCCCGTCGCGCAGCGTGGTGATGATGCGGCAGCCGCGCGCCAGATGCGGGCGCAGCCCCTCAAAAGGCGCGGCGTGCAGGCCAAGCGTCACGCAGTCCTCCAGCCGCCAGCCCAGCCGGGCGGCGGCCAGCGAGACGACCCCCGGCGCGGGCAGGGCGCGCCATTCACCGGGCGCCAGCGTGGCGGCCAGCGCCCCCCCCGCGCCGAACCAGAACGGATCGCCCGAGGCCAGCACCGCGACCCGTTGCCCCCGCAGCGCCAGCACCGGCGCGATGTCGAAGGGCACCGGCCATGGCTGCCCCCGCGCGCCCGCGCCCGCCAGCGCCAGATGACGCGGCCCGCCAAAGATCACCTGCGCGCGGGCCAGCGCATCACGGCTTGCATCCGGCAGCCCGCACGCGCCATCTTCGCCCAGACCGATGATCGTCAGCCAGGGGTCAGACATGCGGCGCGTCCTTTTGCTGGGTGGCACGACCGAGGCCAGCCACGCCGCCCGCCTGCTGGCCGGTGCGGGGGTCGATGCCGTGTTTTCCTATGCCGGGCGCACCGCCGCGCCGCTGGCCCAGCCGCTGCCGGTGCGGGTGGGCGGCTTTGGCGGGGCCGGGGGGCTGGCCGACTGGCTGCGGGCGCAGCGCATCACCCATGTCATCGACGCGACCCATCCCTTTGCCGCGCAGATCAGCGCCAATGCCTGCGCCGCCTGCGCGACCCTGCGCCTGCCGCTGCTGGGGTTGCAGCGCCCCGAATGGCAGCCCGCCCCCGAGGATGACTGGCAGCGCGTGCCCGATATGGCGGGCGCCGTGGCGGCTCTGCCCGCCCGGCCCGCGCGGGTGTTTCTGGCCATCGGGCGCCAGAACCTGACGGCTTTTGCGCATCTGCCGCATGACTGGCTGCTGCGGCTGGTCGATCCGCCCGAGGCGCCGCCCCTGCCGCGCGCGCGGGTGGTGGTGGCGCGTGGCCCCTTCACCGTCGCGGGCGATACCGCGCTGATGCAGGCCCACGGGATCACCCATCTGGTCGCCAAGAACAGCGGGGGCACGGGTGCGCGGGCCAAGCTGCTGGCCGCGCGGGCCCTGGGCGTGCGTGTGGTGATGATCGACCGGCCCGTGCTGCCGCCGCGCGAGATGCTGGCTGATCCGGCGCTTGTGCTGGACTGGCTGCATCAGACCGGCCCCGCCCGGCGCGGCGCATAGACCCACCGCCCGACCCGTCGCGTGGCGGCATTGCCGAGGATGACGACGGTGCGCATATCGGCCATCTCGGGGCGGGCCTCGGCCAGTGTCACGACGCGCAGCGATTCCTCGGCTGTGGTCACGGCGCGGGCAAAGATCATCAGCCGGTCGGGGCCGCATTCCTCGCGCAGGATGTCCAGCACGCGGGCAAAACCCTCGGGGCGGCTGGCCGAGCGGGGGTTGTAGAAGGCCATCGCGAAATCGCCCCGCGCGGCATGGCGCAGGCGTTTCTCGATCAGCGCAAAGGGCTTGAGATTGTCCGACAGGTTGATGGCGCAGAAATCATGGCCCAGAGGCGCCCCCGCCCGCGCCGCCGCCGCCAGCATCGCCGTGATGCCGGGCAGGATGCGGATGTCGGGGTCCGTCTGCGCCTCCTCCACCGCCTCGAACAGGGCCGAGGCCATGGCAAAGACGCCCGGATCGCCCGAGGACACGATCACCACCCGCCGCCCCGCTGCGGCCAGATCCAGCGCCAGCCGCGCCCGGTCCAGCTCGACCCGGTTGTCCGAGGGGTGCAGGACCAGCCCGTCCCTAGCCGCCACCCGCGCGACATAGGGGATATAGCCCACGATGTCGGTCGCCTGATCCAGCGCCGCCGTCACCTCGGGCGTGATCAGCGCCTCGGCGCCGGGGCCAAGCCCCGCGACGGTGATCCAGCCGCTCATGCGTCTGCCTCGCCCGCAACGGGGCGGCGGCCCTGCCCGTGGACCAGCACGATGGCGAAATAGGGGCAGTCGGCGTCGCCCACCTCGGCCAGCCGGGCGATGCGCTGGCCGGGCATGGTGCCGCGCTCGATCAGCCAGGCCGCGTCCAGCCGACCCGTTGCGGCCAGGGCGCGGCGCACGCGGGGCAGGTTGCGGCCCGTCTTCATCACCACCAGCGCGTCGCTGCTGGCCATATGGCGGATCAGATCGGCCTCGGGCAGGGTGCCCATCAGCACGGTCAGCACATCGTCGCCCCAGGTGATCGGCGTGCCGCTGGCATGCCAGCACCCGGCCATGCCGGTGATGCCGGGGATCACCTGCATCGGCACCCGGTCCCGCAGCCGCACATAAAGATGCATGAACGAGCCGTAAAAGAACGGATCGCCCTCGCACAAAACCACCACATCGGCCTGCGCCGCCAGCGCCGCCAGCCGGTCGGCCCAGTCATCGTAAAAGCGCGACAGCAGGTCGTTATAGGCCGGGCTGTCAAAGGGGATCTCGGTCGTGACCGGGTATTCCATCGGGTATTCGACCGCATCGCGGGCCAGCATCCCCTCGACGATGCGGCGGGCCTGTCCCTGCCGTCCGGGCTTGCGGAAATAGGCGATATGGCGCGCCCCCCGCACCGCCCGGTCGGCCCGGACCGAGATCAGGTCGGGATCGCCCGGCCCCAGCCCCGCGCAGATGATCCGGCCCATCATTCCCTCCGGCTGGCCAGCGCGTTGATCGCGGCCACGGTGATCGCCGATCCGCCCAGACGGCCCCGCACGATCAGCGAGGGGCAGGGGGGTGCGGCCATCAGCGCCGCCTTGGATTCGGCGGCCCCCACAAAGCCCACCGGGCAGCCGATGATTGCGGCGGGGCGGGGGCAGGCGGGGTCGTCGAGCATGTTCAGCAGGTGAAACAGCGCGGTGGGCGCATTGCCGATCGCCACCACCGCGCCCGCCAGATGCGGGCGCCACAGTTCCAGCGCGGTGGCGCTGCGGGTGTTGCGGGCCTGATGCGCCATGTCGGGCACGCGGGGGTCGTTCAGGGTGCAGATGACCTGATTTCCGGCGGGCAGGCGCGGCCTTGTGATCCCCTCGCTGACCATGCGAGCATCGCACAGGATCGGCGCGCCCGCCGCCAGCGCGGCACGGGCGGCGGTGGCCATGCCGGGGGTAAAGGCCACGTCGCGTTCCAGCCCCACCAGCCCCGCCGCATGGATCATGCGCACGACGACGGGTTCCTCGTCGGGATCAAAGCGCGCAAGGTCGGCCTCGGCCCGGATCATGGCGAAGGACTGGCGATAGATCGCGGCGCCGTCCATTTCGTAAATGTGGGGCATCACAGAACCTTCGGCAGTTGGAGGGCGTGCAGCCCGCGCAGGGCTGCCGGATCGCAGGCGCGGCCATGGCGGATCAGATCGAACCCCGCAGGCGTCGCGGTCAGGGTCAGATCGGCGCTGTGGGGCCAGCCGCAGCCCTTGGCGCAGCCCGACACATGCAGCACCGCGTCCGGGGGCACAAGCGCCGCCAGATCGCGCGCCACGGACCGGGTGGCGGCATGGGCCTGCGGGCAGGCGGGCGCGCCGGGGCAGGCGCGCAGCCGCAGCGCCGGGTCGCGGGGGTCAAGGATCACGCCGGGCAGGGCGGGCAGGCTGCGGGTGCCCGTCACCAGCACCATCCGCCACGGCGTCATCCGCAGCGGGCCAAGGCGGGCCAGACGGCGCAGCGTATCGGGCGGGATCTGCCCGAATTCCAGCGCCGCCAGCATCCCCTGCGGGGTCGGGCCGGGGGCGGGCGGCGCGCCGGGCGCAGGCGCGGGCAAGGTGGCGCCGGGCGGCACGGCACCGCGCGCGATCAGCGCCGCCATCCGGCCCCGGCCCTGCACCGTGCCGCCCTGATCCAGAAACCAGCGGGCAAGGTTCAGCGCCTGTTCCGGGGCCTTGAACGGCGTGCCCTGCGCCATGCCCTCGGCCCGCAGGATCAGGCCCTGCGCGCCCCGCTCGATGCGGATGTCGGCGGGGTCGCGGGTCAGAACCGGGGCTGCGCCGGTATCGACGGCAAAGCCGAATTTCGCGGGCAGGGTCAGGTCACTTGCGGCCAGCGCCTGCGCCAGCGCAGTTGCCAGAGCGTCGGCTTCGGCATCGGCAAAGGGCGTGACCATGATATTGCGCCGCGCCTCGGTGGCGGCATCCGCGTCGATCAGGCCGACCGCGCGCAGGGCCGCGATCAGGGGTGTATGGCTGGCGGGTGTCACGCCACGCAGCTGCAGGTTGGCCCGCCCGGTCAGCTCGATCACGCCGTTGCCATGGGCCTGCGCCGCATCTGCAATGGCCGCCGCCTGCCCCGCATCCAGCCGCCCGCCGGGCGGGCGGAGGCGCAGGACCCAGCCATCGCCCGATTCCATCGGTTGCAAGGCGCCGGGGCACCAGCCTTTGATCTGGCCGTTCACCACGCTCATAGCGCCGCCGCGATCGAGTTGCGGCGCGTCACCCACAGCCCGGCCTCGGCCAGACGGCGGAACAGGTCGCGCAGGGCGGCCAGCGCCTGAGGGTTGGCGTCCGCCATGAAGGCCACGATCTCGGGGCGGCCAAGCGTGGCGTCGTGATACAGATCGAACAGATGCGCAGGCACCGCGCCCGCCAGATGCGCAAAGGCCGCCAGATGGTCCAGCGTGGCGGCGATCTCGGCGGCGCCGCGGTATCCGTGGGCGGTCATCGCATCGGCCCATGCGGGGTCTGCGGCGCGGGCGCGCACCGTGCGGGCGATTTCCTCGGTCAGGGTGCGGGCACGGGGGCGGTCGGGCTGCGTGGCGTCCAGATGATACATCGCGGGCGCGGGCGCCCCGATCCGTGCCATGGCGGCGGCAAAGCCCGCCTCATGCGCGGCATAATCGGCGGCCAGCAGCAGGTCGCTTTCCGGCAGGTCCTGCGCATGGACGAAACTGTCGGCGCGGCTCAGACGCGTTTCCAGCTGGGCGCGGGCCTCGCGCGCGGTGCCATCCGCGCCGATTGCCCAGCTGGACGCCGCCAGCCACGCCTCGCCCGCCGCCGCCCGCGCGGCCTCGGTGAACTGGTCGGGCGCGGTGCCCATGCCCAGACCGTACTGGCCGGGCTGCGGCCCAAAGACCCGCGCCCCCGCCGCATAGGGGTTCATGTCCGGCGCCTCACCGCGATCCGCCAGCGTGGCCGCGCCGGTCTGAAACAGCTGCGCCAGCGCGGGAAACACGTCGCGAAAGAGGCCCGAGACCCGCAGCGTCACGTCGATCCTCGGGCGGTCCAGCAGCGCCAGCGGGATCACCTCGACGCCCGAGACGCGGCCCGATCCGGCGTCCCACACGGGCTTCAGCCCGGCCAGATGCAGCGCCATGGCGAATTCCTCTCCGGCGGTGCGCATGGTGGCGCTGCCCCACAGATCGACGACCAGACCCTGCGGCCAGTCGCCGTGATCCTGCAAGTGGCGGCGCAGCAGTTCCTCGGCCAGCTTGACGCCTTGCGCATGGGCCGAGGGCGTGGGCACGGCGCGCGGATCGACGCTGAACAGATTGCGCCCGGTGGGCATCACATCCGCGCGCCCCCGGTTGGGCGAGCCCGAGGGCCCCGGCGCCACGAAGCGCCCGTCCAGCGCCGCCATCAGGCCCGCGCGCTCGGCCTCGCCACACACGCCCTGACCCCAGATGTGCAGTCCCTCGCCATACTGGCTTTCCTTGATGTCGCAGACAAAGCGGTCGATGCGGGTGATCGCCTCGGCCGCACTTGCATCCGGCGGAATGCCCAGATCGGCCTCGACACCCAGCGCGCGCGCCTCGTCGCGGATCGACGCGATCAGCCGGTCGCGCCGCGCCGGGTCCATACCGTCGGCGGTGGAGTATTCGTCCAAGCTGCGCTCCAGCCCCGCCATGCCGGGGGGCAGGGCGCTGGCCCGCATGGGGGGCGGCAGATGGCCAAGCGTCACCGCGCCGATGCGGCGCTTGGCCTGCGCGGCCTCGCCCGGATCGTTGACGATGAAGGGATAGATGACCGGCAGCGCCCCCGTCAAAGCGGCAGGCCAGCACGCGCCCGACAGCGCCACCGCCTTGCCCGGCAGCCATTCCAGCGTGCCATGCGCGCCCATATGGATCAGGGCATGCGGGTCCTGCTGCGCCAGCCACAGATAAAACGCGACATAGGCATGACGCGGCACGCGGGTCAGGTCGTGATAGCTGTCCTCGCGCCCCTCGCGGTGGCTGCGCTCGGGCTGCAGCGCCAGCAGCAGGGCGCCGCGCCGGGTGACGCGCAGATGAAAGGCGCCATCGCGGCAATCCGGGTCCGTCTCGGGCGGCCCCCAGGCCGCGTGCAGATCGTCCTGCAACGCCTGCGGCAGGCGGGTCAGCGCGGCGCGATACGCCTCCAGTGGCCAAGTCACGGTGCCCTCGGGCATGGCCGGGCCGGGGGGCACGTCATATCCCGCCCCCGCCAGCATCCCCGCCACGGCAACCGCCGAGGCGGGTGCGTCCAGCCCCACCGCATGCGCCACCTGCCACGCGCGCCCCGGATAGGTGGACAGCACCAGCGCCACGCGCCGGTCCCGCGCGGGCACCTGCGCCAGCCGCCGCCACGCCGCGATCCGCCCAACCGCCGCGTCCAGCAGGCCCCGGTCCACCCGATGCGCAAAGCGCGAATATTGCAGGTCGGGGTCGCGCGGCTCGGGCGACTTGAAGCTGATCAGCCCCGCAAAGATGCGCCCGTCCACCTCGGGCAGCACCACGTTCATCGCCAGATCCGAGGGCGACAGCCCCCGCTCGGCCACCGCCCATTCGCGGCGGCGGTTGGTGGACAGCGCCACCTGAAACACCGGACAGGGCCAGCCGCCAAACGGCGCGACCCCCGCCATTTCTTCGTTGCCCGAATGCCCATCGACGCCGCCGCCCGAAAACCCCGTCGCATTGACGACCAGCCCCGGCCCCCCCGGCAGCGCGCCCGCCAGCCATCCGGCAACCCCCGGTGCCTTCAGCGACCGCGCAAACGCCCCGACTGCGGAAATCCCCCGCTCCCGCAACGCCCGGATCAGCGCATCGACGGGCGCCACATCGGCCGCTGCCAGCCAACTGCGATAGAAGGTCACCAGCGCCTCGGGCCGGTCCGGCGCGGCGATCACCCCATGATCGGGGTCATAAAACCCCATCTCGGGCAGCGTCTTGATCCCCGGCACCGGCGCCGCCTCCAGCCCCGAGGCGATGGCCATCTGCGCCAGCGCCGCCTGCGCGGCGACAGCTCCGCCCTGATCGCAATGCCGCTGCAACAGGCGCAGCACCGAGGGCGGCACGGTGGACTCCGCCTCAAGCCGTGCATCCGCGCGCCCGTCGGCGGGCAGCACGGCCAAAGCGATGCCCCGCCGCCGCGCCAGATCGGCGACCGAGGCCAGACCATAGGGCCAATACGCCTCGCCCCCGATCAGGCGGATCAGGATGCCGCGCGCGCCCGACAGGGTCTGGTCCAGATAGGTATCGACCGAGACCGGATGCCGCAGCGCCACCAGATTGCACAACCGCAGCGACGGCAGCCCGCCCGCGGCCCGTTTCCATCCCGCCGCAAACGCCCCCAGATCGCTGTCGGAAAACGACAGGACCACCAGATCGCCGGGCGTCTGGCCGGGATCAAAGGGGGTGTCGGTCTGGTCCAGCCCGACCTGTTCGCGGAAGATGACATGCATCAGGCGGGCACGTCTGCAGGGTTTGGCACCAGCACGGCGCGGATCGCATCCGGGCTCACGTCGTCATGTTCCGCGATCACCACCAGGCGCGAGACGCGCGGCTGGCTGCCCCAGGGCCGGTCATACTGATGGCGGACCCGCGCGCCCACGGCCTGCACCAGAAGGCGCATGGGCTTGCCCGCCACGGCGACATGGCCCTTGACGCGCAGGATGTTCTGCTCAGCCGCCAGCCGGGCGATGCGGGCGCCCAGATCGGCGGGGTCGGTGATCTCGGGCAGCTCAATGACGATCGTGTCGAAATCCTCGTGCTCGTGATCGCCTTCGCCGTCATGGTGGCTGGGGCGGGCGTCGATGTCATCCTCGGCGGCGGCGCCCAGCCCAAGGATCAGGCGGGGGTCGATCTGCCCCTCGGTCACGGTCAGGATGGGCCGCTTGCGGGGCAGTTCGGCCTCGATCACGGCGCGGGCTGCGGCCACGCCCGCCTCACCGGCCAGATCGGCTTTGGTCAGCAGGATCACGTCGGCGCAGGCGATCTGATCCTCGAACACCTCGGACAGCGGCGTTTCGTGGTCAAGGCTGTCATCGGCGGCGCGCTGCGCATCCACCGCCGCCACGTCGGGCGCGAAGCGGCCCGCCGCCACCGCCTCGGCATCGGCCAGCGCGATCACCCCGTCCACGCTGATGCGCGAGCGGATCGCGGGCCAGTCGAAGGCCTTCAGCAGCGGCTTGGGCAGCGCCAGCCCCGAGGTCTCGATCAGGATATGGTCGGGCTTGCGCGGCAGCGCCATCAGCGCCTCCAGCGTCGGGATGAAATCGTCGGCGACCGTGCAGCAGATGCAACCGTTCGACAGTTCGACGATGTTCTCGGCCGGGCAGTTGTCGTCGGCGCAGCCCTTGAGGATGTCGCCATCGACCCCCATCGTGCCGAATTCATTGACCAGCACGGCCAGCCGCAGACCCTGCGGATTGGCCATCAGATGCCGGATCAGCGTGGTTTTCCCCGAGCCCAGAAAGCCGGTGATGACGGTCACGGGGGTTTTGGTCAGATCGGTCATGCTCACTCCTGCGGGGGAATATGTGGAGGGATTCGGGCAAGGCTCTGCTTGCGGAAGATAGCGGGGCGTTCGCGCCATGGCACGATACCGTCAGAGGCCGTGGCATAGGCCGAGGCGCCGGTCAGGATGTCGGCGGCGTCACCGGGCGTCAGGCGGCCATAGACATAGGACCATTTGCCGGTGCCGGTCAGCGCGACGGCGCAGCCCTGCGAACAGGCCGACAGGCATTCGACGGCGCGGATCTCGACGCCCTCGGGGACATCCGTGCGCAGCGCGTCCATCAGCGCGGCGCCGGGGCGGGGCGCATCGGGATCTGCCGCAGGGTCCGGGCCCCGGCAGGTGGTGCAGACATGCAGAATGGCGCGCATCGCGGCCGGTCCTTTCGTCAGGGGCATCCGGGGCGCGCGCAGGCCAACAGCGCGACAGGACCGTGCCCGCCGCCGACTGCCGGTTGCGAAACACCCCGTTCGCCCGTCTTCATCCGGCGCTGGCAGGTCTCCCGGCTTGCGGATTCAGGGCAGACGCCCAACGCTCGCCCCACCTTCCCGGCAGATTGCCAGTGGCATCGGGCGACCTTTCCGGTCACGGTCGCGGGGGCGGCTGCATTCGGGGTGCTTTTGGGCCACCCGTTCACATTCCCTCTTCGCCTGCCTTGCGGCAGGAACCAGCGCGGGGTTACCAAAGGGCTGCCCGCCCCGTTTGTCAACCGCAAGGAGCGATCCGATGACGCCACCCGACACGATCCCGCCACCGACCCTGGCCGAGGATGAGGCCCGCCACAGCGCGAAAATGGCGAAGAAAAAGGCCGCGCGCGACCGGATGATGGAGACCAAGACCGGCGAAAAGGGGCTGATCATCGTTCATACCGGGCCGGGAAAGGGCAAATCCTCCAGCGGGTTCGGCATGATCATGCGCGCCATTGCGCATCAGATGCCCTGCGCGGTGGTGCAGTTCATCAAGGGCGCCTGGGACACGGGCGAACGCCGCCTGCTGACCACGCATTTCGCCGATGTCTGCCAGTTTCACAGCATGGGCGAGGGGTTTACCTGGGAAACCCAGGACAAGGCCCGCGACATTGCCGCAGCCGAGGCGGGATGGGCGCGCGCGCAGGATCTGATCCGCGACCCTGCCATCCGCATGGTGCTGCTGGACGAGATAAATATCGCCTTTCGCTACGGTTATCTGGATGTGGCGCAGGTGCTGGCCTTCCTCGAGGCCGAGAAACCGCCTATGACTCATGTGATCCTGACCGGGCGCGGCGCCCCCGAGGCGCTGATCGAGGCGGCCGATCTGGTCACCGAGATGGCGCAGATCAAGCACCCGTTCCGCGCCGGGATCAAGGCGCAGGCCGGTGTCGAGTTCTGAGGCTGTCGCTGCGCGTGAACCCTTTCGCCCTGCCGGGGGTTGAGATGATGGCCCCGCCCGAACTCCCGCCCGAAACTCCGACCGAACCAAGGAATCCCTGTCTGATGACCCTGCCCCCTCTGCCCGATAATGCCGCGCTGTTTCTGGATTTCGACGGCTGCCTTGTCGAGATTGCCCACCGCCCCGATGCGGTTGTGGTCACGCCCGCCCTGACCGACCGGCTTTTGCGGCTGCATGACCGGCTTGACGGCGCGCTGGCGCTGATCTCGGGGCGCAATGTCGCTGATCTGCGCGGGCATATGCCGGGCTTTCCGGGCATCGTCGCGGGCAGCCACGGCGCCGAGTTCTCGCCCCGACCGGGCCGGATCGACGCCGCGCACGAGGCGGATTTCGACGTCGGGGCCCTGCATCGCGCCGCCCGCGATCTGGCCGCCCCGCACCCCGCCGTGCTGGTCGAGGACAAACCCCATGGCGTCGCGATGCACTATCGCAGCGACCCCGCGCTGCGGGGCTTTGTCGAAGAGACGATGGCCCGGCTGGCCGCCGACAATCCCGGTCTGGCGCTGCAACCGGCCAAGATGGCGGTCGAGCTGCGCCCGCAGGGCGTGGGCAAGAACGACGCGCTGGCCCGGATGATGACCATGGCGCCCTTTGCGGGCCGCGTTCCGGTCTATGCCGGGGATGACACCACCGACGAACCCGCCATGGCCGAGGCGCAGGCGCAGGGCGGGTTTGCCATCAAGATCGGCGACGGCCCGACCGTCGCCCGCCACCGCCTGCCCGATCCCGCTGCGCTGGCCCTGTGGCTGGACGCGGCCCTTGTCTGAGGTATCCCCATGTCGCGTCTGATTGTTGTTTCGAACCGCCTGCCCCTTGGCGACAGCCCCTCGGGTGGGCTGGTCGTCGCGCTGGAGGATGCGCTGCGCAGTTCGGGGGGCGTCTGGATCGGCTTTTCGGGCGAGCCGTCCGAACAGCCCGCCGACCAGTTGCACGACCATCCCGGCGCCGCCTTCCAGCGGCTGTCCTTTGACCTGTCCCAGCAGGATTACGACGATTACTATGCCGGATATTCCAACTCGATCCTCTGGCCGTTGTGCCACGGGCGCATCGACCTGATGCGGATCGCGCCGGAATACCTGGAGGGGTACCGCCGCGTCTCGGACCGGATCGCCGATCTGATGCTGCCCCATCTGCGCCCCGGAGACCGGATCTGGGTGCAGGATTACCAGCTGTTCGCGCTGGCCGCATCTTTGCGTGCGCGGGGCGTCACGGCGGCGATCGGGCATTTCCTGCATATCCCCTTTCCGGGACCCGCCGATTGTGCCGCCCTGCCCAACCCGGCCGAGCTGTTCGACTGGCTGTCGCATTACGATCTGCTGGGCTTTCAGGCCCATCGCGACCTGCACAGCTTTACCGAAAGCGCGCGCCAGCTGAGCGATCTGGACAACCTTCCCGGCGACCGGCTGCGCCTGTGCGGGCGCGAGCTGCGGGCCGGGGTGTTTCCCATCGGCATCGACGCGGCCTCGTTCATCGCCGAGGCCCGCCACGCCCCGGACGAGGACCGGATGCGCAGCCTGACCGGCGCCCGCATGATGATCGGCGTGGACCGGCTGGACTATTCCAAGGGCCTGCCGCAGCGGTTCCGGGCCTATCAGATGCTGCTGGACACCCATCCCGACCTGATCGAGCGGGTCTCATTCCTGCAGATCGCGCCCCCCACGCGCGGCGAGGTCGAGGCGTATCAGGACATCCGCGAGGAAACCGAGCATCTGGCGGGCCGCATCAACGGCCAGTTCGCGACGCTGAACTGGACGCCGATCCGGTTCATTCACCGCCCCTTCCCGCGCCCGGTTCTGGCGGGTCTGTACCGGCAGGCGCGGATCGGGCTGGTGACGCCGCTGGCGGACGGGATGAACCTTGTGGCCAAGGAATATGTCGCAGCCCAGGACCCCACCGATCCGGGCGTGCTGATCCTGTCGCGCTTTGCCGGCGCCGCCGAGACCATGACCGAGGCGCTGATCGTCAACCCCCACGACCCGCACGAGATGGCGCAGGCCATGGCCGAGGCCACCCGCATGACCCCGAACGAGCGCCGTCGCCGCCATTCCGCGCTGCTGCAGGGCGTGATCGAACAGGATGTCGGCTGGTGGTCGGCCACCTATCTGGATGCGCTGACCGACGCCACCGAATCGGCCTGACCGAAGGCAGTTGGCGGGCCGTCCGCATCCAGAACCGGCCCGCCCGTGCGGCATTCTCGCCAGAAACTGCCCGATCAACAGGCAGTTTCTGCGGCGCGGCATCGGCGGACGCCTCTCTGCGTGACGGTGCCGCCCGCAAGGTGCAGATTGGACTTGCGGGACGCGCGTTTCGCAGCATCCCCCCGATCCCCCCTCGATCGGATCTTGAGAAAGCCGCTGGTCCCTGCCGCCCTCCTCCTCCCTCGGCAGGTGAACCGGCGGCTTTTTTGGGTCAGATCAGCTGGCAGATACGGCGCAGGGCGGCGGCATAGCCCTCGGGGCCCAGGCCCGCGATCACCCCATCCGCCCGCTGCGAGACATAGGAATGGTGCCGGAACGCCTCGCGTTTGTGGACCTGGCTCAGATGCACCTCGATCACCGGGCCGTCGAACGTGTTCAGCGCATCCAGCACCGCGACCGAGGTATGGGTCAGCGCGGCGGGGTTGATGACGATGCCCGCCCCGTCCTGCCGCGCCTCGTGGATCCAGTCGATCAGCTGCCCCTCCCAGTTGGATTGCAGAAACCGGATCGCGTGGGGGGCGGCGGCGGCGCGGCACAGGGCCTCGACATCGGCCAGCGTCTCGTGGCCATAGATGTCGGGCTGGCGCTGGCCCAGCAGGTTCAGGTTCGGGCCGTTCAGGACATAGATCAGCGGCATCAGGATTCCCCGGTTTGACGTCTCTTCCTAGGGCAAGCGGCGCGGTCTGTCAGCAGGGCAGCGCCTGCACGGGCGCCTGCGCGCCCGACGGGTCGATCAGCCGAAGCGCGGACGGGTGGGCGGTCAGCACCGCCACCGCATCCGCAGCGGCGGGCGGGCTGGTCCACAGCACGGCACCGTCATGCGCGATCAGCGCCAGCCGACCACCGCGCATCTGCAACCGCCCGGCGCCGGGGGCCTGCCACAGCAGGCGGCCTGCGGCGCTCAGGCGCGGGCCGGTGTCGGGGTCGTTCAGCAGCACCGCGTCACCATCGGCGGCGCGCAGGCTTTGCCCCGGCAGCAGCGTGCCCTCCAGCCGGTCGGGGCTGGCGCATTCCCCCGCAAGGCTGCGCGCCATCAGGGCTGCCTGCGCCCGGCGGTCCCAGCCGTGATGCGGGGCGGCGGCGTTCAGGATCATCAGCTTGGCCAGCGCCGCCACCGGGGTCATGTCGCCCACCGCCTGCGCGCCCGTGGCGGCAATCCACGCGCCCGCCGCATAGTCGAAGGCGCCGACCTGCCCGCCGATCGCCCGGCTGGCGATCAACACCGGCACGCCGCTGTCACGCGCACGCTCCAGGGCCGCGCGGATCGCGCCTGTGCCTGCCGGGATATTGCCCGCGCCATAGCCCTCCAGCAGCAACCCGGTGGCGCCCTGATCCAGCGCCGCCCCGATCATCTGCGCCAGAAGGGGGGCGGTTGCGGCATGATCGGCGGGCACGGCAGGGATCTGCACCACCCGCTGCGCGTCGATCCGCGCGGCGATGGCGTCCAGCTGCGCGCGGGCCAGCGCATGGGCCGCCGGGTGATCCAGCGCGCATCCGGGCGCGGCGGGGCCGGGCCACGGGGTCGCCGCGCCATGGCGGATGCCGATGCCCGCCTCGGCCAGCGGCGGCAGATGCGGGCTGTCAAAGGCGGCAAAGCGCGTGGTCGAGACCTTCAGCGCCCGGTTGCCGCGCATCAGCCTGCCGTCAAAGAAGATCGCCACCTCGGGCAGGCGCAGCCGGGCGCTGGCCAGCGCGCCGGTCAGGTTCGCCAGCCCGTCGCTGCCCGCGTTCAGCACCAGCCCCTGCGGCGTCTCGCGGAACAGCGGCAACTGCGCGCCGGTCAGGATGACGGGCCTGGACAGGGCGGCGCGGGCAAAGCCCTGATCGTCAAAGACATTCAGCAGCAGGGGCAGGGCGGCGCCCGAATAATCCATCGTGTCGGTGCCGTGCAGGATCACGAAGGCGTCGTGATCGGCATAGAGCTCCAGCACCCGCCGCGCCATCCGGCACCAGTCCGAGGGGCGCAGATCGGTGCTGTCCAGCGTGCCCGGCTCCTGATCGGAGAACCGCAGCCCGGTGTCGAAATGCAGCTGGCAGCCGGGCAGGGCGGCGGCCAGCGCCTCGCCCAGCAGATCGCGCGCGGCCTGCGCAAAGCGCGCCGCAGGCATGGGCGCCAGCGGCTGGCCCACGCAGGAAATCGTGCCGCCGGTGTTGATGACGCAGATCCGCATCGGCCTAGCCCCCGGTCCAGCCGCGCAGGAAGCTGGCGATGTTCTGCGTCAGGTCGTCGGACATATAGCCGCCCTCCTGCACGATCACGGTGGGCAGGCCCGTGGCCTTGATCCGCGCCGCCGCCTGCGCAAAGCCGGGCGTGGTCACGCGCAGCCCGCGGAAGGGGTCGTTTTCATGCGCGTCCAGCCCCAGCGCCAGCACCAGCGCACCGGGCGCGAAATCGCGGATGCGTGCGAGGCTTGTGTCGATGGCGGCCAGCCAGAGGTCATCGCCCGAACCAAGCGGCAGCGGCAGATTGAGGTTCGCACCCGCGCCCGCGCCGCGCCCGGTTTCATGCGCGTGGCCCAGATAGAAGGGATAGAACGCATCCGGGTCGGCATGGACCGAAACGGTCAACACATCGGCGCGGTCATAGAAAATCTCTTGCGTACCGTTGCCGTGATGCACGTCGATGTCGAGGATCGCCACGCGCGGATGCGCCGCCCGCAACGCCTGCGCGGCAATGGCGGAATTGTTCAGAAAGCAATGCCCCGCCGCCGTATCGGCATCGGCGTGATGGCCCGGCGGACGGCACAGCGCATAACCCGCACGCGCGCCGCCCTGCACCGCCGCCACCGCTGCCAGCGCGGTATCGACCCCGCGCAGCGCGGCGGCAAAGGTATGTTGCCCAAGCGGGCAGCCGGTATCGGCCATGTGCCACCCCGCCCGCCCGGTGAGGCCCGACGGATAGGTCTGCGTGGCTTTCTGCGGGTGCAGGTTCGCCACCACCTCGGGCCCGGCGCCGGGGGCTGTCTGCCATTCGGCCCATGCGGTTTCCAGAAAGCTCAGATAGCGCGCCGTGTGCACCTGCCGCATCGCGGCGCGGTCGGTGGGGGGCGCATCGGACACGTCCAGCCCCGCCAGCGCAATGCCCGCCAGCAGGCGATCCGCGCGTTCGGCGGTTTCCTTGTTGCGCATGGGCACACCCCGCAGCATCCAGAACTGCGGATCATGGGCGGCGGTGTCGGGCGCGTAAAAGCAGGGCAGGTCGGTCATGCCGCGCAGGCTAGAAGGCCCGCGCGGCAGGGGCAAGATCAGAAGCCGGAATGCGTCTTGAGGAATTCGGTTTCCTCATCCGTGCTGTCGCGGCCTAGGATCGCGTTGCGATGCGGAAAGCGGCCAAAGCGGGCCACGATGTCGCGATGTTCGCGCGCGAAATGCAGCGCGTTCTCGTTGCCCAGCACCTCATACAGTTCGACCGCGCGGGTCTGGTCGGCCAGATCCTCGCTGTGCATGAAGGGAAGATAGAAGAACTGCCGCCGGTCGGGGGGCTGCATCTGATCATGGCCCGCGTCCAGCGCGGCCCTGGCGTGGCGCAGGGCCAGATCGTCGCTTTCAAACGCGCGCGGGCCGCCGCGATAGATATTGCGCGGGAACTGGTCCAGCGTGATCACCAGCGCCAGCGCGGTGTCGGCCTGTCCCGACCACGCGTCCAGATGGCCCGCCTGCGCGGCCTCGTAGGTGTCGGCGAACCGGGCGGTGATGTCGCGGTCGATATCGTCGGATTTGGCGAACCAATAGGGCTGCATCTGGTCCGAAAACCAGAAGTCCAGCACGTCTTCGGGGGTCTTGGGCATGTCGGTCCTCTTCAGGGCAGGGGTCAGGGCAGGGGAATGAATTCGTCGCGGTCACCTGTGGGCAGGTCAAAGCGACCCTGTCCCCAACGTGCCTCGCGCCATTCGCGTTTCGCCTCTTCGATGCGTTCGCGCGTTGATGCCACGAAATTCCACCAGATATGGCGCGGCCCGTTCAGCGTCGCGCCGCCAAGCGCCATCAGCCGCGCGCCCTGATCGCCCGCCTGCACGGTGATCGCATCGCCGGGGCGGAAGACCATCATCTGCCCCGCCTCAAAGCTCTGGCCCGCGATGCTGACCGACCCTTGGGTGATATAGAGGCCGCGATCCTCGTGATCGGTGGGCAGGGGAAAGCGCGCGCGCGGGTCCAGCACCACGTCCAGATAGAAGGTGTCCGAATACATCGTCGCGGGCGCCACCTCGCCATAGGCATGGCCAAGGATCAGCCGTGCCGAAATGCCGGTGTCGCGGATCTCGGGCAGGGCGGTCTGGGCGTGGTGTTCGAAGCTGGGGGCCATGTCCTCATGCGTTTCGGGCAGGGCGATCCAGGTCTGGATGCCGAACAGGCTGTTGGGCCCCTGCCGTGCCTCGTCCGAGGTGCGTTCGGAATGGGTCACGCCCCGGCCCGCCACCATCCAGTTCAGCGCGCCGGGGCGGATGATCTGGTCGCTGCCGATGCTGTCGCGGTGGTGGAAATCGCCGCGATAAAGGTAGGTGACCGTGCCCAGCCCGATATGAGGGTGCGGGCGCACGTCGATGCCCTGCCCGGTCAGAAATTCGGCCGGGCCTGCCTGATCGAAAAAGATGAACGGCCCGACCATCTGCCGCTGGGGCGCGGGCAGGGCGCGGCGCACCTCGAACCCGCCGATGTCGCGGGCGCGGGGGATGATGACGGTCTCGATGGCGTCCAGCCCGATATCGTCGGGGCAGCCGGGGGTCAAAGCGGGGTTCCAGCTCATGGCGTTCCTCCTTGGTGCTGGGGACAAGGTGCGCCCCGGATGCCGGTCGGGCAAGGGGGCAGGCGTTCGGCAGGGGCGAACACCGGGTTGGTCCGCAACCCTGTGGCACCGCACCCGCGCCCGCGCCATCTTGGGCAGCGAAAGGAGGTCGCCATGACGGGACTTCACCATGTGACGGCCATCACGCGCGACGTGCAGGCAAATGTCGATTTCTGGATGGGCTTTCTGGGCCTGTCGCTGGTCAAGCAGACGGCGGGGTTCGAGGATGCCCGCCAGCTGCACCTGTTTTATGGCGATGCGCAGGGCGCGCCCGGTTCGCTGGTCAGTTTTCTGGTCTGGCAGGACGGTGCGCCGGGCCGCGTGGGTCATGCGCAGGTGGCCGAGATCGCGCTGGCGATCCCCCGCGCGCGCATCGGTGACTGGCTGACCCGCGCCATGCAGCGCGGATTGCGGATCGAGGGGCCGGGCCGCGAATTCGGCGCGCCGGTCCTGCGGCTGCGCGATCCCGACGGGATCATCGTCAAGCTGGTGGGCACCGACACGCCCGACACCGGCTGGCCCGCAGCGCCCGCGCATCTGCACGGCGTCACGATCTGGTCCGGGGATGCGCCGGGCACCGTCGGTTTTCTGTCGCGCTTTGGCTATCAGCCCGGCGGGGCCGAGGGCGGGGTGACGCGGCTCGTGTCCGACCGCGACGTGCTGGACATCCGCGATGCGTCGGGCTTCGTGCCCGGCATTCCCGGCACCGGGGTCATCGACCATGTGGCGCTGCGGGTGCCGGATGTCGCGGCGATCGCCGCGCATCAGGCGAACCTGAGCGATGTGACCGTGCATGACCGGCTGTATTTCACCTCGCTCTATGTGCGCGAGCCTGCGGGCACGCTGATCGAACTGGCGACCGACGGCCCCGGCATGGCCGTGGACGAGGCGCCGGGTGCCCTTGGCCGGACCCTGATGGTCCCGCCGCATTTCACCGATGACATCGACCTGCGGCTGCGCCTGCCGCAATTCGCCCGACCCGGCGAGGAAAGGAGACCTATGCGAGACCTGCCCTTTGTCCACCGCATCCACACCCCCAGGGATGCCGATGGCTCGACCCTCATGCTGCTGCATGGCACCGGCGGGGATGAGGCGGACCTGATGCCGCTGGCCCATCGCACAGCGCCCCGTGCTACGGCCATTGGCCTGCGCGGACGCTCGACCGAGGAAGGCATCGCGCGGTTCTTCCGCCGCCTGTCGATGACGCGGTTCGATCAGAACGACATCCGCGCCGAGGCCGACGCCTTTGCCGGGTTCTGGGAGGGTGCGCTGGCGGCATACGATCTGGACCCGTCGCGGCTGACGGTGCTGGGCTATTCCAACGGTGCGAATTTCGCGGGCGCGGTCATGGCGCTGCATCCCGGCCTGATCCGGCGCGCGATCCTGATGCGGCCCATGCTGGCGCTGGAGGCGCCTGCGGCGGTCGATCTGTCGGGGGTGTCGGTCCTGACGCTGCAGGGCGCGCGCGATCCCTATGGCGCCCATGCGCCCGCGCTGAACGACTGGCTGGCGGCCAGCGGTGCCGATCTGGACGCCCGCGTGATCGCGGCAGGGCACGAATTGTCGCCCGATGATCTGACCGCCGCGCAGGGCTGGCTGGCGGCCCGGTAATGCAAGCGGCCCCCGCCGGTCTGGCGGGGGCCTTTGCTGTCATTGCATCACGAACCGCGTGCCCCAGGGATCGGTCAGCACCTCGCCCGCGCGGTCGGGCGCATGCAGCGCGACATGGGCCAGCCCGGTCATCGCCGCCTCGCGCGGGCCTGCGCCCGGACTGTGCCAGACATTGCCCGCGATGTGATGGTGATAGCCGTTCCAGCCATACCACGCCCCGCCCGGCACATCGAAGCTGCGGGTCAGGCCAAGCGGGCCGGTCAGAAAGCTGTCGGCCTGCGCCAGATCGCCCACCTGCAGATGCACATGGCCGATGGTGGTGCCAAGCGGCGCGCTATCCCATGCGTCGGGGCTATCCGCTGCCAGCTCGTTCAGGTCCAGCCGCGCGGTGACCATCGTGACCCGGTCGCCGGTGCGGACCCATTCGGTGGCGGGGCGGTCGCGATAGATCTCGATGCCGTTGCCCTCGGGGTCGTCCAGATAGATCGCCTCGCTGACGCCGTGGTCCGAGGCGCCGGTCAGCCGCACGCCAGCCTCGGCGGCATGGCGCAGCCAGCGGCCCAGATCGCCGCGCGAGGGCAGCAGAAAGGCGGTGTGATACAGCCCCGCCTGACGCGGATCGCGGGGCCGCGCGGCAGGCTCGCCGCGCAGTTCCAGCAGCATCTGCTGGCCGGTGCCAAGCAGTCGCGTGGCGCCGTCCCCGCCCATGGGCCGCAGCCCAAGGGCGGTTTCGTAGAACGCAGCCATGCCCGGCAGATCGCGCACGGTCAGGGCGATGTGGTCAATGTGGCGGGTCATGGCGTTGCTCCTTTGCGTGCCTTTTCGGGCGCCTTCACACAAGCGGCTTCAGCCCGGCCTCGATCTGCGCGCGCTTGCCCTCGAGGAAGGGCGGCAGGGACAGCGCCTCGCCCATGGTCTCGCGCGGTTCGTCCACGTCAAAGCCCGGCCCGTCGGTGGCCAGCTCGAACAGATTGCCCCCCGGCTCGCGGAAGTAAAGCGAGCGGAAGTAGTAACGCTCGACCTCGCCCGAACTGGGCACGCGGAAGCCCGCGACGCGGTCGGTCCATGCGGTCAGCGCCGCGGTGTCGGGCACGCGGAAGGCGACGTGATGCACCCCGCCCGCGCCCTGACGGGCCTGCGGCAGGCCGGGCTGGACGGCGACGTGCAGCTCGGCTGCGGCGCCGCCCTCGCCCATCTCGAAGACATGGACCTGTCCGTGGCCGTCGGGGCTGGCGTAATCGCGGACCCGGCGCATGTTCATCACCTGCGTCAGCACCGCCTCGGTCGGCTTCAGGTCGGGGACCGAGATCGTGATCGGGCCAAGGCCACGGATCTGGTGTTCGGCGGGGACATCGCTGCGCTCCCACGGCTGACCTTCCGGGATGGGGGCTGCGATCAGGCGCAGGCGCTGGCCCTCGGGGTCCTCGACATCGAGGCTGGGGCGTCCGTCCAGCGTGGTGATCTTGCCCGCCAGCCCGTTCAGGCGGTCCGCCCAGTAATCAAGGCTGTCTTCGCCCACGCGCAGCCCGGTGCGGGTGATCGCATTGGTGCCGCGCCGTTCGGGGGCTGCGGGCCAGTCGAAAAAGGTGATGTCGGTGCCGGGGCTGCCCGCACCATCGGCAAAGAACAGGTGATAGGCCGAGGTGTCGTCCTGGTTGACGGTTTTCTTCACCCGGCGCAGGCCAAGCGTTTCGGTGTAGAAGCGGTTATTGCCCGGCGCATCGGCGGTGATGGCGGTCAGGTGGTGAATGCCGGTCAGTTGCATGGTGCGGTCCTTTCCATATGGCTTGCCCCCAATATGGCGCAGGCGTCCCGTTCGCGGCACCCACGCGCGGGGCAACGCCGCGTTCGGTTCTTGCGAACGGTGTGGGGCTCGCTAGACTGCGCGCATGGGATGGACGATCAGCGATATTCAGACGTTTCTGGCGGTGCTGGATGCGGGCAGCATCTCGGGGGCGGCGGCGCGGGCGGATCTGTCGAAATCGGTCGTCAGCAAGCGGATCAGCGATTTCGAGGCTGCGTTGGGGGTGGCGCTGTTCACGCGCCATGCGGGCCGAATCGCGCCCACCGACAGCGCGCTGGCACTGGCCGAGCGGTTGCGCCCGGCGCTGGCCGAGTTGGTCGCCGCGACCGAAAGCGTGGCGGGGGCCGAGGCGGGCCTGCGCGGGCGGCTGGCGATTGCGGCGCCGATGAGTTTCGGCATCCGCCATCTGGGGCCGGTGATCGCAGGCTTCGCGCGGGCGCATCCGGGGCTGGAGATCGTGCTGGATTACGACGACCGGCAGACCGATCTGGGCCGGGCGGGGTTCGATCTGGGGCTGCGGATCGGGCATCTGAAGGACAGCAGCCTGATGGCGCGGCGGTTGTGCGAGGACCCGCGCGTGCTGGTGGCCAGCCCGGATTATCTGGCGATGCGCGGCGGCGTCGAGATGCCCGCGGATCTGGCCCGGCATGAGGCCATCGGCTATCTGAACGCGCGGCTTGGCGAGACATGGCCCTTTGGTCCCGAAATCGAGCCGCCGCGTCCGGGCCGGATCGCGGCCAATAACGGCGAGGCGATCCGCGACATGGCCATTGGCGGGCTGGGGCTGGCGCTGCTGCCGCTGTTCATCGTGCATGACGCGCTGCGCGACGGGCGGCTGGTGCGGTTGCTGCCCGGTCTGCCGCAGGACCCCCTGCCCATCAGCGTGGTCTGGCCGCCGGTGCGGCCCTTGCCGCGCAAGACGCGGGCCTTTATCGACCATATCGCGGCGGCTTTTGCCGAAGATCCGCCCTGGCAGCGGGGGGTGTTGCGTCCCGCGGGCGCCGGGGGGCTTGCCCCCCGGACCCCCCAGGATATTTAGCGACCAAAGCAGGGCAAGGCCGGGAGTGCTGCCATGAAACTTGTTGATCCGGATGCGCCGTTTTTCCGCCCGCTTTGGGTGCGGGTGCTGTGTGTGGTGCTGCCGCTGGTCTGGGCCGGATTCGAGTTCTGGATGGACAGCCCGGTCTGGGCGATGATCTTTGGCGGGGCCGGGGTCTATCTGGGACTGGCGCTGTTCGTCTGGCGCAGGCCCGAGGGGTAAGGGCGCTGCGCGGCGCCCTTACTGGTCAGGTGGTGGGAGTCAGATCTGCCGCGCCATCGAGCCATGCAAAGCCGTTGCCGGGCAGGGCGAGCATGTCGCTGCCAAGGCTGGCGAAGGACGGGCCGGACAGGGGGGCGGCGCCCGAGACCTTCAGTTTCAGCGGCTTGGGCGAGAGGTTGAAGATGCAGGTCAGCACCTGCCCCTCGTGATCGCGCCGGAAGGCCAGCACGGGTTCGGGCAGGTCCAGAAACTGCGTCTGACCCCAGCGCAGGGCGGGCTGGGATTTGCGCCACGCGAGCAGCTGGCGATAGGCTGACAGGGTGCTGTCATTGGCGGCCTCTTGTGCGGCCACGGCGCGGGCGGCCTGCGGCTCTTTGACCGGCAGCCAGGGTGTGGCGTCGGAAAAGCCCGCATGGGGCAGCGCCGCGTCCCAGACCATCGGCGTGCGGCATCCGTCGCGGCCCTTGACCTCGGGCCAGAAGCGCAGGGCCGGGGGGTCGGTCAGTTCGGCATAGACCAGCGTGGTTTCGGTCAGCCCCATCTCTTCGCCCTGATAGAGGCAGATCGTGCCCGGAAACGACAGCAGCATGGCCGCCGACTGGCGGGCCAGCGCGTCCTGACCCGTGGCATGATCGCGCCAGCGGGTGACGTGGCGGAGCACGTCATGGTTGGAAAAGCTCCAGCAGCTGTGGCCGTCGGGGGCACCCTGTTGCACGCCCTCGATGCTGCGGCGGAAATGCGCGGCGGTGTAGTCGGGGCTGAGCATCTCGAAGCTGTAGCACATATGCAGCCGGTCGCTGCCTGCGGTGTATTCGGCCATGATGTCGATGGCGGTCTGGCCGCCGTCGCCCACCTCGCCCACCATCATCCGGGCGTCATATTCATCCGTCAGCGCCCGCATCCGTTTCAGGAAGGCGATGTTTTCGGGCTGGTTCTTGGACCGGGTGTGGCGCTGGAAGCCGTAGGTTTCCGGGCCGGTATGGTCGGGATTGGGCGGGTTGTCGCGCAGTTTTGCGTCGTGGAAATAGTAGTTCACCGTGTCCAGCCGGAAGCCGTCGGTGCCGCGTTCCAGCCAGAAGCGCATCGTGTCCAGCAGCGCGTCCTGCACCTCGGGGTTCCACAGGTTCAGGTCGGGCTGCTCGGCCAGAAAGTTGTGCAGGTAATACTGGCGCCGCCGCGGCTCCCATTCCCAGGCCGGGCCGCCGAAGACCGAGGGCCAGTTGTTGGGCGGTGTGCCGTCCGGGTTGGGATCGGCCCAGACATACCAGTCGGCCTTGGGGTTGGTGCGGTTCTGGCGGCTTTCCTCGAACCACGGATGCTTGTCGCTGGAATGGCTGATGACCTGATCAATGATGACCTTCAGGCCCAGTTCATGCGCGCGCGCGACCATGGTGTCGAAATCGGCGAGGCTGCCGAACAGCGGGTCCACATCGGTATAGTCGGACACGTCATAGCCCATGTCCTTTTGCGGCGAGGTGAAGAAGGGGGACAGCCAGATCGCGTCCACCCCCAGCCCCGCCACATGGTCCAGACGCTGCGTGATGCCGGGCAGATCGCCGACCCCGTCGCCGTCGCTGTCCTGAAAGCTGCGGGGATAGATCTGGTAAATCACCGCGTCGCGCCACCATTCCTGCATGAAGCCTCCTGCCTGTTCTGACCTGTGTTTGCGATTCATTCATCTAAACTATAGCGGCCTGTGCAACCCTGCGTTAGCGTTAACTAGGCGATTGCCCTGCGGTTCAGTCGCGTTAAGGTGAGGGGTGGCACAGATGACGGGCACGCTGATGACAGGTGATGCGGGACTGCTTGAGCTGACCTCGGGGCGCTGTGACCGGCCCTTTGATCTGCTGGGTCCGCATGAGGGGCCGGAGGGGCGCAGGCTGACGGTCTTTCACCCCGATCTGGCGTGCCTCAGCGTGGTCAGCGGGGGGCGGGTGACCGAATTGCCGCGCCTGTCGGGGGATCTGTTCGGCGGGCCTGCGCCGGATGGCCCCTACCGCTTGCGCGCCGAAAGCGGCGGCGGCGTGACCTGGGATTTCGACGATCCGTATCGCTTTGGCCCGGTGCTGGGCGATCTGGACCTGCACCTGATGGGCGAGGGCACGCATCGCCGGTTGTGGGATGCGCTTGGCGCCCATGTGATCACGCATGAGGGCGCGCAGGGCACGCATTTCGCGGTCTGGGCGCCGAATGCGCGGCGGGTCTCGGTCGTGGGGGCGTTCAACGGCTGGGACGGGCGGCGCCATCCGATGCGGCGCCTGTCGGGCGGCGTGTGGGAGATTTTTCTGCCCGGCATCGCCGAGGGTGCGCTGTATAAATACGAGATTCTCGACGGGCAGGGGGCGCTGCTGCTCAAGGCCGATCCGGTCGGCTTCGGCAGCCAGCACCCGCCCGAAAAGGCCAGCATCGTGCGCGACATCGCGGGTTATGGCTGGCATGACGACGCATGGATGGCGGCGCGGTCGGGGGCGCAGGACCGGCGCGCGCCGATTTCGGTCTATGAGGTGCATCTGGGCAGCTGGCGGCGCCGGTGGGATCAGGGCGGGCGGCCTCTGTCCTATCGCGAACATGCCCGCGATCTGGTGAATTATGCCCGCGATATGGGCTTTACCCATCTGGAGCTGATGCCGGTCAGCGAATTTCCCTTTGACGGGTCATGGGGCTATCAGCCGGTGGGTCTGTATGCGCCCACGATCCGGTTCGGCCCGCCGCATGAATTCCGCGATCTGGTCGATGCCGCGCACGCGGCGGGGCTGGGCGTGTTGCTGGACTGGGTGCCGGGCCATTTCCCGACCGATCCGCACGGGCTGGCGCAGTTTGACGGCACGCCGCTTTATGAACATGCCGACCCGCGCGAGGGGTTCCATCAGGACTGGAACACGCTGATCTACAATTTCGGCCGCACCGAGGTTGCCAATTTCCTGACCGCCAACGCGCTGTATTGGCTCAAGGAATATCATGTCGACGGGCTGCGGGTCGATGCCGTGGCCTCGATGCTGTATCGCGATTATTCGCGCAAGGATGGCGAATGGCTGCCCAACAAGGATGGCGGGCGCGAGAATTACGAGGCCATCGCCTTCATGCAGCAGATGAATATCGCCGCCTATGGCGAATGCCCCGGCATCATGACCGTGGCCGAGGAAAGCACCTCGTTTCCCGGCGTGTCCTCGCCGGTGAATGCGGGGGGGCTGGGCTTTGGCTTCAAATGGAACATGGGCTGGATGAACGACACGCTGCGCTATATGGCGCACGACCCGGTGCACCGGCCCTGGCACCACCATCTGATGAGCCATTCCATCAGCTATGCGTTTTCCGAGAATTTCATCCTGCCGATCAGCCATGACGAGGTGGTCCATGGCAAGGGCAGCATGCTGGACCGGATGCCGGGGGACGACTGGCAGAAATTCGCCAATCTGCGCGCCTATTACGGCTATATGTGGGGCCATCCGGGCAAGAAGCTGATCTTCATGGGCTGCGAGTTCGGTCAGCCCGGCGAATGGGACCATGACGGCGAACTCGACTGGCATGCGGCGGGGCAGCCGCTGCATGCGGGCGTGCAGGCGCTGGTGCGCGATCTGAACCATCTGTATCGCGCCACACCCGCCCTGCATGTGCGCGACTGCGTGCCCGAGGGGTTCCAGTGGATCGCCAGCGATCCGGCGCAGTCGGTGCTGGCCTGGGCGCGCTATGGCGAGGCGGGCGATGCGCCGGTCGTGGTGATCTGCAATTTCACGCCGGTCCCGCGACCGGGGTTCCGCATGGGCGTGCCGCAGGCGGGGCCATGGCGCGAGGCGCTGAACACCGATGCGGCGATCTATGGCGGCAGCGGCATGGGCAATCTGGGCGGTGTCATGGCGGATGGCGGCGCACAGGACGGGCAGCCTGCCTCGATCGCGGTGACATTGCCGCCTTTGTCGGTCGTGATTCTGGTGGCCGGGGACTGAACAATCATTTGGGGAGGAAAAGGTCATGGCGGAAACACAAAGACTGACACGGCGGGCGATGGCCTTCGTGCTGGCGGGGGGGCGCGGCTCGCGCTTGCAGGAACTGACCGACCGGCGCGTCAAGCCCGCCGTCTATTTCGGCGGCAAGGCGCGGATCGTCGATTTCGCGCTGTCGAACGCGATGAATTCCGGCATCCGCAAGATGGCGATCGCCACGCAATACAAGGCGCACAGCCTGATCCGGCACTGCCAGCGCGGCTGGAACTTTTTCCGCGCCGAGCGGAACGAGTTTCTGGACATCCTGCCCGCCAGCCAGCGCACCTCGGAAGGGCACTGGTATCGCGGCACGGCCGATGCGGTCACGCAGAACATTGATATCGTGGATGACTATGGCGTCGACTATATCATCATTCTGGCCGGTGATCACATCTACAAGATGGATTACGAGATCATGCTGCGCGAGCATGTCAGGAACGGCGCCGATGTGACCATCGGCTGTCTGACGGTGCCCCGGATGGAGGCCACGGCCTTTGGCGTCATGCATGTCGATGAGGCGGGGCAGATCACCTCGTTTCTGGAAAAGCCCGCCGACCCGCCCCCGATCCCCGGCGATCCCGATCACGCGCTGGCCTCGATGGGGATCTATGTCTTCAACTGGGCCTTCCTGCGCGACCTGCTGCTGCGCGACGCCGAGGACAGCAATTCCAGCCATGATTTCGGCACCGACCTGATCCCCGAGATCGTGAAACACGGCAAGGCCATGGCGCATCGCTTTGACACCTCCTGCGTGCGCGCACCCGGTGCGCCTGCCTATTGGAAGGATGTCGGCACGGTCGATGCCTTCTGGCAGGCCAATATCGACCTGACCGATTTCGTGCCCGACCTGAACCTGTGGGACCGCGACTGGCCGATCTGGACCTATTCCGAAAGCGTGCCGCCCGCCAAGTTCATCCATGACGAAAAGGACCGGCGCGGGGTTGCGACCTCGTCGATGGTGTCGGGGGGCTGCATCATCTCGGGGACCGAGATTCGCAACTCGCTGCTGTTCACGCAGGTGCAGACGAACAGCTATGCGATCCTCGATCATGCGGTGGTGCTGCCCTATGTGACGGTGCATCGCCATGCCCGGCTGCGAAATGTGGTGATCGACAGCCGCGTGGTGATCCCCGAGGGGCTGATCGTGGGCGAGGACCCGCAGGCCGATGCCCGCTGGTTCCGGGTGAGCGAGGGCGGGGTCACGCTGATCACGCAGGACATGCTGGACCGGCGGGCGGCGTCCCTGTGATGCGGGTGCTGTCGGTCGCCTCGGAAATCGCGCCGCTGGTCAAGACCGGGGGGCTGGCCGATGTGACCGGCGCCCTGCCCACGGCGTTGGCGGCGGCGGATGTCGATATGCGCAGCCTGCTGCCGGGCTATCCGGCGATTCTGGCGGCGATGCCGGATGCCCGGCAGGTCGCCGGATGGGACGATCTGTTCGGCGGGCCTGCGCGGCTGCTGGCCGGGCAGGCATCGGGGCTGGAGCTGCTGGCGATCGACGCGCCGCATCTGTATGACCGGCCCGGCAACCCCTATCTGGCGCCCAATGGCCGCGACTGGCCCGACAACCCGCAGCGCTTTGCCGCGCTGTGCTGGGTCGCGGCGCAGGTCGGCACGCAGGGCGTGGCTGACTGGCGGCCCGACCTGCTGCACGGGCATGACTGGCAGGCCGGGCTGGTGCCGGAATACCTGCGCCGCATCGACGGCCCCGTGCCGCCCTTTGTGCTGACCATCCACAATATCGCCTTTACCGGCCCCGCCGATCCGGGCCTTGTCGATGCGCTGCGGCTGGACCCGAACCGCTTTCACAGCGAGGGGTACGAGTTCTGGGGCGCAATCTCGGCCCTGAAAGCGGGGCTGATCGGGGCAGATGTGCTGACCACCGTATCGCCGCGCTATGCCGAGGAACTGATGACGACCGAATTCGGCATGGGGCTGGACGGGGTGATGCGCCACCGCCGCGAGGCGCTGCATGGCATCCTGAACGGCATCGACACCGCGATCTGGAACCCCGCAACCGATACCGCGATCACCCCTTATGACGCTCCGGGGGGCAAGGCTGCCAACAAGGCGGCGCTGCGCGAGGAGCTGGGCCTGCCGCCTGCCGAGGGGCCGCTATGTGTCGTGATCTCGCGCATGACCCATCAGAAGGGGCTGGACCTTCTGGCGCAGGCGCTGCCCGCGCTGCTGGCGGGAGGCGGGCAGCTGGCGCTGCTTGGCTCGGGCGACCGTGGGCTTGAGGGGGCGTTTGCCGAGCTTGCGCAGGATTACCCTGATATCGCCGTCCGCATCGGCTATGACGAGGCGATGTCGCATCGCATGATCGCCGGGGGGGATGCGATCCTCGTGCCCTCGCGGTTCGAGCCTTGCGGGCTGACCCAGCTTTACGGGCTGCGCTATGGCACGATTCCGGTCGTGGCGCTGACCGGCGGGCTGGCCGATACGGTCATCAACGCATCGCCCGCCGCACTGGCACGCGGCGTTGCAACCGGCCTGCAATTCGCCCCCGTCACCGCCGAGGCGCTGACAAACGCGTTGGTCCGGCTTTGCGCGCTTTACAAAGACCGCAGAACGTGGTCCCGAATGCAGCGAAACGCCATGGCGCAACCCGTCGGCTGGAACCGGTCGGCGCGCGCCTACGCCGCCCTTTACAGCAGGCTGACACAAGCAAAATGACCACCACATATGCCGTGACGGCAGGGCTGCCCACGCCTCTGGGCGCCACATTTGATGGCGCCGGCGTCAACTTTGCCGTCTTTTCGCAGCATGCCGAACGGGTCGTGCTGTGCATCTTCGATGAGCGGAACCGCGAGACCCGGCTGGACCTGCCCGAACGCGAGGGTCATGTCTGGCACGGCTATATCGCCGGTCTGCGCCCCGGTCAGCGCTATGGTTTCCGCGCCCATGGCCCCTATCGCCCGGCCGAGGGGCACCGCTTTAACCACAACAAGCTGCTGATCGACCCCTATGCCCGGCGTCTGACCGGCAGGCCGGGCGCCCATGACGCGCTGATGGGCTATCGTGCGGGCCATTCCGATGCCGATCTGTCCTTTGATCGTCGCGACAGCGCGCCGCATATGCCCCGCTGCGTCGTCGTGGACCCCGCCTTTACCTGGGGCGAGGATCGTCCGATCCGCCGCCCCCTGACCGATACCGTCATCTACGAGGCGCATGTGAAGGGCCTGACCGCAGGCCGCGCCGACATTCCCCATCCGGGCACCTATCTGGCCATGGCCTCGGACCCGATCCTCGATCACCTGAACCGGCTTGGCGTGACGGCGGTCGAACTGCTGCCGGTCCACGCTTTCACTGATGACCGCTTTCTGACCGACAAGGGCCTCAGCAATTACTGGGGCTATATGTCCTATGGCTTCTTCGCGCCCGAGCCGCGCTATATGCGCGACGGCGATATAGCCGAGTTCCAGCAGATGGTCGCCCGCTTCCATCAGGCCGGGATCGAGGTGATCCTGGACGTGGTCTACAACCACACCGCCGAGGGCAATGAGCTGGGGCCGACCCTGTGCTTCCGGGGTCTGGACAATGCCGCCTATTACCGGCTGGCCGAGGATCCGCGCTATTACGTCAACGATGCGGGCACCGGCAATGTGCTGGATCTGGACAGCCCGTTCACGCTGCGGCTGGTGATGGACAGCCTGCGCTACTGGGTCGAGGTGATGCATGTCGATGGCTTCCGCTTTGATCTGTGTTCCGTTCTGGGGCGCACCGGCGGCGTCTTTGACCGCGACGGGCCGTTCTTTCGTGCGGTCCGTCAGGACCCGGTCCTGAACCGCGTCAAGTTGATCGCCGAGCCGTGGGATGTGGGCGAGGGCGGCTATCAGCTGGGCGCCTGCCCGGCGCCCTTTGCCGAATGGAACGACCGCTTCCGCGATCAGGTCCGGGGCTTCTGGCGTGGCGATCCGGGTCTGACCGGCAAGCTGGCCAAGCGCATCGCCGGGTCGGCGGCGCGGTTCGACCATGACGGGCGGCCCGCGACATCCTCGGTCAACTTCATCTCGGCCCATGACGGGTTCACGCTGATGGACACGGTCAGCTACAACGACAAGCACAACGGCGCCAATGGCGAGGACAACCGCGACGGCCACAACCACAACCTGTCCGACAATATGGGCGCCGAGGGGCCGACGGATGATCCCGGCATCGATGCCCGCCGCGACCGCAGGCGCCGCAACCTGATCGCCACGCTGATGCTTTCGCAAGGCACGCCGATGATGCTGGCGGGGGATGAGCTGGGCAACAGCCAAGGCGGCAACAACAACGCCTATGCGCAGGACAACCCCATCGGCTGGGTCGACTGGCAGGGCGCCGATCCGGCCTTTCTGGATTTCGTGCACCGCGTGATCGCGTTCCGGCGCGCCCATCCCATCCTGCGGCAAAAGCGGTTCCTGCACAGCCAGCCGCGCCAGCAGGACGGGCTGCCCGACCTGTTCTGGCGCCGCTTCGACGGCGAGGCGATGACGACCGACGACTGGAACAACCCTGACCTGCGGCAGATGGCGGTCGAGATGCGCATGGCCTCGGGGACGCCGCATTATGCGGCGCTGCCGGGCGCGGTGTTCATCGTCTTCAACAACGGCCCCGAGGCCGGGGTGCGGCTGCCTGACACGGCGCAGGGCGGCCAGTGGCGGCGGCAGCTGGACAGCGCCAGCGACGGCGATCTCGACCTGCCCGCAGCCGCGATCGAACGGGTCGCCGCCGACAGCGTCGTGGCCTATCAGCTTTGCCCGGATGCGCCTGCCGGATAGGCAGGCCCCCCGGCAGGCGGCGCTGCGCCCTTTCCAAGCTGCGCCAAAGCTGGCAACACAAGACGGACCCCCGCGTCACAGCGGCCCGGAGGGTCTGTCATCATGTCCAGCCCGCGAGGCCCATTTTGTCTGACCTTCCCTCGGCGCAGCAATTGCGCGACCAGATCCTGCATCACCTGACCCACACGCAGGGGCGTGGCCCGGAATTCGCCACCACCTTCGACTGGCGGCTTGCCGTCAGCTATACGGTGCGCGACCTGATGGTCGGGCCATGGGTCGGCGCGATCCGTTCGGCCCGCGATCAGGGGGCCAAGCGGGTCTATTACCTGTCGATGGAGTTCCTGATCGGCCGCATCCTTGGCGATGCGATCATCAATCTGGGCCTCGATCAGCAGATGACGCAGGCGCTGGACATGCTGGATCTGGACCGCCAGACGATTCTGGATGACGAACCCGACGCAGCCCTTGGCAATGGGGGTCTGGGGCGGCTGGCGGCCTGTTTCATGGAATCGCTGTCCTCGCTGAACTGCCCGGCCTTCGGCTATGGTATCCGCTATGAGCACGGGTTGTTCCGCCAGCGGTTCGAGGGTGGTCAGCAGATCGAAACCCCCGAGGACTGGCTGAACCAGCCCCATCCGTGGGAATTCGTGCGCATCGACTATAGCTATGAGATTGGCTTCAAGGGCCATGTCGAGACGGTTGACGGCCATGCGGTCTGGCATCCGGGCGAAAGCGTTCTGGCGCGGGCCTATGATACGCCGGTGATCGGCTGGGGCGGGGGCTGGGCCAACAGCCTGCGCCTGTGGGGCGCGCATCCCACGACGCTGCTTGATCTGGCGCGCTTCAACGCCGGCGATCACGCGGCAGCAGCCGAACCCGAGGCGCTGGCGCGGACGCTGTCGCGGGTGCTCTACCCCGACGACACCACCGAATCGGGCAAGGAATTGCGGCTGAAGCAGGAGTATTTCCTGACCTCGGCGGCGCTGCAGGACATTCTGCGCCGCTTTCTGGCCGAACATGGCGATCTGGCCTTGCTGCCCGAAAAGGTGGCAATCCAGCTGAACGACACGCATCCCGCCATTGCCGGGCCGGAACTGATCCGGCTGCTGATGGACATCCACGGCCTGCCCTTCGAGCGGGCGCAGGAGCTGGCGCGCGGGTCGCTGAACTACACCAACCACACCCTGCTGCCCGAGGCGCTGGAGCGGTGGTCGACCTGGCTGATGGGCCGCGTTCTGCCGCGCCACATGCAGATCATCCAGATGATCGACGACCACCACCGCAAGGCGACAAAGCGCCCCGCCCATATCGGCATCGTGCATGGCGATCAGGTCCATATGGGCGAGCTGGCCTTTATCATGGCGGGGCGCGTCAATGGCGTCTCGGCGCTGCATACCGATCTGGTCAAGGATACCGTGTTCGAGGGGCTGCACCGCCTGCATCCCGACCGGATCGTGAACCAGACCAATGGCGTGACCCCGCGCCGCTGGCTGCGCATGGCGAACCCGGCGCTGGCGGGGCTGCTGGACGACACGATCGGCACCGGCTGGACCGCTGATCTGGACCTGCTGACCGGGCTGGAACCCCATGCCGGGGATGCGGGCTTTCAGCAGCATCTGCGCGCGGCCAAGCGGACCAACAAGGTCTGGCTGTCCAACGGGCTGCTGGCCGGTCTGGGCGTCAAGGCCGATCCCGACGCCATGTTCGACGTGCAGATCAAGCGCATCCACGAATACAAGCGGCAGCTGCTGAACGTGCTGGAAACCATCGCGCTGTGGAGCCGCATCCATGACCACCCGAACGGCAACTGGACCCCGCGCGTCAAGATCTTCGGCGGCAAGGCCGCGCCCGGATACTGGCTGGCGAAATCGGTGATCCATCTGATCAACGACGTGGCCGCGACGATCAACAACGACCCGGTGACCGCGAAATTCCTGCAGGTGGCCTATCCCCCGAACTACAACGTCTCGATGGCCGAGGATCTGATCCCCGCCGCCGATCTGTCCGAACAGATCAGCACGGCGGGCAAAGAGGCCTCGGGCACCGGCAACATGAAATTCACCATGAACGGCGCGCTGACCATCGGCACGCTGGACGGCGCCAATGTGGAAATCCGCGAACAGGTGGGGGCTGAGAACTTCTTCCTGTTCGGCCTGACCGCCGCCGAGGCCTCAGCCGAGGTCGCCCGCCCCGGCCATGCCCGCCGTGCGATCGAGCGCAGCGAGGATATGAAGATCGCCCTGCAACTGATCGCCGAGGGGCGCTTTGGCCGTGCGGAAAGCTGTTTTGCGTTGCTGGACCGGACGTGGAACGACGATCCGTTCCTCGTCGCCTCGGATTTCGATGCCTATTTCGCGGCGCAGAGGGCGGTGGACCGGGCCTATGCCGATACGGCGGGCTGGGACCGGATGGCGGCCCTGAACATCGCGCGCTCGGGGTTCTTTTCGTCGGACCGCACGATCCGGGGCTATATGCGCGACATCTGGCACGCGGTGCCGGTGGTGCCCGGCTGACATGCGAAAGCCCCCGCGGCGGCGGGGGCTTTGCTTTGGCGCCTAGTCGCGGAAGCGGCGGGCGGCTGGCAGATACTGCATCAGCAGGTAATAGCTGAGACCGGCGGGGATCAGGCTGGCATACCAGCTGATCCCCGAGAAGATCAGCGCCACCACGACCCCGATCACGGTGGCGATCAGCGCTGCCGGGTTCACCCCACGATAGGGCCCGTCCGCGTCGTAAAGATGGGTCAGGTTCAGCGTCTGGCGGCGGATGATGTAATAGTCCACGACCAGCACCGCAAAGATCGGCCCCAGAAACGCGCTGTAGGTGCGGATGAACAGCCCCAGCCCGGCGGCGGATTCATCACGCACCAGCAGCCACGGGAACGTGGCAAAGGCCAGCAGGCCCACGATCACCGCCGCCGCCTTGAACGGCAGCTTGAACACATCCATCATCGCATAGGCGGGCGGCACCACGTTGTTCAGGATGTTCGTCGTGACCTGCGCGAATGCGATGAACAGCAGCGTCACCACCAGCAGAACCTTGTTGTCGACCGCGCTGGAGAAGACGCGGATCGGATCGACCTCGCCCGTGGCCGAGGACACCATCAGCCCGATCAGCCCCATGAACAGCGTCGCGGGCAGGATCGAATTGGCATAGATCGCCACCTGCCGCACCCGCCCGACTTCGGGCGTCAGTTCGCGCGAGTAGTCCGACACGTTCAGCATCATCGTCGAATAGACGCCCAGAAACAGCATCGTGGCCCCCCAGAAGGGTGCGCCCCAGGTGCCTTCGGCCTGAATGAGGTTGGTGCTGATCTGGTCGCCATAGCGGCTGATCACGCTGCCGAACATATAAACCAGCGCGCCGATGATGAAGACGGCACCGATGTTCTCAAGCCATTTGATGCCGTGAAAGCCCAGCACCGACAGGCCGATCTGCAGAAACTGGAAGCCGATGAAGAACACCCAGATATTCGAGTATCCGAACATGGTTTCCGACACGAGATTCAGCGCCCCGGCCCCGATCCAGCTTTGAAACCCGTACCAGACGATGGCCGGGACCGAACGGACCAGCGCCGGCACCCGCGTCCCGGAAAAGCCATAGGCCGAGCGGGCCTGCACCATGAAGGGGATGCCGTATTTGTGGCCCGCGCGGCCGTTGATCATCAGCGCGACGCCGATCACCGTGCAGCCGATGGCGATGGCCAGAACCGTCTGCAGCAGGTTCAGTGTGCCCACCAGCCCCGATCCGACGGTGAAGGTGCCGATGCTGACGCAGCCGCCCAGCCATGCGAACAGGTAGGACCACGGCCCCATGATCCGCACCTGTTGCGGGGCCAGCGATTCCTCGCCCAGTCCCTTGTCATGCGCCGCCAGCGGCGCGTGGTCGTCAGCCGTTCCGATATGGGTCATTGTCAGACTCCCTGTCTGATGAATGTGGCGGTTTTTCTTATTTTTGGATCGGTGGCGCATAGGCACCGATCTTGGAGGTCTTCAGCCCGGCGCCCACAAGCGCCTCGGCGAATTTCGTGGCGACGGTCACGCCGTCGATGACCGGAATGCCGGTCTCATGGCTCAGCCATTCGGTCAGGTCGGACATGCCCGCGCAGCCCAGCACCACCGCCTCGCAGCGGTCTTCTTCGATGGCACGCAGGATCTCGGCCCGGACCAGCTGACGCGCGTTCGAGCCGGGTTCCTCCAGCGCCAGCACCGGGATTTCGGCGGACCGGACACGGCGGCACTGATGGGCAAGGCCATAGCGGCGCACCAGTTCCTCGATCACCGGGACCGAGCGGGGCAGGGTGGTCACCACCGAAAACGAGGTGGCGATCATGCTGGCGGCCTTGATGCCCGCCTCGCAGATGCCGATGACCGGGCCGGTCGCCACCTCGCGGCAGGCGCCGATGGCGGGGTCGTCGAAACAGGCAACGACGATAGCATCCGCGCCCTCGGCCTGCGCCTCGCGCACTTCGCGCAACAGGTGGGCGGCGCACATCACCTCGTCGAAATGGCCCTCGATGCTGGCGGGGGCGCCATGGGCGGTACGGCCCGTCACCTCGACCCCGGCTGCGGCGACGGCACGGGCCGAGGCCAGGATCTTGTCGGTCATCGAGACCGTGGAATTGGGGTTGATCACCGTCAGCTTCATCGCCGTTCTCCTCCTGAGTCGATTATTGTTAGCATTAATTGTTAACAATCAATAATCATTTTAATATGCCTGCGATTAAGGCCGAATATTATTGCGAACGCCCGAAAAAGCTGCAATCCAAGCGCAATGGACCGGCCCCTGGAAAGCATCATTGTCGACAGCATTCTGGACGCGATCGCTGATCAGCGTCTGCATGCTGGTACCAAACTGGGCGAACAGGCGCTGTCGGATATCTTTGGCTGCAACCGCGCGAATGTGCGCCGCGCGCTGTCGATGCTCAGCGCCTGGCATGTGGTGGATCACCAGCCGAACCGGGGCGCCTTTGTCGCCACGCCCACGCCCGAGGACGCACGCAATGTCTTTCAGGCCCGCCGCACCATCGAGGTCACGATCTGCCGCAACGCCGTGCGGCTGGCCACGCCAGAGGATCTTGCCGATCTGCGCGCCCATCTCGCGCAGGAAACCGCCGCGCGCGGGCATGAGAACCGCCCCGCCGCGATCCGGCTGTCGCGCGGGTTTCACACGCTGCTGGCACGGATCGGGCGCAACCGGGTGCTGGCGCGGTATCTGAACGACCTCACGATGCAGAGTTCGCTGATCATCGGGCTGTATGCGACCGGTCATGCGACGTTATGCGCCGAAGACGAGCATGCGCTGATCACCGACGCCATCGAGGCCCGTGACGAGGCCCGCGCGCTGTCGCTGCTGGATGAGCATCTGCGCCATATCGAGGCTGGTGTGCAGTTCGATGACCGCCCGCCGCTGACCGGCGCGCTGTCTGCGGTGCTGCACGCGCCCGATTAGGGCGACAGGCCCGCCCGGCGGCTGGCCGCCCTCTCGGCCGCCTGAAAGCCCTCGTGGATCAGGACCGCGATGATGCCCACGATCAGCCCGCCTTGCAGCACAAAGGCGGTATTGGCCGACAACAGCCCCGCGATGATCACCTCGCCCAGGGTCCGCGCCGCCACGGTCGAGCCGATCGTGGCCGTGCCAAGCGAGATCACCGCCGTCAGCCGCATGCCGGTCAGAATCACCGGCAAGGCCAGCGGCAGTTCCACCTGCCACAGCCTCTGGCGCGGGGTCAGGCCCATGCCGCGCGCGGCCTCGTTCACCTGTGGCGGCAGGTTGGTCAGCCCGGCCAGCGCATTCTCGAACACCGGCAGCAGGCCGTATAGGAACAGCGCCAGCAGCGTCGGCCCGGTGCCGAACCCCATCAGCGGCACCGCCAGCGCCAGCACCGCCACCGGCGGAAAGGTCTGTCCGACGCTGGTGATGGTGCGCGCCAGCGGCAGAAACTCGCGCCCCGCAGGCCGGGTGACCAGCACCGCCAGCAGCAGCGCCAGCGCGGTCGAGGCCAGCACCGCGACCGCCACCAGCCCCAGATGCGCCAGCGTCAGCGACACAAGCGGCGTCTGCTGATAGATCGCGGGCGCGTTGTTGCGGGTGAAGGGCTGAAAGACCGGCGCGAAACTGTCGGGGCTGAGCAGAAAGGCCAGCAACAGCACCACTGCCGCCCCAAGGGCCAGCCGACCGGTCATGCGCCCGGCCCTGCTGCGCGGCGCAAGGCGGTCAGCGTCACGATGCCGCCGCCCTGCAATGGCAGGGCATCGGTGCCGCGCCACAGGCATTCCGACAGCGCGTCGCGCAGGGTGGCGCCCTCGGGCAGGGGCGCACCGGACGCCTCTCCGGGTTGGGTGGCGTCGCGGGCGGGGGTCAGCGACAGCAGGTAAAAGGGCCGCTGCTCGGTCCCGATCAGGTCGCGGACAAAGGGCGTCGCGGGGGCGGTCAGGATCTGCGCGGGCGGCGCGTATTGCACCAGCCGCCCCTTGTCCATGACCGCGATATGGTCGCCCAGCCGGATCGCCTCGTCCATGTCATGCGTCACAAGGATCAGCGTGGTTCCAAGGCGGCGCTGGATCTGACGCAGATCGGCCTGCGCGCGGGCGCGGATCACCGGGTCCAGCGCGCCGAAGGGCTCGTCCATCAGCAGCAGGTCTGGGCGCGCGGCCAAGGCGCGCGCGACGCCGACGCGCTGCTGCTGGCCGCCCGACAATTCATGCGGCATGCGGTCGCGATAGGCGTCGGGGTCCAGCTGGAACAGGGTCAGCAACTCGTCCACCCGCGCCGCGATCCGGTCGCGCGGCCAGCGCAGCAGGCGCGGCACGGTGGCGATATTCTCGCCCACGCTGCGATGGGGGAACAGCCCATGCCCCTGAATGGCATAGCCGATCCGGCGGCGCAGCAGATGTGGCGCGGTCTGGCGCGTGTCCTGCCCGTCGATCAGCACGCGGCCCGCTGACGGCTCGACCAGCCGGTTGATCATCCGCAGCAGCGTGGTCTTGCCCGATCCTGATGTGCCCACCAGCGCCGCGATCCTGCCCTTGGGCACGGTCAGGCTGACATCATCGACGACGGCCACCCCGTCATAGCGGCGGGTCAGGTGCTGGAGCTCGATCATGGGGCGGGCCTTTCGGTCGTGCGGCTGGTGGCGCGGACCAGCAGGTCCAGCGCGATGCCGGCGATCAGCGCCAGCGCGATGGTGGGCAGGGCGCCCAGCAGGACCAGATCCATCGCAGTCTGGTTCAGGCCCTGAAAGACGAAGGTGCCGAAACCGCCGCCGCCGATCAGCCCGGCGATCACCGCCAGCCCGATATTCTGCACCAGCACAATCCGCACCGCCGCCAGCAGCACCGGCAGCGCCAGCGGCACCAGCACGCGGGCCAGCACCTGCGCGCGGGTCATACCCAGCCCGATGGCGGCCTCGCGCGTGGCGGGGCTGACGCGGTTCAGCCCGGTCAGCGTGTTCGACACCACCGGCAGCAGCGAATACAGAAACAGCGCCACCAGCGCCGGAAAGACACCGATCCCCGCCACGCCCGCCTGCGCCGCGCCCGGCACATTGGCGGCGATCCAGCCAAAGACCGGGATCATCACCCCGAACAGGGCCAGCGAGGGGATCGTCTGCAGGATGTTCAGCACCGACAGCACCGGCCCCCGCACAGCCCGCGACTGATAGAGACCCACCCCAAGCGGCAGCCCCACCACCAGCGCCAGCGCCAGCGAGCCGAAGGCCAGCACCAGATGCGCCTGCGCCTCGCGCAGGAAGACATCGCGCCGGGCGGCAAATTCGCGCATCACCGACACCTCGGCCAGCGCGCCCGAGGCCAGCACCGCGCCCAGACCCGCGACGACCAGCACCAGCAGCAGCCACCGCATCCGCAGCGACGGCTGCATCCGCGCCACCCCGTCGGCCAGCATCAGCGCCAGCGCCAGCCCCACCAGCCAGAAGCCGCTGGCGGGCGAGACGCGGACCAGCCGGTCGCCCTCGGGCGTCAGGTGCCCCGCCGCAGCCCCAAGCGCCAGCAGCAGCGCGACCATCCCGGCCAGCGCGCCGCCCACGCGCCAGATCAGCGGCAGACGCAGGGCCGCGACCAGCAGCAGGGCCAGCGCGGCTGTCAGTGCCATGCCCCAAGGCAGGGCGTTATGCAGGGCCATACCCTCGCCGGGCAGGATGCGGTTGGGGCGGAACTGCACCAGCGGCAGCACCAGACCGGCCAGCCCGATCAGCGCGAACAGCAGGCCGGGCCGGTCCAGCCGGGCGGGCATCAGTCCAGAAAGCCCGCTTCCGTCAGCCATTCGCGGGCGACGGCATCGGCGGGTTCGCCGCCAACCTGAATGCGGCCGTTCAGCTCTTGCAGCGTCTCCAGATCGAGGGCGAGGAAGATCGGCTCCAGCACCTCGGCGATCTGGGGGTGCGCCTCAAGGATTTCGGCGCGCACGATGGGGGCGGGCTGATAGACGGGCTGCACGCCCATGTCATCCTCCATCACCACCAGCCCGGCGGGCGCGATGCCACCATCGGTGCCGTAGACCATCGCCGCATTCACGCCCGAGGTCTGCTGCGCCGCCGCCGAGATGGTCGCCGCCGTATCGCCGCCCGACAGCTGCACCAGCTGATCGGGCGTCAGGGCAAAGCCGTAGGTGTCCTGAAAGGCGGGCAGGGCCGCAGCCGAGGTGACGAATTCGGTCGAGGCCGCCAGCTTGATCGCCCCGCCGCCCGCGATCCATTCGCCCATCCCGGACATCGTGGTCAGGCCGTGTTCCTCGGCCAGATCCTGCCGCAGGGCGATGGCCCAGGTGTTGTTGGCGGGCGAGGGGGTCAGCCAGACGATGTCGTTCTGCTCAAGGTCCAGTTCCGCCACACGCGCCAGCCCGGCGCTTGCGTCCTGCCAGACCTCGCTGTCGGCCTCGTTGAAGAAAAAGGCGCCGTTGGCGGTGTATTCCGGGTAGATGTCGATCTGACCCGAGGTGATCGCGTCGCGCATGATCGGCGTGCCGCCCAGCTGCAGCCGGTCGCGCACCGGCAGGTCGGCGGCCTGCAGGGCCATCAGGATCATGTTGCCCAGCAGACCGCCCTCGGTGTCGATCTTCGAGGACACGGTGATGTCCTGCGCAAAGGCGGCTGTGCCCGAACAGGCGATCAGGGCGGCGGCGAGGGTGGCTTTGGTGGGGGTCATCAGCGGTCTCCTGTGCTGCGGCATGGCCGCGCGTATCTGGCCCGGTGCGGATGCCGGACAGGTCAAGACAGGAAATCCCGGCGCGGCGCTTTGGTTCCCTGCGTCACGAGACCGCAGGCGGCGACCTCAGCCGCCGAAACCGCGGCTGGCGGAACCGCCGGTGCCCCCGAAGCCGCCGCGCGACGCGGCGGTGGCGCGGGTCATGGGGGCCTGTCCAGCGGTGGCGGCGGGGCGGGCGAATTGCTGGCTGCCCATCTGCGCGCGCCCGGCATTGCTGCCAAAGCTGCTGGTGCGCGCGGCATTCGTGAACCCGCCCTGCGCATTGCGATACATGGGTTGCGCCGCCGCCGTGCCGCCGGTGGCGCGGCCCAGCATGCTGCCGATCAGATAGCCCGCCAGCAGCGGCATGAAGATGCTGCCCGATCCGCCCGACTGCTGCGCCTCGGAGCCGCAATTGCCCGCACCGTGCTGTTCTTCGCAGACCGCAAGACTGTCATATCGCGGGGCGGCCTCGACATGCAGGGTCTCGGCCTCGGCGAATGCCGCGTCGCATTCGGCGGCGGTGAACAGCCCGCCCGAGGTCGCGGCGGCCTGACAGGAGGCCAGATCGGGAAAGGCCTGCGCCTCGACCTGTTCCTCGCGGCAGCCCGCGACGGTGAAGGCTGCGGCGCCGAGAATGGTCAGCGCGACGGTTCTTGAACGTTTTCTCATATCCCCTCCTAGAGCCGCGGATCACTCCGCGATGAAATGTGGCTTGAAGCGCGACAGATCCTGCGTGATGCGCGAGCGGTCCTCGCGCAGGCCCAGACCCACGCAGGCATGGCCCGCGATCCATGCGCCCAGCACCGGGCGGAAGCCGTCGAATTCGGGCAGCGGGTGCAGCGCCTGCACGATGCGCGGGTGGCGATCGTAATCGCCCGCCGGGCTTTCCTCGGACACCGCACCGCGTTCGACGATGCTGACGCCCGCACCTTCGCGTGAAAAGAGCGGCTTGACGACATGGCCCGCAGCCATCTGGTCACGGACACGGTCGAAGGCCGCCGCCACCGCAGGCATCGCGCGACCGCCGCCGACCAGCGCATCGGCCACATCCTCGGCAAAGAAGGCGGGCAGCAGGTTGGGGTGGCCCTCGAACATCTCCCACAAAACCGGCAGCAGGCCCTTGTTCGAGACCAGCGCCTTCCAGGCGGGTTCCAGGAACATGCAGCCCGAGCCCGCGAGATGGCGGGCATAGTCGTCGGCCAGCAGATCCTCCCACGGATAGAGCTTGAACAGCGTGCCGATCACCCGGCCATCGGCATCCAGAAACTGCCCGTCCGGGCTGACGCCGATCTTGTCGAGATCGCTGTAATGGGCGCCCATGCCCGCCTCGCGCGCGGCCCAGGCCAGCGATTCGACGGTGGCGTAATCCTCGGGATTGCCGGGCAGGGCGGTGAAATGGATGTCGGTATCGGCGGCGAACAGCTCGCGGAAGCGTTCGGTCAGCGCCTCATGGATGCCGTTGAACTGGTCGGCGCCCTCGGGCAGCACGCCCGCCGCCAGCTGATCTTCCAGCCATTGCCACTGGAAGGCCGCGCTTTCATAAAGCGAGGTCGGGGTGTCGGCGTTGTATTCCAGCAGCTTGGCCGGGCCGGTGCCGTCATAGGCCAGATCCATGCGGCCATAGATCTCGGGCTCATTGCGCGCCCAGCTGTCCGCGATCAGGTCGAAATGTTCGGGCGGGATGCCCAGCTTCGCCATCAGCGCCTCGGAGGCCACGATGTGGTCGACGGCCTCGCGGGTCATCGCGTGGAGGTCGGTGGCGGGGTCCTCGATGTCCTGTTCGATCTGGGCCAGCGTGAAGCGATAGGCCGAGGTTTCATCCCAATAGGGCTCGCCATGCATATTGGCGAAGGTGAAACCGACTTCGGCGGCCTTTTCGGCCAGGTCGGGGCGGGCGGGCAGGGCGATCTTTTGCATGGCTCTGACATAGGCTGTCAGGGGCAAAAGGACCAGAGGTCATCGGGTCGCGGGCCGGGTCGCCTGCCGGGTCGCGGGATCATCTGTCGCGCGGCGGTGGTGGCCGGGCAGGGGGGCGCTGCCCCCCATCCCCGTGCCGGGGATTCCCCCCGGGATATTTTGCCCAAGGCATAGGATCAGGCGGGATCGGTCCAGATCAGCGGTTGCGGGTCTTCGCGATGGGCAAAGCGGATGAGGTGGCTTTCGATGACGCCGCGCAGGCGGGCGATCAGGTTGGGGGTGGGCGCCTCGATGTCGAGCGCGAGGCCGGTGGCGGTCACGGCGAGGGTCGCGGTGCCGTCCTGAAAGTCGAACAGGGCACTGGTGTCGGATGAGATGACCGGGATCTTGTGGCCGAAATGCTTGGCCATCGTGCCCATCAGGGCGGGGCCGCGTTGCGTGGGGAAAGAGGCGGTGATCTTCATGCGGGGTTCCAGTCGGGGGTGGGTGGTTTCTGTCGCGCCAGCCGGGACTAGGATTGCTGATGTAATTTGTCAACAAATCGGCAGCGAAACCTGACAAAAAGACATGGCCATTCTTTACCTCGGTCCGGGGGCAGGGTAAGGGGCGGCGTGCCACGGGCGGCCCATGCCGTCGGATTTTTGGAAAGGAATTGCCATGCGTCGCCTTGCGCTGACCGGCCTTGCTGCCATCGCTTTCGCCTCTGTTGCCTGGGCCGGGGATGTGACCATCACCACCGCGCAGGGCGATGTGACCCTGCCCGCCGCGCCCGAGCGCGTGGCGGTCTATGACATGGCCGCGCTGGACACGCTGCTGGCCCTTGGGGTCACGCCTGCGGCGACGATCGAGACGGTGACCGTGCCCGCATTGCGGGATGCGGTCGGGGATGCGGCCCGTGTCGGCACGTTGTTCGAGCCCGATCTGGAGGCGCTGGCGGGGGTGGCCCCCGATCTGGTGATCGTGGGCGGACGCTCGGCCCCGCAGATTGGCGCGGTGTCGCGGGTGGCGCCGGCCATCGACATGACGCTTGGCGAGGATCTGCTGGGCGATGCCCACGCGCGGATCGCGGCCTATGGCACGCTGTTTGCGCGCGAGGATGAGGCGGCGGCGCTGGCCGCCGATCTGGACGCGGCGCTGGCGGGGCTGCGCGTGGCCGCCGAGGGCAAGGGCCGGGCGCTGATCGTGCTGACCAATGGCACGCGCATGTCGGCCTATGGTGCCGGGTCGCGCTTTGGCTGGATCTTTGCCGCGACCGGGCTGGACGAGGCGGCCACCGGGCTGGACGAGGCCACGCATGGTCAGGCGATCAGCCATGAATTCATCGCCGAGACCAATCCCGACTGGCTGATCGTGGTCGATCGCAGCGCCGCCATCGGCGAAGAGGGGCAGGGTGCCGAGGCGACCCTGCGATCAGGTCTGGTCGAGGGGACGGTGGCCTGGCAGCAGGGGCAGGTCGTCAGTCTGGACCCGGCGGCGGCCTATATCTCGGCCGGGGGCTATCAGGCGATGATGGGACTGATCGGCCAGCTGACCGGGGCGCTGGACGGCACGGCTGCTGACAGCTGATGCGACTGTTGCCCGCCCTGACATCGGCACTGGCGGTGCTGATGCTGGCCAGCCTGACCGTTGGTGCGGCGCAGGTCGATCTGCGCATGATCCTTGGCGATCCCTATGCCATGCTGGTGCTGATGGAATCGCGCCTGCCGCGCACGCTGGCCGTGGCGCTGACCGGGGCTGCGCTGGCGGTGGCGGGGGTGCTGATCCAGGCGCTGGTGCGCAACCGCTTTGTCGGGCCCGACACTTCGGGCACCGCCGAGGGGGCGGCGCTTGGCCTGCTGGCGATCACCATCCTTGCGCCGCAAAGCGCGCTGTGGCTGCGCATGCTGACCGCCAGCGTGACCGCGATGGCCACGACCGCGCTGTTCATCACCGTCATCCGCCGCCTGCCCCCGCGCGAGGTGATGCTGGTGCCGATTGCCGGGCTGGTCCTGTCCGGGGTGACCGGCTCGGTCGTGACCTTCATCGCCTGGCAATATGATCTGATGCAATATGTCGGTGCCTGGCTGTTCAGCGGCGAGTTCTCGGGCGTGATCGCGGGGCGCTACGAGCTGCTGTGGATTGCCGCGCTGGCCGCCGGGCTGGCCTGGCTGGCGGCGGACAGGTTTGCCATTCTGGGGCTGGGCGATCAGGTGGCCACGGGGCTGGGCCTGTCGGTGGCGGCGGTCATGCGGCTGGGGCTGGTCGTCGTCTCGGTGGTCACGGCGATGGTGGTCACGACGGTCGGGATGTTGCCCTTTGTCGGGCTGGTGGTGCCCAATCTGGTCGCGCGGATCATGGGCGACAATCTGCGCGCCTCGCTGCCGGTGGTGGCGATCGGGGGGGCGGTGCTGGTGCTGGCCTGCGATCTGGCCGGGCGGCTGGTACTGGCGCCCTATGAGCTGCCCGCCGGGCTGGTTCTGGGCATTCTGGGCGCGGTTGTGTTTCTGTGGCTGCTGCATCGCAGGCCCGCCCATGGCTGAGCTGACGATGCATGAGACGGCGGCGTCGGCACGGCCGGACCGCCGCGCTTTGTGGCTGCTGGCCGGGCTGGCGCTGTTGCTGGCCGGGCTGTCGGCGCTGTGGATGTGGCAGGGGCTGGGCGCGGGCAATCGCGGGTTTATCCTGGGGCTGCGCGCGACCAAGCTGGCGGCGCTGGTGGTCGTGGGCGTCGCGGTGGGCGTGGCGACGGTGCTGTTTCAGACGGTCGCGGCGAACCGGGTGCTGACGCCCTCGATCATGGGGTTCGATGCGCTTTATGTGCTGTTGCAGACGGGGCTGATTGCGGGTCTGGGCACGTCGGGTTTTGTCGGTCTGCCGCAGGGCGGCAAGTTTCTGGCCGAGATCGCGGTGATGGCCGTGCTGGCCTGCCTGCTGTTCGGCACCCTGCTGCTGCGCGGGGCGCGCGATGTGCCCCGGATGATCCTGACCGGGGTGATCCTGGGTGTGCTGTTCCGCTCGGTGGCGGGGTTTCTGGGGCGGGTGATGGACCCCAATGAGTTCGCCGTGGTGCAGGCGGTCAGCTTTGCCAGCTTCAACCGGGTCGAGGCGGGGCTGATCCCGATCGCCATGGCCGTGACCGCGGCGGCGGTGGGGCTGGCCTGGCGGATGTCGGCGCGGCTGGATGTGCTGGCGCTGGGGCGCGATGCGGCGGTGTCGCTGGGGCTGCGCCATCAGGCGGTGGTGCTGGCGGTGCTGGCGCTGGTCGCGGTGCTGGTCTCGGTCTCGACCGCGCTGGTGGGGCCGGTGGCGTTTTTCGGCCTGATCGTGGCCGGGCTGGCCCATGGGCTGATGCGCTGTGCTGCGCACGCGGTCTTGTTGCCCGCCGCCGGGCTGATTGCCGCCTGCCTGCTGGTCGGCGGCCAGTGGCTGTTCGAGCGTCAGCTGGGGCAGGCCGCGACACTGTCGGTGGTGGTCGAGTTCGCGGGCGGGCTGTTCTTCCTCTATCTGCTGCTGAAAGGGCGTATCCGATGATCGAGATCCAGTCTGTCAGCCATCATATCGGTGGCACGGCGATCCTGCATGACATCTCGGCCCGGCTGCCCGCGCGGCGGCTGACGGCGCTGATCGGGCCGAACGGGGCCGGCAAGTCCACGCTGCTGCGCCTGATCGGGCGGCTGGAGCCGTTGCAGGCCGGGCGGATCACGGTGGCGGGCCATGACGTGGCCCGGACGCCGACCGGGCAGCTGGCCCGCGTGATGGCGATTCTGGGGCAGAACAGCGCGATCGCCAGCCGCTTGCGCCTGTCCGAGCTGGTGGCCTTCGGGCGCTGGCCGCATCACGGCGGGCGCCCCGGTCCGCGCGACCGGGCGCTGGTGGCCGAGGCGCTGGAGGCCTTTGCCCTGACGCCGCTTGCCGGGCGGTTTCTGGATGAGGTGTCGGGCGGGCAGGCGCAGCGCGCCCATATCGCCATGGCCTTTGCGCAGGACACCGAATGGCTGCTGCTGGACGAGCCGCTGAACAATCTGGACATGACCCATGCGCGGGCGCTGATGGCGCGGCTGCGGGGGTTGGTCGACCGGCAGGATCGCGGCGTCGCCATCGTCGTGCACGAGGTGAATTACGCCGCGGCCTGGGCCGATCATGTGGTCGCCATGAAAGATGGCCGCGTGGTGGCCGAGGGGCCGCCCGATGAGGTGCTGACCGAGGCGGTGCTGTCGCAGCTTTACGATGCGCCGATCAGGGTGGGCCGGCATGAGGGGCGGCCGCTGGTTCTGCACCACGCCTGAGTGGCGCGGGCGGTGGCGTTGGCAGTGGGGGTTTCACACCCCCACACCCCCGTGGGATATTTCCTGACCAAAGCAGGAGAGATGAGCCGGGATGCACGGCGTGAGCAAAGCCCCCCGGCGAAAGATGCGCCTTTGCGGGGATCACCGGACATCAAGGCTGATTGGCAGTTGGAACGAGTAGCTTGCGTCCGTCAGACCTGCAGGTGCGCCGGGGCAGCGACCGGCGCGTTGGGCGCCGCGCACAGCCGCCTGATCCAGCGGCGGCTGGCCTGACGAGCCTGCGACGCCGACGCCCTGAATCCGGCCATCGCGGCCCACTGTCAGCGCCAGCACGACGCGCCCGCCCTGACGCAGCCCGCGCGGCGCGCTGACGCGGCGGTTGATGCAACTGCGGATCTGGCCGCCCCATTGCGACACCAGACTGGCTTGTTGCTGTGCGCTGAGACCGCCGCCTCCGCCGCCCTGTGCGCTGGCCTGCGATTGCCCGCCCTGACCCGCACGTTGCGGGGCCGGTTGTGTGGGGGCGGGGGTCTCGCGCGGCGCCTGTTGCCGTTCGGGCTGCTGCTGGCGGGTTGGGTGCGGCTTGGGCTGTCGGTCCGGGCGCCGTTCGGGGCGGGCCGAGGCTGCAAGGGTCAGGGCCGGTTCCTCGGTCACCGGCGGGTCCAGTTCGGCAGGCGCGATGTGCGGCGCCGGAGGCTCGGGCAGGTTCGGGCGAGCGGGGGACGGATCGGGCATTGCCATGAGGGGCGGCGCCAGCGCCATCTGCACCGGCGGCGCTTCCGGGGCGACGGGCAGAGGCTGCGGTTCGGGCGCGGGCTGCGGTCCGGCCATGTCGGGGGGGATTTCAAGCTCGGGCGGGGTTTCCCAGTCCGACACCATGGCCTGCACCGCTTCGCCCCCGGCGGCGAGGGCGGCGGGGGCTGCGTGCGCCTCGGCCGCCTCGCCCTGCTGGACCTGTTCGGGCAGCAGGAAGGCGGCGGCCGAGACATGCAGGGCCGCCGCGATGGTGATGAAGCCGGCCGTTTCCAGAATGCGACGTGGGGCCATGGTCATCCTCCGCTGACGACAAGCCGTGCGCCGTGGCCAGTGATGGTGCGCAGGCGTTTGAGATGGGCGGCAAGGCGGGCGGCAGGGGCGCCGCCATCGGCGCGGATCTCGACCGGGCCTTCGGGTGCATGCGCGGCGATGGCGGGCCAGACGGCCTCGTTGCGCGCCTCGTTCCAGGCCAGCTCGCCCGTGGCCGAGATGAACAGCACGTCGCGCGCCCCGGCGGCAATGTCCGAGCGGCTGTCGGGCGGGGTCAGCGGGAAGGGCGTCGAGGGCGCGATCTGGGCGGTCAGCAGGAAGAAGATCAGCAGCAGGAACACCACATTGATCATCGGGATGATCGATTCGCCGCGTTTGCGTCTGGGGGGGATCTGGATCAGCATCGGGCTACTCGATCAGGATCAGGTCAGTCAGGCCGCCCGCGCGCAGGTGGTCCATCACATCGACCAGACGTTGCAGATCGGCCTGGTCCTGCGGGCGCAGGATCACCGCGCCACCTTCGGGCGGCAGCAGCTCCGACAGGGCGGGCAGCAGCCCGTCCAGCGGCAGCGGCGCCCCGTTCAGGCGCAGCGCATCGGGGGTGACATCGACCAGCCGGGGCGGGCCCTGCCATTCGGTCGCCGCCCCCCCGGCCCCGCCTGCGATGGGCAGAACCGCCTCGATCCCGAAGCGCGAGGCCAGCATGAAGAAGATCAGCAGCAGGAACACCACGTCGATCATCGGGGTCAGCGACATCCGGCGGGGATGCCGTCGGGGGCCAAGGTCAAAGCCCGCCCCGTCGGTGGCGTTGACGCTCATTCCGCGGCCTCGGCCAGCCAGCGCGCCGGTGCCGGGGCGGGGGCGGCAGGGGCGGGGGCGTTGATGAACACGCGCGTCGCCAGATCCTCAAGATCGGCCTGCAGTCGGTCGGCGATGCTTTCGAACCAGGACAGCGCCACGCCTGCCGGGATCGCCACCGCCATGCCCGCCGCCGTGGTCAGCAGCGCCACCCAGATGCCGCCCGCAAGATCCGCCGGATCGGCCTGATTGCCCGAGCTTTGCAGCACCTGAAACGCCGCGATCATGCCCAGAACCGTGCCCAGAAGGCCCAGAAGCGGCGCAATCGTGGCGATCAGCTCCAGCGCGCGCAGCCCCTCGCGCGCCCGGTAGAGGGTCTGGCGCGCGATGCGGGCGGTTTCCTCGCGCGCGGATTTCTCGTCAAAGGCGGGGTCCAGCGAGGTGCCGATGGCGGCCTGCGCCACCCGCGCGCGGGCCGAGGGGCGGCCCCGCACCTGATCCATCGCCGCCCGCCACTGGCCCTGCGACCACAGGGCGATGGCCCGGCGCGAATGGCGCCCCCCCCAGACCCCCAGCCGCCACAGCGACCACAGCTTCCACAGCACGACCGTCAGGGTGATGACGGACAGCGCCGCGATCAGCCACATCGTCCAGCCGCCATCGCGGATCGCGGCAAAAAGTGGCAGGGCCGAGAGCGTGGCGGTCAGCTGGGTGAACATCTGTATGCTCCTTGGGTCTGGTGGAGGGGGGGCGGCCAGTTGGCTCAGAACGACCGGGTGAGGGTCAGCTTGAGGTTGCGGCCCGCGGCAGGGCCGGACAGCCAGGTTGCGGGGGTGTATTCGCGGTTGGTCACGTTATCGACGCCGAGATTGACCTCCAGCCCGGCGACCGGACCCGAGGGCGCGGTCCAGGTGGCATAGACGTCATGCACGCCATAGCCGTGGCGATCGGTGCCATCGGCCTTGTCGCGGCCATCGGCCAGCGTGCTGCGGGCGCCGATCTTCCAGCTGTCGCCGATCCGGTAGCTGGCCGACAGAACCGCGCGGTTGTTTTGCAGCGTGTTCAGCGTGGTGCCGTCCTGATCGCGGCCCTCGACCACCGAGATGGCGGCGCCAAGCTGCCAGCCGCCGCTGGCGTAGCTGGCCTCGATCTCGCCGCCATGCAGATAGGCGCGCTCGATATTGGCATAGGCGGGGGTGGGCGCGCGGCCATTGGTGCGCACGATCATGTCGCGGATATGGTTGCGGAACAGCGTGACCTTGACCGCCGCCTCGTCGCCCGCCGACAGCAGATCGCCGCCGCGATAGCCAAAGCCGATTTCCAGATTGCGGCCCTTTTCCTCGCGCAGGCCGGGCGATGCCGCGCCGCCCATGTGACCGTCATACAGCTCATCCACCGTGGGGATGCGACGGACCTGCGCCGCCGAGCCAAAGACCGACCAGCTGTCGGTCAGCCGGTAGATCGCACCGATCTGCGGCTCGGCGCCGCTGGCACTGACACGGTCGTCGCTGTTGGCCACGCTGCCCTTGGGTTCGGTCTTTTGCCAGGTCTGGCGCAGGCCCGTGTTCACCGTCAGCGCGCCGGTCGTCACCTCGGACCAGGCATAGACCGCGCTTTGCCGCGTGAACGCCTCGGGGTGCGAGGCCGAGATATTGGTCGAGGACCGGTCCTGCCGCGCGGTTTCGACGCCGACGGTCAGGAAATGCTCATAGCCCGCCCCCGACAGATCCGCGACGTTTTCGGCGCGCAGTTTCCATAGCGCATAGTCGCGACGACCCAGCAGGCTGGCCATGATCGGCTCGGACGGGTCCGACCCCTGCTGCACGTCCTTGATGGTATTGGTGTAGGACAGCGTGACCTTGGCGTCGATCAGCGCATTGTCGGCGGGGTTATAGCCCCAGACCAGCCGCGCGGTCTGGTCGCGGGTCAGGATGTCGCCCACGCCCCAGCCCGCAAAGCCCGGAAACAACCCGCGCTGCGGGCCGTTGATCTGGTTGAAGTCCTGATCGTCGCCACGCGCTTCCATATGCAGATAGGACGCCTCGACATAATGCTCGCCCAGTTGCTGGCGCGCTTTCAGCAGCAGGTTGGGCGTGTCGGAATTCGCCCGGACGAGGGTGTTGCCCTCCGGGTCCTCGGTTTCGCCCAGCTTGCGATAGGCAAAGGCGGTCACGGCCTCGAAGCCATCGGCGGGGCGCCAGCCCCATGCGACGCTGCCAAAACCCGTGTCGGGGTTGCTGGCATAGCCCAGCCGCACGCGCCCGCCGCTGGTCGCCCCCTCGGCGATCAGGTCGCCCGCTTCGATCGTCTCCATCGCGATCACACCGCCAAGCGCGCCCGCACCATACAGCGTGGACGATCCCGGCCCGCGCAGCACCTCGACCCGTTTCAGAAAGTCGGGTTCCACGAACAGCGAACCCTGCCGGTAGCTTTCATAGTATTTGCGCTCGCCATCGACGATCTGCACGATCCCCGCCTCGGATGCCGCGGCGCTGTTGGCGCCAAAGCCGCGGATGTTGAAGCCCTGCCCGAAAAAGCCCGACGAGCCTGTGCCCGCGACGCCCGGCACCTGCGCCAGCACGTCGCCGATATGTCCTGCGCTGATTTCTTCCAGCTGCTCTTGCCCGACGACGGTGACCGATTGCGGCACCGAGGAGGCCACCTTTTCGGTGCCCGCGCGCAGCACGATCGGGTCCAGCAGAATCGCCTGACCCGCGTCCTGTGCCCATCCCGGCGCGGCAAGAGGTGTGGTTCCAAGTAGCAAGGCAATCATCGTCAATCGGTTACGCATGGCCAATTCCCTTCGGCGTCGCAGGTGCTGCGCTGGCTTTGGGCTGGCGTCTTGCGCCGGTTAAGGTTTCCGACTAAAGATGTCAACAATAGCGTCCAGCCGATTTGCCAGATGCCCGCATGACACATGATGAGGCACCCTGATGAACGACCTGACCCCGGCGCAGACCCCGGCCCTGACCCCCGCACGCCTGCGCGAACTGAAGCGTGACGCCGCCCTTCGCCCCTATGATCTGGCCGCGCAGCTGGGCCTGTCCGAGGCCGCGCTGGTCGAGGCCGAGCTGGGCCATGGCGCGCGGCGCATCGACCCCACGCCGGGGCGCCTGATCCCCGCCGTGCAACGCCTGGGCGAGGTGATGGCGCTGACCCGCAACCGGTCCTGCGTGTCGGAAAAGATAGGCACCTACAACGATTTCCACGATGGCGACCACGCCGCCATGACGCTGGACCCGGAAATCGACCTGCGCATCTTTCCGCGCCACTGGTGCCACGCCTTCGCGGTCGAGATGGACACGCCGTCAGGGATGCGCCGCTCGGTTCAGGTGTTCGATGCGGCGGGATCTGCGGTCCACAAGGTGCATCTGCGCGAGACCAGCGACCTTGCGGCGTGGGAGGCGCTGAAATCCGGCCTCGCGCTGCCGGATCAGGAGGGGCTGTCCGATTTCGCGCCCGCCCCGCAGCCCGAAGGCGCCCGCATGGCGCCCGACCGCGCCGATGCGCTGCGCGACGAATGGGCAGCGATGACCGACACGCATCAGTTCAACACATTGGTCCGGCGGCTGAAGATGAACCGGCTTGGCGCCTACCGGCTGGTGGGCGCGCCGCATGTGCGGCCCTTGGCGGTGGCGGCGTCGGATGCGCTGTTCCGGGCGCTGCTGGATCAGGGTCAGCCCGTCATGCTGTTCGTGGGCAATATGGGCTGCATCCAGATCCATTCCGGCCCGATCCTCAGCCTGAAACCCGTCGGGCCGTGGCTGAATGTCATGGACCCGCGTTTCAACCTGCACCTGCGCGCCGATCATGTGGCCGAGGTCTGGGCGGTCGAAAAGCCCACCAAACGCGGCCCCGCCATTTCGGTCGAGGCGTTCGACGCGGCGGGCGAGCTGATCTGGCAGTGCTTTGGCATGCGCGGCGACAAGGGCGGCGACCCCGAGGCTTGGGCGCGTCTGGTCGCGGGTTTGCCGGGGTTGGAGGCATGATCCGCGCGGCCTCTCTGGCGCTGGTGCTGGCGGGCCTGCCGGGTGTGGCGCTGGCTGACCGGGTGCTGGCCCTTGGCGGCGCCGTGACCGAGATCGTCTTTGCACTGGGTCAGGGCGAGCGGCTGGTGGCGCGCGACACCACCTCCAGCTTTCCGCCCGAGGTGACGGATCTGCCCGATGTCGGCTATGTCCGCGCCCTGTCGCCCGAGGGCGTGCTGTCGGTGCGCCCCGATCTGATCCTGGCGGAAGAGGGCGCAGGCCCGCCAGAAACCATCGCCGTGCTGCGCGAGGCGGGGGTGCCCTTTCACACCATCCCGGCGGCGCAGGATGGCGCGGCGGTGGCGGCCAAGATTGAGGCCGTGGCCGGGGCGCTTGGCGTGCCCGAGGCTGCCGATGCGACCCTGACCGCGCTGCGCGCCGATCTTGACCGGCTGCGCGCGGCGACGGGCGGGATCGAACGCCCGCGCCGCGCCATGTTCATCCTGTCGCTGCAAGGCGGGCGGGTGATGGCGGCCGGGCAGGACAGCGGCGCCGATGCAATGCTGCGCATGGCGGGGGCCGAAAACGCGGTGACGGGGTTCACCGGCTACAAACCCCTGACCGACGAGGCGATCACGCAGGCCGCGCCCGAGGTGATCGTGCTGATGAACCGGGGCGAGGCTGACAGCGATCATGGCGCCTCGGATGCGGCGCTGCTGGCGATGCCCGCGATCAGCACCACGCCCGCCGCGCAATCGGGGGCGCTGGTGCGGATGGACGGATTGTATCTGCTGGGCTTTGGCCCGCGCACCGGGCAGGCGGCGCTGGACCTGCACCGCGCCATCTACGGGGCGGGCTGATGGTCGCGCTGGATGCAGGCGCGCGGCTGGAGGGCGACCGCCGCCATCTGGGCCGCGCCGTCGCGATGTGGCTGATGCTGGCGCTGCTGGCGATGTCGGCGCTGTCGCTGACGCAGGGCGCCTCGGGCGTGTCGGCGCTGCGGGTGCTGGGCGATCTGCTGGCGGGGCGCGAGGTTGAACTGACCGACCGCGTGGTGCTGTTGCAGATCCGGCTGCCGCGCCTGTTGACCGGGCTGCTGGTCGGCGCCGGGCTGGCGGTGTCCGGGGCGGTGATGCAGGGGCTGTTCCGCAACCCGCTGGCCGATCCGGGGCTGCTGGGCGTCAGCGCGGGCGCGGGTCTGGGCGCGATTGCGGCGATTGTGCTGGGTGGGCTGCTGCCGCCTGCGGTGGCGGCCTTTGCGGGCTGGCATCTGGTGCCGCTGGCGGCCTTTGCCGGGGGCTGGGTGGCGATGATCGTGCTGTATGGCATTGCCACGCGGGGCGGGCAGACCTCGGTTGCGACCATGCTGCTGGCGGGGATTGCGCTGGCGGCGATGGTCGGCGCGTTGTCGGGGCTGATCGTCTATTCCGCCGATGATGCGCAGCTGCGCGACCTGACCTTCTGGGGCATGGGGTCGCTGGCCGGGGCCAGCTGGGCCAAGCTGATGGCGGCGGCCCCCGTGATTATCGCGGGGCTGGCCACGGCGCCGTTTCTGGCGCGCGGCCTGAACGCGCTGGCCTTGGGCGAGGCGGCGGCGGCCCATACCGGCATCCGCGTCCAGCGCGTGAAGACGGCGGCGATATTGGGAACGGCGGCGGCCACCGGCGCCTCGGTCGCGGTCTCGGGCGGGATCGGCTTTGTCGGCATCGTGGCGCCGCATCTGCTGCGGCTGGTGCAGGGGCCGGATCATCGCTGGCTGCTGGTGAATTCCGGCCTGCTGGGCGCGACCATGCTGATCGCCGCCGACATGATCAGCCGCAGCATCGTGGCGCCCGCCGAACTGCCCATCGGCATCATCACCGCCGTCATCGGCGGGCCGTTCTTCCTGTGGGTGCTGCTGTCCAACCGCCGGGTGCTGGGATGAGCCTGTGCGCCCGCAACCTGCACATCACCCTGTCGGGCCGCCCGGTCCTGCATGGCGTGGATCTGACCGCCCCTGCCGGGCGCGTCACTGCGATTATCGGGCCCAACGGCTCGGGCAAGACCACGCTGCTGCGGGCGCTGACGGGCGAGGTGGCGCCTGCATGCGGGGGCGTGACGCTGAACGGGCGCGACATCGGGGGCCAGACGCCGCAGGCGCTGGCCCGCCAGCGCGCCGTCCTGCCCCAGCACAGCGCGCTGAGCTTTCCCTTCACCGCGGCCGAGGTGGTGCGCATCGCGCTGGAAAGCCTGCCCATGCCCGAGCCCGAACGCGCCGCCCTGATCCGCCGCGCGCTGGCGCGGGTGGGGCTGTCCGGCCATGCGGGCCGGTTGTGGCAGACCATGTCGGGCGGTGAGCAGCAGCGTGTGCAACTGGCCCGCGCGCTGGCCCAGATCTGGGCACCACCGGGCGAGATGGGCGAGGCGGGTGGCCCGCGCTGGCTGCTGCTGGACGAGCCGGTCAGCAGCCTCGACATCGCCCATCAGCTGGCGGTGATGCATCTGGCGCGCGATCATGCCGCCGATGGCGGCGCGACGGTCGCGGTCATGCATGACCTGAACCTGACGGCCATGTTCGCCGATCATGTGTTGTTGCTGCGGGATGGCCGGGTGCTGGCCGAGGGGCCGCCCGATCTGGTCCTGACCGACCCGCTGCTGGAACGCGCCTATGGCTGCGCGCTGCGCATCCTCCACGCGCCGGAAACGGGCGTCTGGCTGCTGCCGCAAAGCGCGGCCTGAGGCGCCTTGCTTCGCCGCGCGGGCCGCGCCACAATCGGGCCATGAAGCCGCCCGCCATGATCCTTGCCGGAGGCCGCGCCACGCGGATGAACGGCGCCGACAAGCCGCTGCTGGCCCTGGGCGGCAGGCCGCTGCTGGCGCTGCTGCTGGACCGGCTTGGCCCGCAGGTGGGCCCGGTCGCGGTGAACGCCAACGGCGATCCGGCGCGCTATGCGGCCTTTGGCCTGCCGGTGGTGGGCGACAGCCTGCCGGACTGGCCCGGGCCGCTGGCCGGGGTGCTGGCGGCGATGGACTGGGCTGTGGGACTTGGCGCCGATCAGGTGCTGACCGTGGCCGGGGACACGCCCTTTCTGCCGCCCGATCTGGTCGCACGGCTGGCGGCGGCGCGGGGGCTTTCGGGGCTGGCGCTGGCGGCCACGCGCGAGGGCGACGCGCTGCGCGACCATCCGACCTGCGGGCTGTGGCCGGTGGGCCTGCGCGGTGATCTGGCGGCCACGCTGGCCCGCGATCAGCGGCGGGTGCGTGATTTCACCGCCCGCCACCAGCCGGGGCTGGCCGTCTGGCCGGGCGGCGCCGATGATCCCTTTGCCAATATCAACACGCCCGAGGATCTGACCCGCGCCGGGGCGAGGCTCGCCGCGTCCTGACCCGGTGCCCCTATGCGGGTGGCGGCGCGGTCGAGCGGCCGACGACCAGTTCGGCCTCAAGTAATTCGTGGACGGGGTCGGGGTTGCCGGTCTCGATCTTTTCGATCAGCAGCGCGGCGATCCGGCGCCCGGCCAGCCGGACCGAGGACCGCATCGCGGTGAATTCCGGCACCGTGTCGCGGTTGCTGTAATAGGACAGGTCGTCGTCGAAGGTCACCACCGACAGGTCGCGCCCAAGCCGCAGATCGCGTTCGCCCGCCGCCTGCCGCACCCCTTCGGCGATCATGGTCGAGGCGCAGAGGATCGCCGTCGGCGGCACCTGCGCCGCCAGCAATTCGCGCGCCGAGGCATAGCCGAAGGCCACGGTCATCTCGCCGCTGGCAAAGGGTGCGGCACAGGGGGCCAGCCCGGCCTCGCGCAGGGCCTTCAGAAAACCCTCGCGGCGCCGGTGGGCGAAATCCAGCCGCTCATCGCCATTGATCAGCGCGATCCGGCGATGACCCAGCTGGATCAGAAAGCCGGTCGCCCGCTCGAAGGCGCGCTGGTTGTTCACATCGACCCAGGAATAGGGCGCCTGCCGCCCCGAGACCCGGCCATGCACGACATAGGGCAGGCCCAGCTGATCCAGCAGCGCCGGGCGGGGGTCGTCATGGCGGGGAAACTGCATGATCACGCCGCCCACGACCTGCCGCGATTTCAGCGTGCGATAGGCGGCGTCCTGATCCTCGTCGGGGACGACGGTCAGGTTGATCTCGTACTTGCGCAGGGCGCATTCCTCGCCCACGCCCGCCAGAAAATCGGCGTAGATCGGGCTGACGATCTCATTGCGGCCGGTGACCGGGATCACACAGCTGAGAACCGGCGCCCGCCCCATCGCCAGAAAGCGCGCGTGGGCGTTGGGGCTGTAGCCATGGTCGCGCGCCGCGGCGATCAGCCGCAGGCGGGTTTGCTCGGCCACCTCGGGATGGCCGTTCAGCGCGCGGCTGACGGTTGTCTGCGACATGCCCACCAGCCGGGCGAATTCCTTGAGCTTCATTCCATGCCGCCGTGTTCTGCCCGCCTGTGAGGGTTTTGCGACATGCCGACGCCAAAACGTCTGCCTGCGACAGGATGTCGCGCCGCGCAGAGATCATAGACATGCCGTTACGTAAGGCGCAAGCGGGCGCTTGGTCCCGGGCCTGCCATGGCCGGGTCCCGGTGGTCCGGCAACCGCCACAGGTCGCAAGGTTTTCGGGCCGCACTGCATCACTTTTCCGCCCTCCTGCGTGTCTGTCCCAAAGGACAGGAGCTGGCTTGTGACACCCACCCCCCACAGATTTCCCGCGCGCGCTGCGCGACCCGCCATGCCCGGCCCCCGCCTGCGCATCGCCGTGATCGGCAGCGGCATCGCCGGCCTTGGCGCGGCATGGCTGCTGGACCCCCACCACGACGTGACCCTGTTCGAGGCCGCGCCGCGCCCCGGTGGCCATGCCCGCACCGTCGATGCGCTTGGCACGCCCGTCGATACCGGGTTCATCGTCTGTAACCCGCGCACCTATCCTTTGTTCCTGCCGATGCTGGATCATCTGGGCGTGGCGACCGAGGGCTCGGATATGACCTTCTCGGCCAGCTTCGGGGGCGGGCGGCGGGAATACGGGACCGGCGATCTGAGGGCGGTCTTTGCGCAACGCTGGCGGGCGCTGGACCCGCGGCATCTGCGGATGCTGGGCCAGATCCTGCGGTTCTTCCGGCAGGCGCATCTGCATGCGGACAGCGGGATGACCCTGCGCGCCATGCTGGACGATCTGCGCCTTGGCCGCGATTTCCGCGAGCTGTTCCTGCTGCCGATTTCGGGGGCGATCTGGTCCACGCCCACCGGCGACATGCTGGATTTCCCGGCGGCCAGCTTTGTGCGGTTCTTCGACAATCACGGGCTGCTGTCGGTCAGCGGCCAGCCTGAATGGCGCACGGTCACGGGGGGCTCGCGCGCCTATGTGCAGGCGATCCTGTCGCGGCTGCGCGGGCGGCTGCGGCTGGCAGCGCCGGTGTTCCGGGTGATCCGCGATGCGCAGGGCGTCACCGTGGTCAGCCCCGACGGCCCCGAGCGGTTCGACCGCGTGGTGATGGCCTGCCACGCGCCGCAATCATTCGCCATGCTGGAGGCCCCCGATGCCGAGGAACGCGCCATTCTGGGCGGTCTGCGCACCCAGCCCAACCGGATGGTGCTGCATTCCGACCCGGTGCTGATGCCGCGCAGGCGGGCGGCGTGGGCGTCGTGGAACTATATCACCGCTGCGGCGCGCCCCGATCCCGACCGCCCGATCAGCCTGTCCTACTGGATGAACCGCCTGCAGAACCTGACCACGCCGCAGCCGCTGATCGTGACCCTGAACCCCGAGACCGAGTCGCGCCATATCCATGACGAGGCCATGCTGAACCATCCGGTCTTTGACAGCGCCGCCATCGCCGCGCAGAAACGCCTGCCCGCCATTCAGGGGCGCGGCGGGGTCTATTACGCGGGGGCCTGGACGCGCTATGGTTTCCACGAGGATGGCCTTCTGTCGGCGCTGCGCGTCGCGCAGGCCATGGGGATCGACTGGCCCTTGGGTCTGGACCCGTGGGCGGCAGAGGCAGAGGCCGCATGACCGACCTGTGGAACGGCGCGCTGATCACGGCCCGCATCTGGCATGGCAGGCGGGGCGATGTGGCGCGCGATTTCCGCTATCGCGCCACCTATCTGGCGCTGCCGCTGGCGGCGCTGGAAGCGGGCGCGCTGCCGCTGATCCCCGGCCGGCGCGGTCTGTGGTCACTGCGCCTGCGCGATTACGGCACCCGCGACGGCTGCTCATTGCAGGGCTTTATCGCCGGGCTGCTGGCGCCTGCGGGGCTGGCCTGCGCCACTGACGTGACGCTGGTGACGACGCCGCGCACAACGGGATACGGCTTCAACCCGGTCAGCTTCTGGCTGTGCCGTGACGGGGCGGGCGATCTGCGCGCGGTGCTGGCCGAGGTGTCGAACACCTTCGGCGAGCGGCATCTGTATCTGTGCCACCGCCCTGATCTGGGCGCGATCACCGCCAGCGACCGGCTGGAGGGTGAAAAACTGTTCCATGTCTCGCCCTTTCTGCCGCGTTCGGGGCGCTATCTGTTCCGCTTCGATGCCGGGCCGGGGCGCTTTGGCGCATGGGTCGACTGGCGGGGTGCGGATGGCGCGCGGCGCCTTGGCACCTCGATGGCGGGGCCTGCGCAAGCGCTGACCGCCAGCGCCCTGCGCCGCGCGGCATGGCGCCATCCGATGCAGGCGCAGCGCATCATGGCGCTGATCCACTGGCAGGCCGCGCAACTTGCGTGGCGCGGCGTCCGTTACTTGGCAAAACCCGACCAGAAGGCCGTCAGAGCCTCGGTCGCATCGGTCAGCAGAGGGAGCCTTGACGAATGATCCTGGAACGCCGCATGGCGCGCAATTTCCTGAAGACCGCCGAGGGCATCCGCCGCGGCACGCTGCATGTGATCACACCCGAGGGCATCCGCCACGGTTTCGGCGGGCAGGAACCCGGCCCCGATGCCGTGCTGGAGGTGCGCGACTGGCGCATGGTGCCCGCGCTGGTCGCCAGGGGCGATATCGGCATGACCGAGGCCTATCGCGACGGCTGGTGCGACACGCCCGATCTTGAGGCGCTGCTGACCGTGGCCCTGCTGAACGAGGATATTCTGGACGGCTATATCTATGGCAACCGCCTGCATGCGCTGGCGACGCGGGCGCTGTATCTGTTCAACCGCAACACGCGGGCGGGCTCGCGGCGCAATATCTCGGCCCATTACGATCTGGGCAATCCCTTCTATGGGCTGTGGCTGGATGACAGCATGACCTATTCCTCGGCCCTGTTCGCGCCCGGCGATGATCTGGCCGCCGCGCAGGCGCGCAAATACGACCGGATCATCGACAATCTGTCGGGTCCCTCGGGTCGCCTGCTGGAGATCGGCTGCGGGTGGGGTGGCTTTGCCGAACGGGCGCTGGCGCGGGGCGATTATGCGCCCAAGGGCCTGACCCTGTCGGTGGAACAGGCCGAATATGCCCGCGCCCGTCTTGGGCCGGGGGCCGAGATCGCGCTGCAGGATTATCGCGACGAGGCCGGGCGCTATGACCATGTCGTCAGCATCGAGATGTTCGAGGCGGTGGGCGAGACGTTCTGGCCCATCTATTTCCAGAAGATGGGCCATGTTCTGGCCGACAAGGGCCGCGCGATGGTGCAGACGATCACCGTGGCCGACCGCTATTTCGACCGCTATCGGGCCGGCCCCGACATGATCCGCAGCTTTATCTTTCCCGGCGGCATGCTGCCCTCGCCCACCCGCTTTCAGGCCGAGGCCGCGCGCGCTGACCTGCGGGTCGAGGACAGTTTCAGCTTTGGCCGCGACTATGCCCGCACCCTGCGCGACTGGCTGGCCCGCTTTGACGCGGCGCTGCCGCAGATCCGGGGGATGGGGTTTGACGAGGGCTTTATCCGGGTCTGGCGGTTCTATCTGGCCGCCTGTGCGGCCTCGTTCGAGGTCGGGCGCACCGATGTGATCCAGTATCGCCTTGCGCACGCCTGAGCCGCCCACCCGCCCGACGCTGGCCTATGCGGCGCTGGCCGCGCCGTTGGCTTTTGGCGGGCTGCCGCTGTATATTCATGCGCCCGATTTCTACGCCGCCGATCTGGGGGTGGGGTTGGCGGCACTGGGGCTGGTGCTGGCGGCTCTGCGGGTGGCCGATGCGGTGCAGGACCCGCTGGTGGGCTGGGCGGGCGACCGCTGGCCCGGCGCGCGGCCTGCGATGATGGTGGCGGGCGGGATGATCCTGGTGCTGGGCGTGGCGGGGCTGTTCGCGCCTGCGGGGCCGTCGGTGCTCGTTTGGTTTGCGGCGATGATGTTGCTGGCGAGCCTTGGGCACAGCCTGATCTCGGTCAATCTGACGACATATGGTGGCGTCTGGCGCGCGGCCCCGGCCGCCAAGGCTCGCATCAGCGGCGCGCGCGAAGGGGCGGGGCTGGTCGGTCTGATCCTTGCCGTGACCCTGCCTGCGGCACTTGCGCCGGTGCTGGGCCGACAAGGTGCGCTGCTGGTGCTGGCCGGGGTGCTGGCGCTTGGGCTGGCGGTCTGCCTGCCGGTCTTTCTGCGCTGGCGGCGGGCCGCGGTGCTGGAGCTGACGCCGCAACCGGGCGCCGCGCCCGACTGGCGCGCGCTGGCGGGGTTCTACGCGGTGGCGGCGCTGGTGCTGTTGTCGGCGGCCCTGCCTGCGGCGCTGATCCTGATGCTGGTGCGCGATCTGCTGGGGGCCGAGGATCTGGCGGGCCTGTTCCTGCTGGCCTATTTTCTGGCCGCTTTGCCCGGCGCGTGGCTGGCGGCCCGGCTGGCCGCCCGCCATGGCGCCGCGCGGGTCTGGGCGGGGGCGCTGATCCTGTCGGTGGCGGGCTTTGCGGGGGCATTGGCGTTGCAGCCGGGTGCCACCGGGCTGTTTCTGGTGATCTGTCTGGCGACCGGGCTGACCTTTGGCGCCGATCTGGTCCTGCCGCCCGCGATCCTGTCCGAACGCATCGGTGCCGCGCAGGCCGAGGGGGCGGCGACCCGTGCCCATGCCGGGCTGGCCTTTCTGACCAAGGCGGCGCTGGCGCTGGCGGGCGCCATCGCGTTGCCGATGCTGGCGCAGACCGGGTTCCGCCCCGGCGCGCAGAATACGGAACAGGCGCTGGACGCGCTGCGTTGGCTTTATGGCGGGGTGCCGCTTGGGCTGCGGCTGCTGGCCATCGCGCTGCTGGTGCATCTTTACCGGAAGGGTCGGATATGAGCGAACGCATCTGGATCATCGGCGCCAGTGACGGCATCGGGCGGGCCCTGGCGCTGGCCTATGCGCAGCGCGGCGCGCGGCTGGTCCTGTCCGCGCGCGGGACCGAGGCGTTGCAGGAACTGGCCCGCCTGACCGGCGGCGAGGTCGTGCCCGTGGACGTATCCGACCGCGCCGCGCTGGACCGGGCGGCAGAGACCATCGCGGCGGGTGGTCCGCTGGACCGCATCCTGCATCTGGCGGCGATCTATGATCCGGGCCGCATCGCCGCGCTGGACCCGGACAAGGCGGCGCAGATCGTGACCGTCAACCTGACCGGCAGCTTTCACATCGCGCAGATCGGCCCGCCGCTGCTGTGTTCGGGCGGGCAGCTGGCGCTGACCGGATCGGTCGCGGGCTATGTCGGGCTGCCGCAGGGCCAGATCTATTCCGCGACCAAGGCGGGCGTCATCAATCTGGCCGAAAGCCTGCGGGCCGAGCGCCCGGATCTGGACATCCGCCTGATCTGCCCCGGTTTTGTGGACACGCGCCTGACCGCGCAGAACGATTTCAGGATGCCCGCGATTGTGACCCCTGATGCGGCTGCCGAGGCGATCCTCAAGGGCCTCGACCGCACCGGATTCGAGGTGCATTTTCCGCGCCGCCTGACCGTGACGCTCAAGGCGCTGCGGGCGCTGCCCTATGCCCTGTCGCTGCGCCTGACCCGGCGGCTGAACCGCGACGAGGAGGTCCGATGACCAACCGCGCCCTTGCCATTGCCGTGCTGATCGCCGCCATCGCCTTCGCGCTGTCGCCGGTGATCTTTCCCGGATTCGCGGGCTATCGCCCCGATCTGTTCCCGATCCCGCAAGAGAACCCGCCGGTGCAGCCTGCGGGCTGGGCGTTCTCGATCTGGGGGGTGATCTATGCGTGGCTGATCGCGGGGGCCGCCTTTGGCCTGTGGAAGCGGGCCGGGGGTGACGACTGGCGGATGATGCGGCAGTATCTGCTGGCCAGTCTGGCGGTCGGGTTCTTCTGGATCCCTGTTGCCAACCGGCTGCCGGGGCTGGCGACGCTGATGATTCTTGCGATGCTGGCCGGTGCGGTGCTGGCGATGCTGTGGGCCGGGCGCCGGGATGTCTGGTGGCAGGTGCGGCCTGTCGCGCTTTATGCCGGGTGGCTGACGGCAGCCTCGGGCGTGTCCATCGGCGTCTGGCTGGGCGGGCATGGCTGGCTGGCGCCGCAGACGGCGGCGGTGCTGTGCCTGATCGGCGTCGCTGTCGCCGCGCTGACGATGCAGTCGATGCGGCCCCGCGAATGGGCCTATCCGGCGGCGGTGATCTGGGCGCTGCTGGGTGTGATCGCGGAGAATGGCACTGCGAACTGGCTGGTGACCGCGATTGCCGCCGGTTCTGCTGCTGCGCTGCTGGGTCGCATCTGGACGGCGCGTCGGCGCGTGTAGATTATGGATCATACTGGAGGTGAGTCGATGAAACGTCGTGCCTTTCTGTCCCTTGCGACCGCGCTGTCTGCGGCCGCCTCGCTTGGTGCGCGCCGCGCCCATGCAGCACCTGCGCCCAGCTTTACCTTCCCCTCGGTCGATGGCGGCATGCTGGACACCGGCCAGTGGCGCGGGCGTCCGGTGCTGGTCATCAACACCGCCTCGCTGTGCGGCTTTTCGGGCCAGCTGCGCGAGATGCAGACCCTGCACGAGACCTATGGCCCGCGCGGTCTGGTCGTGCTGGCGGTGTCCTCGAATGACTTCAATCAGGAGCTGGCGACCGGCGCCGAGGCCCGCGCCTATTGCGAGATGGAATATGGCATCGACCTGCCGATGACCGACATTCTGCCGGTCGCCAAGGGCGAGGTGCACCCGTTCTATGGCTGGCTGCGGCAGGAAACCGGCTTTGTGCCCAAGTGGAACTTCGCCAAGGTGCTGCTGGGCCCCGAAGGTCAGATTCTGGGTACCTGGGGGTCGTTCACGCGCCCCGGCTCTGGCGGGATCACCGCAGGGTTTGCGCCATACCTGTCCAGCTGAGGCGCTACCACGGCACCACCTGACCCTTCCAGTCGCGAAAGCTGCCGGTATCCTCGGGTGTCAGCGTGTCGATCACGGCCAGCAGCGCCCCGGCACTGTGGTCGGGGGTGATGGTCGGATAGCGGCTGGCGTATTTCGCCGTCAGCGGCGTTTCCACGGTGCCGGGATGCAGCGCGACCAGCACCGCGCGCGGGTTGCGGCGACGCCATTCTATCGCCGCCGTGCGGATGATCTGGTTCTGGGCAGCCTTGGCGGCGCGATAGGCGACCCAGCCCCCCAGCCCGTTATCCCCGATCGACCCCACCCGCGCCGACAGTGAGGCCAGCACCGGCCGCCCCGCACGCGCCAGCAGCGGCGCGAAATGCCGGATCACCAGCGCCACCCCGGTCGCGTTCAGCGCGAATTGCGCGGCCATGGCATCGGCCTCCACCGCATCCATGGATTTCTCGGGACCGCGCCCGCCGATGACCAATGCGCCGGTGGCGTTGACGATCAGATCAAAGCTGCGCCCCTCCAGCGCCTGCGCGTGGGCTGCAATCGTGTCGGGCCGGGTCAGGTCCAGCCCGTCGGCGCTGCGCGACAGACCGGTGACCTGCGCCCCCTGCGCGCTCAGTCGCGCGGCCAGTGCGCCGCCGACCCCGCCCGAGGCGCCAAGTATCAGCGCGCGCGTCAGGCCAGCCACCGCGTCACCGTCACCCCGGCCCAGGCCGACAGCCCGGTCAGCAGACCGCCCCAGGCCGTATCCAGCGCGACCTGTTGCAGCGACCAGTCGCGCAGCGTGGCATAGTTGGTGAATTCATAGGTGCCATAGCACATCAGCCCGATCAGCGCGCCGCCCAGCAGGGCCTGCATTGGCGCATTCGCCCGCAGCGCCGGAAGTGATACGAAATACAAAACGCCCCCGATATAGAAGGCATAAAACAGCGCGGCGGGGCCAAGCCGGAACGGATCGGCCAGCAGGTGACCGACATGGCGCTCGAATACGGGGCGGATGATCTGTGTGATCCCCACCACGTCGATGGCCAGAAAGATCACCAGTGTCGCGACATAGAGAACCAGTATCTGCATCGGATCAGCCTTTCAGTTGCTCGTAAGCGGTCAGCGCCCGCGCCCGGCCCTCGGCCAGCGAGATGACGGGCATGGGCTGGCGCGCAAGGTCGATCTGCCATGACCGGGGGGCGGCGGCGGCGAAATCGCGCGCGCCACCTGAATCCGCGCGCAGCCAGTGATTGCGATAGCCGCAGCCGGGGTCGAACTTGTCGCCCTGCCCGTCGGGGTTGAAGACCCGGAAATAGGGCGAGGCATCGGGGCCGCAGCCCGCCACCCATTGCCAGTTCATCGCATTCGAGGCCGCGTCCCAATCGGTCAGGCAGCGGGCGAACCAGTCCAGCCCGACGCGCCAGTCGGTCAGCAGATGCTTGGTCAGATAGCTGGCGGTGATCATCCGCACGCGGTTGTGCATCTGGCCGGTCACGAACATCTCGCGCATGCCGGCATCGACCATTGCGACGCCGGTTTGCGCGCGACGCCAGCGCTCGGCACTGTCATTGTCGCGCTTCCATGGAAAACGGTTCCATTCCTCGCGCCAGCAGGTCTCCGGCATCTGCGGCGCGTCATGCAGCAACTCGCGCGCGAATTCGCGCCAGGCCAGTTCCGACAGGAACGTCTCGGTGCCGGGGCGGCCCTCATGCAGCGCGGGCAGGGCGCGGTGCCAGATGCGGCGGGCGCTGATCTCGCCCACGGCCAGCGCATCGGCCAGACCCGAGGTCGCGCGGGGGCGGAACGGGTGGTTGCGATGCTCGGCATAGTCGGGTAGCGGGCCGTCCAGAAACTCGTCCAGCCGGGCATGGGCCTCATCCTCGCCGGGGCGGGTATGGGCGGCGACGATGTCCCAGCCCCGGACCATCGCGGCGCGGGCCTCGGGCCAGTCGGTGCCGTCGCTGTCGGGCCAATGCGCGGGCGCGGACAGGCGCGGGATGTCCAGCGGCGCCGCGATGTCCTGCTGGCGCAGCGCCTTCCAGAACGGCGTGAACACCCGGTAAAGGCCCCCGGTCTGCGTGCGGACCGAGGCGCGTTCGACCAGATCCGCCAGCGGGTGCAGATGCAGCACGGCGCCGCCACGTCCGGCGGCTGCGGCCAGCCCGTGGTCGCCGGCAAAGGGAAAGCCGGTCGTCGTGTGGATCTCGGCGGCGCCGGTCTCTCGCGCCAGCGCCTCCAGCACAGTCGCCGGGTCGCCGCGCCGCACGATCAGGCGGCTTTGGCGCTGGTGCAGCGCAGCCTCCAGCCGGGGCAGGGACAGGGCCTGACGCTCGGCGCTGGCGGGGTGGTCGCGGGCCTCACCGGGGTCCAGGATGACCAGCGGAATGACCGCGCCCGCGCGTGCGGCGGCCACCAGCGCGGGGTGATCGTCCAGACGCAGTGCGCGCCGAAACCAGCAGATGACTGTCATATCGTGCCTTTCCTTGGTGCAGAACCACGCGCACAGACCGCGATTAGTTTCATGACAACGCAGATCATTTTCCGGCAAGGGGATGCGCGGCATTGTCACACCCGCGCGGGGTGGTATAGCTGAAAGCCCTTTCCCGCCCCCGAAAGCCCTGCCGCCGTGACCGATCCTGCGCCCCGAACCGGCTTTGTCTCACTGGTCTCTGCCGGGCCGGGCGATCCTGAGCTGCTGACGCTGAAGGCCGCAAGGCGGCTGGCCGAGGCCGAGGTGGTGCTGTTTGACGATCTGGCCTCGGGGTCGGTGCTGGACCATGCCAACCCGCAGGCCGAGATGATCGCGGTGGGCAAGCGCGCGGGCCGCCCCTCGGCGCGGCAGGAGGCGGTGAACCGGCTGATCGTCGAACATGCCTTGCAGGGGCGGCGGGTGGTGCGGCTGAAATCGGGCGATGCGGGCATTTTCGGGCGGCTGGAAGAAGAGCTGGTGGCGCTGGCAAAGGCCGGAATTCCCTGCGAAATCGTCCCCGGCGTGACCACGGCCAGCGCGGCGGCGGCGGCGGCGGGGATGCCGCTGACGCGGCGGCTGACGGCGCGGCGGGTGCAGTTCGTGACCGGCGCCGATGTGACCGGGCAGTTGCCGCAGGACGTGAACTGGGCCGCGCTGGCCGATCCGCATGCGACGACCGCCGTCTTCATGGGCCAGCGCAGCTTTCCCGCGCTGGTGGCGGGGCTGCGCGCGCATGGCCTGCCGGGCGACACGCCCGCCCTGCTGGCCGAGGCCGTGGGCCACCCCCATCAGCGGCTGGTCCACACCACCATCGCGGCGCTGGCCCGGCAGATGGAAACGGCGGTCGCGGATCAGCCCGCACTGATCCTTTATGGCCCCCTCGCCATCGCGGATCCCGCAGGCGAGTCCGCTGATAATGCTTAATGTTCTGTAAATAATCGCATTTCCATAAAATCTGCTGTATTCGGGGGGTGTTCAGGCGGGGGGCTGGCGGGCATTCTGTCGGGGAAGGTGCCGGACTGTCCGGCCACATCACACCCGTTGAGCGCATGATCACCTATCATCACGTGACCACTTTCGGGGTCACGCAACCTTTATGGCTGTCCAATATCACCGATCTGGCAATCGTCGAATCGGGGGGGCGCTATGTGCTGGTCGCGGCAACCCATATCGGCGGCGGCGTCTCCAGCTATCAGATCACCGACCCCGACACGCCGCTGGCCCAGCTGGGCACGCGCCCCTATCTGGACAGCTATACCTATCAGGGCACGCCCGACATTTCGGTGGTCCAGGCGGGCGACCGCGTCATGCTGCATCTGGGCGAGCTGGGCGGCGTGGCCACGCGCGGGATCGAACTGACGCCGGGGACCGGCGCGCTGGCCCCGTTCGTGACGCTGTTTCCGTCCGGGATGCCGCCGGGCAGGATTTCCGCGCTGGAGCAGGTCTCGACGCCGCAGGGCGAATTCGTGCTGTCGGCCCGCGGCGACGGGCTGACACTGACTGTACACCGGATGGCACCGGATGGTGCACTGACGCTGCGGTCGACGCTGACCATCCCGGCGCCTGCGGGCGCGGCGCCGAACGCTTCGATCGACCAACTGATGACGACCGAGGTGGATGGCCAGCGGATCATCGTGGCCATCTCGGGGAACGGCAATTTCGTCTCGACCCACCTTCTGGCCGAAAGCGGGCATCTGGGGCCGGGGGCGGTCCATCTGTCGGCGCAGGGTATGGGATATGACCGGCCCAACGGCGCCGAAATCGTGCAGTTCGGGGGGCAGACCTATCTGATCGTGTCGGGCGCGGGGTCAAGCTCGCTGTCCGTGTTCCGCATGGACGGGCAGGGACGGCTGACCGGCACCGACCATGTGGTCGACGAGCTGACGACCCGCTTTCAGTCGGCCACCGCGCTGGAGACGGTGGTGCTGGACGGGCGCGCCTTTGTCTTTGTCGGCGGGGCCGATGACGGGATCACGGTCTTTACCCTGATGCCCAACGGCCGGCTGGTGCATCTGACGACGATCGCCGACAGCAACACCACCACGCTGGCCGATGTCAGCGCGATCAGGGCCGTGGCGAACGACGGCCGGATCATGCTGTTCGTGACCAGCGCGACCGAGACCGGGATCACCCAGTTCACCTTTGACCCCGGCGCCATCGGCACCACGGCGATGGCGGGCAGCGGCATCCAGCAGGGGGGCAGCCGGGGCGACATGCTGCTGGCCACCCCCGGCACCACCCGGCTGGACGGCGGGGCGGGCAACGACATTCTGGTTGCGGGCGCCAGCCCTGTCACACTGACGGGCGGCGAGGGGGCGGATATTTTCGTGCCCTCGCGCATTCAGGGCCGCATCACCATCAGCGATTACGAACACGGCGTCGATCATCTGGACATGTCGCATCTGGGCATGATCCGCAGCGTCTGGCAATTGCGCTTTATCCCGACCGACACCGGAATCACGATCCTCTACGGCGAGACGATTCTGGACATCCACACACGCGACGGGCGGTCGCTGTCCATCAGCGACTTCTCGAACGCGTCGCTTTTTCCGGTCGCGCATTACCTGCTGCCCCAGGTCGATCCGACCCGTATCCGCCCCGAAGACACGCCCTCGGACGCGCCCGAATGGCTGTTTGGCACCGAGGGGGCAGATCTGCTGGTCGGCGGCATGCGCCCGGAACTGATTCAGGCCGGAGGGGGCAATGACACGATCTCGGCCGGGGGCGGCAATGATACGGTGCGCGCCGGACCCGGCAACGATCTGGTCCGTGGCGGTGAGGGCGATGACCTGATCTATGGCGGTCCGGGCGCCGACACGCTGTTCGGCGATGCCGGAGACGACGTGATCCATGGCGAGGATGGCCATGACCTGATCTATGGCGGCGACGGCAACGACACGCTTTATGGCGGCTGGGGCAACGATCTGATCTATGGCGGCCGGGGCCATGACGCCCTTTACGGCGGCGGCGGCAACGACACCCTGTCGGGCGAGGACGGCAACGATTACCTCGAAGCGCTGACGGGAAACAACCGCCTGCTGGGCGGGGCGGGCAACGACACGCTGATCGCCGGGATCGGGGCCGATTACCTCAATGGCGGCAGCGGCAATGACCTGCTGCGGGGCGGCGCGGGCAATGACACGCTTCTGGGCGAGGACGGCGACGACACGCTGTGGGGCGAGGACGGCAACGACTATCTGGACGGCGGGTCCGGCAACGATCACCTCCATGGCGGCGACGGCAATGACACCCTGCGCGGCGGCAGCGGCAATGACCGGCTGCATGGTGACGCGGGCAACGACCAGCTTCTGGGCGATGACGGCAACGATACGCTGTGGGGGGGGCTGGGCGATGACACGCTGCGCGGGGGCAGGGGCAACGATCTGCTCTGGGGCGGGGACGGGCGCGACATTCTGTACGGCGATGATGGCAACGACATTCTGCATGGCGAAGACGGCAATGACGATCTGCATGGCGGGCAGGGCAATGACACGCTTTACGGCGGCCCGGGCAATGACCGGCTGTGGGGCGATGACGGGAATGACTGGATGTCGGGCGGGACAGGCAATGATTCGCTGTGGGGCGGGGCGGGCAACGACACGATGCTGGGCGATGAGGGCAATGACCTGCTGGTCTCGTTCGTGGGCAACAACACCTTCGATGGCGGCGAGGGCAATGACACGATCCGGGCCGGGGGCGGCGCCGACATCATTCAGGGCGGCCCCGGCAATGATCTGGTCTTTGCCGGACCGGGCAATGATCTGATCTTTGGCGGCGATGGCAACGATGTGCTGCATGGCGGCCCCGGCGATGACCGGATCTATGGCGGCCCCGGCGACGACCGGGTGTTTGCCGGTCCGGGCCATGACACGGTATGGGGCGGTCCGGGCAATGACACGCTGCACGGCGGCATCGGCTTTGATCTCATCTTTGCCGGTCCAGGAAACGACCGCGTCTTTGGCGGCCCCGGCAATGACACGCTGCACGGCGGTCCGGGCGATGACCGGCTGGAAGGGGGTCTGGGCGATGACCGGATGTTCGGCGGGCCGGGCCATGACTGGCTGCATGCCGGTCCGGGCAATGATCTGGTGCTGGGCGGTCTGGGCCATGACTGGCTGTGGGGAGGCGAGGGGAATGACACGCTGGAGGGCGGTCCGGGTCATGACACATTGCTGGGTGGTCCGGGCAATGATCTGCTGCGCGGTCAGATGGGATGGGACCGGCTGGATGGCGGCGCGGGCAATGACACGCTTGTCGGCGGGCTGGGGTCCGACACGCTGATCGGCGGTCCGGGGCGCGATCTGTTCCGCTATCTGGGCCGCGAGGACAGCCGCCCCCACGCCCCCGACCTGATCCTCGACTTCACCCGCGGCGAAGATCGCATCGACCTGAGCTTTCTGGGCGGGGTCAGCTATGTCGGGCGCAGCGGCCATAGCGGCGACCGCTCGGTCCGCTGGCAGAGCAGCAATGGCGAAACGCAGGTCTGGATCGACCTCGACGGCGACCGCCGGTCCGACATGCTGATCCGCCTTCAGGGCGATTACACTCTGAACAGCGATGACTTCCTGCTCTAGCCCGCCAGTCTCAGTGCCGCCCATCGCGCGGCATCGGCCACCGCCGGGTCCGGATCATCCGCCAGCCCCTGCACCACGTCCCGCAAGGCGGGCATCCCGGAATTCCCGATCGCATACAAAACGTTGCGCACAAACCGGTCGCGCCCGATCCGCTTGATCGGACTGCCCGAAAACCGCGCCCGGAACCCGGCATCGTCCAGCACCGCCAGTTCGGCCAGCGGCGGCGCGTCGATGATCCCGCGATAGCGCATCTCGGCCCCCGCCTGCGCGAACTTGTTCCACGGGCAGACGGCCAGACAATCGTCGCAGCCATAGATGCGGTTGCCCATCAGGGCGCGCAAGTCAGGCTCCACCGGCCCCTTGTGCTCGATCGTCAGATAGGAAATGCAGCGCCGCGCATCCAGCTGAAACGGCGCCGGAAAGGCGGCGGTCGGGCAGATGTCCAGACAGGCGCGGCACGACCCGCAATGCTCGCGCTCGGGCGCATCGGCGGGCAGGGGCAGTGTGGTGAAGATCGCACCCAGAAAGAACCAGCTGCCCAGATCGCGTGACAGCAGATTGGTGTGCTTGCCCTGCCAGCCCAGCCCGGCGGCCTGCGCCAGCGGCTTTTCCATCACCGGCGCCGTGTCCACGAACACCTTAATCTGGTGCCCCGGCGCCCGCTCCAGCATCCAGCGCCCCAGCCGCTTCAGCCGCTTCTTGACCAGATCGTGGTAATCGCGCCCCTGCGCATAAACGCTGACAGCGGCGCGATCAGGCTGCTCCAGCACCGCCAGCGGGTCGCCCTCGGGCGTATACAGTTCCGCCAGCATGATGACCGACTGCGCCTCGGGCCACAGCGCGGCGGGATCGGCCCGCCATGCGGTTCGCTCGGCCATCCAGCCCATCTGGCCATGCCGCCCGGCCTCCAGAAACGCCGCCAGCCGCGCGGGCAGCTCCGGCACCGCATCGGGCCGCGTCACCCGCATCGCCGCAAAGCCGGCCGCAACCGCCTCGGCCGCGATCTCATCCTTTGCCTTGGTCCAAATATCCTCGGGGGGTCCGGGGGGCGAAGCGCCCCCGGCCATCGCGGGACGCATCCGCCCCGCCGGCGGCTTACCCGAAATCCAGCTCGGCATAATGCGGCGCCGGATGAATGCCCGGCACCTGATCGGCCAGAACCGAGCGGAAGGCCGGCCGCGACTTGATCGTCGCATACCAGTCGCGCAGCGCCTCGGACCGGTCCCAGTCCACATCCGAGATGTAGTCGAGGCACGAAAAATGCGCGGCGGCGGTGAAATCGGCCAGGCTCAGCGTATTGCCCGCCAGCCAGCGCCGCGTCTCCAGCAGCGCGCTGAGATAGTCGATATGCTCCTTGATCGCGCGCAGCCCGTCCTTGACGATGCGGCTGTCGGGATAGCCCGCCCGCATCAGCTTTTTCCACACCCGTTCGTTCATGATCGGCTGGGTGACCTCGGTATTGAACTTGTCGTCGAACCAGCTGCACAAGCGGCGCACCTCGTGGCGCTCCAGCGGCGTTCCGGGCATCAATGAGGGCGCGGGCACGGCCTCGTCCAGATATTCGATGATCGCCTGACTTTCCGCCAGCATATTGCCGCGATAGCGCAGCACCGGCAGCTTGCCTGCCGGGTTGCGGCGCTTCAGGTCGGGCGGATTGTCCCAGTAGCGTTCCTCGACCAGCTCGACCTCGATCTTCTTCTCGGCCAGCACCAGCCGCACCTTGCGGCAATAGGGCGACAGGGCGGTGTGATACAGTCGCGTGGTCTGCGTATTGTTATTCATGGACTGCTCGGGTCCCCTTCGTTTCGCAACCCGGCCTTGATACGCCTGCGCCCCCCGGCTTTCAACCGCAAGCCCCCGCACTGCAAGGTGCCCTGCAAGGCCCTGCCCGACCGGCTCAGAAACACGCGGCCCGCCCGTCGCGCAGGATCGTGGCCGCACCATCGGCAATCGCGCGCGAGCGGTCCGACGCCCGCTGCGGGCTGCGTGATTTCGGCGCCGGCAGGACCGCGGCCAGACGCGCCGCCTGCACCGGGGTCAGCCGGTCCGGCGTGGTGCCGAAATGTTCGCGTGCCGCGGCATGGATGCCAAAGACGCCGGGGCCGAATTCGGCGACGTTCAGATAGACCTCAAGGATGCGGCGCTTGGACCACAGCGCCTCGATCATGGGGGTCAGCAGGGTCTCGGCGGCCTTGCGGCCCCAACTGCGCTTTTGCCACAGAAACGCGTTCTTGGCCGTCTGCTGCGTCAGGGTCGAGGCGCCCCGACGCGAGCCCGAGGCCATGACCTTGCGGATTTCGGACATGTCAAAGCCCCAGTGCAGGCAGAAATTCGCGTCTTCGGCGGCCACAACCGACCGCGCCATGACCGGGGCAATGTCGTCCAGGGCCACCCATTCCCGCGCCACCAGCGGGTGGGTCCGGCGTTCACCAACCATGGTCCAGGTGAGTGGCGGGTTCACAAAGGCATAGACCGCGACCGAGCCGGTCAGCACCAGCACCAGCCGCAGCGCCAGCCAGCGCAGCCAGAACAGCCCGGCCCGCAACAGCCCGCGCGGGCGTGATGCGGGATCGGCGGCGTCCTCGGACGGCAGGGATTGTGACGCAAAAAGACGCATGAGAGCATGTCTCATGCGTCCGCCATCTGCGTCAAGCGCGCTGGCGCCCCGTCAGGCGCGTCAGTGCCGTGTCCGTCCGCCTAGTGGTGGTGTTCGGGCAGGGCTTTCAACTCGTCCTTGGTCCAGCGCGTCAGGCCATGGACCAGCCCGGTCTCGTCGCGCATCAGGTCCAGCTCGCGCACGGCGACCTGCACGGACCGGGCGCCGATGCCCAGAAAGCCGCCGACATCAATGATGACGCTCATCTCGGGGCCGGTCCCGTGGGTGTGGGTGATGGTGCCGACAGTCTGCTCTTCGGGGCCATAGACGGGTGCGCCGGTCAGCACGGCCTCGGTCAGTTCTTCGGCGCCAAGGCGGGGGTGGGTGGAATGGTCCATGATGTCTCCTCTTGCGGGTGTCATGGTCCAACCACCGGGATCGCCGCTTGTTCCCGACATTCCACTTGAGGAATGCGACAATCCGCCATGTGGCACCGCAGGGGCATTGCGCTATCTGTCATTTCAGGAATTACTGAAAATTCAGGAACGCGCGCATGAAGATTTCCCCCCTCCGACAGGAGTTCATTCTGCATTTCGGCGAGATGGGCTCTCGCTGGGGCATCAACCGCACGGTGGGGCGGGTCTATGCGCTGCTGTTTCTGGCCGATGATCCGCTTTGTGCCGATGACATCGTGACCGCGCTTGGGTTTTCGCGGTCGAACGTGTCGATGGCGTTGAAAGAGCTGCAAAGCTGGAACCTCGTCCGGCTGCGCCACCGCCCCGACGACCGGCGCGATTTCTTCACCACGCCCGACGATCTGTGGGAGATTGTCCGCACGCTGGTGGCCGAGCGCCGCAAGCGCGAGATCGACCCGACCCTGACCAAGCTGCGCGAACTGGCCATGACCGAGGCGGTGGCGGGTGATGAGGGCGCGCGGGCCCGCATCGACGAGCTGCGCGGCGTGATCGAACAGATGACACATTTCCATGATGAACTGAACCGGATGGAGACCGAACGCCTCGTTGCGCTGCTGAATATGGGCGCCCGCCTGAACCGCATGATCGAGGGGGCCGGGCGCCTGATCCCCTTCCGCAAGTCACAGGAGTAACCCGATGGACCCCCTGATCCTGTCGCGGATCCAGTTCGCGGCCAATATCTCGTTCCACATTCTGTTTCCGACCATCACCATCGCGCTTGGCTGGGTGCTGCTGTTCTTCAAGCTGCGCTTCAACGCCACCGGCGCCGAGAAATGGATGGATGCCTATCGCTTCTGGGTGAAGGTGTTCGCGCTGTCCTTCGCGCTTGGCGTCGTGTCGGGCATCACCATGTCGTTCCAGTTCGGCACCAACTGGCCGGGCTTCATGGAGAAGGTGGGCAATGTCGCGGGGCCGCTGCTGGCCTACGAGATTATGACCGCGTTCTTTCTTGAGGCCGCGTTTCTGGGCATCATGCTGTTCGGCTTTCGCCGGGTGCCGGGATGGCTGCACACCACGGCGACGCTGCTGGTGGCCTTTGGCACCACCCTGTCGGCCTTCTGGATTCTGGCGCTGAACAGCTGGATGCACACGCCTGCCGGGTTCGAGCTGCGCGACGGCGTGGTTCATGCGACCGACTGGTTCGCGATCGTCTTCAACCCCTCGATGCCCTACCGGCTGGTGCATATGCTGCTGGCCTCGGGGCTGACGGTGGCGTTCCTGATCGCGGGTCTGTCGGCTTTGCGCTGGATCTGGGGCGACCGGGGCGATGAGGTGCGCGCCACCCTGCGCGTCGGCGCGACCGTCGCGGCGGTGCTGATCCCGCTTCAGATCCTTGCGGGCGATTTCCACGGGCTGAACACGCTGGAGCATCAGCCCGCCAAGGTCGCCGCGATGGAGGCCAACTGGGAGACGCAGCCCCGCGTGCCGCTGGTGCTGTTCGCCCTGCCGGATCAGGAGGCGCGCGAGAACCGCTTCGAGGTGGCGATCCCCGGCATGGCCTCGGTCATCCTCAAGCATCATCTGGACGGGGTCGTGCCCGGCCTGAACGATTTCGTCTCCGAGGATGGCGTGATCGAACATCCCCCTGTCGCGCCGGTGTTCTTTGCCTTTCGCGTGATGGTGGGGCTTGGCTTTGCGATGCTGGCGCTGTCGTGGTCGGCCCTGTGGCTGATGCGGCGCGGGCGCGGCATCGACGGGCTGCCCCGGCTGTGGATCTATGGCTTTGCGGGCATGGCGTTTTCCGGCTGGGTCGCCACGCTGGCGGGCTGGTACACGACCGAGATCGGGCGCCAGCCCTGGCTGGTGACCGGCGTTCTGACCACGCGCGAGGCGGTGGCCGACGTGTCGGGCGGCATGGTCCTGTCCACGCTGCTGGCCTATCTGGCGGTCTATGGCTTCCTGATCGCGGCCTATATCGGCACGCTGACCTATCTGGCGCGCAAGGCCAGCGCCGGCGATCATCGTCTGAACCCCGACCCGGCCCCGCGCGATGCGGGTGTCGAGATCCTCAAGCCTGCGGAGTGATGCCATGATGACCCTGTTCGGAGACCCGGCCATCTGGCTGCCCTTTGCCTTTGCCGTGCTGATGGGCATCTCGATCCTTGTCTATGTCGTGCTGGACGGCTTTGATCTGGGGGTGGGCCTGCTGTTCCCCTTCGCCACGCCAGAGGAACGCGACCGCATGGTCGCCTCGATCGGGCCGTTCTGGGATGCCAACGAGACCTGGCTGGTCATGGCGATCGGGTTGCTGCTGGTGGCCTTTCCGGTCGCGCATGGCATTATCCTGACCGCGCTGTACCTGCCGGTCGCGGTGATGCTGATCGGTCTGATCGTGCGCGGCGTCGCGTTCGAGTTCCGCGTCAAGGCGCCGACCCGCCACCGGGGCGCCTGGAACAAGGCGTTCTTTGCGGGCAGCCTGATGGCCTCGCTGTCGCAGGGCTTCATGCTGGGGCTGTATGTGACGGGGCTGGTCATCACGCCCGCCACCATCGGCTTTGGGGTGCTGACGGCGCTGTTTCTGACCGTCGGCTACAGCTTTATCGGCGCCAGCTGGACCATCGCCAAGGCCGAGGGCGATCTGCAGCGCAAGGCCGTGGGCTGGGCGCGCGGCGGCATCTGGGGCGTGATCTGCGGGATCGGGGCGATTTCGCTGGCCACGCCGCTGATCAGCGGGCGCATCTGGGACAAGTGGTTCTCGTGGCCCGAGATCGTGTTTCTGTCGCCGCTGCCGGTCCTGTCGGCGGTGCTGCTGTATCTGCTGTGGCGCATTCTGGCGCGGCTGCCGCTGCCGGGTGACCGGCTGGCCTGGGCACCCTTTGCCATCGGCACGGGGCTGTTCATCATGGCCTTTGGCGGGCTGGCCTATTCCTTTTACCCCTATGTCGTGCCCGAGCGGATGACGATCTACGAATCCGCCTCGGCGCCGGAAAGCCTGATCATCATTCTGGTGGGGGCGCTGATCGTGCTGCCGATCATCGCGGCCTATTCGATCCTTGCCTATACCGTGTTCCGCGGCAAGGCCACGAACCTGACCTATTACTGAGGCGCCCCCTGCTGGCCAATCGCGGGCGTGGCGCCTAGCATGGCGCCACAGCCCTTGCGCCCGGAAGCCGCCCATGTCCCGACGCCTTTCTGCCCGCCGTCTCTTTGCCCGGCCCGCCGATGAACGCCTCTGACCTTGCCGCGCTGCGTCTGCTGGCGCGGGCCGGGGGGGCGCTGTGCACGCTGACCGGGATCGAGGGCAGCTTTTCGCGCGCCATCGGTGCCCATCTGGCGGTGGCGTGGGACGGGCGCATGGCGGGATCGCTGGCCGATGGCTGTCTTGAGGCCGAGCTGGCCTTGCAGGCCCGCGCGTTGCGGGGGCAGGGGGCGCGCCGGTTGCGCTATGGGCGCGGCTCGCCCGTCATCGACTTTCGCCTGCCCTGCGGCAGCGGGCTGGATGTGCTGATCGACCCCGCCCCCGACCGCCCTGCGATCCGCGCCGCCCTGCGCGCGCTGGCCGCCCGGCGCCCTGCGGTGCTGGCGCTGCCCGATCCGGTGCTGCCGCAGCGGCTGTGCCTGCCGCCGCTGCGGCTGGAGGCGTTCGGCGCCGGGCCGGAACTGACCGCACTGGGTCGGGTGGCGGCGGCATCGGGGATCGCCTGCCGCCTGCACCCGCAGCCGGGCCTGCCTGCGGGTCTTCCCCCGCCCGACCCGTGGACGGCGGTGCTGCTGCTGCATCACGACCATGACCGCGAGGCGCCGCTGCTGGACTGGGCGCTGGCCAGCCCGGCGTTTTTCATCGGCGCCATCGGCGGTGCCCGCATCCGCCAGCGCCGGGCCGCGCGGTTGGCACAGCGCCATCCGCCCGCGCAACTGGCGCGCCTGCGCAGCCCGGTGGGGCTGGCGCCCGCCAGCCGCGATCCGGCCACGCTGGCCCTGTCGGTCCTGTCCCATGTGGTGCGCGACTATCAGGCGCTGGCCGATGCGCGCGCGCGCGCTGCGGGGGCCGAGCACGCTTTACCCGGACGCGCCGATCCGTCAGAATCGCGCTGAACCGCGAACAAGGAGCCGCCATGACGGCAGCAGAGCCCGTGACGATCCTGACGATGAAATGGGGCACGCTCTATTCCTCGGATGATGTGAACCGGCTGGCGGCGCAGGTCGCGCGGCATCTGTCCCGCCCGCACCGCTTCGTCTGCTTTACCGATGATGCCACCGGGCTGGACGGGCGCATAACGGCGTTGCCCCTGCCCGAGCTGGGCCTGCCCGACGGCAGCCGCGACACGCGCTGGCGCAAGCTGGCGCTGTTCCGCCGCGATCTGGGCGGGCCGGAGGGTCCGGTGCTGTCGGGCACGGCGCTGTTTCTGGATCTGGATCTGGTGGTGGTCGATGACCTGACGCCGCTGTTCGACCATCCGGGCGCCTTCGTGATCCTGCGCGACGACGATCTGTTCCGCCCCAAGCCGCTGCGCCGCATCAACCCGGCGCGCGACCGGTTTCTGCATATGGTCGGCAATACCTCGGTCTTTCGCTTCCGCATCGGCGCCCATCCCGAGGTACTGGACAGCTATCTGGCCGATCCCGCCGCCGCCGCCCGCCGCTATGAGCATGAACAGCAGCTGGTCAGCGGCGTGCTGGACCGGCAGGGGCTGCTGACCTACTGGCCGCAGGGCTGGTGCGTCAGCTTCAAGAACCACTGCGTCGGGCGCGGGCTGGCCAGCTGGCTGCGCGATCCGGCCTGCCCCGATGGTGCCAGAATCGTGTTATTTGCGGGCGCGCCCAAGATGGCGGACGTTCTTGCCGGGCGCGGGGGCAAGTGGTATCGGCGCATCGGCAATATCGAGTGGCTGCGCAAGGCATGGGACCATCCCGCCTGAGCGCGTTCAAGGTTGATTTCAGACATGCTTATCATTACCGGATCTGACGACAACTACGTCCCCGGCGTCCTTGTGCTGATCGCTTCGGCGGCGATGCACAATCCCGGCGCGCGCTTTGCGGTGCTGGACATGGGCATTTCCGCCCCCAACCGCGCCCGGATCGACGCGCTTGGCCCCCGGCTGGGGGTCGAACTGCGGCGGATCGAGGTCTCGGGCGATGCCTTTGACCGGCTGCTGGTCAAGCGCGCGCATCTGACCCGCAGCGCCTTTCTGCGGCTGCTGATCCCCAGCCTGTTTCCGGACGAGACGCGGGCGATCTATATGGATTGCGACATGGTGGTGATGGGCGATCTGTCGCCCTTGCAGGCCGCAGATCTGGGTCAGAACCTGATTGCCGCCGTTGCCTGCCCCAGCCCCGACCCGATCGAGGTCGCGGCGACCGGCCATGTGATCGGCAGCTATGTGAATTCCGGCCTGCTGGTGATGAACCTGACCCTGTGGCGGGCCGAGGACACGGCGGCGGCCTGCACCGCATTGCTGTCCGATCCCGACCGCCCGCTGCTGAGCGAGGATCAGTCGGCCATCAACACCGTGACGCGCGGGCGCATCCTGCTGCTGGATGCGCGCTATAACGTCTATACCGATCCGTCATCGTACAAGCGTCTGGAAGAGTTTCCCTCTGATCCGGTCGTGCTGCATTTTGTCGTCAACAACAAGCCGTGGAACCTGCCCACGCCGCTTAGCCGTATCTGGCGCTTTCACGCGGCCCGGATTGCCGAGCTGATGCCCCCGGCCCGCAGGCTGACCATGCGGCGGCGGATTTCATTGGTCAACCGCAAGCGCAAGCTGCTGGTCGGGCTGGTGATCCGCAGCCCGAAATACCAGCTTCGGCGCAAGATCCTTGTCATGATGGAAAGCACCGTGACGCAGACCTATCTGCGCCGCGCCAGCGCACAGGCAGGATAGCGCGGGACCGCAACGGCCCCGCGCCGGGCACCCCTAGGCCGGGTCTTTGGCATAGCGCAGATAGGGCAGCTTGATGTCCAGCGGGCCGTATTTCGCCTGCGCCGCCGCGTCGTCCAGCGACAGGGCCACGATCACGTCCTGACCCGGCACCCAGTTGGCGGGGGTGGCGATCGGGTTGCCGTCGGTCTTGCGCACCGCGTCGAGCGCCCGCAGGATTTCCGCAAAGTTGCGGCCCACCGACATCGGATAGGTCATCGTCAGGCGCACCTTCTTGTCGGGGCCGATGATGAAGACGGTGCGGACGGTCGCCGAATGGGCGGGCGTGCGGCCCTCGGCCGGCAGGTAATATTCGGCGGGCAGCATGTCATAGGCCTTGGCCACGGTCAGGTCGCTGTCGTCGATGATCGCGAAATCGGCGGGCACGCCCGCAAGCTGCGAGATGTCGCGCTTCCATTTCGCGTGGTCGTCGACGCTGTCGACCGAGACGCCCAGAACCTTGGTGTTGCGGGCCTCGAATTCCGGGATCAGCTGCGCCACGGCGCCGAATTCGGTAGTGCAGACCGGCGTGAAATCGCGCGGATGGCTGAAGATGATCGCATAGCTGTCGCCGATCCAGTCGTGAAAGCGGATCTGGCCTTCGGTTGAATTGGCGGTGAAATCGGGGGCAATGTCATTGATGCGCAGGGACATGGGGTGTCCTTTCGGTTGGTTGCGTCCGCGTCAACATAAGCACGGTCACGCGGAATGCCAGTGCCGTCAGGTGGCCCGCTCTCGCGTGATCCTGATGGCGCCTCCGGCCTTGCGGCGGGCGTTGGCGGGTGACAGGCTCTGCCCAACGACGCACAGGAGAATGACATGGCTGATTTGCTGAACAAGCGTGACTTCTACATCGACGGCGCCTGGGTGGCCCCTGCCGCCGCCCGCGATCTTGAGGTCATCGACCCCTCGACCGAAGAGGCCGTGGCGGTGATCTCGATCGGCGATCAGGCCGATACCGATGCCGCCGTCGCCGCCGCCAAACGGGCCTTTCCGGCCTGGGCCGCGACGCCGCCCGCCGCGCGTCTGGCGCTGGTCGAGAAGATCCTTGAGATCTACGAGCGCCGCGCCGAGGATATGGCCTGGGCGATCAGCCACGAGATGGGCGCGCCGCAGGATATGTCGCTGAGCGATCAGGTCGCGGCCGGGTCCTCGCATACCCGCAATTTCATCACCGCGTTCAAGGAGTTTCAGTTCGTCCGCCCGCTTGGCGCCCACGCGCCGACGACGATGATCGCATGGGAGCCGGTGGGCGTGGTCGGCCTGATCACGCCGTGGAACTGGCCGATGAATCAGGTGACGCTCAAGGTGATCCCGGCGCTGCTGGCGGGCGATACCTGCGTGCTGAAACCCTCGGAAATCGCGCCGCTGTCGTCGATGCTGTTTGCCGAGATCGTTCACGAGGCGGGCGTGCCTGCGGGCGTCTTCAATCTGGTCAATGGCGACGGGGCCGGGGTCGGCACGCAGCTGTCAGTGCATGCGGATGTGGCGATGATCAGCTTTACCGGCTCGACCCGCGCGGGCATCGCGATCAGCAAGGCGGCGGCCGACAGCCTGAAAAAGGTGGTGCTGGAGCTGGGCGGCAAGGGTGCCAATCTGGTCTTTGCCGATGCCGACGACAAGGCGGTGATCCGGGGCGCGCGGCATTGCTTCAACAACAGCGGCCAGTCCTGCAACGCGCCGACCCGGATGCTGGTCGAGCGGTCGGTCTATGACCGCGCGGTCGAGGTGGCGGCACAGGTGGCCTCTGAGACGGCGGTGGCCAGTGCGCATCAGCCGGGGCGCCATATCGGGCCGGTGGTCAGCAAGGATCAGTGGCAGAAGATTCAGGACATGATCCAGACCGGCATCGACGAGGGCGCGCGGCTGGTCGCGGGCGGCACCGGCCTGCCCGAGGGCGTGAACCGGGGCTATTTCGTGCGGCCCACCGTGTTTGCGGATGTGACCAACGACATGGCCATCGCGCAGCAGGAGATCTTTGGCCCGGTCCTGTCGATCATCCCCTTTGACAGCGAGGACGAGGCCGTGCGCATCGCCAATGACACGCCTTATGGTCTGACGAACTATGTCCAGTCGCAGGACGGCGCCCGCCGGAACCGTCTGGCGCGGCAGCTGCAGGCCGGGATGGTCGAGATGAACGGCGAGGCACGCGGCGCCGGGGCGCCTTTTGGCGGCGTGAAGATGTCGGGCCGTGCGCGCGAAGGTGGCGTGATGGGGCTGGAAGAGTTCATGGACAGCAAGGCCATCAGCGGCTGGGACGTGGATGCCTGATCCGGGCCTGCCCTTTGGGGCAGGCGGAAGCCGGGGGGCTTTGCGCCCCCCGGACCCCCCGCAGGATATTTGCTGACCAAAGCAGGCAGGGGCCGGTCAGCCGGTTTCTGCCAGGAAGATATAGCCCGCGCCGTAGATCGTCTTGATCAGGCGCGGGTTTTTCGGGTCTTCGCCCAGTTTCGTGCGCAGGCGCGAGATGCGGACATCCATGGCGCGGTCGAAGCTGTCGCCTGCCGCCCCGCCCAGGGTTTCCAGCATCCGGGCGCGGGTGATCAGGCGGCGGGGGTTGTCGGTGAACATGCGCAGCACCTCGGCCTCGGCATGGCTGAGGGGGGTGTCATCGCCCTCGGGGGAGGTCAGCAGGTAGCGGTCGAAATCGGCGGTCCAGCCGGCGAAGCGCACGGTCCGGGCGCGGTTGGCGGGGCCCGCGGACGGGCGGCGCAGGCGGGCGCGGATGCGGGCCACGACCTCGGCCGGCTCGAAGGGTTTGATGATGTAGTCATCGGCGCCCAGTTCCAGCCCCGTCACCCGGTCCTGCACCTGCGCGCGGCCCGAGATGATGATGATCGCCGCCCCCGATTGCGAGGCCAGCCGGTGGACCAGCGCCAGCCCGTCGCGGTCGGGCAGGCCCAGATCAATGAGGCAGGCATCCGGCGTGATGCGGCGCAGGGCGGCCTCGAATTCTGTGGCGCGGGCGAAGGAGCGGGTGCGGAAGCCTGCCTCTTCCAGCGCCGCTGACAGCAGGCGGCGGATTTCGGGTTCGTCGTCGAGGATGGCGATCAGGGGCGCGTCGGTCATGGCATGTCCTTTGTGGCTTGTGCCAGGGCTGCGGCAAGGCGCGCGGCGGGAAACGGTTTGGTCAGGACCGGGCCGCGGGCGGCCTCGCGCAGCGGGTTGCCCGGCGGCAGCGAGGTCATCAGCACCATCGGCAATGTGCCCGCCAGATCAAGGCCCAGCCCGTCGCCCAGCTGGATGTCGGACAGGATCAGCGTCAGTCCGGGCAGGTCGGTCATGGCGCGCGCCTCGGCCAGTGAGGCGGCCTCGATCACGGCATGGCCCAGCCCGGTCAGTTGCGCGCGGACCTGCGTGCGGATGGCGTCGTCATCTTCGGCCAGCAGCACCATTTGCGGCGCCACCGGGCGCCAGGGCAGGCGCAGCGTGACCCGCGCGCCGCCGCCCGGTTGGTTTTCCAGCCGCAGCGTGCCGCCCGCCAGCTTGGTCTGGTCATAGACCATCGACAGGCCCAGACCCGAGCCCTGACCCTTTTTGGTGGTAAAGAACGGCTCGGTCGCGCGCCTGAGCGCCTCGGGCGAGAAGCCGGGGCCGGTATCGGTGACGCTGAGGTCAAGCCAGTCGCCGCTGCGCTGCGCGGACAGCGTGATCCGGCCCGGTCCGGCGATCGCCGCATTGGCGTTCAGGATCAGGTTCAGCAGCGAATCCTGCAGGGCGCCGGGGTCCAGCAGGGTCTGGCCCGCAGGCAGGTCGAGATGCAGGTGCAGGTCCGTCCCCTCGGTCAGGCTGGGGCGCGCCAGCGTGGCCAGATCGGCCAGAAGCTGCGGCAGCAGCGCCGGTTCGGGGGCCAGCTCGCGGGTGCCGCTGATGCGGGCCAGCCGGTCCAGCAGCGACGCGCCGCGGCGGGCGGCGGCCAGCGTGGCCTGAATGTCCTCGGCGGCATCAGGGGGCAGATCGCGCCCGGCCAGCCGCGATTGCAGGCCCAGGATGATGGTCAGCAGATTGCCGAAATCATGCGCCATGCCCGAGGTCAGCTGCGCCGCCAGGCTGCGGCGGCTGGCATGGGCCAGCGCCTCGCGGGCCTGCACCTCGGCGGAGACATCGGTCGACAGGATATAGGCGCCGCGCCCCTCGTGATCGGGCGTCAGCGCGATGCGGATGCGCCGCCCCGAGATGGGGTGCGTGATCTCGAACACCTGCGGCTCGCCTGCCAGCGCGCGCAGCATGTGCGGCTCCAGCGTGGCGAAGGTGGCGGCGCCAAGCGCCTCTTCGACCGTCATCCCCACGATGTCGCCCGCAGCGCCCGGAAAGACCGAGGGCAGGCGGCGGTTGGAAAACGTATAGCGGAACCGCGCGTTCATATGGGCGATATGGGCGGGGACCATCTCGGTCACCTGCCTTGTGCGGGCCTCGGTGCGGGTCAGGACGCGCTGCGCCTCGGACAGGGCGGCGTTGGTGGCGGCCAGCTTGCGGTTGGTGGCGGCCAGCCGTTCGGCATGGTGCAGCACCTGTTCGGACAGTTCCTCGGACCGGGCGCGCAGCAGGGTTTCCTGCCGCTTGATGTCGGTGATGTCGGTATAGACGGTGACCCAGCCGCCCTGGGACAGGGGCGCGCCCTCGACCGCGACCCAGCGCCCGTCGGCGCGTTCGCGTTCAAAGTAATGGGGCCGGAAGGTGCGGGCCTGTTCGGCGCGGAAGGCCACCGCCGCGTCGGGATCGGTCTGCGGGCCGTATTCGCCGCGCAGGACCAGAAAGCGGATCGTGTCCTCGAACCGGGTGCCGGGCAGGGTCAGCGCATCGGGCAGATCGAACATCGCCTGATATTGCCGGTTGGCGACCCGCAGGCGCAGGTCGGCGTCAAAGATCGACAGCGCCTGCCCGATCAGGTTCAGCCCCGAGCGGATCAGCTCGGCCTCGATCTCCACCGGCGTCAGGGCCGTGTCAAACACCGGCTGCTGCATCGCGTCCCCCCTTATCCCCTGTTCTGGCCTAGCACTGCGCGGGCTGCGGGAAAAGCGCCGTAACATTTCGTTGGACTCCGGCAAAACTGCGGCAAAGATTGCGGCCAACACTGCGGCATGCCGAAGGGGCGGGGAGGCCCCGGCGGCGCGCGCCACGCGCATGAGGGAGGAGACATGACGGATCCGCAGACGCCGCCGGAGACGCCACCGGAGACGCCTCTGGGCGCATTGTATTCTGTGCCCGCATTGCTGGCGCGGAATGTGGTCCGTTTCGGCAACCGGCCCGCCTATCGCGAAAAGGAATTCGGCATCTGGCAAAGCTGGACCTGGGGCCAGGCCGCCGATGAGATCCGCGCCATGGCGCTGGGGCTGCTGGCGCTTGGCCTGAAACCGGGCGAGCATGTGGCGATCATCGGGCGCAACCGTCCGGCGCATTACTGGGGCATGGTCGCGGTGCAGATGTGCGGCGCGGTGCCGGTGCCGCTGTATCAGGACGCGGTGGCCGAAGAGATGGCCTATGTGCTGGGCCATTGCGGCGCGCGCTTTGTGCTGTGCGGCGATCAGGAGCAGGTCGACAAGGTGCTGGAGGTCGGCCAGACGGTCGAGGGTATCGAGCAGATCGTCTATACCGACAAGCGCGGCATGCGGAAATACGACCACACCCGCATGAACGCGCTGGCCGATGTGCAGGCCGAGGGGCGGGCGGCGGCGCAGCGTCTGGGGCCGGTTCTGGACGCGCTGATCGCGGGGCTGGATTACAACAGCACCTGCGTCATGCTGTATACCAGCGGCACGACCGGCAAGCCCAAGGGCGTGGTCCTGTCCAACCGCAATATCATCGAAACCGCGAAGAACAGCGCCGAGTTCGACCATCTGGATCAGCACGAGGAAATCGTGGCCTATCTGCCGATGGCATGGGTCGGCGATTTCATCTTTTCGATGGGGCAGGCGATGTGGACCGGCTTTACCGTCAACTGCCCCGAAAGCGCGCAGACGATGATGACCGATCTGCGCGAGATCGGCCCCAGCTATTTCTTCGCCCCGCCGCGCGTGTTCGAGGGGCAACTGACCTCGGTGATGATCCGGATGGAGGATGCGGGGCGCGTCAAGCGCTGGATGTTCAACCGCTTCATGGGCGTGGCCCGCCGCGTGGGACCGGCGCTGCTGGATGGCAAGCCGGTCGGCGCCGTGGACCGGCTGGCCTATGGCCTTGGCAATCTGCTGGTCTATGGCCCGCTGAAAAACGCGCTCGGCTATAGCCGCATCCGCGTGGGCTATACGGCGGGCGAGGCGATCGGCCCCGAGATCTTTGATTTCTACCGCAGTCTGGGCATCAACCTCAAACAGCTCTATGGCCAGACCGAGGCATCGGTGTTCATCACCCAGCAGCCCGATGGTCAGGTGCGCTCGGATACGGTGGGCGTGCCCTCGCCGGGCGTCGAGGTGAAGATCGCCGAGAATGGCGAGGTCTTCTATCGCAGCCCCGGCACCTTCATGTCCTATTTCAAGAACGCCGAAAGCACCGCATCCACCAAGGATGCCGAGGGCTGGGTGGCCACGGGCGATGCCGGGTTCTTCGAGGAAGGGACCGGCCATCTGCGCATCATCGACCGCGCCAAGGATGTCGGCAAAATGGCCGATGGCCGGATGTTCGCGCCCAAATATGTCGAGAACAAGCTGAAATTCTATCCCAACATTCTGGAAGCCGTGGTGCTGGGCAATGGCCGCGATTTCTGCACCGCGATGATCAATATCGACCTGACCGCCGTGGGCAACTGGGCCGAGCGCAACAACATCGCCTATGGCAGCTATCAGGAACTGGCCGCCCACCCGCAGGTTTATGCGACCCTCCGCGAGCATGTCGAGGCGGTCAACCGCTCGGTCGCGTCGGATGCGATGCTGTCGGGCTGCCAGATCCAGCGCTTTCTGGTGCTGCACAAGGAACTGGACCCCGACGATGGTGAGATGACCCGCACCCGCAAGGTCCGCCGCGCCGTCATCAGCGACAAGTTCTCGGACCTTGTGGACGCGCTCTATGACGGCTCGTCCAGCATCTACACCGAAACCGAGGTCACCTACGAGGATGGCCGCAAGGGCAGCATCAAGGCGACCTTGCGGATCGAGGACGTGCCGGTCTTTGGCGATACGGCCCAGCAGAAGGTGGCGGCAGAATGAGTGGTTTTGCCTCAGGCGCCAGAGGCGCGCCAGATATCCATGCGCAAGTCGTTACTGTCGACTTCGGAGTTAACAATGCAACGCCGAGCGAGCAGAAACACGGTGTTCGCATCGTCGCCTTCGCGAAGACATTGGGTAATCAATTGGTGACGGAAAAGGTCAAGTTGCACAGGCATGATGGGGCTCCATTTAGGAGCCTGCATGCACGTCCTATGCTAACAGGCGGTTTAGGGGACAACAGCAGCATGAATCCGGGGCGGGCGCAATGAAACAGATGGCAAGCGACGGCTATGTCACCCCCGATGGCCGCCAGATCGGCGGCACGCTGATGGAGCTGAATAACATCACCCTGCGCTTTGGCGGCGTGGTGGCGATCAAGGATATCAGCTTTGACATCCGGCAGGGCGAGATCCGGGCGATCATCGGGCCGAACGGGGCGGGCAAATCCTCGATGCTGAACGTGATCTCGGGGTTTTATCACCCGCAGGATGGCGAGGTCTGGTTCAAGGGCGAACGCCGCCCCGCGATGAAGCCTTTTCAGGTGGCGCGCCTCGGGATTGCCCGCACCTTCCAGAACATCGCCCTGTTCGACGGCATGTCGGTGCTGGACAACATCATGACCGGGCGCCTGAACAAGATGAAGGCGGGGTTTGTCAGTCAGGCCCTCTGGTGGGGAAAGGCCGAGCGCGAGGAAAACCTCAACCGCGAGGCGGTCGAGAAGATTATCGACTTTCTGGAAATCCAGAACATCCGCAAGACGCCGGTGGGCCGTCTGCCCTACGGGCTGAAAAAGCGCGTCGAGCTGGCCCGCGCGCTGGCCGCCGAGCCTCAGTTGCTGCTGCTGGACGAGCCGATGGCCGGCATGAACGTCGAGGAGAAAGAGGACATGTCCCGCTTCATCCTCGATGTGAACGACGAATTCGGCACCACGATCTGCCTGATCGAACATGACATGGGCGTGGTCATGGACCTCAGCGACCGGGTCGTCGTGATGGATTACGGCAAGAAGATCGGCGACGGCACGCCCGCCGAGGTGCGCAGCAATCAGGCGGTGATCGACGCCTATCTGGGGGTGGCCCATGACTGACCGTGACCCGAGAGGAACCCTGTGATGGACCAGTTTATCTTTGGCGCCGAGGTGATGCTGAACGGGCTGATGACCGGCGTGATGTATGCGCTGGTGGCGCTTGGCTTCGTGCTGATCTTCAAGGCCTCGGGCGTGTTCAACTTTGCCCAGGGGGTGATGGCCCTCTTCGCGGCCCTGACGCTGGTCGGCATCCAGAGCGGCCAGATCCCCTTTGCGCATCTGATCAACGCGACCTTCGGCACCTCGCTGCACCATTTCGGCTGGACCGTGCCCGCCATCCTCGCGATCGTGCTGACCGGTGTGGTGATGATCGGACTGGCCTTTCTGGTCGAACGGCTGGTGCTGAAACATCTGGTCGGACAGGCGCCGATCATCCTGTTCATGGCAACCATCGGTCTGGCCTATTTCCTCGAAGGTCTGGGCGACGTCATGTGGGGCGCTGACATCAAGACGCTGGATGTGGGCCTGCCCCAGGGCATCTCGGACATGGTCGAGGGCGCGACGGCCGACTGGTTCGGATACGGCTTCTTCATCGACCGGCTGGACATCTGGGCCAGCGTGATCGCGGCGATGCTGGTCGCCTCGCTGGTGATGTTCGCGCAATACACCAAACAGGGCCGCGCCATGCGCGCGGTGGCCGATGACCCGCAGGCCGCCATGTCGGTGGGCATCTCGCTGCGCTTCATCTGGGTGATGGTCTGGTCCATCGCGGGCTTCGTGGCGCTGGTCGCGGGGATCATGTGGGGCACGAAATCGGGGGTCCAGTTCAGCCTGTCGCTGATCGCGCTCAAGGCGTTGCCGGTGCTGATGCTGGGCGGCTTTACCTCGATCCCCGGTGCCATCGTGGGCGGGCTGATCATCGGCGTGGGCGAGAAACTCTTTGAATTCTCGATCGGCCCGATGATCGGCGGCGCGACCGAGAACTGGTTTGCCTATGTTCTGGCGCTTCTCTTCCTCGTCTTCCGACCGCAGGGCCTGTTCGGCGAACGCATCATCGAGAGGGTCTGAGAGATGGACAGAAAGAATGCCTCCGGCGGGGATATTTTGACCAAGGCAAAACCTGATGCCCTTCTTCTTCATGCAAATATCCCGGGGGTGCGGGGGCTGGCCCCCGCTGCGACAGCCCGGGCAGGAGGTGGCCGATGATCTATCGTGAGGCAGGCGATTTCAAGACCAGCTACCGAGACGACAGCCAGACCTTTCCGATCCGGCTGGACCGCTGGGGCTATTACGCGGCACTGGCGGTGGCCTTCGGGGTCGTGCCTTTCGTCATCAACGATTACTGGGCCAATGCGGTTCTGGTGCCGTTCCTGATCTATGCCATCGCAGCCCTCGGGCTGAACATCCTGACCGGCTATGCGGGGCAGGTCAGTCTGGGGACCGGGGGGTTCATGGCGGTGGGGGCCTATGCGGTCTACAAGCTGATGACCAGCTTCCCCGACGTCAATATCGTCATCCACATCCTGCTGGCGGGGGGCATCACCGCCATGGTGGGGGTCATGTTCGGCCTGCCCAGTCTGCGCATCAAGGGGTTTTACCTCGCTGTCGCCACGCTGGCCGCGCAGTTCTTTCTTGTCTGGCTGTTCAACAAGGTGCCGTGGTTTTACAACTATTCCGCCTCGGGGCAGATCAATGCGCCGACGCGCACGGTGATCGACATCGCCGTGACCGGCCCCACCGCCAGCGCGCCCGCGAAATATCTGATCTGCCTTTGCTTTGCCTTTGCGCTGGCATGGCTGGCGCGGAACCTGACGCGCGGCACGCTGGGGCGCAAATGGATGGCGATCCGCGACATGGATATCGCAGCCGAGATCATCGGCGTGGACCCGCTGCGCGCGAAACTGTCGGCCTTTGCCGTCAGCAGCTTTTTCATCGGCATCGCCGGTGCGCTGCTGTTCGCGGTCTATCTGGGCGCGGCCGAGGTGGGCGAGGCGTTCGGCATCAACAAGAGCTTCCTTGTCCTGTTCATGGTCATCATCGGCGGTCTGGGCAGCATCTTTGGCAGCTTTGCCGGTGCGGCGTTCCTTGTCCTGCTGCCGGTGCTGCTGAAGAACCTGCTGGTCGGCAGCCTCGGCTGGCCCACCGATCTGGCCGCCCATGTCGAGCTGATGATCGTCGGTCTGCTGATCATCATCTTCCTGATCGTCGAGCCGCACGGGCTGGCCCGGCTGTGGACACTGGCCAAGGAAAAGCTGCGGCTCTGGCCGTTTCCGCACTGATTTCACTGCAAGAACCGGGCAACCGGCGCAATTTCGTCTTTGGGAGGAGACCCCGCAATGAAACTGACTTTCCCCGCCCCCATCCTCGCAGCCACTGCCGCCGCGATGATGGCCGCCGCCCCGGCCATGGCCGATCTGGTGGTGCCGAACATGTCCTATCGGACCGGCCCCTATGCCGCCAACGGCATTCCCTATGCCGACGGGTTCAACGACTATTTCACCCTGCTGAACGAACGTGACGGCGGCATCGGCGGCGAACTGGTCCGCGTCCCGGAATGCGAGACTGCCTATAACACCGAAAAGGGCGTCGAGTGCTATGAGGCGCTGCGCCCCGACAATCCGCTGGTGCTGAACCCGCTGTCGACCGGCATCACCTATCAGCTGATCCCGCGCGTGGGCGTGGACGGGATCCCGCTGTATACGCCGGGCTATGGGCGCACCTCGGCCAAGAACGGCTCGGTCTTTGAATGGGTCTTCAACGCGCCCGCGAACTATTGGGACGGGGCCTCGGTCGCGGTCAAGCATATCCTCGATCAGGAGGGGGGCGATCTGTCGGGCAAGAAGATCGCGCTGGTCTATCACAACTCGGCCTATGGCAAGGAGCCGATCCGCACCTTGCAGGAGCTGGGCGAAAAGCACGGTTTTCAACTGATCGAACTGCCCGTGGACGCGCCCGGTCAGGAACAGAAATCGCAATGGCTGCAGATCCGCCGCGAACAGCCCGATTACGTCATCATGTATGCCTGGGGCGTGATGAATCAGGTCGCCATTCAGGAGGCCGTCAACATCCGCTTTCCGATGGACAAGTTCATCGGCATCTGGTGGTCCGGCTCGGAAAACGATGTGCGCGCGGCAGGGGCCGGGGCGGATGGCTACAAGGCGCTGACCTTCCACGGGGTGGGGCGCGACTATCCGCTCTATGACGACATGCAGCAATATGTGTTTGACGCGGGCAAGGCGTCGGGCGCGGGTGACCAGCTGGGCAGCGTGATCTATTCGCGCGGCGTCTATGCGGCAGTGGTCATCGCCGAGGCGATCCGCACCGCGCAGGAACTGGCGGGCACCGCTGACGTGACCGCCGCGCAGGTCCGCGACGGGTTTGAGGCGCTGGAGATCACCGCCGAGCGGATGGCCGAGCTGGGCCTGCCCGATTTCGGCCAGCCGATCAGCCTGTCCTGCGAGAACCATGGCGGCGACGGTCTGGCACGGCTGCAGCAATGGAGCGCGGGTGACGGGCAGTGGAGCCTGATCACCGATTTCATCGAGCCGGATGCCGAAATCCTCGATGCGCTGATCGAGTCCGACAGCGCCGCATTCGCGCAGGAATCGGGCATCACGCCGCGCTGCGACTGACCCACCCGACCGGCGGCGGGCAGGCTGCCGCCGGTCCCTGACCTTCACGGGGGATGCCCATGTTCGATGCGGAACACCAAGAGACGCTGCTGGATGTGAACAACATCGAGGTGATCTATAACCATGTGATCCTCGTGCTGAAGGGGGTCAGCCTGTCCGTGCCCAAAGGCGGGATCACCGCGCTGCTGGGCGGCAATGGTGCGGGCAAGACCACCACGCTCAAGGCGATTTCGAACCTGCTGGCCTCGGAACGGGGCGAAGTGACGAAGGGCGCCATCACCTATGAGGGCCAGAGCATCACCGCGCTGGACCCGGCGGCGCTGGTGCGGCGCGGTGTCATTCAGGTGATGGAGGGGCGGCATTGTTTCGAGCATCTGACCGTCGAGGAAAACCTGCTGACCGGCGCCTATACCCGCCGCGACGGCACGGCGGCGATCAAGCGCGATCTTGAGATGGTCTATGAGTATTTCCCCCGCCTGCGTGAACGCCGCAAAAGTCAGGCGGGCTATACCTCGGGCGGCGAACAGCAGATGACCGCGATGGGCCGCGCGCTGATGAGCCGACCCCAGATGATCCTGCTGGACGAGCCGTCCATGGGTCTGGCGCCGCAGCTGGTCGAGCAGATCTTTCAGATCGTCAAGGCCGTGAACGAGGGCGAGGGGGTGACCTTTCTGCTGGCCGAGCAGAACACCAATGTCGCGCTGCGCTATGCCCATTACGGCTATATCCTTGAAAACGGTCGGGTTGTGATGGACGGCCCCGCCGCACAGCTGCGCGAGAATCCCGACGTCAAGGAATTCTATCTGGGCATGTCGGATGCGGGGCGCAAATCCTTCCGCGAGGTGCGCAGCTATCGCCGCCGCAAACGCTGGCTGGCCTGAGGAACGACAGATGGCATATTACGATGACCTCGAAACCCGGGACCCCGAGGCGCGCGAGGCGGCCCTTGCGACGGTCCTGCCTGCTGCGATCGCGCGGGCCATGGCGGCCCCCGCGCAGGCGGCGGCGCTGGCCGGGACCGACCCTGCGGGCGTGACCGGGCGCGCGGCGCTGGCCCGGTTGCCGGTGATCCGCAAGGCCGACCTGTCCGAGGCGCAGAAGGCCCGCCCTCCGTTCGGCGGCTATGCGGCCCGTGCGGTGCAGGATTTCCACCACATTTTCCAAAGCCCCGGCCCGATCTACGAGCCGGGCATGCGCGGCGGCGACTGGTGGCGGCTGGGGCGGTTCCTGCATGCGTCGGGCGTGGGTCGCGGCGACATCGTGCAGAACTGCTTTGGCTATCACCTGACGCCCGCCGGGATGATGTTCGAATCCGGTGCGCGGGCGGTGGCGGCCACGGTTCTGCCCGCAGGCACCGGCCAGACCGATCTTCAGGTCCGCGCTGCGGTCGATATTGGCACGACCTGCTATGCGGGGACGCCCGATTTCCTCAAGGTGATCCTGGACCGCGCCGACGAGATGGGCGAGCATCTGGCGATCTCGCGGGCTGTGGTGGGCGGGGGCGCGCTGTTTCCCTCGCTGCGTCAGCTCTATGCCGACCGTGGGATCGTGACGCGGCAATGCTATGCCACCGCCGATCTGGGCAATATCGCCTACGAATCCGACGCGCTGGACGGCATGATCGTCGATGAGGGCGTGATCGTGGAAATCGTGCGCCCCGGCACCGGCGATCCGGTCCCTGACGGTGAGGTGGGCGAGGTTCTGGTGACGACGCTGAACCCCGACTATCCGCTGATCCGGTTTGCCACCGGCGATCTGTCGGCGGTGCTTCCGGGCACCAGTACTTGTGGTCGCACGAACATGCGCATCAAGGGGTGGATGGGCCGGGCCGATCAGACCACCAAGATCAAGGGCATGTTCGTGCGCCCCGAACAGGTCGCGGCGCTGGTCGCCCGCCATCCCGAAATCGCCCGCGCCCGCGTCATTGCGGATCGCGATGGCGAGATGGATGTGATGACGGTGCAGGTCGAGGCGGCCTTGGATTGTGCCGACCGGATCAGCCTGTCGGTGGTGGAGATGCTGAAGATGAAAGGCCGGGTGCAGGTGGTGCCGCCGGGCAGCCTGCCCAACGACGGCAAGGTCATCGAGGACCGGCGCAGCTATGACTGAGGATCGCTGAATAGACCGCATTTGATCCGTTAACTTGTTTGCAACCAAGACTGCTGTGACATTGCCCTCGACAAGTGGAACGGGTGGCGATCATGGCGGCGGGTAACGGCTCCAACGGGGCAAGGATCATTATCAAGCGGGTCGTCAGCAATGGCGATGGCGGCCATCACGGCGGCGCGTGGAAGGTGGCCTATGCGGACTTTGTGACCGCAATGATGGCGTTTTTTCTGCTGATGTGGCTGCTGAACGCGACCACGGAATCGCAGCGTGCGGGGCTGGCGGATTACTTCTCGCCGTCGGTTCTCAAGACGCCCGGTTCGTCGGGCGACGGCACCGACGAGGGGGTGCGCCTGGCCATCGAACAGGACCTGCCCGACACGGAATCTGCGGCTCAGTTCGATCAGGTGGCACAGCAGGTGCAGGATGCGCTGACCGGAACAGGCGCTGAGTCGATGCAGATGACGAACCTGCTCAAGCATGTCGTCACCCGCATGACCGATGAGGGGCTGGTGATCGAACTGTCGGACCTGACCGACGCGCCGCTGTTTGTCGAGGACAGCGCGGCCGCGCAGCCGGGTCTGACCGAACTGGTTCCGGTGATCGCGCGCGCGCTTGGCCATACCCGCAACCGGCTGGCAGTGTCCGGACATGTCCGCGCCTATCCGGAAATGCTTTTGAACTCTCCGGTCTGGGAGCTGTCCGAGGGGCGCGCCCATACCGTACGCCTGCTGCTGGAGGGGGCGGGTCTTGAGGCGCGCCGGTTGCAGCGGGTGTCGGGCTATGCCGACCGCAAGAACCGCAGCGCCAATCCGATGGACCCCCGGAACAACCGGATTGAAGTGATTTTACTGAGATAGCCCGAGGGGCGGGCGGGAATTATCCGAATCTTAAGCTCTGTCGGGCAGGCTCTGAAAAAGCTGAATTGAAAGGATACGTCCATGTCCATGTCCTCTGCCATGAATGCCGGTGTCGCCGGGCTTTCCGCGAACTCGTCCCGTCTCGGCACGATCTCGGACAATATCGCGAACTCGTCCACCTTTGGTTACAAGCGGATGGAGGCAGAGTTCACCTCGATCGTGCTGAACCAGCACCGCACGGCCGGGCTGTATTCCGCCGGGGGTGTCCGCATCGCGACATCGCGCGAGATTGACAGTGACGGGCCGACGGTCACCACGACCAACCCGCTTGATCTGGCAATCGGCGGGCGGGGGTTTCTGCCGGTGACCACGGCTGTCGATCTGAACAACAACTTCAGCGACACACCTTTTCTGATGACGCGAACCGGGGCGTTCCGGACCGATTCCGACGGAATTCTCAAGACCAGCAACGGGTTGGTTCTGCTGGGCTGGCCGGTCGATCAGAACGGCAACGTGCCCTTGGCATCGCGTGATACGATGGGCGCGCTGGAGCCTGTGAAGATCCAGTCCAACCAGGCCTCGGGCGATCCGACCACGCGCATTTCGCTGGGGGTCAACCTGCCCGCAGCCGACACGCTGGCAACCGCCTCGGGGGCGCCTTTGCCGCTCAAGGTCGAGTATTACGGCAATATCGGCACGAATGAGGCGCTGACCTTCCGCTTTACACCGCAAACGACGGCCGCGGTCGGCACAACGAATATCTGGACGATGGAAATCAGCGATTCGGCAACCGCCCCGGCGCTGAACCCGGTCGCCAGCTACCAGATCACCTTTGACGCGACGCAGGCGCATGGCGGCAGTATCGCCTCGGTGACGACACTGACCGGCCTTCCCTATGATCCGGCCACCGGCAATATCCGGCTGCAACTTGGCGGTGGTGAGGTCGACCTGTTCGTCGGTGTGCCACAGGGCGGCACCGGGCTGCGGCAACTCGACGCCAGCTTTGCACCCACAAATATCATCAAGAACGGCTCGGCGGTCGGCAATCTGGTGACGGTCGAGATCGACAAGAACGGCTTTATCCGCGCCAGCTATGATACCGGCTTCACGCGCCGCCTCTATCAGATCCCTCTGGTCGACGTTCCCAATCCCAATGGTCTGGTGACGTCTGATGGCCAGTCCTACAAGATTTCGCCTGACTCGGGCAGCTTCTTTCTGTGGGATGCGGGTGACGGGCCGACCGGGTCGGTTCTGGGCTATGCCCGGGAATCCTCCACCACCGACATCGCGCAGGAGCTGACCAATCTGATCAACACACAGCGCGCCTATTCATCGAACGCCAAGATCATCCAGACGGTGGACGAGATGCTTCAGGAAACCACCAACATCAAGCGCTGATGTCCGGGTTGACCGGTTGACCACAGGAGGTCGCAGATGAGCATTGCCAGAGCCCTTTCCAACGCCATGACAGGACTTGGCGCTACCGCGCGAGGCACCGAACTGGTGTCCGCCAATCTCGCGAACGCCATGACACCCGGCTACGCCCGCCGTGAGCTTGCCATCAGTTCCCAGGGCATGGCCGGCAATATGGGAGGCGTGCGCATCGACGGGGTGGTCCGCGCCGTAAATGCCGGGCTGGTGTCGGAATCGCGGCTGGCGAATTCGCAGCAAAGCGAATCTGCAACCAAGGCCGCCTTCCTGTCGCGAATGGAGGGAGTGATCGGCCTGCCGGCCGAGGGGCATGCGCTGACGACCGCCTTGTCCAATTTTCAGGTCGCGCTCAGCTCTGCGTCAGCCAGACCCGAGGATGACCTGCGTCTGGCGAAGGTTCTGGATACGGCAACAACCTTGACCGGTCGATTGAGCACCGCGAGCAAGGCGGTTCAGGATGCACGAACCGAAGCCGAACGCGCGATCGCGACCGATATCGGCGTGCTGAACAACTCTCTTGAGCGTGTCGCCTATCTGAACCGGCGCATCGCGGCAATTTCAGCGGAAGGCCACGACGCGTCGTCGCTGCACGACGAGCGGCAGCAGGTGATCAACAGGATATCGGCAATCGTCCCGATTCAGGAGGTGTCACGGGAAGCTGGCAAGGTAGCACTTTTCACCCGATCGGGTGCCGTGCTTCTGGACGGGGTGACGCCGACCCGCTTCGGCTTTCAGCCAATTGGGCAGGTGCAGTCCGGGCATGTTCCAGGCGCTCCGCTCAACTATATCGTCTATGACGATGACGAACTATCCAGCGGGCAGATGCGTCTTCTTTCGGGCGGCTCGCTTGCCGGGCATTTCGCGATCCGCGACGAACTGGCGCCGAGGCTTCAGCAGGATCTGGACGTTCTGGCTTTCGAACTTCAAGCGCGGCTCGGGTCGCCACAAGTGGACGGCACCCTGAATGCGGGTGACGCAGGGTTGTTCACTGACGCGGGACAGGCCGCCGATCCGGCACAGCTTGCCGGTCTGGCAGGGCGTATCAGCGTCAACCCACTCGCGGACCCGGATCGTGGCGGGCAGCTTTGGAGACTTCGTTCCGGTTTGAACGCCGTTGACGGAAACCCGGTGTCGGATCCGACCGTGCTGAATGCGGCGGTGCGCGCGCTCGAAGCCGCGCTGCCCGTCGCAGCGCCCGTCGCACCGAACGGAAATGCGTCGCTGAGCATCCGGTTCGGTCATTTTGCGGGCGCTGTTTCATCCGACAGGGTGGGCGCAGAAGCCGATCTGGCAATGCGGAGCGCGCGCCTCTCGACCATTTCATCACGTATCATGTCCGACGGCGTCGACAGCGATGCCGAGATGCAAAAGCTGTTGCAGTACGAACAGGCCTATGCCGCAAACGCCCGCATCATCAAGGCAATCGACGAAATGATTAACCAGCTGCTGAGGATCTGATCATGGCCATCCAAAGTGTCGGCGATCAAGCGCGCGCATTCGCGCTTCAGATTGCCTCCCGTCGGCTAAAGCTGTCTCTTGCAACCCTCACAAAGGAAATGGCCACTGGTGAGAGCGCCGATATCGCTTCGCGTTTGCAGGGCAATACGCGTGTATTGTCCGGGATTGAAATGCGGATCGCGGCGATCGGTCAGTTCAAACGCAACGCGGCTGATGCAAGCATTTTGTCCAAGGGAGTTCAGGACCTGCTTGAGGGTATCCGAAATGATACCAAAAGCTTAGGAACCGACCTGATTTCAGATCCATTTCTGATGGAGAATATGGAAGTCGGGACACGCGCCACACAGATTCGCAACGCGTTTGAATCTGTGATCGCGCGGCTGAATGGCGCTGTTGCAGGACGTTTCATGATGGGGGGGCTTGCCACTGACGTGCCTCCTGTCGCGGCGGCTTCGGAAATTCTCGACCGGCTTTCTGCGGCGACGTCTGGATTGTCCACGGCAGCTGACGTGGCCCAAGTTGTTTCGGATTGGTTCGATGCGCCTCCCGGCTCTGGTGGCTATCTTGACCAGGCATATTTTGGAACTCTTGGCTCCCCACAGAGAATTCAAATCGGGGAGGAGACGACGATCGCGCTATCGACATCTGCAGCCTCACCCGAAATTCGGGAGGTCCTAAAGGGGCTGGCTATGGCCGCGCTCTTGGACCGTGGTGTCCTTTCGACTGACGTGAATCAGGGTGCAACACTTTTGCGGGCGTCAGGGCAGACAATCTCTGAAGCAGATCGCGGACTGATCGGAGAAGTGGGCAGGGTGGGCTTGACTCAACAGTTCACTGATCAGGCAAGCCGAAGCAACGATGCCGCACTTTCGGTGCTCTCGCTGACAAGAAATGAGATGCGTTCAGTCGATCCGTTCGAGACGACCGCCGCATTGACCGAGGTTGAGAGCCAACTCGAAGCACTTTATGCGGTAACTGCGCGCCTGTCAAAACTCAAACTGGTGGAATTTCTTCGGTGATGCGTTTCCTGACAGCAATATTGCTGATGTTTTTTGGTGCTTCCACTCTTTTAGCGGCCCCAGTGCGTATAAAAGATCTTGCTGACTTCGATGGGGTGCGCGGCAATGATCTGGTTGGCTACGGTCTCGTGGTTGGCTTGGACGGAACCGGAGACGGTTTCCGAAACGCTCCATTTACCGAAGAGATGCTTGCTAGCCTTTTAGAGCGGTTGGGCGTAAACGTGACTGATGAGGCTCTGAGATCCAAGAACGTTGCAGCCGTGATCGTCACGAGCACGCTTCCGCCTTTCGCGCGGTCTGGAAGCCGGGTCGACGTAAATGTATCGGCTATCGGCGACGCTCAGAGCCTTTTGGGAGGCACCCTTGTGATGACACCACTCAAAGCAGCCGATGGGAATATCTACGCTGTCGCGCAGGGCTCAATAATTGCGGGGGGGGTGTCAGTTGCTGGCAATGCCGCCCGAGTTGTGGATGGCGTACCGACGACAGGAAAAATCCCAGTCGGCGCGCGAATCGAGCGCGAAGTGGAGTTCGACTTTTCTGGAATCGATAACATTCGCATCGCACTGCGCAACGCAGACTTTACGACTGCAACAAGAGTTGAAGATGCAATCAATCGGGATTTCGACCGTACGCTGGCGGTTACTTTAGATAGCGGTACGATCCTTGTTGATTTTCGAGGACTGGGAAATGTTAATCCCGCCCGAGTGGTCGGAAGAATAGAGAACCTTCTCATCGAGCCTGAGGATCGGGCTAAGGTCGTAATCGACCACAAATCCGGAACGATCGTGGTTGGCGAGCGAGTGCGCATTTCACGCGTTGCCGTCTCTCAGGGGAACCTGACAATGCGCGTCAGTGAAGCACCTGTTGTGTCACAGCCAAATCCGTTTGCGCCAGGAGAAACCGTCACAGTGCCTCGTACAGCGGTTGATTTGCGTGAGGAGGCCGGGACAGGTTTTGTAGAGGTTGTTGGCGATACCAATCTCAGCGACTTAGTGGATGGCTTAAATGCTCTAGGCGTGCGGCCCAGAGACATGATCGATATATTGAAGTCGATCCACTCTGCCGGAGCGTTACATGCCGATCTGATTGTTGAATGATTTTTACTGGTGTTTGATCCCACGGTTTGATAGTGACCTGCCACGGGATTTTTCCTCCATCTGTGATTAGAGTCCGGCCCATGGAGAGGCCGGACGATGAAGAAGGCACGACGGACGGAAGAGCAGATAATTGGTATCCCGCAGGAGCATGAGGCAGGCGCGAAGTGCGCTGACCTGTGCCGCAAGCACAGGATGTCTGAGGGCACGTGTCTCAGCGTGGAAGGCGAAGTATTCTGGGATGACGGTGTCCGAGGCCAAGCGGCTGAAGGCACTGGAAGACGAGAGCGCCAAGCTGAAGAAGCTGCTCGCCGAGCAGATGCTCGACATGGCGGCGATGAAGGAACTGAGCTGCCGCCGGTTTCGTGGACAGCGGGTTCAGCTAGCATAGCGCGGGTCTCGAACTTCATGGGGCTGAGATAGCCCAGTTTCGAATGCCGTCTACGCGGGTTGTAGAAGCGCTCGATGTAGTCGAACACGTCGGCGCGCGCTTCGTCGCGGGTGCAGTAGATCTTGCGGTTGGTTCGC
>NZ_JBKBVD010000102.1:0-2729 GCF_046289755.1 Paracoccus sp. (in: a-proteobacteria) | reverse complement strand
GCTTTGACACGCGGCTGCCGGGAAACGGCAATGGCGGCCATGCCTTTCCCGCCGGTGGTCTGGACCCCGACCAGCGCCTTGCCATCATCGAATATCTCAAGACGCAGTGACCGCCATGAGCCATTTGGACCAGATCGACGCTGCCCCCGAAAGCCTGCGCTGGCCGCTTGTGCGCGGGCTGATGCGGGACGATCCTCTTGGCCTTTACGCCGAGTTGCGCGCTTATCGCCCGGTTCTTGTCCTGCCCGAGGTGACGCTGGCGGTGCGGCATTCGGACTGCACGCAGATCCTGTCGCGGCACGATCTGTTCAGCGTCGCGCCCTATCGGGCGAAACAGGGTGACTACTGGATGGCGCAGGACGACACCGCGCGGCACTGGCGCGAAAAGTCGGTCATGCGGGCGATTCTGGATGTCGAGACGGTTCCCGACATCCGCGCCTTTGCCGAGGCGGAAACGGCGCGGCGTCTGGACGCCGCCGCCGGGGGCACGCTGGACCTTGTCGCCGCGATCACGCGCGGGGTGCCGATCGCGGTCGTGGCGCAGTTCTTCGGCCTGACCGGGGCCGATCCGGCCGAGATGTGCGACTGGTCCTATTGGAATCAGATGGACGCGTTCTGGAACCAGCCCTTTGACGATCCGCGCTTTGCCTCCCCGGCTGAAATCATCGCCCGCCGCGAGGCCGCCAATGCCGCGATGCGGGACTATCTGATCGCGCTGGTCAGGGAACGCGCAGCGGCGCTGCAGGCCGGGCAGGTTGGGCCCGACATGATCTCGCGGCTGCTGATCCTGGCGGGGTCGGGGGCGGTGCGGCTGGACCTGCCGCTGGTGGTGCTGAATGCGGGCGGGCTGCTGATCGGCGCGGTCGAGACCACCTCGCATGCGGTGGTGAACGCGCTGACGGTGCTGGCGGCGGACAAGGCCCGCCTTGCCGCGGCGATGGCAGCGGCGAACAGCGACGATCCGTCGGCCATTGACGGCTTTGTCTTCGAGGCGCTGCGGTTCCGGCCCGCCTTTCCCTATTTCTTCCGCCGGGCCGAGGCGGATACGGTGCTGGCGCAGGGCACCGATCACGAGACCCGCGTGCCCAGGGGCACGATGGTTCTGGCCGTGACGCACAGCGCCATGTTCGACCCCATGGCGCAGGCCACACCCGAGCGGTTCGACCCCCGCCGGGGTGCGGGGGCGACCTTCACCTTTGGCTATGGGCTGCATGAATGTCTGGGCCGCAATGTGGGGGCGGCGCTGATCCCGGCCATCGTGCGCGCCGTGCTGCGCCGCGACGGCGCCCGGCCCGGCCCGGTGGATTACCGCAACGGCCCGGTCCCCGAGGCCTGGCCCTGGCAGATCCCGCCGGGATGCACCGACGACACGCCCGCACCACAGGGGGACACCATGGACGACGGGCTGATCGTCACCAGCCCGACCGCTGATCTTGAGCAGGCGCTGGCGGACATCCCGTCGGACACCGCCTTCCGGGTCGTGAACTTTCTGAAGTTCCATCCGGTTGCCCGCTATCCCGAGGGGTATGACGGTCCCCCGGTCTCGGGCGCCGAAGCTTATTGGGGGCTGTACATCGCCGGTATGGCGCCGATCGTGCGCGAGGCCGGGGCCAGACTGGTGCATCGCTCGAAGGCTTTCGGCACCATCGCCGGTCTGCCCGGCGAGGAATGGGACGAGGTCGCGATCTTTGAATGGCCGGATGTCGCGGCCATGATCAGGATGTCGCAGCATCCGACGTTCATCGAGCTTTCGATCCACCGGATCGCGGCCACGCAGAACATGCGCATGGTGCCGATGTCGATCGCCTGAGGCGCGGGCTGCGCGTGATCGCCCGTTCCGGCCTGCGACCGCTCAGTCGCAGAGATGAATCTGCCCCCGCGGCAATGCGAATGAGGCGGGCGCCGGCAGGTTCGTGACGAGGTGATCAATCTCTTCGGGGCCGCAGATCGAGACGCGGCTTTCGACGCCGATCTTGGCGGAATGGCACAGGATGACGCGCGCCTTGGCCCGGCGCATCATCGCGCGGGCCAGTTCGGCCTCGTGCAGTTCATAATCCGAGGCCCCGCGCTGCGCGTGCAGCCCGACCGGAGAGATGACGGCCATATCGGCCAGAAACCGGTCGACTTCGGACAGGGTGATTTCGCCGAACGTGCCGGGCACATCGGGATGGGGCCGCCCCCCCAGCAACAGCGTGTCGCAGCCCGGACTGCCTGCGGCCAGTTGCGCGATCTCGATCGAATTGGTGATGATGCGTACATCGCCCCGCTGGACCAGCGCGCGGGCAAAGGCCAGCGTCGTGGTGCCGGTGTCGATCATCAGCGTCATGCCGGGTTGCACCAGGTCGCAGGCCCGCGCGCCGATGGCATCCTTGGCCCCCGCCTCGGCCCCGAGGCGTTCGGCAAAGCCCGGCTCGGGCGCGGTTTCGCGGGCCTGAATGGCGCCGCCATGGACCTTGAGCAGGCAACCCGTGGCCTCCATGTCCAGCAGATCGCGGCGCACGGTTTCGCGCGAGACGGCGAACAGATCCGCCAGCTGATTCGTCAGGACCTTGCCGTCGCGCCCCAGAATTTCAAGAATCTTCGACTGACGCTCGTGGGACCACATGGGCACCTCCTTTGACTGCCGTTGTCTTTAGCATGGGCCCCGGGCATTGCCACAGCCGTCGCGGAATAATGTGGTTTTATGTGTGAATTCTGCCTGTGCTTTGGGGCCTGTTGCGCAATCTCCA
>NZ_JBKBVD010000062.1:0-17507 GCF_046289755.1 Paracoccus sp. (in: a-proteobacteria) | reverse complement strand
TTCCAAAGAAGGATAAGAATGGCGCCATGAACATCAGATCACTCGCTCTTGCGCCCGTCCTCGCCCTCGCCATGGCCTTTCCGGCACTGGCCGAGAGAATTTCCCTCAACGAGATTTCGCGGTATCTCAACAGCCTGACCACCGTGACGTCCGAGTTTACGCAGGTGAACCCGGATGGCACCATCTCGACCGGGACGGTCTATATCCAGCGTCCGGGCCGGGTGCGGTTCGAGTATAACAACGACCGCACGCTGGTGCTGGCATCGGGCGGCAACGTCGCGATCTTTGACGGCAAGTCGAACAGCGGGCCGCAGCAATACCCGCTGTCGCAGACGCCGCTGTCGATCATTCTGGACGCCAATATCAACCTGTCGCGCCCCGGCATGGTGACCGGGCACAGCGAACAGAACAACGCCACCGTCGTCACCGCGCAGGACCCGCAGCGACCGCAGAACGGCAATATCCAGATGGTGTTCTCGGCGCCGACCGAGTTGCGCCAATGGATTGTCACCGATGACAGCGGCCAGAAAACCACCGTCATTCTGGGTGAGATGCGCAAGGGTGGCTCGATCCCGGCCTCGCGCTTCTCGATTCAGTCGGCGCTGGGGCAATAGGGCGCGATTGCACCGACACAATCGCGTGATTGACCGGACGCGCGCGGCGCGGCAAGGCTGAGGCTCCGACACTGACGGAGCCTTGGTCATGTCCGCAAATGCACGCCTGTTCACCCCCATCCTGATCGGCGGATCGCTGATCCTGCTGATCAACTTTGCCCTGCGCGCCAGTTTCGGGGTGTTCCAGATCCCCATTGCCGAGGATTTCGGCTGGCCACGGGCCGAGTTCTCGCTGGCCATCGCGATCCAGAACCTGGCCTGGGGCGTCGGGCAGCCCATCTTCGGCGCGCTGGCCGAGCGGTGGGGCGACCGTTGGGCGATCGTTCTGGGCGCGTTTCTGTATAGCGCCGGGCTGATCCTGACCGCCTTTGCCACCACGCCCGCCGGTGTCCAGCTGCTGGAGATCATGGTGGGCTTTGGCATCGCGGGCACCGGGTTCGGCGTCATTCTGGCCGTGGTGGGCCGCGCGGCCAGCGACGAGAACCGCAGCCTCGCGCTGGGGATCGCCACCGCAGCCGGGTCAGCCGGGCAGGTCTTTGGCGCACCGCTGGCCGAGGTTTTGCTGGCCTTCTATGCGTGGCAGTCGGTGTTCATCATCTTTGGGGTGATCGTGCTGGGCACGCTGGCCTTTCTGCCGATGCTGGGGTCGGGCCGCCCGGCCAGCCCGGCCATGCTGGAAAGCAGCATGGGGCAGGTCGTGGGGCGGGCCTTCCGCGATCCGTCATTCCTGATGATCTTTGCGGGGTTCTTTTCCTGCGGCTATCAGCTGGGCTTCATCACCGCGCATTTCCCCGCCATGATCACCGAGATGTGCGGCCCCATCGACCCTGCGGGCATGCTGGCGGGGCTGGGGATCACCACCACCTCGGCGCTTGGCGCTGTGGCCATCTCGCTGATCGGGCTGGCCAATATCGCGGGGGCGATTCTGGCGGGCTGGCTGGGCAAGCGCTATACGCGCAAATATCTGCTGGCGGGGATCTATACGCTGCGCACCATCACCGCCGCGGCCTTTATCCTGACGCCGATCACCCCCGCGACCGTCATCGTCTTTTCGCTGGTCATGGGGGCGCTGTGGCTGGCCACGGTGCCGCTGACCTCGGGGCTGGTCGCCTATATCTACGGGCTGCGCTATATGGGCACGCTGTATGGCTTCGTGTTCCTGTCCCACCAGATCGGCTCGTTTCTGGGCGTCTGGCTGGGCGGCTGGCTGTACGATGTGTCGGGCGACTATCTGCTGGTCTGGTGGATCGGGGTCGGCGTGGGTGCCTTCAGCGCGCTGATCCACCTGCCGGTGCGCGAAGAGCCGCTGCGGATGCCCGCCCCCGCCGCGGCCTGAGCCTGTCTGAACCGTCAGGCGTGACGGTTCAGAGGCGCGGCTTCGTCCAGGGGAACCTCTGCCGGGGCGTCCAGACCAAGGCGGCGGGTCCAGAAGGCATCGCTGGCCAGACGCTGATAGCCCGTGCGCCAGTCGTCGCGGATCTTGTCATGGCCGCGCCACAACCGCCACATGTTGCGCGCCATCCGCCAGACCTGCCGCGCGGCCTTGCGCTTGGAATGGTGCACCGTGAACGTGTTCCCGGCGCCGTCCAGATAGGTGACATGCGCAGCGGCCCATGTGTGATGGACCTGACCGCGCCGGCCGGCGGGCAGCACCCGATGGTTGCCGATCCGGCGCCAGAAGGGGATGAGATGCCCGTTCAGCGTCAGCTTCATCAGCGTCCGCACCAACAGCCGGTCCGGGTTCAGGCGCACCCGGTCGACCGGCGCGGGGCCTTCCAGCGGGCGAAACGCCTCGTCCTGTCGCAGGTTCGCCAGATCGGCGCGGCGCGCGACCATATCAGCGTTTTCCTCGAAAAAGGCGGGGCCGCGGATCACGTCTTCCATCGCAAGGTTCAGAGCCGCCATCGTCTCGTAATGGCACTGCAGCAGGCCGCGACCGAAAAAGCGGAACGGGATCAGGATCAGCCGCAGCGGCGACACCGCGATCTGGGGAATGGCCAGATGGTTCGCCATATGGCTGCGCAGATCCAGATAGAGCGTGTTGAGCGATTCCTTGTCGGCGAAATTCGCGTCCTGAAACGACACCACACCGGGCAGCGTCGTGATGCTGAAATCGTTGGCGATGGAAAAGCCGACATCATCGCCGCGCACGAAATAGGGGAAGGGGCGGAACCGCGCAGCCGCGATGGGAAAGGCAAAATACCACCAGCCGCCGTAATAGTTCTGCGGCTTGGGTCCGGTCGAGGCGAACTCCATCAGCGCCACCTCGGTGAACTCGCGCAGGTCGGTGCCAATGCTTTCGGGGCGGCAGCTGACATGAAAACGGGCGCCGTTCTCCCAGATCGTGTGCTTGAACTGGGCATTGGTCAGCGCGCCTGCAACGGCGGCGTTCTCGCGGTGGGCATAGGCCAGCCAGGCCCATGTGCGGTCCAGCGCCTGCATATGGACCGAGGCGTCGTCATCCATGAACAGCACATGGCTGGCGCCGCGACGTTGGGCCTCGATCAGGCCGCGTGCAAAGCCCCCTGCACCGCCCAGATTCTCGTTGGGGATCGGGGTCACATGATCGCTGGCGGCGATTGCGGCGCTGTGGCCGTTGTCGACAACCTGCAGATGCAGGAAGGGCGCCAGCGGGCTGGTGCGGATGTAATCCTCGAACCGGCGCACGCTGGTCTGCACGGCCTCTTCGCGGCGGAAGGTGGTGATCGACAACGCAATCTGCGGCTGGCGGCGCGGCGCCTGACGGGTCATCCAGCCGAAATCCGACAGATGCCCCTCGCCAAAGCTGCGCAGCGAAAAGACCAGCAAACCGCCAAGGCCGCGCCCGATTACGGCGCCCAGATCCACGACCAGCGGCTGATCGGGCGCGATGTCCACAATCTCGTTATAGATGCGCTCGCGCGAGCGGTGCGGCGCGACCTGCGAGACCGACAACTCGAACCGGCCCATGCCTGTCAGCGACAGCGACAGGTCCTTCAGTCCGGCGCCGTGCTGCCACTTGCCCAGATTGAACAGGTTGAACGCAGTGTCGAACGCGGCCTGCCCGCCCGTGCCGAACAGGATCTGACGGCTGGCAGCGCTGAAACCGGCGGCGCCCGCCAGGCGGAAATACACCTTCGGCTCGGTCGAGATCCCCGGCTCGGGCCACAGCATCCCCTGCAGCAGATGAAGACCGGCAGACGGGGACACGACGGCGTCAGGCGGGGTCGGCGAATGCACGGATCAGACCTCGATGGGCTTATAGGTGGTGCGCAGATGCGCGATGAACTCGTGCAGGCGCGAGGACAGCCCCGCCATGGCTTCGCCGTGAAGCTGCTCCAGCGCGAGGCGCGTGGCTTCGGATTGCGTGACCGGGCGGCAGACCAGCACATCGTCGATGTCGGGGAAGAATGCCTCTTTCCCGGACACGACCGAAAGCCAGGCGTGGACAGGCAGAAACGCCGCGTGCAGGTCGGCCCGGGCACGGGCGCCGAAGAACTCGACCTCTTTCGGGGCGGGCAGGTCCAGCCGGGCATCGACCTTGAGCAGGAACTGCACCAGCGCATGGGCGTCAGGACGGGCCAGCGTGTGGTTGGCCAGCCGCGCAATCTCGACCAGGGCCGGGTGAAGGCTTTTGTTGGCGCGCTTGGCGGGGACCAGATCGGTCGGAAAGCTGATCCCGGAACGGGCCATGTAATCGGCCTCGGACCCGCCGGATGCCAGGATGTCGCTGTAATTGCGCAACACCTTATGCTTGCCCGGCACGCGGATCAGCCAGTCCTCGACCGCAAGCCGGAAATCCATATGGATCGTGTGCTCGTACTGACGCCATGCGTCACCTGTCAGCGCATCGACCTTTTCACAGACCTTGATCCGCTGATTGTGCCATGACGCCAGATATTCGTCGGGACGACGCAGCGCGGTATAGACGCTGAAATCGGCCTTTGGGAAAATCTCGGTCACCATATCGACCAGCTCGGGCTTGACCGCTCCGAAATTGGCGAAAGCTTCGGAACACAGCACCACGGAATTCGGCTTGAACTCGGCCACCTGCATCGTGATGGCACGGATCATCTGCCCCAGATCGGGAAGCGATGCGAACTGCGGCGGCACCACAAAATCGGTGGCGTCATTCATCAGTTTATAGGCCAGCGCGCTGTGCGGCTCGCGGATATTGACCGGCAGCACGCCGCTGCGGTCGCCCTTCAGCATCCGGGCCGCGACCGAGGCCGCGCCCTGCGCCTCGGTATAGGGATAGAGGATGCCGTGGCGGATCAGCCGGACGACATTCTGGGACAGAAAGATCTGAAGCGAAGTGGACCCGACCTTGTGGTGGCCGGTATAAAGGCTGACATGCATTCCTGACGGCTCGCGACGTTATTTCTCGTGGCGCATTCATCTGTGCGGCTCAGGTGCCACTACAGGGGGGGGGCCTTGCTCGCAACCCTTCCGCTGGTTGTGCGGCGGAAATGGGCGGCCAGCGTGCCCATGGCACCATGGCGACCGGCGGAATGCCCGCAAATTCGGCGCCCGTTCCCGCGCTTGCCCTTGCCGGGGACCCATCAGGGGCGGTATTGCCTGACAGGCCCGGATTGCCGGGCCGGGAATGTGCGGAACAGGCGAGGCGTTATCTATGCGGTTTCTTTTGGTGGGCGCGGGCCTGTCCGGCGCGGTAATCGGGCGCCAGCTGGCCGAGGCCGGGCACGACTGCCGCATCATCGACGCGCGCGATCATGTGGCGGGCAACTGCCACACCGCCCGCGACGCGGCGACCGGCGTGATGATGCACATCTACGGCCCGCATATCTTTCACACCGACGATCAGGGCGTGTGGGATTACGTCAACCGCTACACCACCTTCATGCCCTATCAGAACCGGGTGAAATCGACGACGCAGGGCGCGGTCTATTCGCTGCCCATCAACCTGCTGACGATCAACCAGTTCTTCGGCAAGACCATGCGCCCCGACGAGGCGCGCGACTTTATCGCGGATCAGGCCGACCTGACCATCACCGACCCGCAGAGTTTCGAGGAACAGGCCCTGCGTTTCGTGGGCCGCCCGCTGTATGAGGCGTTTTTCAAGGGCTATACCGAAAAGCAGTGGGGCTGCAGCCCGACCGAACTGCCCGCCTCGATCCTCAAGCGGCTGCCGGTGCGGTTCAACTATGACGACAACTATTTCTTCCACCGCTTTCAGGGCATGCCGCGCGACGGCTATACCCCGATGATCGAGGCGATTCTGGATCACCCGCGCATTACCGTGGAACTGAACACGCCCTATGACCCTGCGATGGCCGGTGAGGCCGATCACGTCTTCTGGTCCGGGCCGCTGGACGGGTATTTCGACTATAGCCTGGGACGGCTTGGCTATCGCACGCTGGATTTCGAGCGGTTCGATTATCAGGGCGACTATCAGGGCTGCGCGGTGATGAACTACGGCGACCGCGAGGTGCCCCATACCCGCATCACCGAACACAAGCATTTCAGCCCGTGGGAAAACCACAAGGGCAGCGTCTGCTACCGCGAATTCAGCCGCGCGGCCGAGCCAGGCGACATCCCATATTATCCGATCCGGCTGGTCGACGAAAAAGCACTGCTGGACGACTATATCACGCTGGCGGAACGCACGCCGGGCGTGACATTCGTGGGCCGGCTTGGCACCTATCGCTATCTGGACATGGACGTGACCATCCGCGAGGCGCTGACCACCGCCGACACCTTCCTGACCTGCATGACCGAGGGGCGCGCGGTGCCCTCGTTCATCACCTCTCCGCGCTGAGCATCGCCGACATCCCGGCCCCCGTATCGAGGACACGAGTTACATGACCAACAACATCCTGACCGGACCCGACGCGCAGGCCCGCTTTGTGCTGCAGACGCTGCGCGCGCAGGACAATTCCGGCACCATCGGCCCCGGCGACAACCCGTTGGGCGAAAGCGCCTTTCTGTCGCTCGACCCGGAAGCGGCGGTCAAGGGCCAGTTCCAGTCGGTCCCCGGTGAGATCATCTCACTGTCGATGCGGCCTGCGACCGGCCAGACACCGCGCTGGCAGGGCTATCACATCCCGCTCGGCCCGTTCGACATGAGCGATGCAGGGGTCTTCGGCGTGGTCGCACGCAGCACGGCACCCGCCTCGATCACCACGCGGATCTGCCTGCGCTCTGGGCGTGACGGACAGTTCACCGACAAATTCCTGCCCAAGACGATGGTGTCATTCTCTCAGAGCAGCACGCATCTGGACCTGCTGGACCTGTCAACGGTGCCGGACGTGCCGCGTCAGGCCGACTGGCGCGACCTGATCCTGTTCTTCCGGCCCGGCCCGGTCGAGATCACCCTGCAGGATCTGCGCCTGTTCCTGGTATGATCCGTCCCGGCACCGATCAGAGCCTTGCGGTCGTCATTCCGGTCTGGAACCTGCCGGACGATCTGACAACGCTGCTGGCCCAGATCCGGGCTCTGGCGGTGTTTGACGAGGTGATCGTCGCCGATGATGCTTCGGTCCCGCCCTGCGATCCGCGCGGCGCGGACTGGCCCACCAGCGGCCGGGGCAGGCTGATCTATCTGCGCAGTGACCAGCAGCGGGGCGCCGGGCATGCGCGCAATCTGGGTCTGTCGCAGGTCACCGCCTCGAATGTGATCTTTTTCGACGCGGACGATCATTTCCGGCCTGATTTCGCGGCGATCTGGCGGCGTCATGCGGCCGGTATCCCGCTGGACGACACTGACACCGACGAGATGGGCGCCATGCTGCCCCCCGACTTTACGATTTTCCGACATGTCGACAGCCGGGTGGAAACGGGCGACGGCTCTTTTCCCACAGAAGAAGCGATCTGGACGCGCATTCTGGGCGACCGGCACGAAGCGGTTCTGACCGCCCGCCAAAGGACCGAGATGTCCAATATCAGCGCCTATCCCTGGAACAAGATCTATCGCACCGACTTTCTGCGCAGCTCTGGTCTGCACTGTTCGGAAACGCCGGTCCATAACGACCTGAAGCTGCACTGGCTCAGCTTTGCGCGGGCAAGCCGGGTTCTGGCCGTGCCCGATCTGGGTGCGGTGCATATCGTGGGCGATCGCGATCACCACCTGACCCAGCGCAGCGGCACCGACCGGTTCTGCGTCTTCGATGTGATCGCAGATGTGCGCGAGCAGTTGCGCGGGCTGGGCCGCGGGAGCGTGATGATACGCGAGTTCATCCATTTCAGCGAAAAGCTGCTGCGCTGGAACCTCGAACGGATCGAGCCCGCGCTGAGGCCACGATTCCTTGCGCGCAGCCGCGCCTGCCTGCTGGGCTTTGCCCCCGACGAGTTCACGTTGTTCGCGCAAGCCTATCCCGATCAGGCTGCCCGGACTGTCGATTTCCTGATGAATGTGGAGGCCTGAGATGGCGATCAGCTTCATCGTGACCACCTATAATATCGCGCCCTATCTGCCGCAGTGCCTGAACAGTCTGGCCGAGGTCGCGCTGGACGGCGACCAGATCATCCTGATTGATGACGGCTCGACCGATGACAGCGCCGCGATCATTTCGCATTTCGCCGCCCGCCCGCCTGCGGGGGTCGATGTCAAACGGATCTTGCTGGGCACCAACACGATTGGCGGGGTTGGCATCGGCGCCAATATAGGACTGGCCGAGGCGACCCGCGAGACGGTCTTTTTCGTCGATGGCGACGACTGGATCGACGCCGACGGGTTCCGTCGCGCCCGTGCGCAATGGGTCACTGAGACCCACGACATCATGTTCACCAATTATCTGGAATTCGACGACACGGCTGGCAAGTCCAAACCGCCCGCAGATCAGGGCCGCTGGATATCATTGCGCCATGGCGCCGATCCGGTCACGCAGCGTCAGCAGGCACTGAGTTTTATCGCTGTGCCGTGGCGCAAGTTCTATCGCCGCGATTTCATCGAAGCCCACAACCTGCGCTTTCCCGAGGGCGATTTCTTTTTCGAGGACAATCCCTTTCATTGGGCGGTCTGTCTGCATGCGTCCCGGATCGGGTTTCTCGATATTGTCACCTGCCACCACCGCGTCAACCGCCCCGGTCAGACCATGGCCTCGACCGGCACCGAACTGACCGCGTTTTTCACCCATTTCCGCAGCATTCAGGCGATGCTGGCCAAGAATGACACAGACCTGCAGACGCAGGCCGCCCGCTGGTTGCTGAACAATATGAGCTGGCATCTGGCCCGCCTGAGCGCGACGGCACGCGCCCCCTATGCCAAGGCCGCCGCGCAGACGCTGATGCTGATCCCGGACGCGATCTGGCAGGGCAGTCTGGAGCGCGAGATGGGCGACCGGGCGGTCTATCATGCGGCTGACCGGCTGCGTGCGGGCGAGATCCGCGACGTGATCGCCGGGTGGGAACATGCCGAAGTGATGTCGCGCCTGTCCCGGCTGGAAGACCGGCTGAGACGGATCGAGAGCGGACAGGAACGGCTGGCGGGCGATGTCAGGGCGATGGCTGCGTCGGCAGCCTTTGCCGCGATCCATGGCGGCACGACCGACCGTTAGCGCATACCGCGCCGGGGGCGCTTCGCCCCCCGGACCCCCCGAGGATATTTCGACCAAGGCAAAGTCCGGGCGGCGGTCTGTCAGTCCAGGTGGCTCTGGATCACACGACCGAGGGCGAACAGGCGCTGTTCCAGGATAACCGGCGTCTCGCAGACATAGGTCAGCGACTGCTGGCGTTCGGTAAAGATGCGCATCTCCCAGTCGAGCGCGGTTTCTTCGGCGTCGATGGCATCGAAATCGGGGCTGTCGGCGGCCTCCAGTTCGGCCATGCGGGCGCGGTGACCTTCGATCCGGGCCGCCAGTGCGACCTGCGCGCTGCCATAGCGCGCGATGCCCGCAATCAGCGCGCTGCGGTCGCGTTCGACCTTGGAGAAGATGGCGGCCATCAGCGCGACAAGCTGATCGGCATCTGCACCGGCTGCGAAACTGGCGATGTCTGCTTCGGCCTCGGCCATGGGCAGGCGGCGCTGTTCCAGCCGCTCGGCCAGCAGGTTGATCTGACGGTCGCGGGCCAGTGCCTCGGTTGCCTCGTCGGGGACCGGGCCGGACCAGACCTGCGCCAGCGACAGATGCGGCTGCTTGCGCTGGATGCAGGGCCAGTCGGGATCGGTGCCAGCGGCGCCAAAGGCCGGACCAGCCAGCGCCAGCGCGGCCAAAAGGGCGGGAATGCGGATCATGCGGGGCCTTTCTTCCGGCGGGCCCAAAGGCCCTTTTGCGGATCATACATGAACACCGCCGCCCCGAAGAACCCCGCCAAACATCCTAGAACCACCGCAAAGGCGCCCCAGTTCATCTGCATGTAGAGCGCGAAGCGGATCAGTTCGACCGCATGGGTGAACGGGTTGAAGCGGCAGATGTCATACAGCAGCGGGCTGCTTTCGCGCATCCGCCACAGCGGATAAAGCGCGGACGAGGCGAAGAACATCGGGAAGATCACGAAGTTCATCACCCCCGCGAAATTCTCCAGCTGCCGGATCGCGCTGCTGAGAAACAGCCCCATCGCGCCCAGCATCAGCCCCGACAGGATCAGCGCCGGAATGACGGCGACATAACCCCAGACCGGCGGACGTATGCCCCAGAACCATGCGATAGCAAGAAATGCACAGACCTGAATGATCGAGACGGCGACCCCTGCGATCAGCTTTGATCCCAGCAGAAACCAGCGCGGAAAGGGGCTGACCAGCAATGTGCGCATCGCCCCGGTTTCGCGGTCATAGACCATGGACAGCGACGACTGCATGCCGTTGAAAAGCTGGATCATCGCAACCAGACCGGGCGTCACATACACCTCGTACAGCACATAGGTCTGATAGGGCGCCATCATCGAGACGCCCAGAACCGTTCGAAAACCCGCCGCAAAGATGAACAGCCAGACCAATGGCCGGACCAGCGCCGCCAGAAACCGGCCGCGCTGATGGACAAAGCGCAACGTCTCGCGCCGGGTGATGCCGGCGAAGGCGATCAGCCAGCCGCTGATGCGTGCGGTGGGGTGAGTCATGCCGCCACCCCGGTCATGTTCAGAAAGGCATGGGTCAGCCCCTCGGTCCCGGCGATCCGGGCGGCCCTATCATGGCGCAGCACCCGGCCCTTGTGCAGGATCACCAGATCGTCCGAGGGCTCGATCTCGTCCATGATATGTGTGGCCCACAGGGCCGAAACCCCCTGCCCCGCGATCAGCCGCCGCGTCAGGGCCAGCACCTCGGCCCGCGACTTCACGTCCAGACCCACGGTCGCCTCGTCCAGCAGCAGCAGTTCGGGGCTGTGGATCAGGGCGCGCGCGATCTCGGACCGGCGGGACTGGCCGCCGGACAGGGCCGAGACGCGGGCATCCGCGCGGTCCGCCAGATCGACCTGTTCCAGCACCTGCGCGATGCGGCTGCGCGCCAGCCGCCCCGGCATCCCGTGCAGGCTGGCGTGATAGGACAGGTTCTGCCGGACGGTCAGGTCGGCATCCATCGCGCGGCTTTGAAACACCACGCCCAACCGGGCCAGCGCCTGTGACGGCTGACGCCGCAGGTCGTATCCGCCGACTGCGATCGTGCCCGAACGGTTGTTGTACAGCCGGGTGATCAGCGAGAACAGCGTGGTCTTGCCCGCACCGTTCACGCCCAGAAGTGCGGTAAAGCCGCCGCGCGGCACGGAGAGCGACACGTCATCCAGCGCCTGCGTGGCGCCGAAGCTGTGGCTGACATGCGCAATCTCCAGCGCGGCGGCCTGCTGGGTCATTGGATGTTGAACACCGCCTGCATGGTTTCACCGGTCGAGCCGGGGATCGACAGCGTGAACCGCCCCGGCAGGATGGCGATAAAGCTGATCCGCGCGGCCCCTGCGGCGTCAAACTCCATGCTGTGGACGCCCATGGGGCGGATCTCGATGTCGTTGATGACGATCTCGTTGATCCAGATGGCGCGGAAGAAATCGCCGCCCGACAGCGACAGTTCCTGGGTGCCATCGGCGTTGATCTCGATGCGGTAATAGCCGCCGGATTTCAGCGTGTATTCCCCACCCGCGACCGGCACGCCCGACGACAGCGTCAGCGGTGCCAGATCGGTGCGGTTTTCGCGGTTCATGATGCCGGGAAAGCCGTAATCGAACATGCCCTCGGCGCTGTAGGTGCCCTCATCCTCGCTGGCCTCTTCGCCATCATCGTCGTCGTCGTCATCATCATCGTCTGCCGCAGGATCGTTCGACTGGTCGGTCGCCTCGCCCGACTGGGTGCCGGGCATCGCCTCTTCGCCCGCCGCCGAATCGCCCGCCGGGGCGTCCTGTGCCGCCACCGGCCCCGCCAGAGGCGCCGTCAGGATCAGGCCGAGGGCCGCGCCGCTCATCAGTTTTGCCAGAATGTTCATGTGTTCCTCCTCAGGATTTGTCAGATTAGTTGGGCGCGACCACAACACCCCAGGGCTGCTGGCCGACCTGCACGGACCGGATCACCTCATCGCGCTCCACGTCGATGATCGACACGTCGTTCGAGTTGCCGTTGGTCGTGTAGAGGTATTTTTCGTCGGGGCTGAAGGCCAGTTGCCAGACCCGCTGACCGACCAGCAGATAGTCGATCACCTCGTCGGTCTGGGCATCCACCACCGCGACGCGGTTCGACGGCCCAAGCGCGACATACAGCTTCTTGCCGTCCGAGGTGACGCGGGCGCCGACCGGCTGGATCGCCTCGGGCAGCACGCCGGGGATCTCGAATTCGATCTTTTTCGTGATCTGATGCGTCTCGGGGTCGATCACGCTGACCGTGCCGCCGATTTCCGAGGTCACATACAGCTTGGTCCCGTCAGCCGTGAACTGGGCAAAGCGCGGGCGGCTGTCCACCAGCACGTTGGCCACGATCTCATAGGTCTCGGTGTCGATGAAATGCGCCATGTTCGTGGTTTCCGAGGTGTTGACCACAAAGCGGCCATCCGGGCTGACGCCCATGCCCTCGGGCTCGACGCCCACCGGGATCTCGGCCAGCACCTGCCGGGTTTTCACATCCACGACGGTCACGAGGTTGTCGTCCTCATTGGCGATGAACAGCGGATTGCCCGAAGGGTGCAGCACGAACAGCTCGGGATCGGGCCCCGAGGGCAGGGTGTGCAGCTCTTCCATCGTGTTGGGGTCAAAGACGCGCACCACATCGTCATCCGAGGCGCAGACATACAGCTCGGTTCCGTCGGGGCTGATGGTGATGCCGCGGGGGCGGTTGCCGGCGGGATAGGTGCCGATCACCTCCATCGTCTCGCCGTCCAGCACGGTGATGTCATTGCTGCGCTCGTTGCTGATAAAGACCCGGTTGGCGTCGGCGGGGGCTGCAAAGGCCATCAGGGCAAAGGCGGCAGTGGCGCTCATAAGGTTCTTCATCGTGATCCCTTTCAGAACTGGCATTGGGTTTCGGGGCGGTCGATGCCCAGAGTGTCGAGCTGGCTGGTCTGGTGGAGATACTGTTCCTGCGGACTGACCGTGGTGGTCAGAACGCCCGTCGTCAGCAGGACAGGCTGGCGGACCTGATGATCCCAGTCGCGCACGGTCAGGGCCTGACCCTTGAAGCCCGCCACGTCGAAATCATCCGACAGGATATAATCCTTCAGCACCGCCGGATCGCCCGACTGTGTGCGGGTCGCGGCCTCGCCAACGATGCGCAGCGCCAGCCAGGCCTGATAGTCATCCTCGCGGATCGGGCGGCTGGCCAGACGTTCAAAGCGGGTCTGGAACTGCGTACCGCCCCAGGCCTCCATCGCGGGGTGCCAGCTGCGCGGCACCAGACCGGCCGAGCCCGCGACCGGGCGCGGATCCCATGTCAGATAGGGCAGATAGGCGGCAAAGACATCGGCCTCGTCGGCAGTGATCACGATGTCGTGGTCGGCGGCGCGCTGGGTAAAGACCGGCATCTGCGCCTGCACCTGCACATGGCCGCTGTCGGTGCGCCGGGCGCCGCCGGTATCCTCGTATTCGCGCTCCTCGACGATCCGGGCGCCGAACTTGGCTGCCGAGGCGCGATAGGCGTCCGCCATGGCCTGATCCTGCGGGTGGCTGCCGTGGATCAGGAACCAGCGCGGCCAGTTCTTCCACATCAGGAACTGCGCCAGCGCGTCGGCCATCATCGCGCGGCTTGGTGCGGTGTGGATGGTGTTATAGCGGCAGTCGGCGCCGCGCAGGTTGTCGCCGCGCGCACGGGCGTTGAAGATCATCGCCCGATCGCCCGCCTGATCGGCCAGCGCCAGGGTGGTGGCGTCATCCGCCAGCACCACGACGAATTCGATCCCGTCATCCAGAATGGCCGACAGCTGATCAGCGGCGGTCTCGGGCGTGGCCGTCACTTCGACCGCGTCGAAATCCTGCCCCATGAAGCGGCCGGTGGTGTCGTTATCCTCGATCGCCAGCCGGGCACCGGCAAAGCCCAGATCCTCGGGCGGCAGGTCCAGCCGGGAAATCGGCAGCATGGCTTGCGCATCCACCCGGATGACGGCGGAACGGATCTGCACCGGATCGGGCTGTTGAGCACTCGCGGGCAGCGCCAGCAGGCAGACGCCTGCCAGTAAATGGCACAGTTTCGATGTCATGTGTCTCTCTCCCTGACCCATGTTGGGCAGTGATTCAGTCATGCGTAAAGCCGGTTTTTGTTCCCATCTTGTTCGGGAACTTTTGGCTAATCCCTTTGTGCTAGACCCTTTGTCGGATAGACGGCCCGCCCGCGCGGACGCATGTTTTCAGCCATGACACGACGCCCCTCATTCCTCGTTCTGGCCGCAGCCCTTGCACTGGCATGGGCCACGCCCGTTCTGGCCGAGGGGCCGCCACCGCCGGGGCGGGCCGCGTGGTTCGGCATCCATTTCATCGACACCTCGACCGAGGGCGCAATCAACGGCCCGCGGGCGGATGAGACCGCGCGGATCGCGATGATCGAGGATTACATTGCCGCAGCCCTGACCGAACGCGGGTTCGATCTGACCGAACCCGACCCGCAGGCCGTGGCCCGGATCAGGAACCCGGTGCAATCCAACCGCGCCGATACACGGATCGCGAATGAGATGGGCATGGACTATGCCATCGCGGGCGAGGTGCAGAAGGTGTCGAACCTGATCCAGTCGGTAAATCTGTATATCCGCGACGCTGACACCGGACAGACCCTGCGCAGCGGCGCGGTCGAGATCCGGGGCAATACCGATGACGCGTTTCAGCGCGGCTACAGCTATCTGCTGCGAAACATCATCTTCCGGGAGGAAAAGTGAACATGATGAGACAGGCATTTGCCATCGCGCTTGGGGCAACGATGGCGCTGGCCGCTGTGGCCGAGGCTCATGGCCCCCCACGCCTGAAAACCGAGATGTCGGTGACGTTGGACGCCACCCCCGCCGAGGTCTGGGAGGTCGTGGGCCGGTTCGACGACATGAGCTGGCATCCCGCCGTGGCCGCCACGCAGATGCAGCCCGAGGGCGCGCCTGCCGATGTGCCCGAGGAATCCACCCGCGTGCTGATGCTGGCGGGCGACGCAGGTGCCACGATCACCGAGATGCTGACCGGGCTGGACCAGGACAAGCGGCTGCTGCGCTACATCATCACCGAGGTCGATGTCGCGGTTCTGCCGGTGTCGAATTACGCGTCCAACCTGCAGGTCAAGGATGCCGACGGCAAGGCCGAACTGATCTGGCGCGCCGGATATTACCGGGGCTTTCCGAACAACGATCCGCCCGCGGATCAGAACGACGATGCCGCGACCGCTGCGGTCGAGGGCATCTATCAGGCCGGGATTGATGCTTTGGCCGAACGCTTCGGGCGGGTCGAGTAAACCCGTCTGCTAAGGTGCGTATGGCGGGATGGTCACCAGATCGGGACCACCCGCCTCTTGCCAACCCTCGATGCCCTCGGGAAACCAGATGACCGCGCGGTGACCCCATTCGACCGCGCGACGGGCCGCGTTCCAGCTCATCCAGCATTCGGCGCGGCAGAAAAACACCAGCGCCGCATCGGGATCGCCACCGCTGGCCTGCGCCAGACCCGCGCGCAGCCGGGCCTCTTCCTCCGGGGCAAGGCGCTGATAGCCGGTGTTCCACAGCCACAGCGCGCCGGGAATCGACAGGTGCGGCGGTTCGCGCCAGACCGTGTCCGGGGGCAGCCCTTCGGGGCGGGCAGCCCGTGGCAGGATGTCCAGAAACACGGCCTCGCCGCTGGCATGCATCGCAATCGCTTTGGCGGCGCCGATCACCTCGGCGCCGCGCAGCGTTTCGGGGACCGGCGCGCGATAGGGTTCACCGCGATAGTCCTCCGGTTCGGGAACAGGCTGCGCCAGTGCCGCGCCCGCGCCCCAAAGCAGGGTCAGGACCAGCGCGGCACGGCGGCGGATCATGGCAGCATCTCTTTGCCGTAGTCATCGACCAGAGGCACGCCCGCCTCACGCAGAATGGCGTGAATCTCGTCCTGATTGCGGCGGATCAGACTGTTCAGCTGCCGCTTCCACTCCTGTTCCTCCAGGCGCACCCCCATGGTGATGCGGTAGAACAGCCGGGGGCCGTTCTCTTCCAGCAGCAACGGGGTAAACTGCAGATCGGGATCATCCTTGACGCGCGGCCCGGCCAGCGGGCCCCACAGGACAGCCGCCCCCAGATCGCCGCTGCGCACACCCTCCAGCAAGACGCCCAGAGGGTCTTTGACGCGACGATCGACAAACAGCCCCTCGCCGCGCAGCCGTGCGGCATGGCCTGCCCGCGCCAGATGCGTGGCAGGCGGCGTGCCTGCCACCACGCCCAGATCATGCCCCTGCAGCGCGGGATCGGTCAGCCGGTCCACCTGCGCCAAGGATCCGTCGCGCCGGGTGATGATGCCATAGACCGAGGTGTAGTAATGGTTGGTGTTCTGCACCAACTCATCTCCCTGCGCATAGCCCATCACCACATCGCAGGTGCCCGCCCGCAGGGTGCGGGTGATGAACCCCATCCCCGACGGGAACCACGTATAGGTCACCGGCAGGTCAAGCTGGCCGCCGACAAACTCGGCCAGCCGGTTCTCGAACCCGCTGCCATCCTGCGCCGACATGGGCAGATTGGCCGGATCGGCGCAGACGCGGAGCTGGGTGCCGGACCTCAGATCCGCGACCTGCGCCGCCGCTGGCAGGACCGAGCCGAGGGCCAGCGCCACAGCCAGGGCAGTCGCATGGATGGGGACCATCGGATCAGCCCGCCATGCAGCTATCTTCCAGCTCGGCATATTCCTCGGGCTTATCGGCGCGTTGACCGGGCCGTCCGCGTGGAATCGTTTCGGTGCCATGAGCCACAAGATAGGTGTAGATGTCGTCGATATAGCACCAGACGTTCCTGTTGGTCGCAAAGGCCGGCATGACCGAGTTGCTGGATTGCCTGCCCGACGCCACAACCTGCATGAAGTCGTAGTAGTCCATCCGCAGAACCGAATCCTTCAGCGCGGGCGCATAGGTCGAGCCTTCGCCGTCAGGGCCGTGACACACATGGCATTCGGCGTGATAGCGGCGGAAGCCGTTGAAGGTGGCAAAATCGACGGTGCCGTCCTCTTCGACCATGAAGGTCGGAATGCCCTCATCATTGCGCCAGCGACCGTCCATCATCTCGACGGCGGTGATGTCATGGCCACTTGGCATGACGGTCTGGCCCTCGGCGACCTCAACGGCGTCGTCCTCGGTTTCGGCTTCAGATTGCGCAATTGCCGCAGTGGCGACAAAAGCGCCCAGAACCATCGCCGCAAGGCGGGTCGTGGCGTGCATGGATATCCTCCCAGATGTCAGCTGCCTGCTCTCCTCAGACAGAACCGCCCCAAGTCTAACCTTGGGGCGGCTCTTTCACAGATCAAGTTCGCGCGTGCGGAACCTAAGTATGATGCGGGGTTACCGCGATCAGCCCGGCAGCTCGAACACGGTCAGCTGACCGCCCAGTTCGGTATAGTCGCT
>NZ_JBKBVD010000061.1:0-17789 GCF_046289755.1 Paracoccus sp. (in: a-proteobacteria) | reverse complement strand
GTAGGGGCGAAGGCGCGCCATCTGCGCTTCCGTCAGCCAGAACAGGTTGCTCATTGATCGGTCTCCTTGCGGCGGCCTGAATCACGTAAAGGGCGTAAAATCAATGGGTCTGGAGCCTAGGCTTGGCGACCTCTTTCTTCAGGGCCGCAATCTCGGCCAATTCGGCGCGCGGTTGCCCATTGCCAGGGAACGCCGTGACGGGGGCGTCGGCAGCCTCCCGCACCCAACGCCGCAATACGCTTTCTGCAAGATCCAGATCACGGGCCGCCTGCGCCACCGAAACGCCCCGATCCGTCACCAGCTTCACAGCCTCAAACTTAAACTCTTTCGTAAACTTCCGTCTCATTTCCGATCTCCGATTCCTTGGTCACCATCTTATCTTCGTGTCCACGAAACCGGCAGCAGGCCAACGGGGCCTGACGCTGCGCAATCCGCAAAGCTCCGCGCCAGCCCCCGTTGCCCAACCCGCCCGAATGGGCAAAACTCAAACCCAGAGTCTCGCTCACGCTGGATAAAAGTTGGGGACAACGTCAAGGGCCTTCAAAGAGCGCCTTATTGCTACTGGAAAGGCAAGAAAACTCGTCATCGTGGCCTGCGCCCGCAAACTGTTGACAGTTCTCAATGCGATGACACGGACCAGAACTGCCTACCACGACGCCCCCACCTGAAACACAGTTGCTACTCAGGAGTTGGAGCCTCCGGCAAACCCGGCGCGGTTCAAAGAGCGGATTACCCAGCCCGGGGACCACCTCAGAAACTGCGGCACCCGAAACGCTGGACCGGAACGACCCTGCTAGAGAGGTCCACACCCTAAAAATCCAGCCCCAGATCCAGCGTCCGCGCCGAATGCGTCAGCGCGCCCACCGAGATATAGCCCACCCCGGTCGCGGCCACCTCGGCGATCCGCTCAAGCCGCATATTGCCCGAGGCCTCCAGCACCACGCGGCCCTGCGCCATGCTGACCGCCTGCCGCAGCGTGGGCGTGTCCATATTGTCCAGCAGCACGACATCGGCGCCCCCCTCGTCCAGAACCTGCGCCAGCTGGTCCAGCCGGTCGACCTCGATCTCGACCCGCATCATATGCGAAGCGCGGGCCCTGACCGCCTGCAAGACCGGGCGGATGCCGCCTGCCGCCGCGATATGGTTGTCCTTGATCAGGATCGCATCTGACAGCGAAATGCGATGGCTGAAGCCGCCGCCATGCAGCACGGCCTGTTTCTCGACCAGCCGCAGACCCGGCGTGGTCTTGCGCGTGCAGGTGATGCGGGTGGCTGTGCCGCGCGTTTCGGCCACGAAGGCTGCTGTCAGCGTGGCAATGCCGCACAGCCGCCCGGCAAAGTTCAGCGCCACCCGTTCGGCGGACAGGATCGCGGCGGCGCAGCCCTCGATCCGGGCCAGCGTCTCGCCTGCGGCAAAGGCGGCTCCGTCGGGGCAAAGCAGCTTGAACCGCAGAGCGGGGTCGATCAGCCGGAAGGCCAGCGCGGCAAGCTGCATCCCCGAGGCCACGCCTGCCTCGCGCGCCTGCAGGCGGGCCGCATAGCGGGTGCCTGCAGGGATCACGGTGCGGGTGGTGATGTCGCCATTGCTGCCCAGATCCTCGGCCAGCGCGGCGCGGATCAGCGGCTCCAGGATCAGGTCGGGCAAGGGGGGCATTTGGGGCGAAGGCATCTTGGGCGGGGTCATAGAGGCTCCGTTTCGGGGGCGGTGCGCAGGGCCAGCGCCTGCGTCAGCGTCAGGTGGCTGCGATGGGCGTCATCGGCGGTCCGGGGGAAATCGGTGCGGCAATGCGCGCCCCGGCTTTCGCGCCGCAAAAGGGCTGCGGCGCAGATCAGCGTCGCGGTGGCCGTCATGTTGCGCAGCTGCGGGTTGCCCGGCTGCGCGGCCTCGATCGTGGCGATGGTGCGCAGGGCGGCGGTCAGGCCACCCGCATCGCGCAGCACGCCCGCGCCATCGGTCATCGCCCGGCGCAGGCGCGCCACCAGCGCGGGATCGGGCAGGGGGGCCGGGGCCGGGTCGGGCAGGCGCAGCGCCGCGCCGGTGGCCGGGGGCAGGTCCGCCGCCATCGACAGCGCCGCGCGGCGGGCAAAGACCAGCGCCTCCAGCAGCCCGTTCGAGGCCAGACGGTTGGCGCCATGCAGCCCGGTCGAGGCCGCCTCGCCGCAGGCCCACAGGCCGGGCAGGCTGGCGCGCCCGTCCAGATCGGTGGCGATGCCGCCCATAGGGTACTGCGCCGCCGCCGCGACCGGGATCGGCTGGCGCCCCGGGTCGATGCCCGCCCGCGCGCAGGCGGCAGCGACCGCCGGGAACCGGGTGCCAAGCGCGGGCAGCGAACGGCAGTCCAGCGCGGGGTCGCGGCCCGCCTGACGTTCGGCATAGACGGCGCGGGCGACAATATCGCGCGGCGCCAGTTCGGCATCCGGGTGCAGCGCCGCCATGAAACGGGTGCCCGCCGCGTTGACCAGAACTGCACCTTCGCCGCGCAGCGCCTCGGTCGCCAGCGGGGCGGGATCGGTCAGCCCGGCGATGGCGGTGGGGTGAAACTGCACGAATTCGGCATCCGCGATCATCGCGCCCGCGCGGGCGGCCATGCCGATCGCCTCGCCCCGGATGCGCGGCGGGTTGGTCGTCACCGCAAACAGGCCGCCCGAGCCACCGCCCGCGATCAGCACCGCAGGCGCGGCAAGGTCCAGCACCCCGGACCCGCTGGCCCGCGCGATCTGCACCCCGTCGATGCGGCCCGACCCCAGCAGCCCGACCGCCACCCAGCCCTCCAGCACCTGCACCGAAGGGGCGGCGCGCACGGCGGCGATCAGCGCCCGCATGATCTCGGCCCCTGCCTGATCGCCCTGCACGCGCACCACGCGGGCAAAGCTGTGCGCCGCCTCGCGCGACATGACATAGCCGCCCGCCGCATCGCGATCAAAGGGCGTGCCAAGCGAGGTCAGCGCCAGAATATGGGCCCGCGCCTCGGCGGTGACCAGATCAGCGACGCCCGCATCGACCGTGCCTGCGCCTGCCCGCACCGTATCGGCGGCGTGGGAGGCAGCACTGTCGGCTGGGTCCATCGCGGCGGCCACGCCCCCCTGCGCCCAGGCCGAACTGGCCCCCTGCCCAAGCGGATCGGGCGAGATCATCAGCACCGGGCGCGGCGCCAGCATCAGGGCTGCATAAAGCGCCCCCAGCCCCGCGCCGATGATCACCACGCGGTCATTGGGGATCATCTTACGCGGCCAGCTTGCGCGACAGGTCGATCATGCGCTGCACGGCCAGACGCGCGGGGGCGGCGATGGCCGGGTCCACCTCGACCTGCCCGGTCATCGTGTGCAGCGACCACAGCACCTTTTCCAGCGTGATTTTCTTCATATAGGGGCACATGTTGCACGGCCCCAGAAACTCGACCTCGGGATGGGCGTCCGAGATGTTGGACGCCATCGAGCATTCGGTGACCAGCATCGCCTTTTCGGGCCGCTCGCGGCCCACCCAGTCGATGATATGCGCGGTCGAGCCTGCAAAATCGGCCTCGGCCACCACATCGGGGGGGCATTCGGGATGCGCGATGATGCGGATGCCGGGATGCCAGTCGCGGAAATCGCGCAGATCCTGCGGGGTAAAGCGTTCATGCACGATGCAGGCGCCATCCCACCAGACGATGCGCTTTTGCGGCACCAAGGCGGCGACATTCTGCGCCAGCCATTTGTCGGGCGTCATAATGACCGTGTCGCCGGGCATCGCCGCCACGATCTGCGCCGCGTTCGACGAGGTGCAGCAGATGTCGGACGCGGCCTTCACCTCGGCGGTGGTGTTGACATAGCTGACAACCTTGGCGCCCGGATATTGCGCGCGCATCTGCGCCACGCCCTCGGCCGTGATGCTTTCGGCCAGCGAGCAGCCAGCCTCCATATCGGGCATCAGCACCGTCTTGGCGGGGTTCAGGATCTTCGACGTCTCGGCCATGAAATGCACGCCGCATTGCACGATGATGTCGGCCTCGACCCGCGTGGCCTCGATCGCCAGCTGCAGGCTGTCGCCCACCACATCGGCGATGCCGTGATAGATGTCGGGCGTCATGTAGTTATGCGCCAGCACCACGGCGCCACGCTCGGCCTTCAGCCGGTTGATCGCGGCCACATAGGGCGCGGCGATGGCCCAGTCGGGAAAGGGCACGACACGGTCCATCCGGGCATGGATGTCCGACATCTGCTGCGCCAGTTCGACCGAGGGCGCCAGATCGTAATGCGCCCCCAGTTCGGCGCGGATATGGGTCAGGTCCAGCAACTCGGCTCCTCCTCCGGTGCGGCGGCGTGGCGGGCACAGGCGGTCCGCTTAGCCCAAGGGTGACGCAGGGGCAAGAACTGTGACGGTTTCGTGGCCCTGACCGCATCTATCCGATTGTGGCGCGCGCGTCATCCCTTGGCGATGCGGCGAAGCGCGCGTTTTTCGGCGGCCCGCGCCTTGCGCGCCCGCCGCCAGGGATCACCAAAGCGCAGCCACAGGACCGACAGCCACCACAGCGCCACACAGGCCCACAGATCGACGGCCAGCCGGGCGGAGAAACTCTGATCTTCGGGGTTCATCTGCAGCGCGTCGCCCAGAACCGACAGCAGCACGCAGGCGCCAAAGGACCACAGGCCGCCGCGCCCGATCTGTTGCAGCCAGACACCGGGGCGGGTGGCAGCCAGCCAGGCCATCGCGGGCGCAAGCGGCACCGCGACCAGCCAGGTGGCCGCCATGATCGCCAGATAGCGGGTGCCGTCGAGGCTCCATTTGTCGATGCTGCCATAGACCAGTTTCAGCGCCTCGCGCAGGGGCAGGGCGGGTTCGCCGATGCGGGCGGCGGCGATGATGGTGCAGCCGAAGGCGAACATCGCCAGCGCCAGCACAGTCAGCAGATGCCGCCACGGGTACAGGCGTGGCATCAGCCGCGCACGGAACAGACCCATCGCCACGCCGGAAAAGAACAGCATCTGCCAGCCGAACGGGTTGAACAGCAGGCCGTTCTGGGAACGGTGGTTGGGGATCAGGCTGTTCAGCACCGGCCCGTACCACCAGATCGCGACCGACGCCGCAGCCACCAGCAGCGGCCAGCGCAGCATCAGCGGCACCACCAGCGGCGAGACGGCGATCAGCACGACATAAACCGCCAGCACATCGACGATATTGGGCTGCAGCCACAGCGTCGCCAGCGTGCCGATATAGCCAAGCGGGTTCTGGGTCACCCAGACCGCGTATTGGTGCCAGACGGCGGTGTGATGCAGATCCATGGCCAGCAGAGCCGCCGACAGCAGCGCCATCAGCACGCCGATGATGATCAATGCACGCCAGACATCAAAGGCCCGGCGGGCAAAGCGCCATTGCGCCGCGCGCCGCCCCTGACGGGCCTCGACCGACAGCCAGACCATGCCGACCAGAAAGCCGGACAGCAGCACGAACAGTTCCGACGCATCAAAGATCGAGAAATTGGGCAGCGTGACGCCCCGCATGACCGAGACGGGCATGTGGTTGACCATGATGCTGACCAGCGCGTAGCCGCGCAGCATGTCCAGCGCAATGAGGCGGTTCATGCGGGCAGGCGGCTCATGCGGGCAACTGACCCCAGTTTGCCAGCAGGGCGCGGTCGGCGACCAGCGCGTCGGTCTCGGCCGGATCAAGGAAATCCAGCGCCTCGGACTGGCTGCGGGCATGGGCGATCTTGGCGGCGGCGGTGACGCGCAGCAGGGCCAGCGGCGCGGGCAGATCCTGCGGCGCCGATGGCAGCGCCGCAAGATGTTGCTGCATCAGGTCGGCGTCGCGGCCAAGGCGCAGCACGGACTCGCGGCCTGCGACCGGGGCGGGCAGGGCACGGGTGATGGCTGCGGCCTCGGTCAGGATCGCGGGCGGGTCGCGTTCCTCGGGCGTGACCAGCAGCCCGCGCATCCGCGTCCAGCGGCCCAGAAGCGGGCTGGCTGACAGGCGCGTGGTCAGCGGCGACAGGATCAGCCCCGCGATAATGGGCGCCAGCCAGATCAGCTGCGGCGGCGAGAACGACCACAGCACCGCCAGCGTGCCCAGCCCCAGCGCGACATGCGCCCAGTGATAGCGCAGCACCACGCCCCAGCCCGGCATATGGCCCGCCCGGACTTGCGCGTTCCAGCCGCTGTCGCGGCCTTGCAGGATTTCAAGGATCTGGCGCGTCTGCACCAGCATCTGAACGGGTGCGATCAGGGCAGACAGGACCGTCTCGAAGATGGCGCTGGCAAAGATGCGCACGCGCCCGCCCGACTGCTGCGCCAGCGGGCGCATCCAGGCCCGGAAGGTGGCGATGAACTTGGGCAGCAACAGCAACGCCATGGCGGCCCCGAACAGCCACAGCATCCGGCGGCTGTCAAAGACCGGCCAGTCGGGGAACAGCTGATAGGCGGCAGGGAAATATTCGGGCGTGGACAGCAGCACCGTGGCCGACAGCACCAGACCGACAAGGATCAGCGCCAGCCAGATCGGGCTCATCAGAAAGCCCATCACGCCGATGATGAAATGCGCCCGGCTGATGCCGCGCATCCCGCGCATCCGCAGCAGCCGCAGATGCTGCAGGTTGCCCTGCGCCCAACGGCGTTCGCGCGCGGCCATGTCCAGCAGCGTCGGCGGGCAGCCCTCATAGCTGCCGCGCAGGTCGTGATCCAGCCGCACCTTCCAGCCCGCCCGGCACAGCGCGGCGGCCTCGACGAAGTCATGGCTGAGGATGGTGCCGCCAAAGGGCGGGCGGCCGGGCAGGCGGGGCAACCCGCAGGATTGCGCAAAGGCCGACACACGGATGATCGCGTTGTGACCCCAGTAATTGCCGCTGTTGCCCGACCATGCGGCGACGCCGCGCGCGATCATCGGGCCATAGACGCGACCCGCGAACTGGGTCTGGCGCGCCAGGATCGTCTCGCCGCCGACCAGCATCGGCATGGTCTGGATCAGCCCCAGATCGGGGTCGGCCTCCATCCGCGCCGACAGCGCCCGGATCGTGGCGCCGGTCATCACGCTGTCGGCGTCCAGCACCACCATCTGATCGAAACGCCCGCCCCAGCGGCGCAGGAATTCGGCGATATTGCCCGATTTGCGATCTTCGTTGCTGGCCCGGCGCCGGTAATGGATCGGCAGCGGCGACAGGGGACGCGCCGCCGCCAGCGCCAGCGTCTCCTGCACCGCGATCGCCGGATCGCGGGTGTCGGACAGCACAAAGATTTCGGCGCGCCCGGCCAGCCCTTCGGCGGCCAGCTCGCGCGCCAGCGCCACCAGCAGACCGATACTGGCGGCTGCATCTTCGTGATAGACCGGCATGACGACGGCAAGCCGCGCCGCATTCGGACCCTCGGGCGTGGTCAGCCGAGGTGCGAACAGGCCCGCCAGCGTGGCGCAGAACGAAAAGCCCACCCAGGCAAAGGTCGGCACGAACAGCACCAGAAAGGCGATCTGCATCGGCGTCGGCTCTGCCCCGAAGGTCGCCAGCATCTGCCAGAAGCCGATCGCGGCAATCGCTGCGGTGCCGCCGAACGCCACCAGCCGCGCCATCCACACGTGCAGGTTGTTCAGGTGCCGCGTGCGGCCGGCAGCGGGGGCCAGACGGAAATCCTGGACCGGCATCGCCAGAGGCGACTCGGGCGGCATGGCGGCGACGGCGGCCTCGTGATGATCTGACGCCTGATTGTCTGATGCGGGATCTGGCGCGTGCGCGGGTGCGTGGGCGGGCGCGGGCGCCGGTATGACGGTCCTCATGCGGTCCAGCGCGTCAGCCAGGTCTCGCTGAGGGGGCGCCCCCCGGCATCGGTCAGCACCGCCTGCAGATCGGCAAGCTGTTCCCGCCCCGGCGCGAATTCAAAAGCCAGCCGCAGGGCGTGCTGCTCGGGCAGCGCCTTGAGATACGAGTGAACGATATTGCCAGCCGAGGTCTTGACCTGAATCTGGGGCAGGTCATCGCGGAACATGGCCAGATCAAAGTCGATGATAAAGCTGCGCGTCGTCTCGACATTGATCGACCGCCCCGACCGGACCTGCAACACGCGGGCCAGCGGCAGGTCATCGTGCGGCAGCGCTGAAAAGCCCATGCGATAGCGGAATTCATGCCGCTGCCCGCGCACCAGAACGCCTTTGGGCACCCAATAGCTGACGATATTGTCGTTGAATTCGTTCTCGACCGGAATCTCGACCAGCCGCACCTCGCCTTCGCCCCAGTCGCCCAGTGGTTCGATCCAGGCCGAGGGGCGCAGGTGGTACATCGCCTCGGCGTCCTGATAGGTCTCGAAGTCGCGGGCGCGCTGGATCAGGCCAAAGCCCTTCGGGTCGCGGTCGACAAAGGACGAGATCTGCAGGGTCTTGGGCGACATGAGGCCACGCCACAGGGCCTGCCCTGCGCCCGTGTGCATCTGCAACCCGTCGCTGTCATGGCAGGCGGGGCGGTAATCATCGACCGCGCGGCGCGAGGCCGGGCTGAACCAGAACATCGAGGTCAGCGGCGCCAGCCCCGTCTCGCGCAGATCCACGCGCGGGAACAGCGCCAGCCGCGTCTGCACGATGGTTTCGGTGCCCGGACGGACGTTGAACTCGAACGCCCCCGCAACCGAACGACTGTCCAGAATCGCATGAATGCGCACGGTGTCGTCGCCGGGGTGCGGCTCGTGGATCCAGAAATCGGTGAACAGCGGGAATTCCTCGCCATCCGGGCTGCCGGTCTTGATCGCCAGCCCGCGCGCGGACAGGCCATAGAGCGTGCCGCGCGCCACGGCCCGGAAATAGCTGGCGCCCTGAAAGACGAGAAACTCGTCCTTGACGTTGGGGCGGTTCAGCGCGGTGCGGACGCGAAAGCCCGACCAGCCCATATTGCCCACGGTGGTCAGATCGGCGCCGTCCGGGAAATGCGAGGGGTCGAATTCCAGCATCGCGGGATCAAAAGGCAGATGCCGCGCGATCCCGTTGCGGACGATATTGATCTGCACCGGCTCGTAGAAAATCATGCCGGGTGACAGCAGATCGACGCCGAACGCCCCGTCCTGACCCAGCGGATCACGGTCGCGGCGAAAGCGGATCGCGCGATACTGGTCGTAGTTGAGATCAGCAAAGCTGCCCACCAGTTGCGAGATCGGCTGCTCATAGACCTGCGCGGCCCGTTCGGCGGCAAGCGCGGCCACGTCCTCAAAGCCGAAAGGCTCGGGGCGGAGGGGGCCGATCGGGTCTGCCGCGTCGCCGGATGAGGTCTGTGCCCCGGCATTCGTTGCAAAAAGCGAACCACCGGCAGCGAGGGCGGTGGCAGCATTGAGGAATTGACGACGCTTCATGTCTGCTGATGTCTCGAAAAGAATTGTCATATCATAGGGGCCACGCCGCAGTGCAGCAAGCGCACAACGCGTCAGACGGCATCCATCGGCGGAAGAACGCGCCGGACTGCCCGCAGGGCAGGCGGGCGGATCACTGCCGCGCCAGCCAAGCCGTGACCGGGCCACGGATATTGGGGATACCGCTGTCGCGCGCCTCGTCGATCACGGCCCGCAATTCGGTCAGTGACACGCGGCGCATCAGATGCTTGACCGGCCCGATCGAGGCGGGGCGCATCGACAGCCGCCGGAAGCCAAGGGCGGCAAAGACCAGCGCCTCGATCGGGCGGCCCGCATCCTCGCCGCAGAAGGACAGGGGCACGCGGGCCTCGTCACAGCGCGCGACGATCTGCGACAGCAGCGCCAGAAACGAGACATTCAGCGTGTCATAGCGGCGCCGCACGCGTTCATTCTCACGGTCGGCGGCGAAAAAGAACTGTTTCAGATCATTGCCGCCGACCGAGATGAAATCGCACATCTCGAAGAACTTGCGCGGTGCAAAGGCCAGCGAGGGCGTCTCCAGCATGGCGCCGACGCGGATGTCGCTTGGCATCTCGTGGCCAAGCCGTTGTTCGCGAGCCATTTCCTGCATCAGGATTTTATAGGCCGCCTCGTATTCGGTGATGTCGGCGACGAACGGGAACATCACATGCAAGGGACGCCCGACCGAGGCGCGGATCAGCGCCTGCACCTGCATCCGCAGGATGCCGCGCTTGTCCAGCCCCACCCGGATCGCGCGCCAGCCCATCGCGGGGTTCGGCTCGTCCTGCGGCTTCATATAGGGCAGCACCTTGTCGGACCCGATGTCCAGCGTGCGGAACATCACCGGCTTGCCATGCGCATTGTCCAGCACCCGGCGGTACAGCGCGGCCAGTTCCGCCCGGCGCGGCACGCTGTTGCGGATCAGGAACTGCAGCTCGGTGCGGAACAGGCCCACGCCCTCGGCCCCCGACCCCTCAAGCGAGGGCAGATCGGCCATCAGCCCGGCATTCATGTACAGCTGAACGGTGGTGCCGCAGGTGCCGGTCGCGGGCAGGCTGCGCAGGCTGGCATAGCGGTCCTGCGCCTCGGCCTGCATGGCGATCTTGTCCATGAACGCCGTGGTCACGCTTTCTTCGGGGCGCAGATGGACCACGCCCTGATCGCCGTCGACCAGAACCGGGTCCCCGTTCAGCGCCTCGGAGGTGATGCGGGCGGCATGGATCACCAGCGGGATCGCCAGCGCGCGGGCGACGATGGCGGCATGGCTTCCGACCGAGCCCTCTTCCAGCACCACACCGCGCAGGCGGCGGCCATATTCCAGCAGCTCGGCCGGGCCGATATTGCGAGCGACCAGAATCGGGTCGTCGGGCATGGCGGCGCCGGTATCGCTGCCCTGTCCGGTCAGGATGCGCAGCAGGCGGTTGGACAGGTCGTCCAGATCATGCAGCCGGTCGCGCAGATAGGGGTCGGCGGCCATTTCCAGCCGGGCGCGGGCGGCGGATTGTTCCTTTTCGACGGCGGCCTCGGCGGACAGGCCAAGGCGGATGTCCTCTTCCATGCGGCGCAGCCAGCTGCGCGAATGGGCAAACATCCGGTAGGCTTCCATCACCGCGACATGATCGCCGCCGCCGCCCATATCCGCTGCCGCCACCATCGTATCGACCGTGCTGCGCAGCCGGTCCACGCCCTCGTGCAGGCGCGACAGTTCCTTTTCGGGATCGTCGCCCACGGGGTTGGCGATCACCACGCGCGGCTCGTGCAGCCAGACCCGGCCCGCGGCGGCGCCCTCTTGCCCGGTCGCGCCGCGGATCATCTGCGGAAAGCGATGCGCCTGCGGCATGCTGTCGGACTGGCCCCCCTGAAAGGCGCCCAGTTCGGTCATCTCGGCCAGCACCATCGCCACGACTTCCAGCCCGTAGACCTCGTCATCGCTGAACTGGCGGGCCGTGGCGCATTGCACGACCAGCACGCCCAGACGTTCGCCCACGCGCTGGATCGGCACGCCCAGAAAGCTGGGAAAGACCTCTTCGCCGGTTTCGGGCATAAAGCGGAAACCCGGCTCGGCGGGGGCGTTCGCGGTGTTGACGTTGCGCCCCGCGCGGGCCACGCGCCCCACCAGACCCTCGCCCAGCCGCAGGCGGGTCATGTGCACGGCCTCGGGGCGCAGACCCTCGGTCGCGCACAGCTCCAGCGTCTCGGGGTCGCGGAACAGATAGATCGAGCAGACCTCGGTGCCCATCGAATCCGCGATCAGATGGGTGATGCGGTCCAGCCGGTCCTGCCCGCTGAACGGCGCGGCCAGAATTTCCTTCAGCCGCCGCAGCAGCTTGCGCGAGTCACTGTCTGTGCGATCCTGCATCGCTTGGCCCGCCTTCTGCCTGTCTGCTGCACCGGTCCTGCGACGCGCACGCCCCGCGCGCGGCAGGATCGGTCATGCGGGCGTGGTTACGCCCGCTCCAGTTCGAAGGCATCATGCAGCGCCTGCACAGCCAGTTCCATGTATTTCCGGTCGATCAGCACCGAAATCTTGATTTCGCTGGTGGCGATGACCTTGATGTTGACGTTTTCGTCAGCAAGCGCCTTGAACATCTTTGCGGCGACGCCTGCATGGCTGCGCATGCCGATGCCGACGACGCTGACCTTGGCGACCTCGGTGTCCACGACCAGTTCGTCATAGGCGATATGGCCCGCCTGACGCGCCTCTTCCATGGCGCGCTTGGCGCGTTCCACCTGATTGATCGGCACCGAAAAGGTCATGTCGGTCACCGAGCCGGGGTGATCGTCGTAATCCTTTTCCGAGATGTTCTGCACGATCATGTCCACGTTCACGCCCGCATCGGCCAGAGGCGCAAAGATGGCGGCCGAGATGCCGGGCCGGTCCTCGACCGTGACCAGCGTGATCTTGGCCTCGTCGCGCGAAGAGGCGACGCCGTTGACGACTTTCGATTCCATGATTTCATCCTCATCGCAGATCAGCGTGCCCGAATTTTCGTCGGTCTCCTCGAACGAGGATAGCACCCGCAACCGCACCTTGTATCGCATTGCCAGCTCGACCGAGCGGGTCTGCAGCACCTTGGCGCCAAGGGACGCCAGTTCCAGCATTTCCTCGAACGCGATGCGGGGCAGCTTGCGTGCGCGCGAGGTGATGCGGGGATCGGTCGTATAGACGCCGTCCACATCGGTATAGATGTCGCAGCGCTCGGCCCCGAAGGCGGCGGCAAAGGCCACGGCGGTCGTGTCGGACCCGCCGCGCCCCAGCGTGGTGATCCGCCCTTCGGGCGAGACGCCCTGAAAGCCCGCCACGACGGCGACCTTCATGCCCTCGGCGAATTTCTGGTCGATATTGGCGCGCGGGATGTCCACGAACCGCGCCGCCGAATGGGCCGAGGTCGTGTTGATCGGCACCTGCCAGCCCTGCCAGCTGCGCGCGGGCACGCCCATCTCCTGCAGCGTCAGCGACATCAGGCCCGCGGTCACATTCTCGCCCGAGCTGACCACCGCGTCATATTCGCGCGCGTCGAACATGGGCGAGGTCTGTTCGACCCAGCCCACCAGCTCGTTGGTCTTGCCCGACATGGCGCTGACGATGACGATCACGTCATAGCCGCGCTCGACCTCGCGCTGCACCTTCCGGGCAGCATTCCGGATCCGATCGGGATCGGCCACGGAAGTTCCGCCAAATTTCATCACCAGAAGGGGCATTGCAAGCCTCCTGCCCAGGGGTTGACCATCGGCGCGGCTTTTATGGGCGGGCGGGCGAAACCGCAAGGGGCGGCGCGACCCGTTCGCCTTTCAGTTCGTCTTTCTGCGGGGCAGAAAGGGCAGGGGGGTCACCGGCACGCCGTCCTCGATCAGCTTGCGGGCTTCGGCCAGCGGCGCCTCGCCATGGATGGCGCGGGCGGGGGCGTGGCCGTCATGCATGGCGCGGGCCTCATCGGCAAAGCTGAGCCCGACATAATCCGAATTCGCCTCGATCTGCTGGCGCAGTTTTTCCAGCGCCGCCTCGGCGGGGCTGTGGGTGCCGCTCAGCGGGCGGTCCCTGCCGCTGGCCACCTTGGGCGCCATCAGCGCCTTTTCGACCTGCGTGCTGCCGCAATGGGAGCAGGTGACCGCGCCCGCCATCAGCGCCGTGTCATAGGCGTCGGACGAGCGGAACCAGCCGTCGAAGTCATGTCCCTTGTTGCAGCGCATGGCATAGCGGATCATGCGAAAGCTCCTGTCACAGAACCTGCATATCGGGGCTGTCGGGCCGCGCCGCAAGGGCCGTGATGCGCGCAATCAGCGGGGCTGCGTCACCGGCCCGCAGGTCCAGCACCTGTCGCGCGGCGGCGCCCATGGCGCGGGCCTGCGCAGGCGCCCCGGCCAGCCGCAGCAGGGCGGACGCCAGATCGCCCGGCTGCACCGCAAGCGAGGCACGATGCGCGTCCAGCACTTCGAAACTCTCGGTGAAATTGCCGATATGGGGGCCGTGCAGCAGGGCGCAGCGATGGGCGGCCGGTTCCCACGGGGTATGGCCGCCGCGATCCACCAGCGATCCGCCGATCAGGCAGATCCCGGCGCGCGCATACCACCCCGGCATCTCGCCCAGAGTATCGGCCAGCAGCACGCCGCCGGGCGGCGCCGTGTCCGCGCCTTCGCTGCGCATCGCCAGCGGCAGGTGATGCGCCTGCACCAGTGCGGCGATCCGGGGGGCGCGGTCGGGGTGGCGGGGGGCCAGGATCAGCCGCAGGCCGGGATGCGTGCGCAGGGCTGTGGCAAAGGCGTCCAGAACCGGCGCATCCTCGCCCTCATGGGTCGAGGCGGCCAGGATCGTGTGGTCGCGGTCAGCGCTGTCGGGCGGCGGGGTGATCTGCGCGGGGTCCAGCAGCTTCAGATCCAGCCGTGGCATCAGCGCGGCGCTGCGCAACCCCAGCCGCAGCAGCCGCGCCTCGCTGGCCTGATCCTGCGCCGACAGGGCCGCGATGCGCCCCAGCATCGGCCCGATGATCCGCGGCAGCCGCGCCCATGTCGCGGCCGAGCGTTCCGACATGCGCGCCCCGATCATCGCATGCGCAATGCCGCGCTGCGCCAGAAACCGCGAGCGCAGCGGCCAGAATTCGCTTTCCACCGTGACCAGCAGGCGCGGCTGCACGGCGCCCAGAAAGCGGTCCAGCGCGCCGGGCAGGTCCAGCGGCGCCAGCCGCGCGGGCAGGCCCCAGCCCGCCGCCATGTCGCGCCCGGTCTCGCTGTTGGCGGTGATCTGCACCGGCATGTTGCGCGCCAGCGCCGCAATGACGCGCCGGGCCGAGGTCAGCTCGCCCACCGAAGCCCCATGCACCCAGATCGCGGCAGGCGCGGGCCGCTGCCCCGTGACCAGCCGTTCACGCAGCGCCGCCGAGCCGCCGATGCCGGCGCGCAGACGCAGCGCAGCCTCGGCAATGCGGGTCGTGGCGGTATAGATCATGGGGGCGCAACCCTCGCGTCGGAACGTCAGGAAGTGGGGTCCGGCGTGGAACAGGTCTTCGCAGAATGTCCGGTCCGGATGGATGTTGATCTTTTCCCGAGGCTTAAATGAGGCGCGTTATCAGGGCAAGTGTCGGCCAACAGCCGGGGCTGATGCCCCGGATCGAGATCGGGCCAATGGCAATGCCCTTACCGTCACCCGCGATTCCCGGCCTGAGGTGCTGCGCGGCGATCCGGCCCGCTGCGAGGCGCTGATCGACGCGTGCCCGCTTCAGTGGACCGGACGACCTCTGGTGGTGGCAGAAGCCGTCCGGATGTCCCGGTTTGCCGGACCGGCCGATGGTTTGTGGCTATGCTGGTGCAGTCACAGGCATTGGTCCGATCCTGCGCCGCAGGCGGTGAAATGGACGCGTTGCGGCAGGAATAACCTTCCCATCCCTTACGAACCGTCCGGGCGAATTGGGCCGAAACGGACAGTCATAAATCATTCACAATTATCGAGCATGATCGTCACAAAACTTCTGTAGGCGTATCTGGCAACGTTCAACTCCATAGGAGACGACCCATGAAGTCCATCGGCCTCGCCGCAACAGCAGTGTCCGTCATCGCGCTGTCCGCCACCGCAGCCCTTGCGCGTGATCAGATCCGCATCGTCGGCTCGTCGACCGTGTTCCCCTATACTCAGGCTGTCGCCGAAGAGTTCTCGAACCAGACCGGCGCGCCTGCTCCGATCGTGGAATCGACCGGCACCGGCGGCGGCATGCAGATCTTCTGCTCGGGTGTGGGCGAAAACACCCCCGACCTGACCGGCGCTTCGCGTGCCATGACCAAATCCGAATACGACCTGTGCGTCTCGAACGGTGTCACCGACATCACCGAAGCCATGATCGGCTATGACGGTCTGGTGATTGCAGTCGCCCGCAACAGCTCGGCCGACTGGAACCTGACGCTGGAGCAGGTCTGGCTGGCTCTGTCCGCCGAAGTCGTCCAGGACGGCGCGATGGTCGCCAACCCTTACAGCAACTGGTCGGAAATCGACGAATCGCTGCCGAATATCGCCATCACCGTGATGGGGCCGCCGCCGACCTCGGGCACCCGCGACGCATTCGTCGAACTGGCGATGCACGCTGGCTGCGAAGAGAACGCAGCCGCGATGGAACTGGCCGAGGCCGCCGAGAAAAAATCGGACTGGGTCAAGGAAAACTGCTCGCGCATGCGCACCGATGGCCCGTTCATCGAAGCAGGCGAGAACGACAACCTGATCGTGCAGCGTCTGAACACCGACCCGAACGCGCTTGGCATCTTCGGCTATTCGTTCCTGTATGAAAACACGGACACGCTGATCGACGTGAAACTGAACGGCGTCGATGCCGAGCTGGACACGATCGCCTCGGGTGAATTCCCGCTGTCGCGCCCGCTGTATTTCTACGTCAAGGACGCGCATCGCGGTGTGATCCCGAACCTGCAGGAATTCGTCGAAGCCTATATGGCCGAAGACGCTCTGGCAGCTGACGGCTATCTGGCCGAGCGCGGTCTGGTGTCGCTGCCGGATGACGAACGTGCCGACCTGCAAGCCCGCGTCGCCTCGGGCGAAGGCGAATTCATGGTTGCCGAGTAATCAGCGCAGTCTGACCGCCCGCCCCGCAGGTCGCGGGGCGGGCATCATAACGATAAAGAGGTTTCCATGACCGGACTGGCATTCGCCTTGCTGCTCAGCGCGGCAATCGCGGGATACGTGATGAACCGAAAGGCGGCGCTGGCCCTGCGCGACGGTGGCCAGCGTCTGCATTCTCTGGGGATGTTCCACGGGCTTTATGCCCTGCTGCTGGTCATGGTGCCCGCTGTCGTCGTGACCCTGCTGTGGGTCGCCACGCAGGCGGGCGTGATCAACTGGCTGGTCATGTCCGGTCTTCCCGAAGGCTCGCTGGATGGCGTCGCCAATCCGCAGCTGGTCCTGTCCGAAATCCAGTCGCTGGCGCAGGGCCGCGTGTTTGGCACGCCCGACCCGTGGAAGATCGAGGCCGCCGAACGCATGGTCAACCTGCGCGTCCTTTCGGGCTGGTTGCTGGTCGCCGTCATCGCCGCGCTGTCGGCGGGGCTGATGCTGACCTCGCGCCGCAGCGTCTCGGCCCAGTTCCGCGCCCGTCAGGCGGTCGAGCGGATCGTGCTGGGGCTGATGATCACCTGCTCGCTGGTCGCCATTTTCGTGACCGTCGGCATCATCTTTTCGCTGGTCTTCGAATCGGTCCGCTTCTTCTCGATGGTGTCGCTGACCGAATTCCTGTTCGGCACCCGGTGGGAGCCGCAGATGCCGATCCGCGCCGACCAGATCGCCGCCGAGGGCGCGTTCGGCTGGCTGCCGGTGATCCTGGGCACGATCGTCATCACCGCCGTTGCGACCTTTATCGCCGTGCCGGTGGGGCTGATGTCGGCCATCTATCTCAACGAATTCGCCAGCCGCCGTTTCCGCGCCGTGGCCAAGCCGATCCTCGAAATTCTGGCGGGCATCCCGACCGTGGTCTATGGCTTCTTCGCCATCCTGACCGTGGCCCCCGCGCTGCGCGCCGCAGGGGCGGCCCTGGGCATTCCCGTGGCGCCCAACACCGCGCTGGCGGCAGGCAGCGTCATGGCGATCATGCTGATCCCCTTCATCTCGTCCTTTGCCGACGATGCGCTGTCAGCCGTGCCGCAATCGCTGCGCGACGGCAGCATGGCGCTTGGCGCCACCCGCGCCGAGACGGTGACCAAGGTGCTGTTCCCCGCCGCCATTCCCGGCATCGTCGGCGGCGTCCTGCTGGCCGTCAGCCGCGCCATCGGCGAGACGATGATCGTGCTGATGGCCGCCGGCCTGATTGCCAAGATGACGCTGAACCCGCTGGACAGCGTGACCACCGTGACCGTGCAGATCGTGACCCTGCTGATCGGCGACACGGCCTTTGACAGCCCCAAGACGCTGGCGGCCTTTGCCCTTGGTCTGATGCTGTTCATCGTGACCCTGTGCATCAACATCCTCGCCTTGCGCATCGTGCGCAAATA
>NZ_JBKBVD010000006.1:0-120747 GCF_046289755.1 Paracoccus sp. (in: a-proteobacteria) | reverse complement strand
CGCGCGGCGGGTTCTATCTGTGGTGCGAACTGCCGGGAGGTGCCTGCGCCGCAGATCTGGCCCGGCGCGCGCTGGAGGATCAGGTGGTGCTGGCCCCCGGCCCGGTCTTCAGCCCCTCGGGCGGGGCGGGCGGGTTCATGCGCTTCAACGTGACCCAGATGTCACCACGGGCCTATGAGGTGCTGCGCCGCGCGACGAAAGGGACGTGCTGACGCGCTGATCCTGTCGGATGCGGCCTGTCACCCGGCCCGGACCGTTTGAATGCGGCCGGTTTGAATGCGGCCGGTGCAGATGTGGTTCGGTTCAGTCCGGCCCGCCCGCCTGCCGCAGTTTGCGGATCCGGTCCTTGTCCAGACTGGTCGCGGCACCGTTTTCGTCAAAGGGCTCTTTGAAACTGAACGCCGCGGGCGACGGGCCGCGGTCGTGCAGCATCTCGTGCCGGTGAACCCCGTCTGCCCAGTCGGGATAGCCCGGCTCCCTGTGCCACCACAGCACGAGCGGCGGCCAGCGGGGCTTTTCGAACCATTCGCGTCCGCGCCTCAGCGCGACCGCATGAAGCCCGGAATAGGTGAACGAGAACAGCGACTCCAGATCGGTCCAGAGCGACAGGGTCGCGGGCGACCAGCCATCGCCGCGTTCCTCATAGAACCTCGGATAGACCTCGTCTCCCCACGGGCCGGGACCGGCATCCGAGGCATAGCCGGATCGCGCGATCAGCCCCTCGGCGTGGTCGACCACGGCAAAGACCGGATCGTTGAGCTGGTGGAACCCATCATTGGCCGGATCTTCTGACAGCTTTGCAAACATGCCAAACGTGTAGAGGGCGAGCGGCATATTTCCCGATCTGAGCTGGGGTTCCGGACGGTCGCCCTATGGTAGCCTGCCAGCGGAATGATCGTAAAGAGCCGGGGTCAGATGCCGGTGACCACAGGGGCAGGTGTGCAACAGCCAGCCCGTCAGCGCCGGGCTTCGGCCATCATGCGCAGCGCCAGGGCAGCCAGCACAGTTCCCATCAGCCAGCGCTGCACCACGGCCCAGACCGGACGCCGCGCCAGAAACACCGCGATGCTTCCCGCGCCGATGGCGATCAGGGCGTTCACGCTGATGCTGATCACGATCTGCGTCAGGCCGAGGATCAGGGATTGGGCAAGGACACTGCCGTTTCCGGGGCTGATGAACTGCGGCAGCAGCGACAGATACATCACCGCGATCTTGGGGTTCAGCAGGTTGGTCAGAAACCCCATCAGGAACAGCCTGCGCGGCCCATCCGCAGGCAGATCGCGAAGCTGAAAGGGTGACCGGCCCCCGGGCTTCAGCGCCTGCCACGCCAGATACAGCAGATAGGCCGCCCCGGCAAACCGCAACGCATCGTAGGCAAACGGCACGGCCATCACGAGGGCGGTGATCCCCAGTGCCGCACAGATCATGTAAAAGACGAAGCCCAACGCCACCCCACCCAGTGAGATCAGTCCCGCTGTCCTGCCCTGACAGATCGACCGCGAAATGAGATAGACCATATTGGGTCCCGGCGTCAGCACCATCCCCAGCGAAATGGCTGCGAAGGCAAGCAGGCTGGCAAGATCAGGCATGGGTCCTCCGGGCAGGATGTGCCCGCAGTAAGGCCAGTCGCAGGGCCCGAACGCAATGACAACCTGCGCGCGCCATTGCGGAAAACCGGAATGCGGCGCCCGAAATGCGCGCCCCCCGGCCCACAGCCCCGGCCTATCGTCCCATGAAACGCCGGAGGGACCATGCCGCAATCAGTTCAACGCCCGATGAGCCTGCACGAATGGATCATGCTGCTGGCCCTCTCGGTCCTGTGGGGCGGGTCGTTCTTCTTCAACAGCATCGCCCTGCGCGAGATCCCGGTCCTGACCGTGGTTCTGTCCCGCGTGGCACTGGCGGCGCTGATCCTGCTGGCCATCCTGCGCCTGCGCGGCGAGCGGATGCCGCGCGACCGGCGGATCTGGGCGGCCTTCCTCGGGATGGGAGTGCTGAACAACGCCATTCCGTTTTCGCTGATCGTCTGGGGGCAGCAGCATGTCGCCTCGGGCGTGGCCTCGATCCTGAACGCGGCGACGCCGCTGTTCACCGTCATCCTTGCGCATCTCCTGACCCGGGACGAGCGCATGACGGGCGGCAAGCTGGCCGGTGTTCTGACCGGATTTGCCGGGGTGGCGGTGATGATCGGGGCGGATGCGCTGCGCGATCTGGGGGTGCATGTCGTGGCGCAGGTGATCTGCCTTGCCGCTGCGGTCTCTTATGCCTGTGCCGGGATCTACGGGCGCCGGTTCCGGGCCATGGGCCTTGGCCCGATGAGCACTGCGACCGGGCAGGTCATCGCGTCCAGCCTGATCCTGCTGCCGATGGTGATGGTGCTGGACCGGCCATGGAGCCTGCCTGCCCCCGGCCTGCCGGTGATCCTCGCGCTGATCGGGCTGGCGGCGATGTCCACCGCGCTGGCCTATGTGCTCTATTTCCGCATCCTCGCCACGGCGGGGGCGACCAACCTGCTGCTGGTGACGTTTCTGGTCCCGGTCAGCGCCATCCTGCTGGGCACCCTGTTTCTGGGCGAGGTTCTGCACCCGCGGCATCTCGCAGGAATGGCGCTGATCGGTGCCGGGCTGGCGGCCATCGACGGGCGGCCATGGCGGGCCATCCGCACCCACCGGAAAGGCACCGCGTGATGCACCGATGGCGCGGGTCGCATCATGCGAAGAATTTACTCACCCTCAGGAGAACCCATATGGAACAGATCAAATTCACCCCGCTGCCGGGCGGCCGGGTCGCCGCGTTGAGAGAGGGCGGCCCTGATGCCTATGGTCGCCCGGCCGAGCGTGTCGCCTCTGATGGCAACGGCAACCCCTGCCGGCACTGTCTGGGTTTTGTGCCCAAAGGCGCAGGGATGCTGATTCTGGCCTTCCGGCCCTTTGACGGTCTGCACCCCTATGCCGAGACCGGCCCGATCTTCCTGTGTGCCGATGCGTGCCAGCCATGGACGGATCCCGGCCTTCCACCGGTGCTGACATCCAGCCCCGACTACCTGCTGAAAGGCTATACGGCGGATCAACGTATCCGCTATGGCACCGGGCGCATCGTGGCAAAGGATGACATCGCAGCCTATGCCGCCGGGCTGCTGGAGCGACCCGAGATCAGCTTTGTCGATGTGCGGTCCGCCCGCAACAACTGCTTTCTGACGCGGATCGTCCGGCGGGGCTAGGGCGGCAAGCCCGTCGCCGCCGCGCGGCAGCGGGGCCACCGATGCGACACGATCCGGTCATCGCCCGGATCGAATCCTTTACAAAACCGGATAAGTCGTTCTATCTCGGCCCATGACAACGATCAGCCCCAACGCCCGTGCGCTTGCCGCCCTTGGACATGACGCCCGCCTTGCCATCTTTCGCCTGCTGGTCCGGGCGGGGGAGGAGGGCCTCAGGGTCGGCGATATCGGCGAGCATCTGGGCCTAGCGCCATCGACGCTGGCCCATCATCTTTCTGCGCTGGTCGAGGCGGGTCTGGTGCTGCAGAAACGCGAGGGGCGCGAGGTGTTCAACCGCGTCGACTATCCCGCCATGCACCGTGTGCTGGAGTTTCTGACCGCGGAATGCTGCGCGGGCGTGGCCATGACACCCACCGGGGATGCCGCATGACGCGGCGCAGCTTTGCGGGTCATCATGGACCATAAATCCGGTGATTTGGTGGTAATTGCGCCGGTCTGTCGCCTGACCTTTCCGTCGGCCATGGCACGGTCATGCACCCGATGCCCGGCACCTGCAGCGATGAATGAGGCCCCCAGAAGATGCGCCTGATCCCGCCACGTCAGATCCCGCTGGTCGCGGCCCTCGGGGCGACGCAGATCATCGGCTACGGATCAATCTACTACGCCTTCCCGATCCTTGCGCCTGCGGTGGCGCAAGAGTTCGACGTCAGTGAGCCGCTGTTGTTCGGCCTGCTTTCGGCAGGTCTGCTGCTGGGCGGGGTCATCGCGCCAGCCCTGGGCGGGCTGCTGGACCGCATCGGGGCGGGGCGGGTCATGACGGCGGGCAGCCTTGCCATGGCGGTTCTTCTGACCCTGCTGGCCTGGGCGCCCGACATCTATGCCTTTGGCGCCCTCACGATCCTGATCGAGGTGATCAGCTTTGCCGTCCTCTATGACGCGGCCTTTTCCATGCTGGCGCAGAAACGTCCGGGCGAGACACGGAAGGCCATCACACAGCTGACCCTGATCGCGGGCTTTGCCTCGACAATCTTCTGGCCGCTCAGCGGTGTGCTGGTGGAGGCGGTCGGCTGGCGCGGCACCCAGCTTGTCTTTGCGGCATCGCATCTGGTCTGCGCGGCCCTGCATTTCGCCATGACGGCCCTGCCGGTCAGGGAGACGCCGGCTCCCCCGACCGGTCGTGCGACGCCGCCGCCCTCATGGGCGCCGTCCGCCATGAGCGAGATGGTTGCGCGCCGTGCCTTCCGGCTGCTGGCCTTGGGTTTTGCGCTGACCGGCATGGCGATATCGGCCATCACCGTCCATCTGGTCGAGATCCTGCGGTCCCTGCATCTTGGCGAGGCGGCCTATCTTGCCGCGATGGTGATGGGCCCGGCGCAGGTTGCCGTCCGCCTGATGGATGCGACCATGTGGCGCAACCGGCACCCGTTATTCGTCGCGATCCTGTCTGCGGCGGCGATCGTCACGGCGATCGTCCTGCTGCTTCTGCCGGGACAGGCCGTGCTGCTGGCTTTTGCCTTCGCCGCGATCATGGGGGGCGGGGCGGGGCTGTCCAGCATCGTGCGCGGCGCGGTCCCCGTCGCCCTGTTCGGGGCCTCCGGTCTGGGGCGGCGGCTGGGGCGGCTGGCGGCGATCCGCAATATTCTGGGCGCGTCATCGCCGTTCCTCTTTGCCTGGGCTGCGGCTGCCTATTCGATGGTCTGGGCAGTGGGTGCCGCCCTGGCACTGGCGGCGGCGGGCCTGATCGCGTTGCTGGTGCTGCACCGGAACCTTCGGCGGGTCGGTGTGGTGCCGCCGCTTCGGACGGCCCCCGCACTGCCCATCAGGAATGTGCCGCAGTGATCCGCGTCAGTGATCCGCGTCAGTGGCCCGCCCCGCCGCTGTGGGCATTGCGGCTGTCGGCGGGGGCCTGATCGCGGGCATCCCGGCCGTAATCGCGCAGAACGGCGGCGATCCGCAGGCGGTAGCCGGTGAAGACATGGTCGCGCCCCGCCGCCTGCACCTTGCGGTGTTGGGGCAGGTTGCGCCACGCCGCAATCGCCGCCTCGTCGCGCCAGAAGGACAGCGACAGAACCTTGCCCGGCGTGGTCAGGCTGGTGAACCGCTCGATCGAGACAAAGCCGTCGATCTGCGCCAGCAGGGGCCGCAGAACCGCCGCAAGCTCCAGATACTCCGATTGCGTCGCGGCTGTGGTCTCCGCCTCGAAGATGACCGCGATCATGCGGACCCGTGCGGCGCCGAGGCCAGTTTGACGAACAGCCGGTCTTCGCGGCGGATAAAGCCTTCGCGACGGGCGAAATCGTAATTCTCGCGGCCCAGAGGGTCGGCGGCAAGACGGGCGCGATAGGCCTCGTACCCGGCCAGCGAGGGCAGGGAGTAAATGCCATAGGCGGTGCTGGCCGATCCCTCATGCGGGGCGAAATAGCCGGTGAGACTGGCGCCGCAGCGCGGGATGCACCGGCCCCAGTTGCGGGCATATTCCTCGAACAGTTCGCGCCGGTTCGGGTCGATGTCATAGGTGATAATGCAGGTGATCATTGCGGTTCCTTTCTCTTCCTCGCTGATAGCCGGTTGGCGCGCGGCAATGGTTCGGCTATCACCGAACCATGAGAGAAGGCCCCGACATCGCCCGCATCGCGGCATTGGTCGCCGACCCGGCGCGCAGTTCCATGCTGCTGGCGCTGATGGACGGGCGTGCCCTGACCGCGACCGAACTGGCAGGGGTGGGCGGGATCACCAGACAGACCGCCAGCGGCCATCTGGCCCGGCTGGTCGAGGGTGAGGTGCTGTGCGTCGAGGCGCAGGGCCGCCACCGCTATTTCCGGCTGGCCGGGCCGCATGTCGCGGCGCTGCTGGAGGCGCTGATGGTGTTTTCCAGCGATGCCGCCCCACCGCTGCGCACCGGGCCAAGGGACATGCCGCTGCGCAAGGCCCGCATCTGCTATGACCATCTGGCCGGGGAGATGGGCGTCATGCTGTTTGACCGGGCGCAACAGGACGGCTGGCTGTCGGACGATCCGGGCGTGACGGATCACGGCTGGGCAAAGCTGGCCGAGATCGGCGTGACCCCCGGCGATCTGCCGCGCAGCAACCGCCCGCTCTGCCGCAGCTGTCTGGACTGGAGCCAGCGGCGGCATCATCTGGCCGGGCAGGTCGGCAAGGCGATGCTGGACCGGCTGCTGGCGCTGTGCTGGGCGCGACGGGTGCCTGCCTCGCGCGTCATCGCCTTCAGCCCCGAGGGCGAGAGGCGCTTTCTGGCGTGGTTGCGTCAGGCACCGGCCCTGTCACCTCCGAAGGTGACTCAGACAGGGCGACGCCTGAAAATGGCCAGCGGCGACCATGGCGAAGTCTTGGCCGGCGGGCCGCCCTCTTCGCGATAGCCTTCCTCGGTAAAGACCACGGCCCTGGGCCAGAGGGGCGACAGACGGTGCCTCTCGCTGGTCAGAAACTCGGCGCATGCCTCGATGTTGTTCTGATCGACTTCCGTCATCCATTGCGGGTCCAGATCCCACCAGCGGGTGGTCAGCAGGTCGGCAACGATCCCTGGCGGAAAACGATCGCGGAGTCTTCGGGCGGGTGTCCCGGCGACGATCTCATAGGGGGCGACGTCGCGGGTCACCACCGACCGGGCGGCGATCACCGCGCCATGGCCGATGGTGATGCCCCCCCGGAGATAGACATCGCGCCCGATCCAGACGTCCGACCCGATGGTAACCACCTCTGATGTCAGGTGCCGCCCGGACAGCGGAACGGCGTAAAAGCCCGGCCCGCCTTCGGCCCAGTCGTAGCTTTGCAGGAATGCCGATGACATGCCGATGCCATCAATCGGGTGCTCGGGTGGCGCGCAGACGAGCTGGGCGCCGATGGCCGAAAAGCGACCGATGCGGGCGGCACTGATCGCCGCGCCGTGCCGGATGATCGAGAAGGCGCCCATCGACTGCACATGTTCGAGGGATGAGGACGAGAAGACCTGAGCCTCGATCCGGTGCCCCGGCCGCATGACGACGGATCTGCACCACGGGCCGTCAACCTTGATGCGATAGTCTTTCGCCAGCGCGGCCCAGGTCTCGGGGTTGGTTTTCATCGGCGGATCTTCCACGGCGCAATATTATGCTCAAGCTATTGTGCAATAGCATTACATCAGACAAACTTAAACGAAGATCCCGGATCCTGCCGCCGCACCCGGCATGGCGCGGCTTGCCGCCCGGATCGCATGCGGATTTGCATCATCTGCGGCATTCTTGGGCCTTGCCTGAAAAAACGCTCACAGTGACCGGACATCCTGCTATATAGTGCAGGCAAATGTTTTGTGTGTGGAGTGGTCATGAGTCTGTCTGTTGCTGCGTCCGGTCGTGCGGTCGGAACCGCGATTCCGGTTGTTTTTCTTGCGCTGAGCGTGCTGGCGCTGACCCTGTTCGGATATATGGGTGTCGGGCGCGGGGGCACGCTGTTCGCCTTTGACATGCGATACCTTTATATTGCGGGCGAAATGTGGGGGCAGTTCAGCAGCCCCTATGATGTCGACAGTTTCAAAGGCGCGATGAAGACGCTGCTGGACATTGATTCGGGCAACTTTGCCTATCCGCCGAACGCATTCCCCGTCGCCATGATCCTGTCGCCCGGATCGGTCGAGCTGGCCCAGATCCTGATCGGGGCGCTCAATCTGGTGGCGATCGGCATTCTGGTGGCGTTCATCCATCTGGGTGCGGCGAAAACCGCGCCTGACGGGGGCCCGCAAGCGGCTGCCATCGCGCTGATCGCATCGTCCATCGTGATCGGCAATCCGTTCTCGGCGCATGTCGTGTGGATGGGGCAGATGACGCTGATCTCGGCGGCCTGCGTCTATGGTTGCTGGCTGATGGCGGACCGGCGGCTGGATGTCGTGGCGGGGGTGCTGCTGGGGCTCAGCGCGTTCAAGCCGCAGCTGGCCTTTCTGGTGGGGCTGTGGTTCGTGCTGGACCGCCGGTGGGTTCTGGTGGCGACTGCCGCTGCGACAACCGTCGTGATCTCGGCCTGGCCGATGATCACGAACGGGCTGAGCGGCTCGTGGCTGGCCTGGGCGGGCACGCTGGGGGAATATCAGGACACGATCTATAACGTCGTCACCTTCAAGCATGTCTTCGGCATCCGCAGCGTGCTGGCCAGTGTCGGCATCGAGGTGCCGTCGCTGATCCTGCCCGGCATCGCTGCGCTGATCGGGCTGTTCATGATGCGACGGCATTACGAGACGATCTGGCTGATCAATGCGATCCTGCTCATCTCGTTCCTGTTCCTGTTTGCGCATGACTATGACCTCGCGCCGGTCGCCGTGATTGCCTGCCCGCTGCTGCTGGCGGCGCGGCGCAAGCCGGGGCTGCTGCTGCTGATCTGTGCGCTGGCCTTTGTGATCTTCTTTCCGCAACGCATCTGGGAAAAGCTGGATCTGGCGCTGATGGCGCGGACGCGTGAAATCGCCGTGCTGGGCATTCTGGCGCTGTATCTTGTCGTGTGCCGAAAGCCGCAGGAGGGGGTGCAGCCGTCACTGGCCGCAGCCCAAAGGTGAGCGCCATGCAACATTCCACGACATCAACACCTGCGGCTGTGAGGGAGACTGATCATGGGTCCTGAAGATCAGCGTCTTGGCGGCGACCGTGCGCCTTATCGCGGTCCGGGTTCAGCCGTGATCGGTCACGCACGCCCGGTGGCGGCGATGACGCCCGTGTCCCGGCGGCGCCTGTCGATCGTGGTGCCGGTGCTGAACGAAGAGGACGCCATCGGGCTGTTCCTTGACCGGATCACCGGCGTGCTGCGCTCGATGGACGACATCGGCTATGAGATCATCTTTGTCGATGACGGCTCGACCGATGGCACCAGTCTGGCGGTGCAGGCGGCGCATGAACGCGACCCGTCGGTCTGCCTGGTGCGGCTGACGCGCAACTTCGGCAAAGAGGCTGCGCTGACCGCCGGGCTTGAGGCGTCAAGCGGCGATGCGGTGATCCCGATGGATGTCGATCTGCAGGACCCGCCCGAACTGATCGTCGATTTCGTCCGGCTGTGGCGCGAGGGCTATGATGTCGTGTTCGGCCAGCGCACCGACCGGGGCAGCGACACGGTGGCCAAAAGCGGCTCGGCCGGGCTGTTCTATTCCCTGTTCAACCGCCTCTCGTCGCTGAAGATCGAACCGAATGTGGGCGATTTCCGGCTGATGAGCCGCGCTGCCGTCGAGGCGACGCTGCTGTTGCGCGAACGCAATCGCTTTATGAAGGGGATCTTTGCCTGGGTGGGCTTTCGCAGCATCGGGGTGCCCTATGCCCGGCCCGCGCGCTCGGTCGGCAGTTCCCGGTTCAACTACTGGAAGCTGTGGAACTTTGCGCTGGACGGGCTGACCAGCTTTTCGACCGTTCCGCTGCGGGTCTGGACCTATGTGGGCGGCACGGTCGCGCTGGTGTCGATCCTCTATACGGTGACGATTATCCTGCAGACGCTGTTTCTGGGGCGCGACGTGCCCGGTTATGCGTCGCTGATGGCGGTCGTTCTGATGCTGGGCGCGGTTCAGCTGATCTCGCTGGGGATCATCGGCGAATATCTGGGCCGTCTCTATATCGAATCCAAGCAACGCCCGATCTATCTGGTCAGCGAGCAGATCGGCATCGGCATCGGCATCGGCGCCGAGCCAGAGATGCTGCCCGCGCTGCCGCGCCGCGCCATGGCGGCCACAGCCGGCGAATGACACGCATGCGGCCCGTCATGACGGAACTGTCGCGCTTTGCCGTGGTCGGGATCACGGCGACGGCGGTGCATTTCGCGGTTCTGGTCCTTGCGGTCGAACAGCTGTCCGTCGCGCCTGCGCCCGCCAACGGCATCGCCTTTCTGGTGGCGTTGTCGGTCACCTATCTGGGCCAGTCCCTGTGGGTCTTTCATGACCGCAGCCGCCATGGCACGGCGCAGATGCTGCGCTTTGCGGTGTCGCTGGCCATCGGGCTTGCGGCGAATATGGCGACCATGGCCGTCAGCGTGCAGGTGCTGGGGCTTGGCTATCAGACGGGCTTTGTGCTGGGCGTCGTGCTGGTTCCGGCGCTGAGTTTCGTCATCAACCGGTTCTGGGTGTTCCGCCGCCGGTCGCTGGAATAGACCCCGCCGCGGCCATTGCGTCCACGGACCTCTGATCCAGGGTCAGGCTGTTGCGACGTCGCGGCAGGGCCTGCGGCTGGTCGCGCTGCAGATAGGCCAGCACCTGCTCGCGGATCTCGCAGCGCAGGTCAAAGGCGCGTCCGGCATTGCGGGCGCTGGCAAGGATGCGCAGCTCGGCCACGGTCTCGCGGAAATCGGTGACCTGCACGGCAAAGACATCGCGGTCCCACAGGGGCGAGGCGCGGACGATCCGCTCGGCCTCGGCGCGCAGGGCGGGGACGTCGACCTCGTGATCGACATAGATCATCACCACCCCGATCAGCGTCGCGTCGTTGCGGGTCCAGTTCTGAAAGGGCTGGTCCATGAAATAGGTCAGCGGCACGATCAGGCGGCGCTTGTCCCAGATGCGCACGACGACATAGGTGCTGCCGATCTCTTCGATATTGCCCCATTCGCCCTCGATGATGACGGCGTCGTCGATGCGGATGGGCTGGGTCAGCGCCAGCTGGATGCCCGCGAACAGGTTGCGCAGGACCGGTTGCAGCGCCAGACCGACCACCAGACCCGCAGCTCCCGCCGAGGCCAGCAGGCTGACCCCGTATTGCCGCACGCCGTCGATGGTCATCAACATCGCGCTGAAACCCACCACGATGATCAGCACATCGCCGACCTGCTGAAGGATGCGCGACTGGGTGACGTGTTTGCGGGCCAGCAGGTTGTCCTCGACATCCATGCGGAAGCGCCGCAGATGCAGCGCCATCCAGATCTGCAAGGCGGCCCGCGCCACCAGTGTCAGACAGGCGATGAAGGCCAGCAGCAGCAGATGACGCAGCACCCCGGCCTCCGAGGGCGCCAGTGGCGCCAGTCGCGCGGCGACGGATGCACCGCCGATGATCAGGGCCAGTTGCACGGGCCGTTGGGTCCGCGTCAGCAGCGGGCGCCAGAAATCGCTGCGCCCCGCAATCAGCCGCGAGGTGATCCTGCGGATCAGCAGCCAGCCCAGCCAGGACAGCCCCAGGGTCAGAGCAAAGATCAGGGTCGTCTCGGTCGCGCGGGTCATGGAGTGCCTCGTCCGTCAGGTCGGTATCAGGTTACCCGGCGGAACGGCCCGCCGTGATGACATGTTCCATAGCCCGCCACCCTCGCGCCAGCTGCGCGGGCGCGGGCGGGGTGATCTGCCCACAATCGCGATCCTGTGCCGCCTGCATGGGCAGCGGGGCAATGACGACGCGGCGGGTTGCCATTCGACGGGGCGCCGGTCCGGCATTTCAGGAGGCTGCGACATATCGGCCTGTCGTGGCAGGGACTGTAAAATGGCCGTGCGCGGACCCGTGGTTCGGGACACGAAGGTTGACCTTCGGGCCGCAAATCTCCATCTGTGTGCCTGTTGCCAGCTTTTCGGAATTGCCGAGGCGTTCGCGCCTGACCCATGGCCGCCGTGCCTCAATTCAATGTGGTTTCCTATGTCGCGACTGATGTCTTCTTCGACGCTGGTGTTTCTGGCAATTCTGGGGTTTCTGGCCTTCTGGATCGGCGGCGGCATGCTGAACAGCACCCCCCCCGAAGCGCCCGTGCGGGTCGAGCCGCCGCTGCCCAATGTCGCCGCGCATCTGAGCACGGCCGAGACGATCCGTCCGCGCGTCGTGCTGTACGGCAATATCGTGCCGAACCAGACCTCGATCCTGCGCAGCCGCACCGGCGGCATCGTCGAAGAGGTCGTGCGGCAGGGCGACCGCGTCGAGCAGGGTCAGCAGATCGCACGGCTGTCGGCCGATGACCGGCAGGCGGGCGTGGCCCGTGCCGAGGCGGAACTGCGCAGCGCCGAACGCGATCACGAGGCCGCGCGCCAGTTGCGCGCGCGCGGCGTGACCTCCGAGGCGGAACTGCAATCGCGCTTTGCCGCGCTGGAATCGGCGCGGGCAGATCTGCGGGCCGCCGAACTGGAGCTGCAGAACACCAGTCTGCGCGCCCCCATCAGTGGCACGGTCAGCCGCGTCATCTCGGAACTGGGCAGCTTTGTTCAGGCCGGGGGCGAGGTTCTGGAGATCGTGAACAACGATCCGCTGATTGCCGAGATCGAGGTGCGCCAGAACGAGATCACCTCGGTCTCGCTGGGTCAGACCGCCGATGTCGCGTTTCAGGGCGGGCGCAAGGCTGTCGGCACGGTCAGCTATATCTCGCCGGTGGCCACGACCCAGACCCGCACCTTCCGCGTCGAACTGGAGATCGACAACCCCGACAGCGTCATTCCCGCCGGTCTGTCCGCCGAGATTTCGCTGGCGATGCAGGAGCAGCGCGCGCATCGCATCTCTCCCGCGCTGATCCGGCTGGACGATGCCGGGCGCATCGGCGTGATGATCGTGGATGAGGATGGCGAGACGCTGCGCTTTGTCCCGCTGGAGATCGTGCAGGCGCGGGCCGAGGCGATCTGGGTCGCCGGCCTGCCTGAAGAGGTGCGTATCGTGACCATCTCGCAGGGCGCGCTGAACGACGGTCAGCGCGCACAGGTCTCGGAGACGCCCGACGAATTCCGCGGCGTGCTGGGCGGCGACAGCGATGCGCTGATGGAACAGCAGTCGGGCGGCGCAGATCCCGCCTCGCAGAACGCGGCCGAGGCGTTGCTGGGGGCCGCGAATGCCGCCGAGCCACCCGCCGCCGCCAGCCCCACCACCGAAAACTGAGGGGGGCGGGCGATGAATTCCCTGATCGCTGCCGCCTTCTCGCGCGCGCGGACCGTTGTGCTGGTGATGGTCGCGCTGATCCTGTCGGGCTTTTATGCCTATGTGACGATCCCCAAGGAATCGATGCCCGAGGTCGATATTCCGATCTTTATCGTCAACGTGACCTATAGCGGCGTCAGCGCCGAGGATGCCGCCAAGCTGCTGGCCGAGCCGATCGAGCGGCAGGTGAATTCGCTGGACGGGCTGCGCCGGATGACGACCAAGGCCAGCGAGGGCTATGCCTCGGTCCAGCTGGAATTCCGCCCCGGCTTTGATCAGGACAGCGCGCTGCAATCGGTCAAGGATTCGGCGGACGATGCCAGCCCCGATATTCCGACGGCGGCCGACGGGCCGTTCGTGCGCGAAATCGACATGTCGATGTTCCCGATCCTGACCGTCGCGCTGTCGGGGCAGGTGCCCGAACGCGAGCTGATCCGGCTTGGCCGCCAGATGAAGGACCGGATCGAGACGGTCAGCGGCGTGCTGCAGGCCGATCTGACCGGCGACCGCGAGGATCAGCTGGAAGTGCTGATCGACCCGCTGGCGATGGAGACCTATGGCATCTCGCCCGGCCAGCTGGCGCAGGCGGTGCAGGCCAACAACCAGCTGATCGCGGTGGGCTCGTTCGATACCGGCGCGGGGCGGCTAGGCGTCTCGATTCCCGGCACCGTGGTCAGGCTGGACGAGATCATGTCGATCCCGGTGCTGGTCAACGGCCCGACCGTGCTGCGGGTGCAGGATCTGGCCGAGGTGCGCCAGACCTTCAAGGATTCGATCAGCTATGCCCGGATCGACGGGCGGCCCGCGCTGGCCATCGACGTGCGCAAATCGGCGGGCGCGAATGTCATCGACACGGTCGAGGCGGTCCGGGCCGAGGTCGCGCAGATGACCTCGGGCCTGTCCGATCAGATCGAGGTCAACTTCATGAACGACCAGTCGGTCGAGATGCGCGACCTGCTGTCGGATCTGCAGAACAATGTGATCGCTGCCGTGGTGCTGGTGATGCTGGTCACGGTGCTGTTTCTGGGCGTGCGCGCCTCGCTGCTGGTGGCGGTGGCGATCCCCGGCTCGTTTCTGGGCGGCATCCTGATCATCTGGGCGCTTGGCTTCACGCTGAATGTGATCGTTCTGTTTGCGCTGATCCTTGTCGTGGGGATGCTGGTCGACGGCGCCATCGTGGTGGTCGAGATGGGCGAGCGGCTGATCGCCAAAGGCCACAACAAGTTCGACGCCTTCCGCATGGCCGCGCAGCGCATGGCATGGCCCATCACCGCCTCGACCGCGACGACGCTGGCGGTGTTCTTTCCGCTGCTGTTCTGGCCCGGTCTGGCGGGGCAGTTCATGTTCTACCTGCCCGCCACCATGATCGCCACGCTGCTGATGTCGCTGGCCATGGCGCTGATCTTCGTGCCCGTCACCGGCACCATTCTGGGCGGCGGCGGCGACGGCAATCTGGCTGCCGACGAGGGCGAGGTGCCCTCGGCCATGAACCGCTTTTCGCGCTGGACGGTGCGCAGGCCCGGCACCACGCTTGGGCTGGCCATTCTGGGCCTGCTGATGGTGTTTTACGCCTATTCGCTGCTGGGCCGTGGGGTGGATTTCTTCCCCGCGACCGATGCGGAACGTGCGCAGGTGCAGATCTCGGCCAATGGCAACCTGTCGGTGCAGGAGGCCGATCAGCTGGTGCGGATGGTCGAGCATCGCGTGATCGGCGTCGAGGGGATCGAAAGCGTCTATGCCCGCACCATCGGCTCGGTCGAGGAACGGGTCCGCTCGCAGCTTTCGTCGGACGTGATCGGCCAGATCCAGGTCGAGTTCCTTGACTGGCAGGCCCGCCGCCGCTCGGGCGAGATCATCGACGAGATGCGGGCCCTGACCGAGACTCTGCCGGGTCTGGGCATTCAGGTCGAGGCGGCGGCGTCCGGGCCTGCCGCCTCGCGCCCGGTGCAGATCGAGGTCTCGGCCGGGAACCGCGCCACTTTGCAGGCCGCCGCCGAGCGGATCGAGCAGCTGATGATCGAGGCGGGCAGCTTTGTCGATATCGCCAATGACACGCCACGCCCGAACCCCGAGATCCGGCTGGTTGTCGACCGCGAGGAATCGGCGCGCTACGGCGTCGATATGGACACGATCGGCACGGCGGTGCGGCTGCTGACAAACGGCGTCAGCCTTGGAACCTACCTGCCTGATTTTGCTGATGAAGAGGTCGATATTGCCCTGCGTTATCCGCCCGAACAGCGCAATTTCGAGAACCTTGCCAATCTGCGGGTGAATGTCGCGGCGGGGCAGGTTCCGATCTCGAACGTGGTGCAGATCATCCCGGCGCCTGCGCCCGCCGCGATTACGCGTGTGGCCGCGCGCGAGACGCAGACCCTGTCGGCGGATCTGGCGCCGGGCACGACGCTGGCGCTTGAACTGGACCGCATCACCGCAGCGATCGCCGAGGCGGGTCTGCCCGAGGATGTGGACATCAATTTCGGCGGCGAGATCGAGGACCAGCAGGAGGCGATGACCTTCCTTGTCGGCGCCTTTCTGGTGGCGCTGTTTCTGATGTTCACCATTCTGCTGATCCAGATGAACAGCTTTTATCAGGCCTTCCTGATCCTGACCGCGATCATCTTCTCGATTGCCGGTGTTTTCCTTGGCCTGATGATCCGGCAGGAGCCGTTCTCGATCGTGATGAGCGGGATCGGCATCATGGCGTTGGCCGGCGTGGTCGTGAACAACAATATCGTGCTGATCGACGCCTATAACGAGCATCGCGGCAATGGCGTCGCGCCCGACGATGCCGCGCGCCGCGCCGCTGCTGAACGGTTCCGCCCGGTTCTGCTGACCGCGGGCACGACGGTGATCGGGCTGATGCCGATGGTGCTGGGCATGACCATTGACTTTACCGGGCGCGATCTGTTCTTCGGGGCGCCCTCGGGGCAGTTCTGGATCCAGCTGTCGACCGGGATTGCGGGCGGTCTGGTGGTGGCGACGGCGGTGACGCTGCTGCTGACGCCGACGCTGCTGGCCTGGGATGGCCGCCGCCGGTTGCGCGCGGCAGATCGCGCGGCCCGCCGCCGCGACAAGCGGCGGGGGGTTCAGGGCCCGCAGCCCGCCGAATAGGCCATGACAAAGGGCCGCCCCAAGGGGCGGCCCTGTCGCAATCCGGTCGGGGATTTACTGGAACGCGCGGTCGGTGACGGCGGTGCTGAACGCGCCTTCGGGGGCGGCGGAAATCACCGGGTCCGAACCGCCTGCCAGCAGCGTATCGACGGTGCGCTGGTAATCGCCCTCGTCCAGCGTCCCGTCCGAGCCTTCCAGCAGCTTGGCGATCTCGGTCATCATGCGGGTCTGATGCTCCAGCGTCTGCGCGCCGGATTCGTCGTTCTCCAGCACGATTTCGGCGGCCGCATCCGGGTTCTCGGCGGCATAGTCCCAGCCCTTCATGCTGGCGCGCACGAAACGGGCCAGCTTGTCCACCATCGCCTCGTCCTCCAGCGTGGAGTCCAGCACATAGAGGCCGTCTTCCAGCGTGGCGACGCCCTGATCCTCGTATTTGAAGGTCACCAGATCTTCGTCGCTGATGCCTGCGTCGATCACCTGCCAGTATTCGTTATAGGTCATGGTGCTGATGCAGGCGGCCTGCTTTTGCAGCAGCGGATCGACGTTGAACCCCTGTTTCAGCACGGTCACGCCGCCCTCGCCACCCTCGGTCGACAGGCCAAGCGTGTTCATCCACGACAGGAACGGATATTCGTTCCCCGAGAACCAGACGCCAAGCGTCTTGCCGGCAAAGTCGGTTTCCGGGTTCTCGATCCCGGTTTCGCGCAGGCAGGTCAGCATCATGCCCGAGGCCTTGAAGGGCTGGGCGATATTGACCAGCGGCAGGCCGCGTTCACGCGCGGCCAGCGCGGCGGGCATCCATTCGACGATGACATCGGCGCCGCCGCCTGCCAGAACCTGCGTCGGCGCAACGTCGGGGCCGCCCGGCAGGATGGTGACATCCAGCCCCTCTTCCTCATAGAACCCCTGTTCCTGCGCGACGTAATAGCCTGCGAACTGGGCCTGCGTGACCCATTTCAGCTGCAGCGTCAGCTCGTCGGCATGGGCCGCGCCCGCGATCAGCGCCAGCCCTGCGGCGGACATCATCAGTCGTTTCATCAGCGTCTCTCCTGTTGGTGGGCGGATGCCCGATCAGCCGCGCTGCGACGGGTGCCAGAAGGTCACCTTCTTTTCGATCAGCGCGACAAGCCCGTAGAACAGCGTGCCTGCAAGGGCCGCCACGACAATTTCAGCCCAGACCAGCGGCAGGTCCAGACGCCCCACCGCGGTCGAGATGCGAAACCCCATGCCCCGCGTGGGGCTGCCGAAAAACTCGGCGACGATGGCCCCGATCAGCGCCAGCGTGGTGGTGATCTTGAGCCCGTTGAACAGGAACGGCATTGCGGCGGGCAGGCGCAGTTTCCACAGCGCGGGCCAATAGGGCGCGGCCCAGCTGGCCATCAGGTCGCGCTGCATCGCCTCGGTCGCCTTCAGGCCTGCGACCATGTTCACCAGAATCGGAAAGAACACCATCACCACGACGACCGCCGCCTTGGACTGCCAGTCGAACCCGAACCACATCACCAGAATGGGCGCGATCCCGACGATGGGCAGGGCGGCCACGAAATTCCCGATGGGCAGCAACCCGCGCTGCAGGAACGGGCTGCGGTCGATGGCGATGGCAGTGGCCACGGCGGCGGCGGCCCCGATGACCCAGCCCGACAATGCGCCTTTCAGGATCGTCTGCACGAAGTCGGTCCACAGGATGCTGCGGTTGTCCATCACGCTTTGCGCGATCAGGCTGGGCGCGGGCAGGATCACGGTCGGCACCTGATAGATGCGCACGGTCATCTCCCACAGCGCGATGATCGTGGCGCCGAAGATCACCGCCACGGCGGTGCGGCTGGCCCGCGTTCCGAACCGCGCCAGCCACAGGTTCAGCGCCAGCCCGCCCAGCCAGACCCCAAGGATCGGCAGCGCGCTCATCGTGCCAGCCCCATGCGGGACAGGGTCGCCCGCTCGATCAGACCGACGAGGGCGACCAGCGTGGCGGCAAGGATGGCGGCGGCGAACAGCGCCGACCAGATCTGCACCGTCTGCCCGTAATAGCTGCCAGACAGCAGCCGCGCCCCCAGACCCGCCGTCGCGCCCGAGGGCAGCTCGGCCACGATCGTTCCCACCAGTGCGGCGGCAATGGCAACCTTGAGGCTGGCGAACAGATAGGGCAGGGACGAGGGCAGCCGCAGCCGCCACAGCACCTGCGCGCCGCCCGCGCTCCAGCTGCGCATCTGGTCCAGCTGCATGCCGTCGGGCGTGCGCAGCCCCTTGACCATGCCGACCAGCACCGGAAAGAACGACAGCCACGCCGCGATGATCGCCTTGGGCAGCAGCCCGGTCACGCCCACCGAGGCCAGCACCACGATCACCATCGGCGCAATCGCAAGGATCGGCACCGTCTGGCTGGCCACCGCCCAGGGCATGACCGACTGATCCATGGCGCGGCTGTGGACGATGCCGATGGCCAGCAGGATGCCCGCCCCGGTGCCCATGGCAAACCCCGCCAGCGTCGCCGACAGGGTGACCCAGCCATGCCAGACAAGGCTGCGGCGCGAGGTGATGGCCTGCCCGGTCACCCCCTCCCACAGCCCCTGCGCCACCTGATGCGGCGCGGGCAGCACGGGCCGGTCCTGCGACAGCGTGGCCGGGATCATCTGCGACATGGGGATTTCGACGCCCGCGCGGGCGGCCTGATCCCGCTCCCATTGCGCATTCATGCGGATCGCGGCCAGATACCAGACCGCGACGATGACCAGCAGCACGGTCAGGACCGGCAGCAGATTGCCGCCAAACAGGCGTCGGGCCTCAGCCATGCCCATGCCCCTCGCGCAGCCCTTCGCGGACCTCATGGGCCAGCGCGATGAACTCCGGCGTGTCGCGGATCTCCAGCGGGCGCTCGGGCGGCAGGGGGCTGTCGATGATGCGGGTGATCCGCCCCGGACGCGGCGACATGACGACGATCTTGGTGGACAGATAGACCGCCTCGGGGATCGAATGGGTGACAAAGCCGATGGTCTTGCCGGTCTTGCGCCACAGCGCCAGCAGCGCCTCGTTCAGCCGGTCGCGCACGATTTCGTCCAGCGCGCCAAAGGGCTCGTCCATCAGCAGGATGTCGGCGTCAAAGGCCAGCGCGCGGGCGATGCTGGCGCGCTGCTGCATGCCGCCCGACAGCTGCCACGGATATTTGCCGCCAAAGCCCGACAGCTCGACCAGATCCATCACACGGGCGATGCGTTCGGCGCGGTCAGCCCGCGAAAACCCCATGATCTCCAGCGGCAACGAGATATTCCCCGAAATCGTCCGCCAAGGATACAAGCCCGGCGCCTGAAACACATAGCCGTAAGCCCGCGCGCGCCGCGCCGCATCCGGCTCCATGCCGTTGATGCGCAGGCTGCCCCCGGTCGGCGTTTCCAGCGCCGCAATGGATCGCAGAAAGGTCGTCTTGCCGCAGCCCGATGGCCCGATAAAGCTGACGAATTCGCCCGGCGCGACGGACAGGTCCACGTCTTTCAACGCATGCACCGGCCCGTCGGCGGTCTGGAATGTCAGGCTGACGCGATGGGCTTCGATGACGGCCATCTCAGACGCCACTGACCGGAATGCCGCTGCGTTCAACGGGCCGCGGCGCGGTCAGCTCTTTCCAGGCGGACAGGGCGCGGTTCACGGCCGGGCGCGGCTTGCGGGCGACGAATTCGCCATGCCCCTCGCGGCTGTCCACCGCGCCTTCGGTTACCGCAACCACCCCGCGCGTCAGAACGAAACGGGGCAGACCCTTGACCTGCTGACCCTCAAAGACGTTGTAATCAATGGCCGATTGCTGCGCCCCCGCCGTGATGACCTTTTCCGCCTGCGGGTCCCAGACCACCAGATCGGCATCCGAGCCGACCAGCACCGCGCCCTTTTTCGGATACAGGTTCAGGATCTTGGCGATATTGGTCGAGGTGACGGCCACGAACTCATTGGGCGTCAGCCGGCCCGTGCCCACGCCTTGCGTCCACAGAACCGGCATCCGGTCCTCCAGGCCCCCGGTGCCATTCGGGATCTTGGTGAAATCGCCCACACCATAGCGCTTCTGCGCGGTGGTAAAGGCGCAGTGATCGGTGGCCACCACCGACAGGCTGCCCGATTGCAGCCCGGCCCACAGGCTGTCCTGATGCGCCTTGTTGCGGAACGGCGGCGACATGACCCGCCGCGCGGCATGATCCCAGTCGGCGTGGAAATATTCGCTCTCATCCAGCACCAGATGCTGGATCAGCGGCTCGCCCCAGACCCGCTTGCCCTGCTGACGCGCCCGCCGGATCGCCTCGTGGCTGTCCTCACACGAGGTATGCACGACATACAGCGGCACCCCCGCCATATCGGCCACCATGATCGCGCGGTTGGTGGCCTCGCCCTCGACCTGCGGCGGGCGCGACCAGGCATGCGCCTCGGGGCCGCAATTCCCCTCGGCCAGCAGACGCGCCGACAGCTCTGCCACGACATCGCCGTTTTCGGCATGCACCATGGCCAACCCGCCCAGATCGCCCACCCGGCGAAAGCTGGCGAACAGCTCATCGTCATTCACCATCAAGGCGCCCTTATAGGCCATGAAATGCTTGAAACTGGTGATGCCGCGATCCACCACCGCCGCCATCTCGTCGAACACCTGCTGCCCCCACCAGGTCACCGCCATGTGATAGCTGTAATCGCAATGCGCCCGCCCGGCCTTGTTGTCCCACATCTGCAACGCATCCAGCAGCCCCTGACCGGGCGAGGGCAGGGCGAAATCCACCACCATCGTGGTCCCGCCCGCCAGCGCCGCCCGCGTGCCGCTTTCGAAATCATCGGCGGAATAGGTCCCCATGAACGGCATCTCAAGATGCGTATGCGGATCAATCCCGCCCGGCATGATCAGACAGCCGCCCGCATCCAGCACCCGGTCGCCCACCAGCCCCTGCCCGATCGCGACAATCTTCCCGCCCTCGATCAGCACATCCGCGTCATAGCTCAGATCCGCCGTAACAACCGTGCCGCCCCTGATGACCGTGCTCATCCCGTCCCTCTTCTTCATCCAAATATCCTGGGGGTCCGGGGGTGAAACCCCCGGCCTGCGTCCGCGTCAGCGGACAATCCCTGCGGCATCCAGCACCGCATGCAGCAGCACATCCGCCCCCGCCCGCGCCCAGTCCGGCGTGATCTCTTCGGCCTCATTGTGGCTCAGCCCGCCCACGCAGGGGCACATGATCATCACCGTCGGCGCGACGCGGGCGATCCAGCAGGCATCATGCCCGGCGCCCGAGACGACATCCATATGCCCATAGCCCAGCCGCCCGGCTGCCGCGCGCAGACTGTCGGCCAGACCCGCATCGAAGGTCACCGGATCAAAATGCCCCACCGGCTCGATCCCGATCCCCAATCCCAGTTCAGAGGCAATCTCAGCCGCCTCCGCCTCCAGCCGCGCCCGCATCGAGGTCAGCTTGCCCAGATCGGGCGAGCGGAAGTCGATGGTGAACACCGCCTTGCCGGGAATGACATTGCGGCTGTTGGGAAAGACATTCGCCTGACCCACCGCGCCCACCGCGTCTGGCTGGTGATCCATGGCGATCCGGTGGACGGCCTCGATGATCCGCGCCATGCCCAGACCGGCATTGACCCGCATTGCCATCGGCGTACTGCCGGTATGGGCGTCCTTGCCGGTCAGCGTGACCTGCAGCCACCACAGACCCTGGCCATGGGTCACCACGCCGATCTCCTTGCCTGCGGCCTCAAGGATCGGCCCCTGCTCGATATGCAGCTCGAACATGGCATGGATGGGCCGCGCGCCGGGCGCCTCATCGCCGCGCCAGCCGATCCGGTCCAGCTCGTCGCCGAACCGCTTGCCCTCGGCATCCTCGCGGCTGTTGGCGTAATCCTCGTCATGCACGCCCGCAAACACGCCCGAGGCCAGCATGGCGGGGGCAAAGCGCGTGCCCTCTTCGTTGGTCCAGTTCACCACCACGACGGGTCGGCGGGTGCGGATGCCCAGATCGCGGATCGAGCGGATCACCTCCAGCCCGGCCAGCACGCCCAGAACCCCGTCATATTTGCCCCCCGTTGGCTGGGTGTCCAGATGGCTGCCGATATAGACCGGGTCCAGATCCGGCTCGGTCCCCTCATGGCGCATGAACATATTGCCCATGCGGTCCAGACCCATGCTCATGCCGGCATCTTCGCACCATGACCGGAACAACGCCCGGCCCCGCGCATCGTCATCGGTCAGCGTCTGGCGGTTGTTGCCGCCCGCCACGCCCGGCCCGATCCGCGCCATCTCCATCAGGCTGTCCCACAGCCGCACACCGTTGACCGCCATATTGGCAGCCGTCAGGGTCGCGCTCTTGTCGCTCATCTTGTGTCCTTCCTGTCGGGCCGCCCCCGTCTTTGTGCGGGGGTCGGCGTGATGGGTGGGCCGCCCCTCAGGCGGTGGTGGTCAGGCGGTGGTCTTCAGCACCTCGCCAAGCGTGCCGATCAGATGGTCGATCTGCGCCTCCGAGATGATCAGCGGCGGCGACATGGCGATGATGTCGCCGGTCACGCGGATCAGGATGCCCGCCTCATAGGCGCGCACGAACACGTCAAAGCCGCGCTTGCCCGGCTCGCCCGGGATCGGGGCCAGTTCGACCGCGCCGATCAGGCCCATATTGCGGATGTCGACGACATGCGGATGCTCGCGCAGGCCGTGGATCGCCTCTTGCCAATAGCTCTCCAGACCGGCGGCGCGGGTCAGCAGACCCTCTTCGGCATAGGTGTCCAGCGTGGCGATGGCGGCGGCGCAGCTGATCGGGTTGCCGGAATAGGTATAGCCGTGAAACAGCTCGATCATATGCTCGGGGCCCTGCATGAAGGCGTCGTGGATCTGCGCGCTGGCCAGCACCGCCCCCATCGGAATGACCCCGTTCGTCAGCCCCTTGGCGCAGGTGATCATGTCGGGCACGACCCCGAAATGCTGCGCGGCAAAGGGGCTGCCAAGGCGGCCGAACCCGGTGATCACCTCGTCGAAGATCAGCAGGATGCCGTGCTTTTTCGTGATCTCGCGCATGCGTTCCAGATAGCCTTTGGGCGGCATCAGCACGCCGGTCGAGCCTGCCATCGGCTCGACGATCACGGCCGCGATGGTCTCGGCGCCGTGCAGCGCCACGATCCGTTCCAGTTCGTCGGCCAGATGCGCGCCATGCTCGGGCTGGCCCTTGGTAAAGACATTCTCGGGCAGATGGGTGTGGGGCAGGTGATCGACGCCCGCCAGCAATGTGCCGAAATGGCGGCGGTTGTTGACGATGCCGCCGACCGAAATGCCGCCAAAGCCCACGCCGTGATAGCCGCGCTCGCGCCCGATCAGCCGGGTCCGGGCGCTGTCGCCGCGCGCGCGGTGATAGGCCAGCGCGATCTTCAGCGCCGTATCCACCGCCTCGGACCCCGAGTTGCAATAGAACACATGCTCCATCCCCTCGGGGGCAATGTCGACCAGCCGGTTGGCCAGCTCGAACGCCAGCGGATGACCCATCTGAAAGGCGGGGGCGTAATCCAGCTCGCCCACCTGCGCCTGCACGGCCTCGGTGATCTTGGGGCGGCAATGGCCCGCGTTGCAGCACCACAGACCCGCCGTGCCGTCCAGAATCTGGCGCCCGTCGGCGGCGGTATAGTGCATGTCTTTCGAGGCGACCAACATGCGCGGCGCCGATTTGAACTGCCGGTTGGCGGTAAAGGGCATCCAGAAGGCACGCAGGTCATTCGGGGCGGGCTTGCGGTCAAGCGGCATGGGGATCATCCTCGCGGAATATTGACCAATCGGTCAGGATCAGGCTAGCACGGGTCATGTGGCAGTCAAGCGTCGTGATGCGGCGCCGGATCGTTCCGGGCGCAATGCTCAATTTCCAAGCATGCCAGAAGGATGACGACGATGACAGAGGGGAACGGAAGCGGCCTGACGCGCATCCAGCAGAAGAATCGCGACCTGATCCTCGAAGGTGCGCTGACCGCCTTTTCGGCCAACGGCTTCCGGGGCGCGACCATCGACCAGATCGCGCGCGCGGCGGGTCTGTCCAAGCCGAATGTGCTGTATTACTTCCCCTCGAAGGACGAGATCCACAAGGCGCTGCTGACCACGCTGCTGGAGATGTGGCTGGCGCCGATGGCCCGGATCGACCCGGATGGCCAGCCGCTGGACGAGGTGCTGGCCTATATCGCGGCAAAGCTGCAGATGTCGCGCGATTTTCCGCGCGAAAGCCGTCTGTTCGCCTACGAGATCCTGCAAGGCGCACCGCATCTGACCGAGGTTCTGGGCGGCGGGCTGCGCGAGATCGTCGACCGGACCGCCGCGATCCTTGAGGGATGGATGGCCGAGGGGCGGCTGCGGCGCACCGATCCGCGCCACCTGATCTTTTCGATCTGGGCGATGACGCAGCATTATGCCGATTTCGACGCACAGGTCCGGGCGGTGCTGGGCGAGGGGCGCGACCCCATCACCGAGGCGCAGGGCTTCATGGAGGATATGTATCGCCGGTTGCTGGGTGTGTGATCGGCGCCGTGCAATCGGGGCGCGTGATCAGGCGTCCAGCGGTTTGCTCATGAATTCGGCGGCGACGATGATCAGCGACAGGTTCTCATGCGCAGCGGCGATGAAATCCTTGCGCTCGCCCGAGACCCAGTCCTTGGTGGCGGCATTGGTCGCGGCGGTGATGGCGGCGGCCAGTATCTCGATCAGCCGCGGGTCGGAACCGGGCATGCGCCGGTGCAGCAGGTCACGCATCTGCGCGCGGCGCGCCAGCATGGTGCTGTTGCGCAGCGCCTCCAGCTTGGGATCGGTCTCGCTGAGGGCCAGCAGATGGGCGATCATCTCGCGCTCGTCCAGATAGCGGGACAGATGCGCCCGGATCAGGGTGGCCAGATCGTCGATCAGCCGGCCCTTGCCGGTCACGAACGCCTCGGACGCCTCGGCCGGATAATCCGGCGGCGGGCCCATCAGCGCGGCCTCTTTATAGGGGTAATAGTTGAAGAAGGTGCGCGTGCTGATCCCGGCTTCGCGCGCAATCGCCTCGGTCGTGACGTTGGCCAGCCCGTCGCGGACAGCAAGGGAAATGGCGGCAGCCTGAATCTGCTTGGCGGTCCGATGGCGGCGGGTCAGGTGGGGGCTCATGCGGGTCCGTGTTTTGGGATGGCGTGGCCTGCAGCTTGCGTTGCGTGGTCACAGCGCGCAACCCTCAAAAGCAGGGCAGGGCCGTTTGTCATGCCCGAAGACGCCGACCGCAGATTGCGGATGGCGTCCTTGCTGGCCGATGGCCGGGTTGCGTTCAGCGGTTTTCTCAGCTGCCCCAGGTGCGGACGGCGCCGCAGTCCATATGCACAAAGTTCGACCGGGTGTAGCGTCCGACGCCACCGGCGCGGCAGGCGACGGCGGCCTGATAGATCTGCGAGACCGAGCGTGATTTCAGCCGCAGGTCTGCCGCTTTGCCGGTCGTGTGCAGCGAGTTCTGCGCCACACCGCCCGACTGACGGCGCAGCATCGCGTTGGTGCGCGGCGAACGGTAGCCCGACAGCATCATATAGGGTTCGTTCGTCTGCAGCAGACGCGCCGAGGCTGCGGCCACATCAACGGCGCGCGGGTCGATCCCGATCACTTCGCCGGTGCGCCAGTCGCGCATAAAGACGTTGATTTCATTCAGGGCTTCGCGGATATAGCGGCCATTCACCCAATAGACGGTGTCAATGCTTTCCCCGGTTCTGCCGTTATACATGCGCACCCGCCGCATGTCGCCCGCATTGCCGCGAAGAAAGCCGAAGGCATTGGCCATCACCGGAGCCGCCACGACTGTCGTCGCCGCGAACACACCAAGAATGCCGCGACGAGAGATAAGGTCAATTGTCATGTCAGATCGCCTGTCCTGCATCGTTCTTTTTTGTCCACGCGGCGCGCGGCCCATCGAGATTTAGCCCCGATGTCCTAACAATATGTCAAAAAATGGTGTGAAACGAAACGGATTCTGGTCAGAGCACGTTGCAGAGGGGAAGTTCGGCAGAAAACCGCCGAACCGGTTCGTCTGTGTCTTGCAGGTCATTGCATGTGGCACGCGGGCCACGTTGGAGGTTTTCTCCCCGCGGATCAACGCGGTGTCCGTAGTGGCGCGGGGTAAATAAGGGTATCCCGTCAGGGGTGCGAGTGAGGTATGTGATGGCTATTCGATCCCTTCTGGGCGTTCTTCCGATGCTGGCTGTTGCGTGGCTGGCGGCGCCTGCCATGGCACAGACGGGTCAGTCCGCTGTCGCGCCCGTGACCATCGCGGCGGCACCCCGGTTGCATTTCACGCCCGAGGAAATGGCCCTGGCGACAGCGGTTGCTGGCGATCCGGGGCTTGCGGCCTTCTATGGCGGCAACGGATTGCGCCCGATCTTTCAAGGCGAATCGGCACAGCCGCGCCGCGCCGCGCTGTTGGCCGCAATCGCCGGGGCGCCGCGCCACGGAATTCCGTCCGGCCGTTACGCCCCCGATACGCTTGAGCCCGATACGCTGGAGATGGCCGCAAACAGCGGCGGGCTGAGCGCCGAGCTGGCCCATGCCCGCGCGCTGTCGCAGCTGCTGGCCGATTTGTCGGGCGGGGTGCTGAACCCCTCGCGGGTGGATGGCGAGATCAAGCGCGACCGTTCGCAGGATGCGGTGCCCGGTCTGATCGCGGCATTTGCCGCCAGCCCGGACCCGGCGGCGGTGATCGCATCGGCGGCGCCCGGCCATCCCGCCTATCGCGCCCTCCAGCAGGCCCTGTCGGGCAGGGATGACCTGTCGGTGCCCGCGCATCTGCCGCGCGTTCCCGAAGCCGTCTGGCGGATCGGCGCGAGCGGCGCGGATCTGCCGCTGATGCGCGCCCGGCTGACCGCCATGGGGTTCGACGCAGCGGCGCCAGATCCCCGGCTTTACGATGCAGATCTGGCGCTGGCGGTGCGCGCCTTTCAGCAGGCGGCAGGTCTGTCCGCCGACGGGATCGCCGGGCCGCAGACGATCCGGTATCTGAACGGCGACGGCCCCTCGGGGCAGGACGCGCGCGAGCGCGCGATCATCGTCGCGCTGGAGCGGCTGCGCTGGATGGGCAGCCATGACCTGATGGCGCGCCATGTCTGGGTGAACATCCCCGAATTCAGCACCACCATCGTCGAGAACGGCGCCGAAGTGTTCCGCACCCGCAGCGTGGTGGGCAAGGACACGCCCGAGATGCGCACGCCCGAATTTTCCGACATGCTGGCCTATCTGGTGGTCAATCCCAGCTGGAATGTGCCGCGCTCGATCACCACGCGCGATTACCTGCCCAAGCTGCGCGCCAACCGCAACGCCTTGTCGCATCTGGATGTGATCGACGGGCGCGGCAATGTCGTGCCGCGCGACGCGGTGGATTTCTCGGCCGCGCGCTTTCCCTATCGCCTGCGCCAGAAACCCAGCGATGACAACGCGCTTGGCATCGTCAAGTTCATCTTCCCCAATCAGTGGAACATCTATCTGCACGACACGCCGACCAAGCATCTGTTCGGCAACCGGGTGCGGGCCTATTCCAACGGCTGCATCCGCATCGGCGATCCGGTCGATCTGGCCTATGCGCTGCTGTCGCGCCAGACCGACGATCCGGCGGGCATGTTCCGCCGCGCCCGTGACAGTGGCCGCGAGACATGGCTGAACCTGCGCCCGGCGCTGCCGGTGCATCTGGTCTATTTCACCGCATGGCCCGACGATCAGGGCCGGGTGCGCCTGTTCGACGATGTCTATGACCGCGATGCCCGCGTCTGGCGTGCGCTGGAGGCCGAGGGGTTCGGCGTGCAGGGGTAGACTGCGGCACTCTCCGGACTGGCGCGACGCGGCCAAACAGGCTAGATCGCGGATCAGAAAAGGGGGCTGGCATGGCAATCACCGTCGGCGAACTGGCGACCGCGCTTGAGGCCAAGGCCTGGGGCGAATGCGACCTGCAGGTGACCGGTGCGGCCGAGCCCGCGCAGGCGGGCGCCGCAGGGCCAGAGGGCGGTGTGATCGCGCTGGCGATGTCGCCGCGCTATGCCGAGGCCCTGACCCCCGGCGCCATCGCGATTCTGGCCGAGGGGATGGACCCCGCCGCCTATGGGCTGCGCGCCGCGATCTTTGCGCCCCGGCCCCGGCTGGTGATGGCGGGCCTGACCCGCAGCTTTGACCCCGGCCCGGATATTGCGCCGGGCATCCATGCCTCGGCTGTGATCGACCCGTCGGCGCAGATCGGCGAGGGCGCGGCCATCGGCCCCTTCGTGGTGATCGGTGCCGATGTCCGCATCGGCGCGCGGGCGCGGATCGGTGCGCATGTCAGCATCGGGCGTGGGGCGCGGCTGGGCGCCGATCTGCTGGCCCATCCCGGCGTGCGCATCGGGCATGGCGTGGTTGCGGGCGACCGGCTGATTTTGCAGCCCGGCGCGGTGATCGGCGGCGACGGGTTCTCATTCGTCACCCCCGAGGAATCCGGCATCGAGGAAATCCGCCGCACCCTTGGTCGGCGCGACGATATAAAGGCACAGCACTGGACCCGCATCCACTCGCTTGGCGGGGTCGAGATCGGGGATGATGTCGAGATCGGCGCCAATGCCACCATCGACCGCGGCACGATCCGCGCCACACGCGTCGGATCGGGCACCAAGATCGACAACCTTGCGCATCTGGGCCACAATGTCGTCGTCGGGCGCGATTGCCTGATCTGCGGTCAGGTGGGTATCGCGGGCTCGTCCCGGCTGGGTGACCGGGTGGTGCTGGCGGGGCAGGTGGGTGTGTCCGACAATATCGAGATCGGCGACGATGTGATCGCGGGGGGCGCCACCAAGATCTTTACCCGCGTGCCCGCCGGGCGCGTGGTGCTGGGCAACCCGGCCGTGAAGATGGAGACCCAGATGGAGATCCAGAAAGCCATGCGCCGGCTGCCTCGTTTCGCAGAACAGCTATCAAAACTTCAGCAAACCGTTACACGCCTGTTGGAAAAGGGCTGATCAGGAGGCCATATGACCGACGACATCAAGACACGTATCCGCGCCATCATTGCCGAGCAGGCCATGCTGGAACCCGACCAGATCACCGACGATGCGACGCCCGAGGATCTGGGCATCGACAGCCTCGGGCTGGTCGAGTCGATCTTTGCGATCGAGGAAGAGTTCGACATCACCATCCCCTTCAACGCCAATGAGCCCGAAAAGTCGGATTTCGACATCTCGACCATGGGCAGCATCATCGCCGCAGTCATGCGTCTGGTCGCGGACAAGGACGCATGAGCAAGAAGAAGGAAAAGGCCGCCGCTGCGGCAGCGGCAGCGGCTGCTGCTGCGGCGGCTGCCAGCGACAAGGCCACCAGCGCCAAGGCCACCGGCGTCAGGGCCGCCAGCGAGGCAAAGGCCGATGCCGGTCTGGCCGCGCCCGATATACGGGGTACTGGCGGGCTGACGGCGCGCAACGGTCTGCGCCGGGTGGTCATCACCGGCGCGGGCACGGTCAATGCGCTTGGCACCGATGTGCCCGCGACACTGGCCGCCTTCCGCGAGGGGCGCTGTGGCATCACCCAGCTGGAGTTTCGTGACGTCGAACGTCTGTCGATCCAGATCGGCGCGCAGGTCCATCACTGGGATCCGCAGCAATATTTCAACCGCCAGCAGATCCTGCTTTACGACAAGTTCACCCAGTTCACGCTGCTGGCCGCCAAGCAGGCGGTCGAACAGTCGGGCCTGCATTTCGAGGGCTCTCTGGGCTTCCGCTCGGGCGTGGTGCTGGGCACGGCAGGGGGCGGGCTGAACACCTGGGACGAGAATTACCGCGCCGTCTATGAAGAGGGCAAGAACCGCGTCCATCCCTTCGTGGTGCCCAAGCTGATGAACAATGCGGCGGCCAGCCATGTCAGCATGGAGTTCGGGCTGCGCGGCCCGGCCTTTACCGTGGCCACCGCCTGCGCCAGTTCCAACCACGCGATGGGGCTGGCCTTTCAGATGGTGCGATCCGGCGCGGCCGAGGTGATGCTGTCGGGCGGGTCCGAGGCGATGCTGTGCTTTGGCGGCGTCAAGGCATGGGAGGGGCTGCGCGTCATGTCCCGCGACGCCTGCCGCCCCTTCAGCGCCAACCGCAACGGCATGGTGCAGGGCGAGGGCGCGGGCGTCTTTGTCTTCGAGGAGTACGAGCATGCCCGCGCACGGGGCGCCGAAATTCTGGCCGAGGTGGTGGGCTTTGCCATGTCCTCGGACGCGCAGGACATCGTCATGCCCTCGGCGCAAGGCGCCGAACGGGCGATCACAGGCGCCATGCAGGATGCCGGGCTGAACCGCGAGGATATCGGCTATATCAACGCGCATGGCACCGGCACGGCGGCCAATGACAAGACGGAATGCGCGGCGGTGGCCCATGCCTTTGGCCATCACGCGGACCGGCTGATGATCTCATCGACCAAATCCATGCACGGCCATCTGATCGGCGGCACCGGCGCGGTCGAGCTGCTGGCCTGTATCATGGCGCTGCGTGACGGCGTGATCGCGCCCACCATCGGCTATGAAGAGGCCGACCCTGAATGCGCGCTGGACGTGGTCCCGAACGAGGCGCGCGAGGCGCGGGTCGATGCGGTCCTGTCCAACGCATTCGCCTTTGGCGGGCTGAACGCGGTGATCGCGCTGCGCCGGGTCTGACCGGGATGGTTCACGCCGCGGGATGGGGTGACATCCACAGCGACGGATAACTGCGACGGTTGACTGCGCGCGCCCTCCCGGCGCGCGCAGTCAGGGCAGATCATTCGGCGGGCGCGTCTTCTTCTGCACCGGCATCGGCATCCGCATCCGCATCGGTGGCGGGCGCCTCTTCGACGGGCGCTGTCGCATAGGCTTCCAGCGCGTTGAAGGCCGCGGTGAAGCCTGACAGCGAGGCGGTCAGGCGCACCGGGTTCTGCGGATCACCGCCGAAGGGCAGCAGTTGCACGGTCGCACGGTTGCCGCGCTTCATCGCGGCCAGTTCGGCCTCGGTAAAGCCAAGGCGCGACATGCAGCCCAGTTCGGTGCAGACGCTGAACGGGTAGCCACGCATCTCGCCGTTGTCGATCTGCAGGCCCAGCCCCTCGGTCAGGTCGGTTTCCAGCGGCGCGATCAGCGTGGCCCCTGCCGCCACATTGCCGTTGGTCAGCGGGATCAGCGTCATCTCGGCCACGGCATTGTCGTCTTCGTCGACCAGCAGCTTGTACATCTCGCACGGGTCTTTGGGCTGATCGGTGCGGATGCAGCGCAGCGTCCAGTCGCCATGCTCGGCCATCAGATAATAGCTGCCAAGGCGCGGTTCTGCCGGTGTCGCAGGCGCGTCGGCAGGCGCGTCTGCGGGGGCGTCTGCGGCCGTCTCATCGGTCGCCGCATCAGCATCAGCTTCGGCATCAGCTTCGGCTGCGGTTTCGGACTCGGTCGCGGTTTGCGGCGTGGTCGCGGCATCCGGTGCCGGGGTCGCGTTTTCGGTCGCCTCCGGGGTGGCCCCGGATGCGGTATCCCCGGCGGGGGCGGCATCCTGGGCGAAAGCAGGAGCGGCGATCAACGCCAGCGCCGCCAGCAGCGCATGCGAAGGTTTCAAGAGCATGATCTTTTCTTCCTTTGATCAAAGCGTTGGCACGGGTTATCACGTCCGGCTTCATTTGTCAGGCGCGATTGCCTCACCCCGGCATCACCTTGCCATGACCGCCCCCCGCCCGGCAGCCCGCCGCCGATGGGGACAGATGCCGACGGGGACAGATGCTGACCATGATGGGCCCACGCATTGGCAATGGTATTTGTTCCTGTTAAGTTCTCTTTTATGCAACCGGATATTGCCACCCGATTCCCCCTGCGCCCCGCACGGGTTCACGAGGTCTTTGGCCCTTCGGCCCTGGGCTTTGCGATGATCTCTGCAACCTCATCGGCGGGGTGCCTGCTATGGGTCCGGCAGGCATGGCATAGTGATGTGCTCCAGCCGCTTGGCCTTGTGCCTTTCCTCGACCCTGCGCGGCTGCTGATGGCCCGCACGCCGGATCAGACCGACAGCCTCGCCGTGGCCGAAGAGGCGCTGAGGGATGGGGCGATCCCTTTTGTCGTGATTGAATTCACCCGCCCGCTGGACCTGCGCGAGGGGCGCAGGCTGCAACTGGCCGCCAGGGCGGGCGGCACGACGGGGCTGTGCATTATCCCCGAAGGCATGGGCTCGAACGCCGCCGAAACCCGCTGGCGGGTGGCGCCTGTCTTTGATCTGGCGAGGGAGGACTCGACTTTGATGCGCTGGGAAATTACAAAGAACAAATCGGGAACTTTTGGTGTCTGGGATGTTCAATGGGACTTGCAAACGCGTCGTCTGCATGTGGTTTCCGCGTCTGGCCTGCGAGCGGGCTCTGCGGGTGCGCCCGATTGACGGTGTGACAGGGGCAGAGGGCGCGCCGTTTGCGCTGACCCTGAATCAGCAGAATACCGACCGGATCTATTGCCTGAACGCATTGGCCGAGCGGCGGGGCCTGCATCGTGGGATGAGCTTTGCGGATGCGCGTGCCTTTTGTCCCGATCTGGTCAGCCAGCCGGCGCGTCCCGATCTGGATGCACGGTTTCTGGCCAGCCTGCGCCGGTGGGCCACCCGCTATTGTCCCTGGGTCGGGCGCGAGGGTGAGGACGGGCTGGTGCTGGATGTCACCGGCTCGGCTCATCTGCTGGGGGGGGAGGCAGAGATGCTGGCCGACATGCGCGCCCGGATTGCGCGGGCGGGGCTGACGCTGCGGCTGGGGCTGGGCGCCACACGCGGCGCGGCATGGGCCTTTGCGCATTACGGCGAGGATGCGCCCGCGCTGACAGCCCTGCCCGTGGCCGCGCTGCGGCTGGACCCGGCCACCACCGCCGCGCTGCAACGGCTTGGGTTGCGCCATATCGGCGATCTTGCCACTGCGGCCCGCGCACCGCTGGCACGGCGGTTCGGGCCGGAACTGCTGTTGCGGCTGGATCAGGCCATGGGGCAGGTTCCCGAGGCGGTTTCACCCGAAACCGAGCCGCCGCATTACGCGATGCGCACCAGTTTTCCCGATCCGATCGGCCTGGTCGATGATGTCATGGCGGCCATCGCGCGGCTGCTGGACCCGCTGTGCCGCAAGCTGACAGCGCATGAGACCGGCGCGCGGCGTCTGGTGCTGACGCTGCGCCGGGTCGATCAGGGCAGTCAGCAGGTCGAGTTGCGGCTGGCGGCGGCGATGCGCGATCCTGCCCGCATCCTGCCGCTGTTCGCGCGCGGAGTGGATCAGGTGGATGCGGGGTTCGGCATCGACCAGATCCGGCTGGAGGCGGTGCTGGTCGAACCGCTTGCCCCCCAGCAAACCGGCAGCCATTCGTCACAGGCCGGTCCCGAACGGCTGAACGATCTGATCACCCGCATTGGCACGCGGATCGGGCTGGAGAATGTCCAGCGCTTCCTGCCTGCCGACAGCCACATCCCCGAGCGCAGCTTTGTCATCGCCGCAGCCGCCCACAGCGCGCCCGAAGGCGGTTGGGCCCTGGTCCGCCCGCGCCCCGTGCGGCTGTTCCCCCCCGAGCCTCTGTGCGGCACAGTCAATGCCTCTGCCCGGCCGCCCGAGCGGTTCCGCTGGCGCGCGATGACATTGAGCACAGGTCGCGTCACCGGGCCCGAGCGAATCGCGCCGGAATGGTGGATCGAGGATGAGAACTGGCAGACCGGCCTGCGTGACTACTGGAAGGTGGACACACAGCAAGGCCGCCGCCTGTGGCTGTTCTACACGCCGCAAAATCCGGGCTGGTTCGTTCACGGGGAATTCGCATGAGCTATGCCGAACTGTGCGTCACCTCGAATTTCACCTTTCTCACCGGGGCGTCGCATCCCGAAGAGCTGATAGTGCGTGCCGCCGAACTGGGGCTGAAGGCAGTTGCGGTGACCGACCGCAATTCTCTGGCGGGGGTCGTGCGGGCCTATGGCGCGCTGAAAAACCTGCGCAACAAGGCCGGTGAGGGTCTGCGGGTCCGGTCCAGCCAGCAGGTTGATACCAGTTCGCGGCTTGAGACGGGATCGCCGCAGGATCTGACCCTTCCCGCCGCGCGGTCCCTGCCCAGACTGATTGTCGGTGCCCGCCTTGTGCTGCGCGATTGCGCGGTGGAGTGGGTCGCGTTGCCCACCGACCGTGCCGCCTACGAGCGGTTGTCACAGCTTTTGACGCGGGGAAAACGCCGCGCGGGCAAGGGCGAATGTCATCTGGATCTGGCCGATCTGGAGGCCGGGTGTCTGGGCATGATCCTGATCGCCCTGCCGCCTGCGGGGCTGTGCGCGGGCGAACTGGGGCAGGTGCTGGCCCCCGTCCAGACCCTTGTGCGCCGCTATCCCGGCCATGTCTTTCTGGGCGCTGCGCCGCGCTATGACGGGTCGGATCAGGTGTGGTTCACCGCCTGCGCGCATCTGGCGCTGCGTGCCTGTGCCCCGATGGTGGCGGTGGGCGATGTGCTGATGCATCGCGCCGCGCGCAAGCCGCTGGCTGATGTGCTGACCTGCCTGCGCGAGGGGATCACGATCGACCGGATCGGCACCCGCGCTTTGCCCAATGCCGAACGCCGCCTCAAGGGCGCGACAGATATGGCGCGGCTGTTCCGCCATCATCCCGCCGCAATCCGCCGGACGCTGGAGATCACCGTGCGGTGCAGCTTTGATCTGTCCGAACTCAGCTATGAATATCCCGACGAGGCCGCCGACGGCATCGCCCCGCAGGCGCGGCTGGACCTGCTGGCCCGCGAGGGGCTGGGGCGTCGCTATCCGGGCGGCGCGTCCCAGCGGGTGCACCAGTTGCTGGACAAGGAACTGGCCCTTGTCGGAGAGCTGAACTTTGCGGCCTATTTCCTGACCGTCCATGACATCGTGCGCGAGGCCCGGTCGCGCGGTATCCTGTGTCAGGGCCGTGGATCAGCGGCCAATTCCATCCTGTGTTACCTGCTGGGCATCACCGATGTTTCGCCCGACATGATCGGGATGGTGTTCGAACGCTTCATCTCGCGCCATCGTGGCGAGCCGCCCGATATTGATGTGGATTTCGAACACGAGCGCCGCGAAGAGATCATTCAGTGGATCTATGAGAAATACACCCGCGACCGCGCGGGGCTGTGCGCGACCGTGATCCATTTCCGGTCGCGCGCCGCGATCCGCGAGGTGGGCAAGGTGATGGGCCTCAGTCAGGACGTCACGGCCAGCCTGTCGGGCCAGATCTGGGGCATGTCGAATGGTGGTGCCGACCCTGACCGGGTGCGCGAACTGGGGCTGAACCCCGACGACCGGCGCCTTGCCCAGACCATCCGGCTGATCGGTGAAATCATCGGCTTTCCGCGCCATCTCAGCCAGCATGTCGGCGGCTTTGTCATCACCCGGGGGCGGCTTGACGCGCTGTGCCCGATTGAAAACGCCGCGATGGCGGATCGTACGGTGATCGAATGGGACAAGGACGACATCGACACGCTTGGCATTCTGAAGGTCGATATCCTGTCGCTTGGCATGCTGACCTGCCTGCGCAAGAGCTTTGACCTGCTGGAGCAGCATGAACAGGTGCGGGTTGACCTCGATACCGTCCCGCAAGAGGACAGCGCCACCTATGACATGCTGTGCCGCGCCGATGCGGTGGGGGTGTTTCAGGTCGAAAGCCGCGCGCAGATGAATTTCCTGCCCCGGATGCGCCCGCGCACCTTCTATGATCTGGTCATCGAGGTGGCCATCGTGCGCCCCGGCCCGATTCAGGGCGGCATGGTCAAACCCTATATCCGGCGGCGGCAGGGGCTGGAGGCGCCCGAACCTTTCGGCCCCGCCCTGGCCGAGGTCACCCGCAAGACACTGGGCGTGCCGCTGTTTCAGGAACAGGCGATGCAGATCGCCATTGTCGGCGCGGGCTATTCGGCGGAAGAGGCCGACAGGCTGCGCCGCTCGCTGGCCTCGTTCCGGCGCATGGGCACGATCGGCGAGCACCGGAACCGCTTTGTGAACGGGATGCGGGGGAACGGTTATTCCATTGAAATAGCAGAGCAATGTTTCGCACAGATCGAGGGGTTTGCCGATTACGGCTTTCCCGAAAGCCACGCGGCAGCCTTTGCGATGCTGACCTATGTGTCGTCCTGGCTCAAATGCCATCATCCCGCGGTCTTTGCCTGCGCGCTTCTCAACAGCCAGCCGATGGGCTTTTACGCCCCCGCCCAGATTGTCCGCGACGCCCGCGAACACGGGGTCGAGCTGCGCCCCATCTGCGTCAATCACAGTGACTGGGACAACCGGCTGGAACGCCGCGCGGACGGGGCGCTGGCTCTGCGGCTGGGGTTCCGCCAGATCAAGGGTTTTCGCGCGGAGGACGCGGAATGGATCAGGGCCGCGCGCGGCAATGGCTATCCCGATCCCGAAAGCCTGTGGCTGCGCGCGGGGCTGGCGCCTGCGGTGCTGGAGCGTCTGGCCGAGGCGGACGCCTTTTCAACGATGGGGATGACACGGCGCGCGGCGCTTTGGGCCGTGCGGGCGATCCGCGCGCCCGAACCCTTGCCACTTTTCGCCGATCCGATTGACGGCGAAGGTCTGCAAGAGCCTCGGGTGCAGCTGCCCGAAATGCATCTGGGCGAAGAGGTGGTCGAGGATTATGTCGCGATGCGCCTGTCTCTGCGCGCCCACCCGATGGAGCTGTTGCGCCCCTCAATCACCGCAATCACGCCGCATGACCAACTGGCGCGCATTCCCCCCGGACGCGTCTCGGTCTGCGGCCTCGTCATCACCCGCCAACGCCCCGGCACGGCATCCGGCGTGATCTTTCTGACGCTGGAAGACGAAACCGGCGTCTCGAACATCGTTGTCTGGAACAGTGTCTACAAGCGGTTTCGCCGGATCGTGATGGGCGGGCGATTGTTGCGCGTCACGGGAAAGCTGCAGCGCGAAGGCATCGTTGTGCATCTGATCGCGGATGTGATCGAGGATCTCTCGGGCCATATCGCGCAGCTTGGTCATCCGATGGAAGAGGTGGTGGGCCTCACCCACCCGCAGGCCGATGACGCGCCCAGACCCGCGCGCATCCCGCCACGCTGCCCCCCGCGCGCGTACCACCCCCGCGATCAGGCCAGGCGCCTCTTTCCTAGCCGCGATTTCCATTGAAAAACTGTCGGGCGGCGTCAGCTATGCCGATCTGACGGGCTGCCGATCTGACGGGTTGAATGGCAACGATGGTCCTCCGGGACGCTGCGCGCCCGACCGATCACGCCGCCCCGGCACATATGCCGGTGCCGGGCTCTCGCACCGGAACAGGAAGACAGGGGTGATCGTCAACAACAAGGTCCCGGCCCCGGTTCTTCGCCGCGTACAGATTTCGGTCGGCCTTCAAAAGAAGGTCTTCGAGGTTCTCACCGGGCTGGCGCACACAAACGCCGACACTGACAGTGATCCCACAGTCCCTGACGTCCGAGACGCAGGTGACATTGCGCACGTTCATTCTGATGCGCTCGGCCACCTGCATGGCCTCAGCCCGATCCGCATCAACAAGAAAGATGGCGAACTCTTCACCACCAAGACGGGCCGCGATGTCCTTCGCCCGGATCGACGAGCGGATCACGGCGGCCAGTTCCCGCAGCATTGCATCGCCGGTCGAGTGTCCAAAGGTGTCATTGACGGTTTTGAAGTGATCCACGTCAATGAAAAGCAGCGCATCGGGAACCGGTTTGCCCCGCGCCATCACTGCCGTGGCTTCATTAAAGAACGTCTTGCGGTTCGAGAGGCCGGTGAGCCCGTCGGTGCTGGCGGCATAGTCAAGCTTGGCCGCCATTTCTGCCAGCTTCACCTGTTGGCCAAAAAAGAAAGAGGCGAGCGGGAAGCCGATGACGATGACAATGACCGCAGTGAACAAGAGATCGAGGATGAGCCGGTCCGCGAAAAAGATGCTATAGAACACCAGGGTGAGCGTTTCGGCCCCAATCACGGCGACCAGCACGATGAGACAGGACTGCCTGAACACCGAGAGCTTCCAGAACTTTTCCAGGAGGCGGTGTGAAAATACCATCGTCCACCAGTTCACCAAAGACGTGCAGACATATGGCCGTGCACATATCAAAGTTGCAACAAAAAAGCGTTTCCGGATCGGATCACAGGCATCTGTCCCCTGTTACCACTGTTCGCGGGGCCGGGCGACGGCTCTGCTGACCCGAGGCGCAGCGATACACGATGATGGCCGAACTGCGGCGGCCGGTTCTGGAATTAGAACAGCACCAGAACGAGTAAACCGGGCTGGTATTCCTGTCGGCCGCCGATAAATGCCTGCAAGAAGCAAAGCTCTGCGCGGATGCTGGTAGGCCTGGAGGGACTCGAACCCCCAACCAAGGCGTTATGAGCGCCCTGCTCTGACCATTGAGCTACAGGCCCCCGCAGCGCTTTTCGGGTTAATGCGCCCCCGCGCGCGGGTCAAGCGCCTCTGGCGTTGCCCCGCGCGCGGGCATGGGGTATCGGGGGCGCGAATTCAGCCGGGGGCCGCCATGACACAGAACGGGATCAGCTATCGCGACGCAGGCGTCGATATCGACGCGGGGAACGCGCTGGTCGAGCGCATCAAGCCTGCCGCCGCCGCCACGGCGCGGCCCGGCGTCATGGACGCGCTTGGCGGGTTCGGCGCGCTTTTCGATCTGAAGGCTGCGGGCTATGACGATCCGGTTCTGGTCGCGGCGACCGATGGGGTCGGCACCAAGCTGCGCATCGGCATCGACACCGGTCATCTGGACGGGCTGGGCCAGGATCTGGTCGCCATGTGCGTCAATGATCTGGTCTGTCAGGGCGCCGAGCCGCTGTTCTTTCTGGACTATTTCGCCACCGGCAAGCTCAGCGTCGATGAGGGCGCCCGCGTGATCGAAAGCATTGCGCGCGGCTGCAAATCCGCCGGATGCGCCCTGATCGGTGGCGAAACCGCCGAGATGCCCGGCATGTATCACGACGGCGATTTCGACCTGGCGGGCTTTGCCGTGGGCGCGATGCAGCGTGGCACGGCGCTGCCCGCAGGCGTGGCCGAGGGCGATGTCCTGCTGGGTCTGGCCTCGGACGGGGTGCATTCCAACGGCTATTCGCTGGTGCGCAAGGTGGCCGCGCGTGCGGGCCTGGCATGGGCCGACCCCGCCCCCTTTGCCGACACGACACTGGGCGAGGCGCTGCTGACGCCGACGCGGCTTTATGTCAAACCGGCGCTGGCGGCGATCCGGGCCGGGGGCGTGCATGCGCTGGCCCATATCACCGGCGGCGGGCTGACCGAGAACCTGCCCCGCGTCCTGCCATCGGATCTTGGCGCCGATATCGACCTTGGCAGCTGGCAGCCCGCCCCGGTCTTTGGCTGGCTGGCACAGGCGGGCGGGATCGAGCAGTCCGAGATGCTGAAAACCTTCAACAGCGGCATCGGCATGATCCTTGTCGTGGCGGCTGATCGCGCCGAGGCGCTGGCGGATCTGCTGGCCGGGCAGGGCGAGCGCGTCCACCGCATCGGCACCGTCACGGCAGGCGCGGGCATCCGCTATTCCGGCACGCTTGCGTGAAACGGATAGCGATCCTGATCTCGGGCGGCGGCTCGAACATGCTGCGGCTGGTTCAGGACATGGCGGGCGACCACCCGGCGCGTCCGGTGCTGGTCGCCTCGAACGATCCGCAGGCGGCGGGACTGGCGCGCGCCGCTGAACTGGGCGTGCCCACCGCCGCCGTCGATCACCGCGCCTTTCCCCGTGACCGCGCCGGGTTCGAGGCGGCGCTGCTTCAGCCGCTGCTGGCCGCCGAGCCCGACATCATCTGCCTTGCCGGCTTCATGCGCATCCTGACGCCGGGCTTCGTTCAGCGCTTTGCCGGGCGGATGCTGAACATTCACCCGTCTCTGTTGCCCAGATACCCCGGCCTTGACACCCATGCCCGCGCCATCGCCGCCGGGGATGCGCAGGCCGGATGCACCGTGCATCTGGTCACGCCGGAACTGGATGCGGGGCCGATGCTGGGGCAGGCGCGCGTGCCGGTCCTGCCGGGCGATGACGCGGGCACGCTGGCGGCGCGGGTGCTGGTGCAGGAACACCGGCTTTATCCGGCGGTCCTGCGGCGCTTTGCTGTGGGCGATCAGACGCCGGTGATCCTCTAGGCTCAGCCGCCCCAGAGATTGGTCAGCGCGGTCAGCGGATCGTCCTCGCCCCAGATTTCCGGCCCGATGGCGATGAAATCCGTGACCGGGTTCAGCTGGGCCAGCAGCTCGCGGGTGATCGCGCCCTCGGCCACGACCGGCACCTCGATCACCTCGGACCACCACTGGAACAGGTCCAGCTCGGCAGGCTCGCCCCGGTACAGCGCCGAATCGCCCACCGGGCCAAAGCTGACGTAATCGGCCCCGGCCTCGCCCGCAGTCATCCCCTCGTGGCGCGAGCCGCCGCAGAAGGCGCCCACGACCGCATCATCGCCCAGTTCCTTGCGGGCATAGCGCACGCTGCGGGCGCCATCGGTCAGATGCACCCCGTCCAGCCCGTGCCGCTGCGCCAGCTTGACGTGATCGTCGATCACCACGGCCACATCGCGGGCATGGGCGATTTCGCGCGCCAGATCGGCCAGACGGCCCAGTTCATCCTCTTCGGCGCCCGCGCGGATGCGCAGGCAGGCCGGGGGAAAGCGGTCCATGACCTCGGACAGCAGGGGCCCAAGCGCCGAGGCCTGCGCGCCGGCCGGGGTCATCAGATACAGCTGGGGTCCATCACTCATACGGGTGTCTCCTTTGTGTCGCAGATAGCGCAGCTTGCCGCCCGCCGCCAGACGGACTATTGCGCAGCCATGCAGACCGATCGCCAGCCCGTCATCATCCTTGTGCGCCCGCAGATGGGCGAGAATATCGGCGCCGCCGCGCGCGCGATGCTGAATTTCGGCCTGACCGAGATGCGGCTGGTCGAACCCCGCGACGGCTGGCCCAACCCCAAAGCGGTCGCCATGGCCTCGGGTGCCGCCGGGCGCGTGCTGGACGCCGCCCGCGTCTATCCGACGCTGGCCGATGCGATGGAGGGGGTGGAATACGCCTATGCCACCACAGCGCGGGGGCGCGAGCTGACCAAGCCGGTCTTCACCCCCGAAACCGCGATGGCCGACACCCGCGCGCGCGCAGGCCGCAGCGCCATCATCTTTGGCCCCGAACGCACGGGGCTGGAAAATGACGAGATCGCGCGGGCCAACGCGATTGTGACGGTGCCGGTGAACCCCGATTTCCCGTCGCTGAACCTCGCGCAGGCGGTGCTGCTCATGGGCTATGAATACGGCCGCGACATCCTGCCGCCCGAACCCGCCCCCCATGCCGGGCGCGAGCAGGCCGAAACCCCCGCCGACCGCATCGAGATCGAGCGTCTGGGCGATCACTATGACGAGAAGCTGACCGAGGCCGGGTTCTTCTTCCCCGAGACCAAGGCCGCCTCGATGCGGCTGAACCTGCGCAATATGTGGGCGCGGCTGCCGCTGACGCGCGGCGATGTGCGGATCCTGCACGGCATCCTGCGCCAGTTGACCCGCCGCTAGGCGCCCCCTAACACTGACCCGGAAAAAGGAGCCCCGCGATGGCCAAGCGCCCTGTCTTTCAGGAAGTCTCGGACCCGGCGGCCAGCAGCCGCCCCGCCCCGACCACCGGCATGATCGACGCCCGGCCACGCGGCGCCCGGCGCGCGATCCGGGCATGGCTGGCGGTGCTGTTCCTGCTGGTGCTGGCGATGATCGTGGTGGGCGGCGCGACGCGGCTGACCGGCTCGGGCCTGTCGATCACCGAATGGAAGCCCGTCACCGGCGCCATCCCACCCATGACCGCCGATGACTGGCAAAGCGAATTCGATCTCTACCGCCAGATCCCGCAATATCAGGAGCTTAATCAGGGCATGTCCCTGAGCGAATTCCAATACATCTACTGGTGGGAATGGGGCCACCGCCTGCTGGGCCGCGTCGTCGGTCTGGTCTGGGCCATGGGCTTCCTGTTCTTCTGGGCCACATCGCGCATTCCGTCGGGCTGGACGCCGCGCCTGCTGGGCCTTGGCGCGCTTGGCGGGCTGCAAGGGGCCATCGGCTGGTGGATGGTCAGCTCCGGTCTGGGCGAGGGGATGCTGCGCGTGGCCTCCTATCGGCTGGCGACGCATCTGGGGCTGGCCTTCCTGATCCTTGGGCTGATCACCTGGTATGTGCTGCAGCTGTCGCGCAGCGAGGCCGATCTGATGCGCGCCCGCCGCGCCGGCGAGGGCAAGCTGTTTTCCATGTCCACCGGGCTGATGCACCTGACCTTCGTCCAGATCCTGCTGGGCGCGCTGGTGGCAGGCATCGACGCGGGCCGCACCTATACGGGCTGGCCCACGATGGGCGGCGAATGGATTCCCGCCGCCATCTGGGACGGCACGCTTGGCTGGCGCAATGTCTTCGAGAACCCGGCGCTGGTGCAGTTCATCCACCGCATGACCGGCTATCTGCTGGCAATCTTCGCCGTGGTGGTCTGGCTGCGCGCCCGCCGCTCGCCCCATCCGGTCACGCGCGGCGCCTTCACGGTGATGATCGTGGCGATGGCGGCGCAGATCGGGCTGGGCATTCTGAACGTCCTGCACGCCTCGCCGCTGCATCTGGCGCTGACCCATCAGTTCGGCGCGGTGGTGCTGTTCGCGATGATCCTGCGCGCCCGCCACCATGCCCGCTACCCCGTTGAAACCTCGATCCGTGGAGCCATCAGATGAGCGCACTCGATGACCTGCTGGCCTTCCAGCGCCAGACCGAAGCCCTGTCCTCGGTGGCCGAACGCCTCGGCTGGGATCAGGAAACCGTCATGCCGCGCGGCGCGACCGAGCAGCGATCCGAGGAAATGGCCGCGATCGAGGCCGTGCTGCACGAGCGCCGCACCGATCCGCGCCTCGGCGAATGGCTGGATGCCGCCCGGCCCCGGTCCGAGGCCGAGACCCGCATCATCGCGCTGATCGCGCGCGATTTCACCCGCGCCAGCCGCATCCCGGCGCGTCTGGCCGAGGAACTGGCACGCCTGACCTCGCTGTCGCAGGGCATCTGGGCCGAGGCCCGCGCCAAGGAGGCGCCCGAGGATTTCCTGCCGACGCTGGATCAGGTGCTGATGCTGAAACGCGAAGAGGCGGCGGCACTGGCCGATGGCGGCGATCTCTATGACGCGCTGCTGGACGATTACGAGCCCGGCATGACCGGCGCGCAGATCGCTGCGCTGTTTGACGCCATGCGCCCGCGCCTGGTCGCCCTGCGCGACGAGGTGCTGGGCGCCGCGCGTCAGCCCACGGCGCTCAGCGGCCATTTCCCGCAGGAAACCCAGCTGCGCCTGGCCCGCGCCTGCGCCACGGCCTTTGGCTATGACTGGACGCGGGGCCGGATGGATCTGGCCGTGCACCCGTTCAGCAGCGGTCGCTGGCAGGACAGCCGGATCACCACGCGGGTGGTCGAGACCGATCCGTTCAACTGCCTCTACTCCACGATCCACGAGGTCGGCCATTCCAGCTATGAGCAGGGCATCGACCCCGACTATGCCTTCACGCCGCTTGGCCGGGGCGTGTCCATGGGTGTGCATGAAAGCCAGAGCCGGATCTATGAAAACCAGATGGGCCGGGGCCGGGCCTTCACGGGCTGGTTGTTTCACCGCATGTCGGACGCGTTCGACGGGCTGAACATCACCGATGCGGATGCCTTCTACGCCACCGTGAACCGCGTGACGCCGGGCTATATCCGCACGGAATCAGACGAGATCCAGTACAACCTTCACATCATGCTGCGCTTCGATCTGGAACGCGATCTGGTCTCGGGGCGGCTGGACACGAACGATCTGGTCGAGGCCTGGAACGCGCGTTTCCTCAAGGATTTCGGTGTGTCCGTCGACCGCCCCGCCAATGGCGTGCTTCAGGACGTGCACTGGGCGGTGGGCCTTTTCGGCTATTTCCCGACCTATGCGCTTGGCAATGTCTATGCGGGCTGCCTCAATCAGGAACTGCGCGCCGCCGTGCCGCAACTGGACACGGCGCTGGCCAAAGGCGACGCCACCCCCGGCACCGAATGGCTGCGCGAGCAGGTCCAGCGCCATGGCGGCCTGATGCCGCCCGCCCAGGTGATCGAGACCGCCTCGGGCAGCGCCATCAGCCCCGAGCCCCTGCTGGACTATCTGGACGAAAAATTTGGCCGGATTTACGATCTTTGAGCCCTGAATGGATATTTTTATGAAGAAGAAGCCCTGCGCTGCAGATCGCGGCATTTCTTCTTCACGCAAATATCCCGGGGGGTCCGGGGGGCTGGCCCCCCGGCGGTCGCGGGACGCAAATCCGGCTTATTCGGCCGCGCGCGCCATCGGGTTGTTCGGGTGCGAGGTCCAGTTCGCATAATCCCCGCGCGGGATGCCGGTGCGCTTGTCCATCTCACCCGGTGCCAGTTCGCGCATGGTGATGCAGTCCTCGACCGGGCAGACATCGACGCAGAGGTTGCAGGCCACGCATTCCTCCTCGATCACCTCGAAGACGCGGCCCGGTTTCATTGCGATGGCCTGATGGCTGGTATCCTCGCAGGCGGCATAGCAACGCCCGCAGCTGATGCAGGCGTCCTGATCAATCACTGCCTTGGTCACATAGTTCAGGTTCAGCTGCTGCCAGTCGGTGACATTGGGCGTGGCGCGGCCGATCAGCTCGGGCAGGGTCATGTCGCGGCGGTCGAGGTATTCCGACAGGCCCGAGATCATCTCTTGCACCACCTTGAACCCGTAGGTCATCGCCGCCGTGCAGACCTGCACATTGCGCGCGCCAAGCGCCATGAACTCGGCGGCGTCGCGCCATGTCGTGACGCCGCCGATGCCGCTGATCGGGATGCCGGCCGTCTCGGGGTGGCGGGCGATTTCGGCCACCATGTTCAGCGCGATCGGTTTCACTGCCGGGCCGCAATAGCCGCCATGGCTGCCCTTGCCGTCGATGGTGGGCTGGGGCGCGAAAAGATCCAGATCGACCGAGGTGATCGAGTTGATCGTGTTGATCAGGCTGACCGCATCGGCGCCGCCACGCCTGGCCGCCGCCGCCGGTTTCGTCACATCGGCGATATTGGGTGTCAGCTTGACGATACAGGGCATGCGCGAGTGCTTTTTCACCCAGCGCGTGACCATTTCGATATATTCCGGCACCTGACCCACGGCACTGCCCATGCCACGCTCGGCCATGCCATGCGGGCAGCCGAAATTCAGCTCGACCCCGTCGGCGCCGGTATCCTCGATCCGGGTGAGGATGTCGCGCCAGCTGTCCTCGTCGCAGGGCACCATCAGGCTGATGATCAGCGCCCGGTCGGGCCAGTCGCGCTTGACCGACCTGATCTCGCGCAGGTTGACCTCCAGCGGGCGGTCGGTGATCAGCTCGATATTGTTCAGCCCCAGCACCCGGCGGTCGGCGCCGTGGATCACGCCGTAGCGGGGACCGTTCACGTTCACGACCGGCGGGCCTTCCGAGCCGAGGGTTTTCCACACCACCCCGCCCCAGCCCGCCTCGAACGCGCGGCGGACATTGTATTCCTTGTCGGTCGGCGGCGCCGAGGCCAGCCAGAACGGGTTGGGCGAGGTGATGCCGATGAAATTGCTGCGCAGATCTGCCATTGTTCCGCCCTCCTTCAGGCTGCGGTTTCAGAGGAATGCCCGGTCAGCAGGGCGTCGATGTCATGGGCGGCGTCGCGCCCTTGTGCCACGGCGGTCACGGTCAGATCGTCGCCCCCCGCCGCGCAATCGCCGCCCGCCCAGATGCCCGGCTGCGAGGTGCGGCCCGCGGCGTCGATGGCAATCTTGCCGCCCTCCAGCACCAGCCCCTCGGGCGCGCCGGTCAGGCGCTGGCCAATGGCGCGGAACACCTGATCGGCGCGCAGGCGGAAACGCTGATCTGTCTGGACCAGCCCGCCGGGGCCGTCCTCGGTATAGGCGCATTCGACCTCGGTGACGGCGCCATTGCCGTGGATGGCCACCGGGGCGGCGTTGCAGATGAGGCGCACGCCGCTGGCGGTGGCATGGTCCTGTTCGTGGCGGCTGGCCGACATGCGGTCCTGCCCGCGCCGGTAGACGATGGTGACGTTTTCGGCGCCCAGCAGGCGCGCCTGCACGGCGGCGTCCACTGCCGTCATGCCGCCGCCGATCACCACCACGTCGCGGCCCACCGGCAGCGCCGTCAGATCGCTGGCCTGCCGCAACTCGCGGATGAAGCTGACCGCGTCCAGCACATGGCTCCGGTCCTCGCCCTCGGTGCGCAGGGCGTTCACGCCGCCCAGCCCCATGCCCAGAAACACCGCGTCATATTCGGCGCGCAGATCCTCCAGCGTGATCCCGGCGCCGAGGCTTTGGCCGTGGCGCAGTTCGATGCCGCCGATCCGGAGCAGCCAGTCGATCTCGGCCTGCGCGAAATCATCGACGGCCTTGTAGCTGGCGATGCCGTATTCGTTCAGCCCGCCGGGTCTGGGTCGTGCCTCGAAGATCACGACGTCATGTCCGCGCAGGGCCAGCCGGTGCGCGCAGGCCAGACCCGCGGGCCCGGCACCGACCACCGCCACGCGACGGCCCGAGGGCGCCGCGCGGGTAAAGGGGTGCACACCCTTGGCCATCAGCCCGTCGGTGGCGTAGCGTTGCAGGGCCCCGATCTCGACCGGCTTGCCCTCGGCCTCCATCCGCACGCAGGCACCTTCGCACAGCGTCTCGGTCGGGCAGACACGGGCGCACATGCCGCCCATGATATTGGCGTCCAGAATCGTGCGCGCCGCTGCATCCGGCGTGCCGGTGGCGATCTGGCGGATGAACAGCGGGATGTCGATGCCGGTGGGGCAGGCCGTGATGCAGGGGGCATCGTGGCAGAAATAGCAGCGGTCGGCGGCGACATGGGCCTCGTGCCGGTCCAGCGGCGGCGCGACATCGGCAAAATTCGCGGCCAGCATATCGGGCGTCAGCCGCCCCGGCACGACGCCGGGCGACAATCTTGCTTGGGACATTTGCGTCTCCTGGCTTTTCCCTGTTGATGGGATCAGGCTGACACAGGTCCGATTTTTTATCAAATGGTAAAATTATTGCCGCGAGGCTTTGCGGAAATTTCAGGCAGAGGGTGCGTCAGGTCAAGGCTGCGGCAGGCAGGTCCAGAACCGCCGCCAGACCGCCCATTTCACTGCGCTCCAGCCGCAAGGCACCGCCATGCAGGGCGGCCAGATCGGCCACGATGGCAAGGCCCAGACCTGCGCCGGGGGGGCCGTGCTCGTCAAGGCGTGCGCCCCGCACCAGCGCACGCGGCGCAGCACCCGGATCCATGCCGGGTCCGTCATCGGCTATCCGCAGAACCAGCCGGTCGCCGTGACGCGCCGCATGCAGGGCGATCCGGCTGCGGCCCCATTTGACGGCATTCTCGGACAGATTGCCGATCATCTCCTCCAGATCCTGCCGCTCGCCGGCAAAGGCCAGATCGGGGGGGCAGTCGGGGGTTGCCACCATCCCCTTGTCGGCCATGGGCCAGCGCAGGACCAGCAGGATGTCGTCGATCACCGGCGCGACCGGGGTGCGGCTGCCCAGCACGCCCGGCCCGGCCTGACGGGCGCGGCGCAGATGCCAGCCGATCAGCCGGTCCATCCGCGTGATCAGCGCCTGACCGGCATGGTCCTGTGGCAATTCATTGGCCAGCGCCGCCAGCGGGGTTTTCAGCGAATGCGCCAGATTGCCCAGATGCTGCCGTGACCGCGCCAGCAGGCTGGCGTTCTGGTCCAGTGCGGCGTTGATCTCGGACGCCAGCGGGCGCAGCTCGGACACATCGGGCAGCGCAAGGCGGTCGGACCGGCCCGCACGCACGCGGGTCAGATCGGCGCGCAGCCGGTCAAGGCTGCGCAGCCCCGCCGTAATCTGCACCAGAGAGGCCAGCGCCAGCCCCAGCCACAGCGCCATCAGCGCCAGCGCCAGCGGGCGGATGATCTGGGCCAGACTGGCGCGGATCTCGGCCAGGGGGGCGGTGACGGTGACGGCGATCAGCGCCTCGCTGTCGGGCACGGTCACCTCGCGGCGCAGCACCCGCAGGGGCGCCATGTCGGCGCCCAGACCGGGGGCGCCGGTCAGCTCGCCCGCCGGACCCGTCAGCCGCCCGTCCAGCAGCGAACCCGAGCGCGCCACCGCAGCCCCGTCTGCCGCGACCTGCCAGTACCAGCCCGACAGCGGCAGGGCAAAGCGCGGGTCGGGCGGCGTGGCGGACAGGCGGATGCGCCCGGCATTGTCGGTGCCGATCCGCGCGATCAGGCTGTCGGCGGCGGCCATCGCCTCGGCGTCATAGCGGTCGGTGACGAAATCGCGCAGCAGATGGGCGATCATCACGAAAGCCGCCAGCAGCGCCGCCGTCAGCCAGATCGCCCCCAGAATCAGCAGCCGCCCCCGGATCGAGCGCATCACGCAGGCGCCACCGGGGTGGCGCCGTGCAGCACATAGCCCTCGCCGCGCCGGGTCTCGATCACGCCGTCGCCGACCTTGCGGCGCAACCGGCCGATGACGACCTCGATCGACTTGAAATCGCGGTCGGTTTCGGCCTCGTAGAGGTGATCGGACAGCTCGGTCCGGCTGACGATGCGGTTCTGGTGATGGATCAGATAGGTCAGGATGCGGGCCTCGAACCCGGTCAGCCGCAGCGCCATCCCGTCGCGGGTGATCACCCCCAGCTGGCTGTCCAGCACCAGCGCGCCCGCGCGGATGACCGGGCGCGCATGGCCCGCCGCCCGCCGGATCAGGGTCTGGGCGCGCAGCACCACCTCGTCCAGCCGGAAGGGTTTGACGGCGTAATCATCGGCGCCCGCGCGGAACCCCGCGACCTTGTCGGTCCAGTCGCCGCGCGCGGTCAGGATCAGCACCGGCATGGCGATGCCCTGATCGCGCCAGCGGGTCAGCACCTCGATCCCCGCCATGCCCGGCAGGCCCAGATCCAGGATCGCCACGTCATAGCACTCGGTCGCGCCCAGAAACTCGCCCTGGGTGCCGTCGGCTGCGTGATCGGTGACAAAGCCCGCCGCCGCCAATGCGTGGGCCAGTTGCCCGGCCAGCAGGGGGTCGTCCTCGATGATCAGTGCGCGCATGGTCGGGGCCTTGTTCTTGAGCGGGTTCAGCGGCGGCGCGCGTCGATCTGGCCGCGCCCGGCCACATCCAGAAAGCGCCCGTCGCGCGCATCCATACGGATCACCAGCAGGTTGCGCGCAGGCGTCAGCAGGCGGAATTCATAGACCAGTTCTGCCCCCAGATCGCGTTCCTGCGGCTGCGGCGGACGGCTCTCGGCGCCGATGATGCGGCCCTGATAGCGGGCGACGGCCGCCTCGGCAATCTGGTGAAAGGGCAGGGGGCGAAAGCCCTCGGCCCATGCTTCCGGGGCAGGCAGGGGCAGATCCTGTGCGGACGCGGCGATAGGCGACGCAAGACACAGGCTCAGCAGGATGGGCATCAGGGCGCGCATGGGGCCATTATGGCGCGGCGCGGCCAAATGAAAAGGAAACGTGGCATTGTCCTGCGGTTCGGCTGCCCTGCGCTAAACCCGGTCAGGCCGGGCCCTGAGCGCCCTGCACTGATGAAGGAGACTGAGATGAGCATTCGCAAGCTGACCGGGACCGCGGCGCTGGCCCTGCTGATGACGGGGGCCAGCCTGACCACGCCCGCACTGGCGCAGGACACGCCCCCCGCCCCACAGGCTGCCGCCCCACAGACCGCCACGGGAACCCCTGATCTGGTGACCCGGCTGGGCCTGACCGATCTTGAGGTTGATTCGTGGAAGAACGGCGGGCGCGAATACGAGGGCGAGCTGCCCGACGGCACCGAGATCGAGATGAAGTTCGACCGCGACGGCCTGCTGGTCGAGATCAAGGCCGATGACGGCCCCATGCCCGCCCTGGCGATCGAGCAGATCCTGCCGCAGGCGGTGCGCGACAGCGAGGTCTTCGGCCAGTTCACCCGGATCGAACGGATCAACGTGGCCGGGGACGGGTTCGATCTGCGCGGGCGCGATCAGTCGGGCGCCCGGATGCGCGCGCGTGTCGATGCGACGGGATCGGTTCAGCGCTTTGGTCGCGAAGGCGAACGCGGCGAGATGCGGGGCGAGGGCAAGCGTGGCGAGATGCGCGGCCATCGCGAGGGGGGACGCCCCGGCGATCACGCCCGCGGCCCGCGCGAGGGTGGTCCCCGTGAAGGAGGCCCGCGTGCGGGTGGCCCGCGTGAAGGTGGCCCGATGCGCGCCGCGCCCGATTTCGATGCGGTGGCCGCGAACGCGCGCCTGACCGAGGCGGGCTATACCGGCTTTGGCTTTCTCTACCGCGCCGGCCCGCGCCTGCTGCTGGAGGCGACCAATCCCGATGGCGAAGCCGTGACGCTGGAACTCGATGCCCGGGGCGAGGTCATCCGCGAAACCGCGCGCTGAACGACCCTCTCCGGGGTGCTGACAGGGGCTGGCCTTGCGCCGGCCCCTTTGCCTGTCCTGCTGCGTCATCAAAGGCTTTTACAAAACGCAAACCCGGTCTAGCATTGCGGCGACCGGCTGCGGGGATGGCGTCACGCGAATGTCTTGTGATGCCTCTAGACAGCGGGACTGCATCACTGACAGGAGGTTCCTTCCATGAATCGCATCAATCGTCGCGGCCTTTTGCGCGGCGCTGCCGCCACGGCGGGCGTCACGCTGGCCTCGCCCTATCTGGCGCGTCGCGCGATGGCGCAGGGCGCGGGCACCGTCAATATCTTTGCCTGGGCCGGCTATCTGAACGACGAGATGCTGGCCGCCTTCACCGAGGCCACCGGCATCGCCACCAATTACACCCCCTATGGCACCAATGACGAGCTGCTGAACCAGCTGCGCGCCAACAATGGCGCCGGGTTCGACCTGATCTGGCCGACCGTCGACCGGGTGCCGAACTATGTCGAATTCGGTCTGGTTCAGCCGCTGGACGACTCGCGCATCGAGGTGGACCGGGTGCTGCCAAGCGCGTGGGAAAACTCGGTCAATCTGGGCGCCGTGGTCGAGGGGGCGCGCTATCAGGTGCCGACCGACTGGGGCACCGAGGCGATCGCCTTTGATCGCGATCAGATGCCGCTGGAATATGGCACCGCCTCTTACGGCGACATCTGGTCCGAGGGCGCGCAGGCGACCGTGCGCGGCCATTCCTCGCTGATCGGTCTGGGCCTGTGGCTGGAGGCCGAGGGCAAGCTGCCGCGCCCGCTGCTGGAGGCCTTCACCGACCCCGAGGCGCAGGTCGAGATCTTTGACGTGATTCTGGCCGAGGCCATCGCGCGCAAGGGCAATATCATCCAGTTCTGGTCCAACGAGAACGAGGCGCAGGGCGCCTTCCGCGTCAATGGCGCCAATATCGGCCAGACCTGGGACAGCAGCGCCGCCGGTCTGGCCCGCGAAGGTCTGCCCATCGGCTTCATCGCGCCCAAGGAAGGCGCGCTGGCATGGATGGAGGGGCTGTCGATCCCCTCGGGCGCCGAGAATCTGGACAGCGCCTATGCCTTTATCAACTGGTTCCTGACCCCCGAGGCAGGCGCGATGTATACCAACGCGACCTCGATCAACTCGACCGCCGTGGGGTCGGATCAGCTGCTGTCGGATGAGGCCAAGGCGTTCTTTGCCGCCGCCTATCCGGGCGACGCGCTTGAAAAGCTGTGGTGGTGGCCGATTCAGGAAAGCTGGTACGTCACCAAGCGCAACGAATATCAGGACCGCTTCCTGTCGGCCTGATGCCTTAACGGGGGCGCCGCCAGGGCGCCCCCTTCATTCGCAGGAGAGATCATGTCCCACGCGGTCGAGCTTGCCGGTATCGGCATGAGTTTTGGCACCACCCGCGCCGTCAGCGATGTCAGTTTCAAGGTCGCGGCGGGCGAGTTCTTCTCGATCCTCGGGCCGTCGGGCTGCGGCAAGACCACGATCCTGCGCATGATCGCGGGCTTTATCGAACCGACCGAGGGCCGCGTGCTGATCGGCGATCAGGACATGAAGGGGCTTGGCCCCAACCAGCGCCCGACCGCGATGATCTTTCAGTCGCTGGCGCTGTTCCCGCTGATGTCGGTGCGCGACAATATCGCCTTTGGCCTTGAGGCGCGGGGCGTGGGCCGGGCGGCGCGCCGCGCCAAGGCCGACGACCTGTTGCGCCTGATCGCGCTGGAGGGTTACGGCGACCGGATGCCGGGCGAATTGTCGGGCGGCCAGCGTCAGCGCGTGGCGATCGCCCGCGCGCTGGCGGTGGAACCCGGCGTGCTGCTGCTGGACGAGCCGTTGTCGGCACTGGACCTGAAGCTGCGCCAGCATATGCGGGCCGAACTGCGCGCGCTGCAAAAGCGCACCGGCGTCTCCTTCATCTACATCACCCATGACCAGTCAGAGGCGCTGGCCATGTCCGACCGGGTGGCGGTGATGTCGGCGGGGCTGCTGCAACAGGTGGCCACCCCGCGCCAGCTGTATGACAACCCCGCGACCTCATTCGTGGCCCGTTTCGTGGGTGAGACCAACGCCATCTCGGGCCGGATCGCGGCGGTCGAGGGGGGGCGTGCGCAGATCGACACGGCGCTTGGCGCGTTGACGGGCCGTGCGGGGCAGGGCGCCGCGCCGGGCGCGCAGGGCACGATCTATATCCGCCCCGAGGCCATGATGCCCGGCAGCACGGCCAACCCGCTGGATGCCCGCATCGAGCGGGTCGATTTCGAGGGCGCCTTTGCGCTGGTCCATGGCCGCTTTGCCGATGGCGCGGCGCTGGCCGCCTCGGTCCCCTCGACGCGGCTGGCGGATGCGCCCGCACCGGGGGCCGAGGCGCGGTTCGGCTTTGCCCCCGAACATGCGGTGGTGCTGGCCGATGCGTGATCTGTATGGGCGTTTCGGGCCGGGGCTGTCGACCGTCTTTCTGACGCTGGTCTTCATCTGGCTGGCGGGCATGGTGCTGGCCCCGAACCTGATGATGATCGACTACGCGCTGCGCCCCAACTTGCCGCCTGCCGCGCTTGGCGGGCCGGATGACACCTATTCTCTGTCAAACATCGCCTATCTGGCCGGAGAGCCGACCCATCGCGCGATCTTCTTCAAGACGATCTGGGCCAGCGGGCTGGTGGCGCTGGTCACCTTCCTCGTCTGCTATCCCATCGCCTTCTGGATGGCGCAGCGCGCCACCGTCGGGCAACTGTCCATCGCCCTGCTGCTGATCATCATCCCGTTTTTCATCAACGAGGTGCTGCGCACGCTGGCCTGGTTCATCATCCTGGCCTATCGCGGCCCGCTGAACGAGATGCTGATGGGCCTTGGCCTGATCGACGGGCCGGTCCGCTGGCAGGGCAATGGCGGCGTGCTGGCGGCGATGGTCTACGCCTATATCCTGTTCATGCTGCTGCCGATCTACAACGCGATAGAATCGCTGGAAAAAGCCCAGATCGAGGCCGCGCGCGACCTTGGCGCCGCGCCCTGGCGCATCCATACTCGCGTGGTGATCCCCCATGCGAAAGCGGGCATTGCCACCGGATTCGTGTTCACCTTCATGCTGGCGGCGGGGTCGTATGTGGCGCCTGCGCTGCTGGGATCGCCCGGCAGCCGCTGGTTCACCGAGATCATCTATAACTGGTTCTTCGAGGGCGGCGACTGGAACCGGGGCGCGGCCTATGCGCTGGTGCTGCTGGTCCTGTGCCTTGCGGTCGTGCTGATGACGCTGAAAATCGCGCGGGTCAATCTGGCGGATGTGGCGAAATGAGCGTGGCAGACCGTATATTCCGGATGATGTTCGTCCTCTATCTGATTGTATTTGCGTTGTATCTGTTTGCACCGCTGATCATCATGGGGGCAGCGGCCTTCAACGAAAGCCGCTTTCCGACGGTGATCCCGTGGCAGGGCACGACACTGGACTGGTTCGCGGCCATGTGGGCCGATGGGGCGATGTGGCGGTCGCTGTGGACCTCGGTTCTGGTGGCGGTCTGCGTGGTCGCGGTGGTGGTGCCGGTGGGCACGGCGGCGGCGCTGGTGCTGACCTCGCTGCATGCGCGCGCGCGCAGTTTCGCCTATGCGCTGATGGTCTCGCCCTTGCTGACGCCGGGGGTGGTGATCGGCATCTCGACCCTGATCCTGTGGCGGCAGCTGGGTGTGGGCGGCGGGGTGTTCCTGATCGTGCTGGCGCAGGCGACATTCATCATCTGCTATGTCATGCTGATGGTGATGGCCCGCCTGCAGCGCTTTGACCGCACGCAGGAAGAGGCCGCCCTGGGCCTTGGCGCCTCGCGCGGGATGGTGTTCCGCCGGGTGCTGCTGCCGTTCCTGCGGCCCGCGCTGCTGGCCTCGACCGGGCTGGCGGTGCTGCAATCGGTCGAGAATTACAACACCACCCTGTTCGTGCGCGGCTTCGAGACGCCGCTGACCGTGTTCATCGCCACCAAGGTCCGCACCGGCCTGACCCCTGCGGTCAACGCGCTGGCGCTGATCATCATTGTGGCCACCGTCATCGGCGCCGTCGCCTTCGAGATCGCGCGCAGGCGGCAGGCGCAGCGGGTCGCCGCCCGACAGTCGGAGGGCTGAGCCGCTTGCGGGGCGCCCCGATCCGCGCGATCATGGCGCGGGGACGGAGGCGCGTGCGTGGCATCGGCATCAGCGGAACAGGACCGGGCTATCCCCGGCAGATGGCGGCGCAGGCTGGTCCTGTTGGGCGCGGGTCTGGCGCTGGCAGGTGCGGCGCTGGCGCTTGGGCCTGCCCATCTTGGCCGTGCCTTTATCGCCGCGACGATCCCGCAGGGCGAAAACGTGCTGCGTCTTTCGCTGTCCGGCCTGCGCGGTGAACTGGCCCGGTACGAGCGTCTGCCCGAGTTGATGGCGCATGAGCAGGTCCTGGCGGATGCCCTGTCCCCCCGCGCGGGGCTGGCCCAGATTGCGGCCGCCAATCTGTATCTGCGCCATGTCAACGACATGATGGGCTTGTCCGACAGCTATGTCATGGGGCTGGACGGCACGACGGTCGCCGCCAGCAATTTTGCCGACGATCCCAGCTTTGTTGGTCAGAATTTTGAGTATCGGCCCTATTTCAGCGATGCGGTGACCGGCGGGCAGGGGCGGTTCTTCGCGCTTGGCACGACCTCGGCCAAGCGGGGTTATTATTTCGGGGCGCCGGTGCGCGACCGGGGCCGGATCGCCGGCGTTCTGGCGCTGAAGGTCGATGTGGATGCGATCGAGGACAGCTGGCGGGCGGCGGAATACGAGATCATCGTGACCGATGCCGAGGGCGTCGTCTTTCTGGCCAGCCGCCGCGACTGGCATTTTCGCGCGCTGGCCCCCCTGTCGCCCGAGGCGCGGACCCGCGTGGCCGAGACGCGCCGCTATGACAGCCAGCCGCTTGCGGCGCTGCCGCTGCAAAAGACGGGTGCGGTCGGTCAGCACCCGCTGATGACGCTGGATCTGCCCGAAGGGCGGCGCGAATTCGTGATCGTGTCCGAGCCGATGTCCGAGGCGGGCTGGACGGTGCAGGTGCTGCTGGACACGGCGCCCGCGCATCGTCAGGCGCTGTGGGCCTCGGTCGGCGCGCTGCTGGTGCTGGGCCTCAGCGCGGCGGGGCTGGCGGCGCTGGCGCAGCGGCGCGCGCGCCTGCGCGAACGGTTGCAGATGCAGCGCGAGGCCCAGAGCCACCTTGAAAGCCGGGTGGCCGCGCGCACGCAGGAACTGGCCGCGCTGAACACACGGCTGGCCGCCGAGGTGACCGAACGCCGCGCCACCGAGGATGAGCTGCGCCGCACGCAGCGCCATCTGGTGCAATCGGCCAAGCTGGCGGCGCTTGGCCAGATGTCGGCGGCGCTGTCGCATGAACTGAACCAACCCCTTGGTGCGGTGCGCAATTTCGCGGCCAATGCGCTGACCTATCTGGACCGCGACCGCACCCCCGAGGCGCGTGACAACCTGGGCCGCATCGTCAAGCTGACCGATCGCATGACCGAGATTGGCCGCACCCTGCGCAACTTTGCCCGCAAACCCAATTCGCAACTGGCGGTCGTGGACCTGCACGACGTGCTGCGCGACGCGCTGGAGGTGATCGCCTGGCGCATCGGCAAGCGCGAGTTGCGGCTGGACACTGATCTGCCGCATGGGCCCCTGATGCTGCGGGCGGGGCCGGTGCGCTTTCAGCAGGTGATCGTCAATCTGCTGTCCAACGCGCTGGATGCGCTGGAGGGGCGCGAGGACGGGCAGATCCGCATCAGCGCGCGCGAGGCGGGTGACCGGCTGGTGCTGCGCATCAGCGACAATGGCCCCGGCGTGCCTCAGGGGCTGGAGGAACGCATCTTCGATCCCTTCTTCTCGACCAAGGGGGTGGGCGCGGGTCTGGGGCTTGGGCTGTCTATTTCATTCAATATCATCAAGGATTTCGGAGGGGAACTTCGTGTCGTGCGTGAATCCGGCGGCGCCGCGTTCGAGATTGATCTGCCGCGCCTTGCCCCGGACCTTGTCAGCGCCTCGGAGGTTGCATGAGCGGCGGTCGCGTGTTGCTGGTCGATGACGAGGCCGAGATGCGCCTGTCCACCGCGCAGGCGCTGGATCTGGAGGGGTTCGAGATCGAAGAGATGCGCGATGCGCAATCCGCACTGGACCGGGTGGGCTTTGGCTTTGACGGTATTGTCATCACCGACATCCGCATGCCGGGCATGGACGGGCTGACCCTGATGAACCGCATCCGCGAAATCGACACCGAGATCCCGGTCATTCTGATCACGGGTCACGGTGACATCCAGCTGGCCGTGCGGGCCATGCGCGAGGGGGCGCATGATTTCATCGAAAAGCCCTTTGACACCGAACAGCTGGCCAAGATCGTCGACCGGGCGCTGAGCTATCGTGGCGTCGTGCTGGAAAACCGGGTGCTGCGCGCAGCGGCGGGGCAGGCCGACGATCTGGAAACGCGGCTGGTCGGGCGATCCAATGTGATGATCGACCTGCGCCGGCGGTTGCGCACGATCGGCCCGACCGATGCCGATGTGCTGATCGTGGGCGAAACCGGCGTCGGCAAAGAGGTCGTCGCCCGCGCCCTGCATGACCTGTCGCCCCGCGCGCGCCGCCCCTTTATCGCCATCGACTGCGCCGCGCTGCCCGCATCGCTGATCGAATCCGAGCTGTTCGGCCATGAGGCGGGCGCCTTCCCCGGCGCCCTGCGCGCGCGATACGGCAAGTTCGAACACGCGCGCGGCGGCACCATCCTGCTGGACGGGATCGCCTCGATGCCGCTGGATGTGCAGGGCAAGCTGCTGCGCGTGGTGCAGGACCGGGTCATCACGCCCCTTGGCGCGAACGAGGACCGGGTGCTGGACGTGCGCTTTATCGCCACCTCGCGCCAGCCGCTGGAAGATGAGGTGGCCGCGGGGCGTTTCCGGGCCGATCTGCTGTACCGGCTGAACGTGGTGACGCTGAACCTGCCGCCGCTGTCGGCGCGGCGCGAGGATATTCAGCTGCTGTTCATCAAGCTGGTGCAGGAGGCCGCCGCCCGCCATCGTCGCCCACCCGTCACCGTGCCGCCGCAGCTGCTGACCGAGATCGCCGAACGCGACTGGCCCGGCAATGTGCGCGAATTGCGCAACGCCGCCGACCGCCACGCGCTGGGGATCGCGCTTCAGCCCGCCGAGGATCGCGCCCCGGACCAGATGCGGCTGGCCCACCGCGTCGCCGCCTTCGAGCGGGATCTGATCGTCGCGACGCTGGCGGCCCATGGCGGACGGCTGAAGCCGGTCTATGAAACGCTCGGCCTGTCGCGCAAATCGCTGTATGAAAAGATGCAGAAACACCGGATCGACAAGACGCATTACGCCGATGCGGGCGACGATCCCGAGCTGTGACGCGCGATTGGGGGGAATTCCACCCATCCGATGACGCCGATGTTACCGATTCCACCCATCGGACCACCGGAACCGGCATTTTTATCCCCGCCAGACGCATGGCGGAGTTGCGTCAGGCGCATGGCCGTCGCTAGCTGGTCTTGCTTTCAACGGTTGCGCACCCCGCAACCCATGAATCGTTACGGGAGGATTCCATGCGTTTGTCCACTGCCGCCATCGCGGCCGCTGCTGCCTTTACCCTGTCGCCTGCCTTCGCGCAGGAGGATCGTTCGGACTGGCCCAGCAGCCTGACCATCGGCACCGCCAGCCAGGGCGGCACCTATTTCATCTATGGCACCGGCCTCGCCGGGCTGCTCAACCAGAATATCGGCATCAATGCCTCGGCCGAGGTCACCGGCGGTCCGGTCCAGAATGCGACGCTGGTCGAGACCGGCGATCACCAGATCGGTCTGGTCACCATGGGCCCCGCCTATGAGGCATGGACCGGCAACAGCGAACTGGCGCCGGGCGTGGAACATTCCTCGATGCGCGCGCTGTTCCCGATGTATCAGACCCCGTTCGAGGCGGTGGCGCTGCAATCCTCGGGCATCGCGGATGTGACCGATATGGCGGGCAAGCGCGTCTCGGTCGGGCCTGCGGGCGGCACGGCTGCGACCTACTGGCCGCGCTTTTTCGAGGTGCTGGGCGTCGAGGCGAATGTCAGCTATTCGGGCGCCAATGACGCCACCAGCCAGGTCAAGGACGGTCTGATCGACGCCTTTGCCTTTGCCGCCGGTGTGCCCATCTCGGCCTTCGCGCAGATCGCAGCGGAAAACCCGGTCAATATCTTCGGCTTCACCGAAGAGCAGCGCGCGCAGATCCTCGAGGCGCTGCCGGAAGTGGCGGCGTTCGACGTGCCGGGCGGCATGTATCAGGGCTTCCCCGAGGGCCATGGCACCGTCGCCATGTGGAACTTTGCCATCGCGCATGCGGATATGCCCGACAGCCTCGCCTATGAAATCACCAAGCTGGTGATGGAGAACAACGAGGCGATGATGCAGATCCACGCCACCTCGGCCGAGACGCTGCCCGAGAACGCCGACAAGAACACGTTCCTGCCCTATCATCCGGGCGCGCTGCAGTATTTCGACGAAAAAGGCATCGAGATCCCCGCCGACCTGCGCGGCTGATCACGACCTGTCCCGGTCGGAGGCCCCTGCGGCCTCCGACCATCCCAACCTGACCCCCATTCCATGAACGGCCCGGCTGCGGCATCCTGTCCGCGACGCCCGCGCCGACGGAGACCCCAACATGTCCGCTCATCCCGCTTCCGCGGCAGATGCCGGCCCCGTCATCGCGCAAGGCGTCGATGAAGAGCCGATGGCCCCCAATCAGCGCGACCCCAAGGCGCGCATCGGCCTGCTGATTGCCGTTCTCTGTGCCGTCTATACGAGCTTTCACCTCGTCGTCATGGTCCTCTATCCGCTGGAAACCTGGACCTATCGGATGATCCACCTGTGCGGTGGTCTGGTGATCGGCTTTCTGACCTACTCCGCGCTGGTCCAAAGCCCCGACGCGCCCGACGAGGCGCCCGCAGGCACGCAGCGCCACCCCGCAGCCCTTGCGCTGATGGCCATCGCCGTCGCGGGCATCGGTTACGGCTTTGCGATGATCGCCTATGCCTGGGCGGGCTGGTGGCTGTTCGGGGCGCCGCAGCCGCCACGCTTCATGTTCCAGACCTATGGGCTGCCGCTGGTCATCGGCACGGGGGCCGCGATCCTGTCGGGCTGGCTGTTTGCGCCCCGTGCGCGGGGCCGCATTCCGTTTGCCGATGTCATGCTGGGGATCGCGGCCATCGCGGTGCTGGGCTATATCCTGTTTGTCGTGGGCGCGCTGCGGATGCGGGCGGGCACCGGCATGGCGCAGCCCGGTGATCTGTGGGCGGCCGTGACCGGCGTGCTGCTGATCCTGGAACTGGCGCGCCGCATGACCGGGCTGGCGCTGGTCGTGATCGTGGGCGTCTTCATCGCCTACAGCTTCCTGGGGCCGTGGCTGCCGGGCTTTCTGAACCATCGCGGCTATACGGCCACGCGGTTCTTTACCTACATCTTTACCGATCAGGGCGTGCTGGGTGACCCGATTGCGGTCAGCTCGACCTATATCATCCTGTTCATCGCCTTCGCGGCGTTCCTGCAAGCCTCGCGCGTCGGCGATTATTTCGTCAACTTCGCCTTTGCCTGCGCCGGTCAGGCGCGCGGCGGTCCGGCCAAGGTCGCGGTCTTCGCATCCGGCCTGATGGGCATGATCAACGGCACCTCGGCGGGCAATGTGGTCTCGACCGGCTCGCTGACCATTCCGCTGATGAAGAAGGTGGGCTATTCGTCCAAATCCTCGGCGGCGATCGAGGCCACGGCGTCCTCGGGCGGGCAGATCCTGCCGCCGATCATGGGGGCAGGCGCCTTCATCATGGCCGAGGTGACGGGCATTCCCTATACCGACATCGTGATCGCGGCGATCATCCCGGCGCTGCTCTATTTCGTGTCGGTCTATTTCATGGTCGATCTTCAGGCGCTGAAGCTGAACATGAAGGGGCTGCCCCGGTCTGAACTGCCGCGCTTTTCGGTGCTGGTGAAGCAGGTCTATCTGTTCCTGCCGATCATCATCCTGATCTACACGCTGTTTGCCGGCTATTCGGTGATCCGCGCGGGGGCGATGGGGATGGCCTCGGCGGCGATGGTGTCCTGGCTGACCCCGCACAGGATGGGGCCGCGCCAGATCTTCCGCGCGCTGGAACTGGGCGCGAAAATGTCGATCCAGCTGGTCGCCGTCTGTGCGGCGGCGGGGGTGATCGTGGGGGTCATCGCGCTGACCGGCGTGGGGGCGCGGTTCTCGTCGCTGCTGCTGGCGATTGCCGATCAGAACCAGCTGCTGGCGATGTTCTTTGCCATGTGCATCTCGATCATCCTCGGGATGGGGATGCCGACCACGGCGGCCTATGCGGTGGCGGCGGCGGTCGTGGCGCCCGGCCTGATCAGCCTCGGCGTGCCGGTGCTGGTCGCGCATTTCTTCGTCTTCTACTACGCGGTCATGTCGGCCATCACGCCGCCGGTGGCGCTGGCGGCCTATGCGGGCGCGGCCCTGTCGGGGTCTGACCCGATGAAAACCTCGGTCGAGGCGTTCAAGATGGGTCTTGCCGCCTTCATCGTGCCGTTCATGTTCTTTGGCTCGCACGAGCTGCTGATGCAGGGCGAGACGATCGACATCATCCACGCCACGGCGACGGCGCTGCTGGGGATGTTCCTGCTGTCGGCAGGGGTGATCGGCTACTATTTCGGCCATGCCTCGGGCATCGTGCGGCTGGTGCTGCTGGCGGCGGCGCTGTCGATGATCTCGGTGGGCTGGCTCACGGATCTGGTGGGGCTGAGCGTCGCGGTCGTGCTGTTCCTGTGGCAGCGCAAGATGGTCACGCCCGCCTCACTGGCGCGAGGGCAGGCCGACTGAGAGCGGCCATCTCATCCTATCCCAAAGAACTCGGGCGGGTCGTCAGACCCGCCCTTTTTCATGTGGCGAGCGGGTGGCGGGCACGGGGTATCTCCGGGCGGTGGCTGCACAGTCTGAGCGCTGATGAACCGGGCTTTGCCGCAATCTGCGTGCGGGGCGTCTGGCAGGCATTCCGGGGGCAGCCGCCAGTTTCAGACAGGCAAGACGCCGTTGCCCCAAGGGGCGATTGCCAACGCCCGCCATCGGCTGAACGCCCCATGCCTGCACGGTCGGGCCGCGACGGCGACGGGTCAAAAGGAAACGCGCGCCCGTTTCAGGGCGCGCGCATGGATGGAACCGGATGGCGGGCGGCCGGATGTCAGCGCCCGATCACCTGACAATCGCGGCTGCGGCTGAGCAGGCGTTCGCAGGCCAGCTCTGCCTCGGCGCGGTTCAGGTTGACGAATTGCGCATCAAAGCCGCGCCGCGTGTCCGAGACCTGACGCCGGGCGCTGCCAAGCACGGCACCGTTCTGCAGGGCGAGGCTGAGCAATTCGCGTTCGGCCTGCGCCTGCGACGTGAACATCCCCAGCGACACGCCCCAGCTGCGCCCGCTGTCTGCCGGGCGGCGCACAATCTCCAGCGCCTCCGGGTTGCCCAGATCGCCCTCGCCCATGGCCGCAAGGATCACGGTTTCCGAACGCGGGCGCGGTGCCGCGGAACTGACCAGATTGAGGCTGCCCGCAGGCGCGCCGCTGGCCGGAGCGGCGGGTTCAGGGGTAGGCTCGGCTGCTGCGACGACTGCTGCGGTGCTGGCCGGGTCGGCGCGCCGGGGCGACGGACGCGGCCGTGCGGACGCCGCCAGGACCGGGGCAGCAAGGCTGGCCGATGCTGCGGTGGTCGGCGCCACTGCAACGGCTTCGGCCACGGCTTCGGCGATGGCGGCACCACTGGCGCCGGGGCGTGTGCGGGGCCGCTGGCTTGCAGCAAGGCTCAGCGTGCTTTTGCGGTCCAGTCCCGCGTCTGCCGTGGCACCCGCCTGTCGCAACGCCTCGGTCAGGTCCGGCGGCGGGGCGACCGGGGCCGCGGCCAGCAGGCTTGCGGCGGCGGCAGGCCGGGGGGCGGGGGCCGCGGCCAGCACCATCCGCTGCGGTTCGGGCTGGGTCGCGGCGGGGGTCGGCTGCACCTGCGCGCGGCGGGTGGTGGAGGCCTGCACCAGCATGCGCGGGCGCTGCGGACGCACCTCGCGGACGCGGTCGGGGACGCGCGGGAAGCTGGCATCCAGCAATTCGGCCATGACCTGATTGCGCTGCGCGGTCGAGGTGCCGCCAAAGACGGTCGCGATCAGCCGCTTGTTGCCGCGCTGCGCCGAGGCGGTCAGGTTGAAGCCCGCCGCCCGCGTATAGCCGGTCTTGATCCCGTCGGCGCCCTGATAATCATCCAGAAAGCGGCGGTTCGTCGCGGTGACCTGCGCAATGCCCGCATCCGCCGTCCGGCGCGAGAACAGGTTGTAATACTGCGGGAAATCGTAGAACAGATGGCGACCCAGAATGCTCATGTCATGGGCGGTCGAGAAATGCCCCTCTTTGGTCAGGCCATGGGCATTGCGGAACTGGGTGTTGTTCATCCCCAAAGCCCGCGCCATCTGCGTCATCTGCTGGGTAAACGCCTCTTCCGAGCCGGCCAGCCCCTCGCCGATCGCCGTGGCCGCGTCATTGGCCGAGCGGACGGCGGCGGCGCGGATCAGATAGCGCAGCTCGATCTGCTGGCCTGCGCGCAGCCCCAGCTTGGACGGCGGCTCATTCGCGGCATTGCTGGAGATGGTAAAGCGCGAATCCAGCCGGACGCGCCCGCTTTCGATCGCATGAAACGTCATATACAGCGTCATCATCTTGGTCAGCGAGGCCGGGTGCAGCCGGGTGTCGGCGTTCTGCCGATAGATCGGCTGGCCGGTGCGGGCGTCCATCACATAGGCCGCGAACGGCGCCCCGGTGACGGGTTGCACCAGCACAAGCGACAAAAGCGGGGCGGCGAACAGCGCAACTGCCCACAGCCGGAATGCGGAAAGGAATCTGGTCACTGTCACGGTCTTTCTGCCTCTGCGGGCGCGTCTTTTTTCGCACACCCGTCGTTAATAATCCGACAATAGCATGGCAGAAAAATCCATGAAACCGTGCATTCGAGATATTTTGCTGATCGCAAGGGCCGCCAGCCCGACCCTCGGGCTGGCGGCAAAGGGGCTGGGGGGCTTTCATCCCCGCCGGTTTCGACTATATTCCCCGGATGCGGACATGGCGCCGACCGGCACTGTCCGGCTGGCGCGGACTTCAGGAATGACCTTGACGCAGATGATCCACCGGATGACAGACAGCACGCCGCCCGATGACCAGTCCGATCTGGCGGTCAAGCCGCGCACCCGCTCGCAGCGGCCACCGATGTACAAGGTGCTGATGCTGAACGACGATTTCACACCGATGGAATTCGTCGTTCATGTGCTGGAGCGGTTGTTCCACATGACCCATGCCCAGGCCATCGAGATCATGCTGACCGTCCACCGCAAGGGTGTGGCCGTGGTCGGCGTCTTCTCGCACGAAGTGGCCGAGACCAAGGTGGCGCAGGTGATGGAGCTGGCGCGGCGCCAGCAGCACCCGCTGCAATGCACGATGGAAAAAGAGTAGACCGTGACACAATCGAGACTCGACCTGGCCTTTCCGGATGGCCATCCCGGAGGGCAGGTTCTGCTGATCGGCGCCCGTGGCACCGATGATCTGTCGGCATTCGATCCGGCGCAGACACAGATCCGGCAGGGGCATTTCCCCGACCATCAGGCGCTGAGCGCGCGCGGCTGGCGCGTCGCGCCCGAAATCGAGGGGGCGTTCGATCTGGCGGTGCTGATGCTGCCCCGCGCCAAGGCGGCCGCGCGGGCGGCCATCGCCGATGCGGCCGGGCGCCTGCCTGCGGGCGCGGCGCTGTGGATCGACGGGCAAAAGACCGATGGCGTCGATTCGATCCTGCGTGAGCTGCGCGCGCTGGCCCCCGTGGATGAGGTGCACAGCAAGGCGCATGGCAAGATATTCCGCGTGACCCTGCCCCAGGGGGACTGGCTGCCCGCCGGTTGGGCCGCGCAACCCGCCGAGGCGGCGCCGGGCTTTCAGACCCTGCCGGGCGTGTTTTCCGCCGATGGTGTCGATCCCGGCTCGGCCATGCTGGCGGCGCATCTGCCCGCCAAGATGCCCACGCGCGTCGTCGATCTGGGCGCGGGCTGGGGCTGGCTGTCGGCGCAGATCCTGCCGCGCCCGGGCCTTGAGCAGCTGCATCTGGTCGAGGCCGATCACGCCGCGCTGCAGATGGCGCGGGCGAACCTGTCCGACCCCCGCATCCGCTTTCACTGGGCCGATGCGCGCGATTTTTCGCTGCCCGAGCCGGTCAATGGCGTGGTGATGAACCCGCCCTTCCACGAGGGGCGTCAGGCCGATCCGAAACTGGGCGCGGCGTTCATCGCCACCGCCGCGCGGCTGCTGACCGGGGCGGGGCGGCTGTGGATGGTCGCCAACCGCCACCTGCCCTATGAGGCGGTGCTGAGCCAGTATTTCGGTCAGGTCCACGAGATCGCCGGTGACAGCCGCTTCAAGGTGATCGAGGCGACGGCGGCGGGCAAGGGCAGCGCCACCGTCCGCGCATCGAGGGCCAGGCGATGAGCCTGTCGATTCAGGGCAAGACCGCCATCGTGACCGGGGCCGCGCGCGGTGTCGGGCTGGCCATCGCCCGCCATCTGGTCGAACGCGGCGCGCAGGTCATGTTTGCCGATGGCGAAGAGGCCGCGCTTGCTCAGGCCGTGGCGAATTATGACGACGACCGGCAGGTGCGGCGCTTTGTCGGCAATATGGCCGAGAAACTGGCGATGGCGAACCTGCTGTCGGCCACGATCGACGCCTTCGACCGGGTGGATATTCTGGTCAACGCGCATCGCTTTGTCAAAAGCTCGGACCCGCTGGACACCGATATCGACGCGCTGGAAGAGATGCTGCGCCAGAACCTGCTGTCGGGTCTGCGCCTGTCGCAGATCGTCGCCAAGCGGATGATCCGGCAGGCCGAGGGTGACAAGGACAGCCCCCAGACCGGCGCCATCGTGAACATCTCGACGCTGGCGGCGCGGCGCCCGATCCCCTCGATGCTGGGCTATTCCATCGCCTGCGCGGCGCAGGAACATGCGACGCGCGGGCTGGCGCTGGCGCTGGCGCCGCATCGCATCCGGGTGAACGGCGTCAGCTTCAGCAGCGTGATGTCGCATGAATTGCAATGCGGGCTGAAAGAGAATCCCGACAAGCGCGCGCAGATCATCGCCGGCACGCCGCTTGGCCGCATCGCCGCCGCCGATGAGCTGGCCGAGACGGTGCATTACCTCGTCAGCGATGCCGCGCGCTTTGTCACCGGCCAGATCGTCACCGTGGATGGCGGCCGCAGTCTGGCCGATCCGGTCACCGCCCAGATCCTGTAGCGGTCAACTCAGCTTTCGTCGGGATAGGCCGCGCGGCAGGCGGCGATGGCGCGGTCGGCGCTGGCCGACAGCACATTGCGGCGCGCGACCAGCCCGTCACGCTTGCGCGCCTCGGCCACCGGGTCGATGGGCACGCGGAACCGCTCGGTCTCGGTCTGGTCGCGCCAGCAGCTGTAGGTGGTGACGACCGGCTTGCCTTCGCGGTCGGTGGTCACGGTCTCGCATTGGGTCAGGCGCTGGCGGGTGACCTGGCGTTCATCCCAGGCATAGCCGCGCGACAGATTGCCCTCGACCTCTGCCAGCAGGCTGCTGACGGTGCGGTACTCGCCGGTATTGCGGCTGATGCACTGCTCCTGCGGCGTCTGGCAGGCGGCCAGCAGCAGCGGCAGGGCAAGGATCAGGGCGGTGGTGGTGTTGCGGGACATGGCGGCTCTCGTTACATCAGGTTGCGAATGCTAGCCGCGAAGGTGCAGGCTTTGCAAATCACGAATGAGGACTGTCATGGATGAGCACCGCAGCCAGGCCGCCGCATGGTTCCGCGCGCTGCGCGACCGCATCACCACCGCCTTCGAGGCGCTGGAGGACCGCGCCCCCGGCCAAGCTGCGCCGGGCCGGTTCGAGGTGACGCCGACCAGCCGCGCCGATGACGGCGGCGGCGGCATCATGTCGGTCATGCGCGGCGGTCGCGCCTTCGAGAAGGTCGGCGTGAACTGGTCCGAGGTGCATGGCACGCTGGCGCCCCGCGCGCAGGCCGCGATGGCCGCGCGCGGCGTGCCGGGGATGGCGGAGGACCCGCGCTTCTGGGCCAGCGGCATTTCTCTGGTCGCGCATATGCAGAACCCGCATGCGCCCGCCGTGCACATGAACACGCGCATGTTCTGGACACCGGGCGCGTGGTGGTTCGGCGGCGGCGCCGATCTGAACCCCTGTATCGAATACGCCCCCGACACCGCGCATTTTCACGACACATTGCGCGACGCCTGCACCCCCCACGACGCGGGATATTACGACCGCTTCAAGGCATGGGCCGACGAGTATTTCTTTATCCCCCACCGGGGCCGGGCGCGCGGTGTTGGCGGCATCTTCTATGACGATCTGAACAGCGGCGACTGGCAGGCCGATTTCGCCTTTACCCGCGACGTCGGCGCCGCCTTCCTGCCCGCCTTCCTGCCACTGGCCGAGGCGCGGATGGCCACGCCCTTCACGGATGCCGACCGCGACACGCAGCTGATCCATCGCGGCCTCTATGCCGAATATAATCTGGTCTATGACCGGGGCACCAAGTTCGGGCTGGAGACGGGGCATAATGCCGATGCGGTGCTGATGTCTCTGCCGCCGCTCGCCAAGTGGATCTGATCCTCACCCCCGGTCTGATCGGGTTCGTCATCGCGGCAGTTCTGGCCGAGATCACGCCGGGGCCGAATATGAGCTATCTGGCGATCGTGGCGCTGGGTGACGGGCGCAAGGCCGGGCTGGCGGCGGTGGCCGGGGTGGCCTCTGGTCTGGCGCTGGTGGGGATTGCCGCGGCCTTCGGGCTGGGGGCGCTGATCGCGGCGGTGCCGGGGCTGGCCGAGGTGCTGCGCTGGGGCGGTGTGGCCTATCTGCTGTGGCTGGCATGGCAGGGCTGGCGCGGGGCGGATGAGGCCTCAGAGCATGCGGCGCGCGGATCGGCGGCTGCGCAGTTCTTTGCGCGCGGGCTGATCACCAACCTGCTGAACCCCAAGGCATTCGCCTTTTACCTGTCAGTGCTGCCCGCCTTCATGCCGCAGGCCGCGCATGATCCGGCGATGTTTCTGTCGCTGGCCGCGATCTATGTCGGCATCGCGACGGCCATCCATGCCGGTATCGTACTGGCCGCCGCGCATTGGCGGCGGTTTCTGGGCGACGCCAAGGCCGAGCAGAGGCTGCGCCGCAGTCTGGCCGTCCTGCTGGCGCTGGTCGCGATCTGGCTGGCGGTGGCGACAGCGGACTGATCAGACGTCCAGTTCCTCGACAAACCGCGCATTCTCCTGAATATATTCAAAGCGCAGTTCCGGCTTCTTGCCCATCAGCCGCTCGACCAGATCGGCGGTCTCATGGCCCAGTTCATCGTCGATGCTGACCCGGATCAGCTTGCGCGTTTTCGGGTTCATCGTGGTGTCTTTCAGATCCTTGGCGTCCATCTCGCCCAGACCCTTGAAGCGCTGCATGTCGATCTTGCCACGCCCGCCCAGACCCTTTTCCATCACCCGCTCTTTCTCGGCCTCGTCCGAGACATACATCCGATGCGCCCCCTGCGTCAGACGATAGAGCGGCGGGCAGGCCAGATAGAGATGCCCCTTGTCGATCATCGGGCGCATCTGGGTGAAGAAGAACGTCATCAGCAGGCTGGCGATATGGGCGCCGTCGACATCGGCATCGGTCATGATGATGACCTTGTCATAGCGCAGATCGTCGACGTTGAATTTCGATCCCATCTGCACGCCAAGCGCCTGACACAGATCGTTGATCTCCTGATTGGCGCCCATTTTCGATGAGGCCGCGCCCAGCACGTTCAGGATCTTGCCGCGCAGCGGCAGCAGCGCCTGATTGGTGCGGTCGCGCGCCATCTTGGCGGAGCCACCTGCCGAATCGCCCTCGACGATGAACAACTCGGTGCCGTCGCGGTTGGTGGCGCTGCAATCGACCAGCTTGCCGGGCAGGCGCAGCTTCTTGGTGGCGGTCTTGCGGGCGGTTTCCTTTTCGGCGCGGCGGCGCAGGCGTTCCTCGGCCCGCAGGATCAGGAAATCGAGGATCGCGCCCGCCGATTTCGTGTCCGCCGCCAGCCAGTTGTCGAAATGGTCGCGCACGGCGCCCTCGACCAGACGGGCGGCCTCGGTCGTGGCAAGGCGGTCCTTGGTCTGGCCGACGAATTCGGGCTCGCGGATGAAGCACGACACCAGCGCGCAGCCGCCCACGATCAGGTCGTCGCGGATGATCTGGGCGGCTTTCTTGTTGCCCACCATCTCGCCATGGGCGCGGATGCCCTTGAGGATCGCGTTCCAGAAGCCCATCTCATGCGTGCCGCCTTCGGGGGTGGGCACGGTGTTGCAATAGGACTGGATGAAGCCGTCGCGGGCAGGGGTCCAGTGGATCGCCCAGTCGACCTTGCCCGGCGCGTTGAAGCGCCTGAAATCGACGCTGCCGGCAAAGGGGCGGTCGGAATAGGTGCTGGCGCCGGTCAGCGTCTCGGCCAGATAATCGGCCAGACCGCCGGGAAAGTGGAACACCGCCTCGCGCGGGGTCTCGCCATCGTCGATCTCGGATTTCCAGCGGATTTCCACGCCCGAGAACAGATAGGCCTTGGATTTCACCATCCTGATCAGGCGGGCGGGCTTGAAGCGGTGATGGCCGAAGATCTCTTCATCGGCGTGGAAAGTGACCGTGGTGCCGCGCCGGTTGGGCGCCGCGCCGATCTTTTCGACCGGCCCCTGCGGGATGCCGCGCGAAAAGCGTTGCTCGAACAGTTCCTTGTTGCGGGCCACCTGCACGACCATCAGATCCGACAGCGCGTTCACGACCGAGGCGCCGACCCCGTGCAAGCCGCCCGAAGTCTGATAGGTATCGCCCGAGAATTTCCCGCCCGCATGCAGGGTGCACAGGATCACCTCCAGCGCGGATTTGCCCGGAAACTTGGGATGCGGGTCGATGGGGATGCCGCGCCCGTTGTCGCGCACGACGACGCTGTGATCGGCCAGCAGCTCGACCTCGATCCGGGTGGCATGGCCCGCCACCGCCTCGTCCATCGAGTTGTCGAGGATCTCGGCCACCAGATGGTGCAGCGCGCGTTCGTCCGTGCCGCCGATATACATGCCGGGCCGTTTGCGCACCGGCTCCAGCCCCTCCAGCACCTCGATCGAGGATGCAGAATAGGCGTCGCTGGCGGCATTGCCGGAAAGAAGGTCGTCGGCCATGGTCTGCTCGTTCTTCTGGTTCTTGGTCTGGTTCGGGGGCGGTTATCTCATGCGGGCGGGTCGCGCGGCAAGGGGTTGTGGCGCCGCGCGGCCCGACCGCAAGGGATGCGCCCGTTATTCAGGCTCGGCCAGACGCGCGGCCCACATGGCCCTGAAGGCGGGCCGGTCCTGACAGGCCGACAGCCAGGCGCGGATCGCGGGGAAGGGTTCCATCAGGGCGGTGTGGCCCGCCGCATAGCGGATGATCTCGGCCATGTTCAGGTCGGCCACGGTAAAGCGCCCGCCGATCAGATAGGCATGGGTCGCCAGATGATCCTCCAGCACCCTGAGGGGGCGGGCAAGGTTCCCGGCGGCCTCGGCCACCAGCCCGGCATCCTCGGGTGCGGCCAGCGTGCGGTTGTGCAGGAACAGGATGGTCAGCGCGTCAGGCTCGATCGCGGTGGCGCCATAGAAGGACCACTGACCCATCAACGCGTCTTCCTCGTAATTCTGCGGACCCACATCGCCGCCATGCTTGCGCGCCAGATGCAGGGTGATGGCCAGCGATTCCGACAGGATCAGCCCGTCATCCTCGATCACCGGGATCGCGCCTGCGGGTGACAGCGCCAGAAATTCCGGGCTGCGGGTGTTCAGGGGCGCGTCGGGTGCATCGGCATCGGCCAGCCGGTAGGCCTGGATCACCGGGCGCTGCTGGAAGGGCAGGTCCAGCTCATGGCACAGCCAGACAATGCGCGAGGCGCGGGATCGGGTGACGCCGTGAAGGGTCAGCATGGGCGGTCCTTTCTGTCAGGTGCCGCAACATCGCCCGCCCGTGCGGGTCTGCGCAAGATGTCTCAGCGCAGCCCGGCGCGGGCGGCGGCGCGATGGATCGCGGCCACGACCTGATCGGGGGCGGCGTGGTGTGGCATATGGCCCACGCCCGGCAGCACCGTCAGCCGCGCGCCCGGCACCTCGGCCTCCATCCGGCGGGCGTGGAACTCCAGCCCCACGGTGGTATCGGCATCGCCATGCACGATCTCGATCGGTTGGCGCAGGCGCGGATACAGCGGCGCCATCTGTTCCAGATACGGTTTCAGCGCCATGACCTGCCGCGCATTGGCCGACAGGCTGTCGCGGCGCAGGCTGAGACCGGCGCCGACATGATCGGCATAGCCCGGCGGCGCGGACTGGGGCGCAAAGATGCGCTCGATCACCTCGTCGGCGCGGCCAAGCGGTGCGAAGGCGGTGATCGCGGGCACCGCCGTGCTGCGGCCAAAGCGGCTGGTGATAAAGGGATACCATCCCTCCAGCTCGCCCGGCCATGGATGGGTGGCACCCGCCAGTTGCACGATGGCGGCAGGCCCGTCCGGGTCGGCCAGCGCCCATGCCATCGCCACCGCGCCGCCATAGCTGTGGCCGACCAGCACCGGGTTGCGCACCCCGATCTGATCCGCCGCCGCCCGCAACAGCGCCGCCTGCGCCAGCGGGCTGTCATTCGTGGCACCAAGGCTGTCGGTCCAGCCCAGTCCGGGGCGGTCAAAGGCGATCACCCGGTAATCCCCCGCCAGCCGCCCCATCAGATCAAAGGTGAAGTCGCGCAGATTGCCGCTGGCGCCGTGCAACAGCACCACATCCGGGCCGCTGCCTGCGATCTGCACATGCACGCGTTGGCCGTCCACGTCCAGAATGCGGCCGGTGGGCGGGTAATCGGCGTTGATGCGGGCCTCGCGGGTGGTGGCGCGGTTGTCGACCAGCGCGGCGCAGCCCGCCAGCGCCAGCACCAGAAGCGCCATCACGGGCATCAGCTTGGTCAGGGTCATGCGGGTGTTTCCTTTGTGGCGTTGTGATACAGACACGCGCAAGATGCCGCCGGGGTTGCATGCGCGCACGCCTGCTGGCGCCGAGGTGATTTGCAATGCCGCAGCCATGGCCCTAAACCAGCGCCATTCCGACCCGAGGAGCCTGCCGTGATCCCGTTCCTGCGTGCCGCATCCGTCCTGTGCCTGTCGCTGTTGCCGCAGGCGGCGCTGGCCCATCCGCATGTGTTCATCGACGCCGGTCTGCGGCTGGATTACGACCCTTCGGGCCGTCTGGCGGCGGTCGAGGTCGAATGGCGCTATGACGCCTTCTATTCGCTGCTGATCCTTGAGGATTTCGGCATCCGCCCGGCGGCCGGGGGGCTGACCCCCGAGGATGCGGCAGTTCTGCGCGGCTTTGACGGCGACTGGGACGCGGGGTTTGACGGCGGCCTCTATCTGGGCTCCGAGGGGCGGCGCATCGCGCTGGCCGCGCCGCGCGATTTCAGCGTGTCCTTGCAGGACGGCCAGCTTGTGTCGCGGCACCGGCGGCCGCTGGCACAGCCGCTGTCGGGCGAGGCGCCGCTGGTCATTCAGGTCTATGACCCGGAATTCTACGTCGATTTCACCGTGCCGCAGCCGCCGGTTGTCCGGGGCCGCGCCGATTGCCGGGCCGAGTTGCGGCCGGGCGACAGCTATGCCGCCGCCGACGCCTATGCCGCCGCCCTGCGCGATGCGCTGCGGCGCGAGCTGTCGGCCCTTGAGGCGCGCGACGAAGAGATGGTCGAGGTGAATATCGGCGCGGTCGGCGCAGACGAGATCCGCGTCGGCTGCGGGGCCTCGGGATGAGCGTCGCGCGCCGCATCGGCGCCGGGCGCCTGATCGCGCTGGCGGGGCTGGGCCTTGGGCTGGCGGTGGTGGCGTTGTGGCTGTCGGGCGGGCTGGCCGGGGTCGAACGGTGGGCCGCGACCTCGCAGCGCGAGGTGCAGAACCTGATGGCGGGCGCCCTGCAACGCCTGCGCGCGGGCGAGCCGGGGGCGGCCATGGCGCTGATGGCGCTGTGCTTTGGCTATGGCTTTGTGCATGCGGTGGGGCCGGGCCATGGCAAGCTGGTCATCGGCAGCTATGGTTTTGGCAGTCAGGTGCCCTTTGCCCGGCTGGCGGGTCTGTCGGTGGCGGCCTCGCTGGCGCAGGCGGGCACGGCGATCGTGCTGGTCTGGGGCGGGATCGCGGCGCTGGATCTGGGGCGCGAGCAACTGACCGCGCTGTCGGAACGCCACATGGCCGACATCAGCACCGCCCTGATCGGGGTCGTGGGGCTGTGGCTGGCATGGCGCGGCGCCCGCATGCTGCGGGCGCAGGCGGCGCCGGTTGCGGCGCATGAGCATCACGCCGCCTGCGGCTGCGGCCATGCCCATGGCCCCAGCCCGCAACAGGTGATGCAGACGCGGTCCTTTCGCGACGGGCTGCTGGTGATCGCGGGCATCGCCCTGCGCCCCTGCACCGGCGCGCTGTTCCTGCTGCTGCTGACATGGCGGATGGAGATCTTTGCGATGGGCGTCGCGGGCACGCTGGCGATGGGGCTGGGCACGGCCTCGGTCACGCTGGCGGTGGCGGCGCTGGCGGTCTGGGCGCGGCGTGGCAGTGTCGCGCTGGTGCCCGAAACCGGGCCATGGGCGGGCGTGGCGCGCTGGCTGCCCGGCGGTATGCAGCTGGCGGCAGGCGCGCTGATCGCGCTGGTGGCGGTGCTTGTGCTGATCTGACGGCTGCGGCGGCCTGCCGCAGCCTGCGTGCCCGCCACTTGATACAGGTCAAGGAACCCAAGGCCCCGCGCGCGCTAGAACGGCTGCGCGCAACAGGAGCCTTCCCATGTCCAGCGAACCGCTAGACCCCCCCAGCCTATATGCCGCCCGCGAGCCGATTTTCCCCAAGCGTGTCTCGGGGCGCTTTCGCAACCTGAAATGGATCGTGATGGCGGCGACGCTGGCGGTCTATTACATCACGCCGTGGATCCGGTGGGATCGCGGCCCCCTGATGCCCGATCAGGCGGTGCTGGTGGATCTGGCCAACCGGCGCTTTTTCTTCTTCTGGATCGAGATCTGGCCGCATGAATTCTATTTCGTCGCGGGCCTGCTGGTCATGGCGGGGCTGGGGCTGTTCCTGTTCACGGCGGCGCTTGGCCGGGTCTGGTGCGGCTATACCTGCCCGCAGACCGTCTGGACCGACCTGTTCATGGTGGTCGAGCGCTGGATCGAGGGCGACCGCAACGCCCGCATCCGTCTGCACCGTGCCAAATGGGATGCGAAAAAGGCCCGGCTGCGGGTGACGAAATGGGCCGTCTGGCTGCTGATCGCGCTGTCCACCGGCGGGGCCTGGGTGTTCTATTTCACCGATGCGCCCAGCCTGCTGCGCGGCTTGCTGGCCTTTGATGCGCCGCCGGTGGCGTGGATCACCATCGCGCTTCTGACCGCGACCACCTTTCTGTTCGGCGGCTTTGCACGCGAGCAGATCTGTATCTATGCCTGTCCCTGGCCGCGCATTCAGGCCGCGATGATGGACGAGGACACGCTGACCGTCGCCTATCGCGACTGGCGCGGCGAGCCGCGCGGCAAATCGGCGCCCACCGCCGAGCGGGGCGACTGCATCGACTGCATGGCCTGCGTCAATGTCTGCCCGACCGGCATCGACATCCGCGACGGCCAGCAGATCGAATGTATCACCTGCGCGCTGTGCATCGACGCCTGCGACGAGATCATGGACCGCACCGGCAAGCCGCGCGGGCTGATCGGCTACATGGCGCTGCGCGACGAAGAGGCCGAACGCGCGGGCCGCACCCCGCGTCCGCTGCTGGGTCATATCCTGCGCCCGCGCATGCTGGTCTATTTCGTGCTGTGGTCGGCCATCGGCGTGGGGCTGGCGGTGGCGCTGGTGCTGCGCTCCGAGGTGGATCTGAACGTCACGCCCGTCAGGAACCCGCTTTACGTCACCATGTCTGATGGCGCTGTCCGCAACGCCTATGAGGTGCGGCTGCGCAACAAGCAGCACGAGGCGCGCAGCTTTGTCTTTACGGTCGAGGGCGCGGGCGAAGGAGGCGGCGCGGAGGATCTGATCCTGACGGTCGAGGGCGAGGGCGACGCGCTGGCGCTGGTGCCCGCGGATCAGACCATGACCCGGCGGGTCTATCTGACCGCGCCCGCAGGCTCGGCGCTGGCGGGGTTGGAAAGCACACCGATCATCCTTGGCGTCAGCGACAATGACGGCCCGGCGCGCAACAGCGTCGAGACGGTCTTTCACGGAAGGAGCAGATGATGAAACGCGAGCTTACCGGCAAACATGTGCTTGCCATCGCCGTCTCGGCCTTTGGCGTCATCATCGCGGTCAATCTGGTCATGGCCTATAATGCTATCGGCAGCTTTCCGGGCGTCGAGACGAAAAGCAGCTATATCGCCTCGCAGCATTTCGACCGCGACCGCAACGCTCAGCAGGGGCTGGGCTGGACCGCCGATCTGGCCATCGAGGGCGACCGCGCCGTGCTGCGCCTGACCGACGCCCAAGGTGCCGCCGTTTCGCCCGAGGTGCTGCGCCTGCAGCTGCGCCGCCCGACCCATCAGCGCGACGACCAGCAGCCCGACCTGTCGCCCGAGGCGCCGGGCCGCTGGAGCACATCGCTGGCGCTGGCGCCGGGCAACTGGAATGCCGATGTGATGGCCGAGGATGGCGATGGCGTGGTCTTTCGCCAGCGCCTTTACCTGAACATCCGCCGCGACGGGGGCTGACACATGGCCGATCTGTCCGCCGACCGGGGCTATGACGCGCGGCTTGGCTCGTGCCCGGCCTGCGACGCCGCACCGCTGGCGCAGCGTCTGGCCGACCGGGCCGAGGCTGCGGCCCCGGCCGCTCTGATCCTGTCGCTGCCCGGCGCGCATTGTGCGCTGTGCATCACGCAGGTCGAGGATGCGCTGATGGCCCATCCGGGCGTGCGCGCCGCGCGGGTCAACCTGACGCTTCGCCGGGTGACGGTAGAGGCGCCGGGCCTGACCGCCGATGATCTGATCCCGGTGTTGGCCCGCGCCGGTCACGAGGCGCATGAACTGGACCCCGACGCGCTGGCCGCCACCACCGCCGACCGCGCCGGGCGCGACCTGCTGATGCGGATCGGCGTCGCGGGTTTCGCGATGATGAACATCATGATCCTGTCGGTCGCCGTCTGGTCAGGCGCCGAGGCCGCGACCCGCGATCTGTTCCACTGGATCAGCGGCGCCATCGCCCTGCCCACGGTGGCCTTTGCCGGGCGGCCGTTCTTTGCCAGCGCGTTCCGTTCGCTCAGGGCGCGCAGGCTGGGGATGGATGTGCCCATCTCGCTGGCGCTGGTCCTGGCATCCGCGATCAGCGTCTATGAGACCGCGAATTCCGGCCATCACGCCTATTTCGACGCCGCCGTAATGCTGTGCTTTTTCCTGCTGATCGGGCGCTATCTGGACTATCGCACCCGTGCGATTGCGCGCTCCGCCGCCGCCGAACTGACCGCGCTGGAGGTGCCGCGCGCCACGCTGCTGTCGAAGGCCGTTGAAACGGTCGTGCCCGTCGCCAGCCTGCGCCCCGGCGATCTGATCCGCGTGCGCCCCGGTGGCCGCATCCCCGCCGACGGGCAGATCGTCGACGGCACCTCGGAAATCGACCGTGCCCTGCTGACCGGCGAGACGCTGCCCGTGCCCGCCGCCCCCGGACTGATGCTGTCGGCGGGCGAGGTGAACCTGACCGGCCCGCTGGTCATCCGCGTGACGGCGGCGGGTCAGGACAGCTCGCTGGCCCGGCTGACCGCGCTGGTCGAGGCGGCGGAAAACGCGCGCGGGCGCTATACCTCGCTGGCCGAGCGTGCGGCGCGGGGCTATTCGCCCGCCGTGCATCTGCTGGCCTTCGGCAGCTTTCTGGGCTGGTTCTGGGTGTCGGGCGATCTGCGTCTGGCGATCAATATTGCCGCCGCTGTGCTGATCATCACCTGCCCCTGCGCGCTTGGGCTGGCGGTGCCTGCGGTGGTCACCTCGGCCTCGGGGCGGCTGTTCCGGCGCGGGCTGCTGATCAAGGACGGCACCGCGCTGGAACGTCTGGCCGAGGTGGATACGGTCGTCTTCGACAAGACCGGCACCCTGACCATGGGCCAACCACAACTGGTCGGCGGCCCTCTGCCGGATGATCTGGCGCCGGTGGCGCGCGCGCTGGCCGAGGCCTCGTCGCACCCCTTGGCGCGGGCGCTGGCTTCGGGCCTGAACCACGTCGCGCCCGCCACGCTGACCGATGTGACCGAGATCCCCGGACGCGGCATTTCGGCCTGCTGGCAGGGGCGCATGGTGCGGCTTGGCCGTGCCGACTGGCTGGGCGCAGACAGCGACGCGGATGGCGCGCTGCTGTCCAGCTGGTTCGCGATTGAGGGCGCCGCACCCCTGCGGCTGGAGTTCAGCGACCGGCTGCGCCCCGGTGCCGCCGAGTGCATTGCCGCGCTGAAGGCTGACGGGCGGCGGGTGATCCTGCTGTCGGGCGACCGGCCTGCGGCGGTGGCGCATCTGGCGGATCAGCTGGGTATCACTGAATGGCATGCAGGCGTCAGCCCGACCGACAAGGCCGGGATGGTGGGGCGGCTGGCCGATCAGGGCATAAAGGTGCTGATGGTGGGCGACGGGCTGAACGACACGGCGGCGCTGGCGCGTGCGCATGCCTCGATCTCGCCCGCCACGGCGCTGGATGCGGCGCGGGTGGCCAGCGACATGGTGCTGACCGGGCAGGATCTGGCGCCGGTGGCCGAGGCGATCCGGGTGGCCAAACGCGCCACCCGCCGCATCCGCGAGAATTTTGCCATCTCGTTCGGCTATAACGTGATTGCGGTGCCCTTCGCGCTGGCGGGCTTTGCCACGCCGCTGCTGGCGGCCTTGGCCATGTCGGTCAGTTCCATTACGGTGACGCTGAACGCGTTGCGCCTGAACCGATAGGGGACCCCCATGGAAATCCTGACGATCCTGATCCCCGTCTCGCTCGGGCTGGGGGCTGCGGGGCTGGTGGCCTTTGTCTGGGCGCTGAAATCACGCCAGTTCGAAGACCCAAAGGGCGACAGCGAACGCGTGCTCAGCGACAAATACGACGACCAGCCGCGGCAGGATTAGACGGTATCAATCCCCAGCTGCCGCGCGAATGCCACCATCTGCGGCCCTATCGCGGCGCGGCTGGCAAACAGCGTCGCCTGTGACCGCAGGATCGGCGCCTCGTCCAGCACCCGCAGGTTGTTGGCCCGCAGCGTTTCCCCCGACGAGGTGATGTCGGCAATCGCCTCGGCGGTCAGGTTGGCAATCGTGCCCTCGGTCGCGCCCTGACTGTCCACCAGCTGGTAGTCCGCGACCTCATGGCCGGCCAACCATGCCCGCACCAGCCGGTGATATTTCGTGGCGATGCGCAGCCGGAACCCGTGTTCGGCGCGGAAATCGCGGGCGATGGCGGCGAAATCATCAAGGGTTGTGCAGTCGCGCCAGCACTCCGGCACGGCCAGAATCAGATCGGCATGGCCAAACCCCATCGGCGCCAGTTCGACCAGATCCGAGGCCCAGCCCGCCAGCTTTTCGCGCACCAGATCGGTGCCGGTCACGCCCAGCCCGATCCGGCCCGCGGCCAGCTCGCGCGGGATCTCGCCCGCCGACAACAGCACCAGCCCGACGCCCTCGGCCCCCTCGACCCGGCCCGCATATTCGCGGTCAGAGCCTGCGCGCGACAGCCGCACGCCCCGGTCCGCGAACCAGTCGAAAGTCTGCTCCATCAGCCGCCCCTTGGACGGCACGCCAAGACGGATCATGCCTGCGCCTCCAGTTCTGCGACCAGACCGGGGCGGATGATGCCGCCCACGGCGGGGATCTCGCGGCCCCGGCCCAGCACGCGGGTCAGCGCGTCATAACGCCCGCCCGAGGCGATGGGCGGCCAGCCCGCGCGATCCGCCTGAAAGCTGAAGGTGAAGCCGTCGTAATATTCCAGCGTCGTGCGCCCGTGGCTGGCGTCAAAGATCACCCCCGCAGGGTCGATCCCCTGCGCGGCGATGGCGTCCAGCCGGGCGCGGATGCGCGCCACGGCAGGCGCGATGGCGGGCATGTCTGCCGCCAGTTCCGTCAGCTCTGCCACCGCCTCGGGGGCCGGGGCGCGCAGGGCGAACAGCCGCTCCAGCCGCTCGGTCCAGACCGGGGGCAGGGGGGCCACGGCGGCATCGGCGTTCAGCCGCGCGATGCGGCGCACCATCCCGGCCTCGGTCCGCAGCCCGGCCCATGGCGCGCCGGTCTCGGGGAAGTCGCGCGCCACGGCGGGGGTCGAGAACCGCGCCAGCAGCCGCCGGAACCGCCCCGGCCGCCAGATGTGATGCGCTAAGGCCTGCGCCCGCGCCTCGGTCAGCGGCAGCCCGGCCACGGCATCGAGGATCAGCCCCATATCGCCCATCTCGGCGCGCAGCGACAAGGGCGCCAGGGCCCGGTGAAACAGCGCGAACACCTCGGCATCGGCACCGGGATCGCGGCTGAACAGCTCGAACCCGCATTGCAGATATTCGTGATCGCGCGGGGTTTCGGGGCGGGTCTCGCCCATATCCTGCTTGCGGAACACCTCGCCCAGATAGCAATAGCGCGCGGGCTCGGCACCGTTATCCATATGCGCCTGCACCACCGGCACGGTAAAATCGGGCCGCAGCATCATCTCGCCCCGGATCGGGTCGGCGGTGACATAGGCGCGGGCGCGGATATCCTCGCCATACAGATCCAGCAGGCTGTCGGCGGGCAGCAGGATGTCGGGCGCGACCTCGACCGCACCGGCGGCACGAAAGACGTCCAGCAGGCGCTGGCCCACGGCCTGCTTGTCGCGTTTCGGGATCATCCGATGATCCTGCGGACTTCGGCCAGCAGATCGGCGCGCGCCACCTCGGTCTGGGCAGGCTGGGCCTTCCATTCCTCAAGGCTGGCATCCGCTGCAATGCGCGCGCCCAGCACCAGATCCTTGACCTGCACGACGCCGCGCGCGGCCTCATCCCCGCCCTGAATGATTGCCACCGGGGCACCGCGCTTGTCGGCATATTTCAACTGGTTGCCGAAATTCTTCGGATTGCCCAGATAGACCTCGGCGCGGATGCCCGCCGCGCGCAGCTCGGACGCCATCGCCTGATAATCGGCCATCCGGTCACGGTCCATCACCGTCACGACGACCGGCCCCTGCGCCGCCTCGCCTGCCAACCCCTTGGCGTGCAGCGCCGCCAGCAGCCGGTCCACGCCGATGCTGACGCCGGTGGCAGGCACCTTCTGGCCGGTGAAACGCTCGACCAGCCCGTCATAGCGCCCGCCGCCCGCGACCGATCCGAACTGCCGCTTGCGGCCCTTTTCGTCGAGGATCTCGAATGTCAGCTCGGCCTCGAACACGGGGCCGGTATAATAGCCCAAGCCGCGCACGACGGCAGGGTCGATCACGGCGCGATCCTCGGCCACACCCATCGCGGCCAGCAGATCGGCGATCTGCGCCAGCTCACCCACGCCCTCGCCGCCGATGGTTGATGCGCCGACCGCTGCGCGCAGATTGTCCAGCGTGGCGGCGTTATCGGCCCCCTTCGAGGTTAGGAAGGCCAGCACCGGCGCCGCCTGCGCCTCCGACAACCCCACGCCCTCGATCACCGCCCCGCTGTCATCGCGCCGCCCCGTGGTCAGCAGCGCCAGCACACCGTCGCGGCCCACCTTGTCGAACTTGTCGATCTGGCGCAGCACATCCTCGGCCTGATCGGCGGCGACCTCGGCGGCCTCCAGCACGCCGTTCAGCACCTTGCGGTTGTTGATCCGCACCAGATAGTCGCCGCGCGCAATCCCCACAGCCTCCAGCGCATCGGCCAGCATGCCGCAGATCTCGGCATCCGCGGCGACCGAGGCCGACCCGACCGTATCCGCATCACATTGATAAAACTGCCGGAACCGCCCCGGACCGGGCTTTTCATTGCGCCAGACCGGCCCCATCGCATAGCGGCGATAGGGGCTGGGCAGATCATTGCGATACTGCGCCGCGACGCGCGCCAAAGGCGCCGTCAGATCATAGCGCAGCGCCAGCCAGTCGCCCGCCGTGCCGCCACCCGGCACCGCCTCCTCCTGCCAGGCAAAGACGCCCGCATTGGGCCGGTCCACATCGGGCAGGAACTTGCCCAGGGCCTCGACCGTCTCGACGGCGCTGGTTTCCAGCGGATCAAAGCCATGGCGATGATAGACCCCGGCGATCCGGTCCAGCATGGCCTTGCGCCCGGTCACCTCGGCGCCGAAATAGTCGCGGAACCCCTTTGGCGTTTCGGCCTTGGGACGGGGTTGCTTTTTGGGGTCTTTTGCCATGGGTCTGTTGCCTTTACGGGGCCAAATCCGGGCATGCTGTAACGGAAGGGGACGAGATGGACAAGAACGCAGAAACCCGCTTGCTGGCGGTCGAGGAAACCCTCGCACATCTGACCCGCACCACGGACGAGCTGTCCGAGGTCATTGCCCGTCAGGACCGGACGATCCTGCAGCTGACCCGCCGCCTCGGAATGCTGCTGGAGGCCGAGGCGCAACGCCAGGCCGATCAGCCGGGCGCCGTCGCGTTGGCCGATCAGCGCCCCCCGCATTACTAGACGCACTTCGCCTGCCTGCTGCTTTGGTCAGAAAAATATCCTCTGGGGGTCCGGGGGGCGAAGCGCCCCCGGCCACAGCCCCCGGCAAGGTCCGCGGTCGCGGGTCCGTGAAATCGCGGCTTTTCCCGCCGCGCCTGATGCGCTAGACGCAACACGAAAAACTCTGTGGAACGAAAGGGTCGTTCATGGCCAATGTGGTGGTTGTCGGCGCGCAATGGGGCGACGAGGGCAAGGGCAAGATCGTTGACTGGCTCAGCGAACGTGCCGATGTGATCGCGCGGTTTCAGGGCGGCCACAATGCCGGCCACACGCTGGTCATCGGCGAAAAAGTGTTCAAGCTGTCGCTGCTGCCCTCGGGCATCGTGCGGCCGAACAAGCTGGCCGTGATCGGCAATGGCGTCGTTCTGGACCCCTGGGCGCTGTTTTCAGAGATCGAGAAGCTCTCGGGGCAAGGCGTCGCCATCTCGCCCGACAACCTGATGATCGCCGAGAATACGCCGCTGATCCTGCCGCTGCATCAGGATCTGGACAAGCTGCGCGAAGAGGCGGCGGGCAAGGCAAAGATCGGCACCACCGGCCGCGGCATCGGCCCGGCCTATGAGGACAAGGTCGGTCGCCGCACCATCCGCGTCGCCGATCTGGCCGATGAGGAGACGCTGGAGGCCCGGCTGGACCGCCTGCTGGCCCATCACGACGCGCTGCGCGCCGGTCTGGGCGCCACGCCGATCGACCGCGCCGACCTGAAGGCCAGGCTGCTGGAGGTCGCGCCGCGCCTGTTGCCCTATGCCAAACCGGTGTGGAAGATCATGGGCGAGGCGCGCAAGTCGGGCAAGCGCATCCTGTTCGAGGGCGCGCAGGGCAGCCTGCTGGACATTGATTTCGGCACCTACCCCTATGTGACCAGCTCGACCACCATGTCGGGCGCTGCGGCCTCGGGGACCGGCATGGGGCCGGGCGCGATTGATTTCGTGCTGGGCATCGTCAAGGCCTATACGACCCGCGTGGGCGAGGGCCCGTTCCCGACCGAGCTGGACGATGCCGATGGCCAGCGTCTGGGTGAACGCGGCCATGAATTCGGCACCGTCACCGGGCGCAAGCGACGCTGTGGCTGGTTCGACGCGGTTCTGGTGCGCCAGACCTGCGCGATCAGCGGCGTGAACGGCATCGCGCTGACCAAGCTGGACGTGCTGGACGGGTTCGAGAGGCTGAAGATCTGCGTGGGCTACGAGATCGACGGGGTGCAGTACGATTATCTGCCCACCGCCGCCGCGCTTCAGGCCAGGGTGACGCCCATCTATGAAGAGATGGACGGCTGGCAGGAAACCACCGCCGGTGCGCGCAGCTGGGCCGAGCTGCCCGCCGCCGCGATCAAATATGTGCGCCGGGTCGAAGAGCTGATCCAGTGCCCGGTCGCCATGCTGTCAACCAGCCCCGAGCGCGACGATACGATTCTGGTCACGGATCCGTTTGCGGACTGAGTTCATTGCGTCCCGCGAATGCCGGGGGACGTCCCGTCCCCCGGACCCCCTGGGGGATATTTCCGGACCAAAGCAGGAGTGGTCATGGAGCTTAAGACGCGAAAGCGCTTGTCGTTGCTGATTCTTGTCGTTCTGATGCCGCTTTATGTGGTGGTGGCGGTCACGCTGATGAACTGGCTGGATGCGCGGTTCGGGCGCCAGACGATTCTGGTCGAATTGCTGGTTTATGTGGGGCTTGGCGTCTTGTGGGCCCTGCCGTTCAGGCGCGTGTTCCTTGGGGTTGGCAAGGGCGAATGACGGCCGTTTTGCTGCGGTCGGACCGGGGGGTCACTGTCGTTGGCGGTGGGGCCGTTCTGGTCGGCGAGCTTGAGGCGGCGCTGGCGGTGGCGCCCTTGTTGGTGGCTGCCGATGGCGGGGCGGACCGTGCGCTGGCCCATGGGCGGGTGCCGGATCTGGTTCTGGGCGATCTGGACAGTCTGAGCGATGCGGCACGTCTGCGCATTGCAGGTGACCGTATTCATCAGATTTCCGAGCAGGACAGCACCGATTTCACCAAATGCCTGCGCCGGATTTCCGCGCCCTTTGTTCTGGCTGTGGGCTTTGCCGGGTTGCGGCTGGATCACACTCTGGCGGCGCTGACCGCGATGGTGGCCGGGGCGCCGATGCCGGTGATCCTGCTGGCCGCAGAGGATGTCGTGTTTCTGGCGCCGTCCTGTGTCGATCTGCGGCTGCCGCATGGCACGCGGTTGTCGCTGTGGCCGATGGGGCCTTCGCGGGGGCGCAGCACCGGGTTGGAATGGCCGATCGACGGGCTGGAATTTGCCCCCGATGCGCGGGTCGGCACGTCGAACCGGGTTGTGGGGCCGGTGTCCCTGACCATCGAGGGACGGATGCTGGTGCTGCTGCCGCGCAACTGTCTGGCGGCTGTGCTGGACGGGCTGGGTCTGTCGCGGGCGGGTGCCTGATCTGTCCGGGGGCGGTTGTTCCGGACGGGCATCTGCCCTATCTCTCGGACGTATCCCCGGAGGCTGTCATCCATGTCGTTGAACCCGATCCGTCCCTGGCGCAATATCGAGCGCCGCAAGTCGCGCCAGATCATGGTGGGCCGCGTGCCCGTCGGCGGCGATGCCCCGATCAGCGTGCAGACCATGACCAACACCAACGGCCATGATGTGCGCGCCACGCTGGATCAGGTGATCGCCTGTGCCGAGGCGGGTGCCGACATCGTCCGCATCAGCGCCCCCGATGCCGAGACCACCCATGCGCTGCGCGAGATCTGCCGCGAAAGCCCGGTGCCGATCGTGGCCGACATCCATTTCCACTACAAGCGCGCCATCGAGGCCGCCGAGGCGGGGGCTGCCTGCCTGCGCATCAACCCCGGCAATATCGGCGACGAGACCCGCGTGCGCGAGGTGATCAAGGCGGCCAAGGACCACGGCTGTTCCATCCGCATCGGGGTGAATGCGGGGTCGCTGGAACGCCACCTGCTGGAGAAATACGGCGAGCCCTGCCCGGACGCGATGGTCGAAAGCGGTCTGGATCACATCAGGATCCTGCAGGACAATGATTTCCACGAGTTCAAGATCAGCGTGAAGGCCAGCGACGTGTTCCTGTCGGCGGCGGCCTATCAGATTCTGGCCGAGGCCACCGATGCGCCGATCCATCTGGGCATCACCGAGGCCGGGGGCTTTGTCGGCGGCACCGTGAAATCGGCGGTGGGTCTGGGCAATCTGCTGTGGGCGGGGATCGGCGACACGATCCGCGTCAGCCTGTCCGCCGATCCGGTGGCCGAGGTCAAGGTCGGCTTCGAGATCCTGAAATCCCTGGGCCTGCGCACCCGCGGTGTGCAGATCATCAGCTGCCCCAGTTGCGCGCGGCAGGGGTTTGACGTGATCCGCACGGTCGAGGCGCTGGAGCAGCGGCTGGAGCATATCAAGACGCCGATGAGCCTGTCGATCATCGGCTGCGTGGTGAACGGCCCCGGCGAGGCGCTGATGACCGATATCGGCTTTACCGGCGGCGGCGCGGGATCGGGCATGGTCTATATGGCCGGGCGGCAGAGCCACAAGATGACGAATGACCAGATGGTGGATCACATCGTCGAGCTGGTCGAGAAGCGGGCTGAGGTGCTGGAGGCTGAGGCTGCGCAAGCGGCGGCGGAGTAGGGGCAGGCAGACGCGAAGAGCCCATCCTGACCAATGCTGCGCCCGGCGCCAATGTCTGCTATCATCGTATCTCGAAGTTTATAGTCAGGGCCTTATTTAACTTGAAAGTATTTATCGCAGCTGTCGCATTGCTTTATTGGCTTGGGGTGTCGTCACCCGCCCAATCGCATTCGCCCTACTTTGGCGAGAGCGAAAAGATTGAACATCCGGAATTGGGAGTTATCGAATTCGCTGTTCTATACGGAGACGGCATATTCTTCGCTGATCCTTCGCAAGTAGTTGTTTTCGATAGCGAAGGATACTTGCTCGCGGCAACACCACAGTCAGTGGCGTTGCTTATTCATTGCGACGGATCAGTCAGCCCGCCTCAGTGCCGGATATTCGATGAACTTCGGGGTGTTGTGCTTGAGCCTGATTACGAAAAATTGGCGCGAAGCAGAGTAATTGAGGAAGATGGTAGACCGTCCGAAAGTGCATATCCAGAATATATGGACATTGAGTATGGCTTTACGGAACGTCCCGCGACGGTCTACGAAAAACTTAGATTTGAGGTATTGGGGGTTTGGCGATCGCCTGTTGGCAGTGTTCTGTCAGTGCTCTGGTGGGCTTTAGCATGGTCGCTCTTAGCCCGTCTCGCGTGGAAATTGAAACGCAATGGCTGGTCATTGACACCATTCAGATGGCCGTCGGTTGCACTGGGAGTTCTTAGTCTCGTGATATTTATTGGAATGAGCTTTTTTGCTGCTTATGGCTGGCTGCTTACACCGTATTCACTCAACTTCTTCTTATTTGCTTTCATCTCGGGTGCCGTGATTGCAGCAATTCTGACACGACCGAAAGCAGTCGTTCAGCGAGATTGACCCGATGTCCGCTCCGTCCCGCATAGCGGACGCCAAGGAGGCCCTCCGCCCCTCACCCCCCCGTATGGCTCATATGCCGCGACATCTGCCCCGCCACGCCCTGCCGGGAATAGTCGAAATCATGCCCCTTGGGCTTCCTCGCAATCGCCGCGCGGATGGTCTCGCGCAGGGCCGCATCGTCGGGGCTGGCGCGCAGGGGGGCGCGGAGGTCGGCCATGTCCTCCTGCCCCAGACACATGAACAGCTCGCCGGTGCAGGTCACGCGGACGCGGTTGCAGCTTTCGCAGAAATTATGGGTCAGGGGGGTGATGAAGCCGATCTTCTGGCCCGTCTCGTCCAGTTGCACATAGCGGGCGGGGCCGCCGGTGCGCAGCGGCAGGTCGGTCAGGGTGAAGCGTTCCGACAGGCGCGCGCGCAGGTCCGACAGGGGCCAGTACTGATCCAGACGGTCTTCCTCGCCCATTTCGCCCATGGGCATCACCTCGATAAAGGTCAGGTCATGACCCTCATCGCCGCACCAGCTGACCAGATCGAACAGCTCGTCGTCATTCACGCCCTTCAGCGCGACGGCGTTGATCTTGACCCGCAGGCCTGCGGCGGTGGCAGCCTGAATGCCGTCCAGCACCTGCTGCAGGCGGCCCCAGCGGGTGATCCTGGCAAACTTGTCCGCATCCAGCGTGTCCAGAGAGACATTCACCCGCCGCACGCCGCAATCGGCCAGCTCGGTCGCATGGCGGGCCAGCTGGCTGCCATTCGTGGTCAGGGTCAGCTCGTCAAGGCCCGCCCCCAGATGGCGCGAGACCGCGCGGAAAAACCCCATGATGCCGCGCCGCACCAAGGGCTCGCCGCCGGTGATGCGCAGCTTGCGCACGCCCAGACCGATGAAGGCGGTCGAGAGGCGGTCCAGTTCCTCCAGCGTCAGCAGGTCGGCCTTGGGCAGGAACTGCATATGTTCGGCCATGCAATAGACACAGCGGAAATCGCAGCGATCGGTGACCGACACCCGCAGATAGGTGATCGGGCGGGCGAAGGGGTCAATCAGGGGGGCGGGGGCGCTCATCATGGAAATCTAGGCGCGACGCCCGCCCGCCACAAGCACAAGCGCGAGAATTGCCTGTAACGGGCCCGTCACGGCTCTGTCGGTGGACGGGCAGAGGGGGACGGGCTAGGCTGGCGCAAAGACACCCAGACAAGAGGCGCCCATGCCCCGGCTTTCCCTGTTTCTGACGCTGCCCGCCCTGACCGTCGCGCTGGCGGCCTGCACGCCCGGCCTGCTGACACAGCGCCCGGCGGGTGGCACAGCCACGGCCCCCGCCGCCTCGCCCGAGCAGGTGCAGGCCGCCACCGCGATCACCCGCGCGCCCGCGCCGCGGCCCGCCGCCCGTGCCACGCCCGCACAGCTGGACACCACGACCGCCGAACAGCGCGCCGCTGCCGCCCGACCGGCGGAACGGGCCGAGGCGCGGCTGGGCACCACCGTCGCCTCGCTTGGCAACCCGTCCGAGGGCGGGTTCTGGATCCGCACGCCGCTGGTCACCGAACGCGCCATGGGCCGGATCGTGAACCCCGCCAATGGCCGCTCGGCGCAGGTGGAGCTGATCCCGCTGACCAGTGGCGGCAGCGGCAGCCAGGTCTCGCTGCCCGCGCTTCAGCTGCTGGGCGTATCGCTGACCGATTTGCCGACGCTGGAGGTGTTCCGCTCCTGATCGCTGACGACGGGGCGCAGGGTGTCGGCCAGGGTTTGGGGCAGGGCGCGGGTCACCCCGGCCCGCGCAAAGGGCTTCATGGCCTCGCCATGCGCGTCCAGAAACTGCGCAACCCTGTCCGGGTCACGCCGCGCCAGATCGCGCAGCCAGCCGGCGACCGCCTGCTGGACGGCGCCATGCGGGTCGGCTGACAGCTGTGCGGCCCAGTCCAGCACCCGCTCGCGCAGCGCCAGATCCGCGGGTTTGGGATGGGGCAGCTTGGCATAGGGCAGGGTGACCGACAGGGCGGCGCGCCGCGCCCAGGGGTTGCGGCTGGCCAGCCAGTGCTGCACCTCATCCAGCCGCGCAGGCTCGGCCACGATCCGCTTCTGTCCGGCAATCATCGCGGCATCGGCAATCTCGGCCCCGTCCAGATCGGGCACCCAGGACGCGATCAGCTGCCAGACCGCATCATCGGGCCGCATCCGGGCCTGCGTCAGCAGACGGGCGGCACTGATCCGCGCCTCGTGGATGTCGGCCTGCCACAGCAGATCGGCCAGCGCCACCCGCGCGGCAATGTCGCGCCCGCGCCAGTCGGCCACCTGCGCGTCGATCTGCGCCGGCGTCAGGCCAAGCGTCTCGCGCCCGCTTTTGTGTCGGGCAGCGGTCCGGGTGGCCCGCTGCGGGTCGGCCATGGCGCGCAGGGCGTCCAGCTCATCCATTCATGCACCTCATTGCTTTGGGCGCTTCTAGAAGGCGCGGCCCCCCGTCGCAAGAAGATGGTGGCACCCCTTGACGGGTGGCGGTAAAAGATGCCCGAACCTATGAGGGACCCCATGTCGCATTCAGCTGAACCCCGCCCGATGACCTCCCGCGCCGCCGGTCCGCTGACGGGCGAGGCGCAGATCCCCGGCGACAAGTCGATCAGCCACCGCGCGCTGATCCTGGGCGCGCTGTCGGTGGGCCGGACCACCATCACCGGCCTGCTGGAGGGGCAGGACGTGCTGGACACCGCCGCCGCGATGGCGGCTTTCGGCGCGCAGGTCGAACGGCAGGGGCCGGGGGCGTGGTCGGTGCATGGCGTCGGCGTCGGTGGCTTTGCCTCGCCCGAGGGGGTGATTGACTGCGGCAATTCGGGAACCGGCGTGCGGCTGATCATGGGCGCGATGGCCACGACGCCGGTCACCGCGACCTTTACCGGGGACGCCAGCCTGTCGCGCCGCCCGATGGCGCGGGTGACCGACCCGCTGTCGCAATTCGGCGCCCGCATCACCGCACGCGAGGGCGGGCGCCTGCCCATCACCATCGAAGGCGCGCGCGACCCGCTGCCGGTCCGCTACCGCAGCCCCGTGGCCAGCGCCCAGATCAAATCCGCGATCCTGCTGGCCGGGCTGAACGCGCCGGGCGAGACGGTCCTGACCGAACCCGAGCCGACCCGCGACCATTCCGAACGCATGCTGGCGGGGTTCGGCGCGCAGATCCATGCCCGGACCACGCCCGAGGGCCATATCGTCACCTTGCAGGGCCGTCCCGAACTGCGCGCCCAGCCGGTGGCGGTGCCGCGCGACCCCTCCAGCGCGGCCTTCCCGGTGGCGGCGGCGCTGATCGTACCGGGATCAGAGATCCGCGTGCCGGGCGTCAGCCGCAACCCGACCCGCGACGGGCTCTATGTTACGCTGCTGGAGATGGGCGCCGACATCACCTTTGAAAACCCGCGCAGCGAAGGCGGCGAGCCGGTGGCCGATCTGGTTGTGCGCCACAGCGCCCTGACCGGCGTCGAGGTGCCCGCCGCCCGCGCCGCCAGCATGATCGACGAATTCCCGATCCTCTCGGTCGTGGCCGCCTTTGCCAGCGGCAAGACAGTCATGAACGGCGTGGCGGAACTGCGCGTCAAGGAAAGCGACCGCATCGACGCGATGGCGCGCGGGCTGGAGGCCAATGGCGTCCGTGTCGAGGAAACCCCTGACAGCATGACGGTCCACGGCGCCACCGGCGTGCCGGGCGGCGGCATGGCCCTCACCCATCTCGACCACCGCATCGCCATGTCCTTCCTGATCCTGGGGCTGGCCGCCGACACACCCGTCAGCATCGACGATGCCAGCCCGATCACGACATCCTTCCCCGATTTCGTGCCCCTGATGACCCGCCTCGGCGCCGAGCTGGGCTGACCCCGCCCCCTCTTCTTCACCCAAATATCCCGGGGGGAGGCCCGGAACGGGCCGGGGGGCAGCGCCCCCCTTGCAACCCCTCCTCAGGTGCCCCGCACCGGATAGCCCACGCCCCTCAGAACCACCGCGATCTCCTCCAGAATGGCCGGATCATCAATGGTCGCGGGCGGTCGGAACGCCTCACCATCGGCGATCTTGCACATGGTCGCGCGCAGGATCTTGCCCGACCGGGTCTTGGGCAGGCGGGCCACCACGCAGGCCGTCCGGAAGGCCGCGACCGGGCCGATCTGATCGCGCACCATCGCCACCACCTCGGCCACGATCTGCTCATGCGCGGTCACGACGCCGTTCTTCAGACACAGAAACCCGACCGGGGCCTGACCTTTCAGCGCATCCGCCGCCCCGATCACGGCGCATTCGGCCACGGCGGGATGGGCCGACAGCACCTCCTCCATGGCGCCGGTGGAGAGGCGGTGACCGGCGACATTGATCACGTCATCGGTGCGCGCCATGATGTACAGATAGCCGTCCTCATCGACATAGCCCGCATCGCCGGTCTCGTAGAACCCCGGAAAATGCGCCAGATAGGCCGTGCGAAAGCGCTCTTCCGCGTTCCACAGCGTCGGCAGCGTGCCGGGCGGCAGCGGCAGGCGGATCGCGATGGCGCCAAGCGTGCCGGGGGGGACCGGATGACCGGCCTCGTCCAGAACCTGCACGTCATAGCCCGGCATCGCGACCGAGGGGCTGCCCTTGCGGACCGGCAGCAGCTCGATCCCCGCCGGGTTGGCGGCGATGGCCCAGCCGGTCTCGGTCTGCCACCAGTGGTCGATAACCGGCACCTTCAGGTGATCCTCGGCCCAGCCGATCGTGTCAGGATCGGCGCGTTCGCCCGCCAGATACAGCGCCCTGAGTCCTGACAGATCGTAATCGCGGATCAACAGGCCGTCGGGGTCTTCGCGGCGCACGGCACGGATGGCGGTGGGCGCGGTGAAGAAGCTTTTCACCCCGTGCTGGGCGATCACCCGCCAGAAGGTGCCCGCATCGGGGGTGCCCACCGGCTTGCCCTCGAACACAATCGTCGTGGCGCCCGCCAGCAACGGGCCATAGCAGATATAGCTGTGCCCCACGACCCAGCCCACATCCGAGGCGGCCCAGAACACCTCGCCCGCCGCGACGCCATAGATGTTCCGCATCGTCCACATCAGCGCGACCATATGGCCCGCGGTGTGGCGCACCACGCCCTTGGGCTGGCCGGTCGTGCCTGATGTATAGAGGATATAGGCGGGATGGTTGCCCTCGACCGGCAGACATTCGGCCGGTTCGACCCCGGCCTGAAACCCGTGCCAGTCCAGATCGCGGCCGGGGACCAGCGCGGCCACCTCTTGTTCGCGCTGGAAGATGACGCAGAAATCGGGCTTGTGGCGGGCCTCGTCGATCGCACGGTCCAGCAGCGGCTTGTAATGGACGACGCGCCCCGGCTCCAGCCCGCAGGAGGCGGCGATGATCGCACGGGGGCGGGCATCGTCGATGCGCACGGCCAGCTCATGCGCGGCAAAGCCGCCGAAGACGACCGAATGCACCGCGCCGATCCGGGCGCAGGCCAGCATCGCCTCCAGCGCCTCGGGGACCATGGGCATGTAGATGATGACGCGGTCGCCCTTTTGCACGCCGCGCGCGCGCAGGGCGCCTGCCAGACTGGCGACCCGGTCGCGCAACTCGCGATAGGTCAGCTTGTGGATCATGTTGGTGACCGGGCTGTCATGGATGATGGCGATCCGCTCGCCATGACCGGCCTCGACATGGCGGTCGACCGCATTCCAGCAGGTGTTGCCCATGGCATCGGCAAACCATTCGCCCGCCGGTCCCTGATCGAAGAACGCCCGTTCCGGCGCCCGCGCCCAGTCGATCGCGCCCGCCGCACCCAGCCAGAACCCCTCGGGGTCCGCCGTCCACGCCTCATAGATGTCCTGGTATGCCACCCTTGCCCCCTCCTGCTCCCTGAAGGTTTGTTACGCAGGAAGGGGGGCGTGGCGCAACTCTGTTAGCGGAGCAGCAGCGGCTGTCGCACCGGATTTTGCACGATTTTGCGACAGTCCGGGGGCCATATTTTGCAAAATGGAAATTCATGCAAAATCGCCGCAATCAGGCAGAAGATTTTGCAAAATCGGCCGGTTTGCGAGGGGGCGGGCGATTCGCGCCCACCCCTTGGGTGCTCAGCTATAGGCGGCGACCGGCGTGCCTGCCAGAACGCTCATGTTCAGCAGCCCGCGCGTGGTGATCGAGGGGGTGACGATATGGGCGCGGTTGCCCATGCCCATCAGGATCGGCCCGACCTCCAGCCCGCCCGCCTTCATCTTCAGCGCATTCCTGACCCCCGAGGCGGCATCGGCATTGGCAAAGACCAGAATATTGGCCATCCCCTGCAGGCGCGAGGCGGGGAAAATCCGGCTGCGGATATCGGGGTCCAGCGCGCTGTCGACATGCATCTCGCCGTCATACATGAAATCGGCCTTGCGCGCGTCCAGCAGCGCCATCGCCTCGCGCATCTTGCGGCCCGAGGCGCTGTCGAGATTGCCGAACTGCGAATGGCTGCACAGGGCCACACGCGGGGTCAGGCCGAACCGGCGGACATGGCGGGCCGCGCCACAGGCGACCTCCATGATCTGGTCGGGCGTCGGGTCGTGATGCACCTGCGTATCTGCGATGAACAGCGGGCCGTCTTCCAGAATGATCATCGACAGCGCGCCCTGCGGACGCAGCCCGTCGCGGGCCAGCACTTCGCGGATATAGCGCAGATGCCAGGAATATTGCCCGAAGGTGCCGCAGATCAGGCTGTCAGCCTCGTCACGATGCACCATCACGGCGCCGATGGCGGTGGTGTTGGTGCGCATGATCGCGCGGGCAATGTCGGGGCTGACGCCCTGCCGGGCCATCAGGCTGTGATAGGTCTCCCAATAGTCGCGATAGCGCGGGTCGTTTTCCGGGTTCACGATCTCGAAATCGACCGAGGGGCGGATCGGCAGACCGGCGCGCTCGGCCCGCATGGCGATGACATCGGGACGGCCGATCAGGATCGGCACATCGGTGGTCTCCTCCAGCATCGCGTTGGCGGCGCGCAGCACACGCTCATCCTCGCCCTCGGCGAAGGCGATGCGGCGGGTGGCGGTGGCGGCGGCCTCGAAGACCGGGCGCATGATCATGGCCGAGCGGAAGACCGAACTGTCCAGCTTGCGCTTGTAGGCCTCCAGATCCTCCAGCGGGCGGGTGGCGACGCCCGATTCCATGGCCGCACGGGCCACCGCGCTGCTGACCACACCCATCAGGCGCGGATCGAAGGGCTTGGGGATCAGGTAATCGGCGCCAAAGGTCAGCGTCTCGCCGCGATAGGCGGCGGCGGCCTCGGCGGCGGTCGTGGCGCGGGCAAGTGCTGCAATGCCTTCGATACAGGCGATCTTCATCTCATCGTTGATCGTGGTCGCGCCGACATCCAGCGCACCGCGGAAGATGAAGGGGAAACACAGCACGTTGTTGACCTGGTTGGGATAATCGCTGCGCCCGGTCGCCATGATCGCGTCGGGGGCCACCGCGCGCACCTCGTCGGGCTGGATCTCGGGGGTGGGGTTGGCCAGCGCAAAGATGATCGGGCGCGGCGCCATCTGCGCCACCATCTCGGGCTTCAGCACGCCGGGACCGCTGAGGCCCAGGAACAGGTCGGCGCCCTCGACCACCTCGGCCAGCGTCCGCTTGGTTGTCGCCTGCGCATAGGCGGCCTTTTGCGGGTTCATATCCTCGGCCCGGCCCTCATGGACCAGCCCGTGAATGTCGCAGAGCCAGACGTTTTCGCGTTTGACGCCCAGTTTCAGCAGCATGTCCAGACAGGCGATCCCCGCCGCCCCGCCGCCGGTCGAGACGACCTTGATCTGATCAAAGCTCTTGCCCGCGACAAACAGCGCGTTGGTCGCAGCCGCCCCCACCACAATGGCGGTGCCGTGCTGATCGTCGTGAAAGACCGGGATGTTCATCCGCTCGCGGCAGATCTTTTCCACGATAAAGCAGTCGGGGGCCTTGATGTCCTCAAGGTTGATGGCGCCAAAGGTCGGCTCCAGCGCGCAGACGATCTCGGCCAGTTTCTCGGGGTCGGATTCGTTAAGTTCGATGTCGAAACAGTCGATGCTGGCGAATTTCTTGAACAGGACGGCCTTGCCCTCCATCACCGGCTTGGAGGCCAGCGCGCCGATATTTCCCAGCCCCAGAACGGCGGTGCCGTTGGTCACCACCGCGACCAGATTGCCGCGCGAGGTATAGCGGGCTGCCGTCGCCGGGTCGGCCTTGATCTCCAGACAGGCTTCGGCCACACCGGGCGAATAGGCGCGGCTGAGGTCGCGGCCATTGGCCAAGGGCTTGGTCGCCCGGATTTCCAGCTTACCCGGCCGCGGGAATTCGTGATAATCCAGTGCCGCCTGCCGCGCGCTGTCCTGCCTGCGTTCTTCCATCTTCGCCCCTCCGGTTTCGGAATTGGTTTACCGTTAAACCATATCTTTGCCGGGGAACAGTCGGCTTGATGCGGGGGCGTGCGGCCCGTGTCACCGCGACACGCTTGCACAGACCGGGCTGCGCGCGCAGATTACGGGTCAGTCACAGGAAAGGTGGATCATGTCCCTTCTCGATGCGGCGCGCGAGGTGCGCGAACGGGCCTATGTGCCCTATTCCCGGTTCAAGGTCGGCGCGGCGATTCGCGGCGCCTCGGGCGCGATCTATCGCGGCTGCAATGTCGAGAATGTGGCCTATCCCGAAGGCACCTGCGCCGAGGCGGGCGCCATCGCCGCCATGGTCGCGGCAGGCGAGACGGAACTGGTCGAGGTTGCAGTCATCGCCGACAGCCCCAGCCCCGTGCCCCCCTGCGGCGGCTGCCGTCAGAAGCTGGCCGAGTTTGCGCGCGCCGACACGCCGGTGCTGCTGGCCACGACCGACGGGGTCACGCTGTCGACCACCGTGGGCGAGTTGCTGCCGGGCCGCTTTGACGCGGGCCATATGGCGCGCACATGACCGATCCGCGCCCGGTGATTGCCATGGTGCGCGACGGGCGTGGGCTGGACGGTCCGGGGGCCGCGCTGATGGCGCAGGGTCTGGCCGACGGCTCGGTCAGTGACGCGCAGGCGGGGGCATTCGCGATGGCGGTGCTGACGCGGGGCATCGGCGTGGCGGGGCGTGTGGCCCTGACACGGGCGATGCGCGATTCGGGACATGTGCTGCAATGGGATCTGTCGGGGCCGGTGGTGGACAAGCATTCGACCGGCGGCATCGGCGATACGGTCAGCCTGATCCTTGCGCCCTTGCTGGCCGCGCGGGGTTGCTTTGTGCCGATGATCTCGGGGCGGGGGCTGGGCCATACCGGCGGCACGCTGGACAAGCTGGAGGCGATCCCCGGCTATCTGGTCGATCAGGCCGAGGGCGATTTCCGCCGCATCACCCGGCAGGTGGGCTGCGCGATTGTCGCGGCCTCGGGCGATTTCGCGCCTGCCGACCGGCGGCTTTACGGCATCCGCGACGAATCGGGCACGGTCGAATCGATTGATCTGATCACCGCCTCGATCCTGTCGAAAAAGCTGGCCGCCGGGCCGGATGCGCTGGTCCTTGACGTCAAGGCGGGCTCGGGCGCGATCCTGAAGGCGCCCGACAGTGCCGGGCGGCTGGCGCGCGCGCTGGTCGAGACCGCGAATGGCGCGGGCTGCCACACGGCGGCGCTGATCACCGATATGGACCAGCCGCTGGCCCGCAGCGCCGGCAATGCGCTGGAGGTGGCCGAGGCGATCCGCGTGCTGCGCGGCGAGGCGGGCGCGCTGCGCGATCTGACGCTGGCGCTGGCGGCCGAGGCGCTGGCGCTGGCGGGGCAGGGCGCTGATGGGCTGGCCGCCACGCTGGACAGTGGCGCCGCCGCCGAGGTCTTTGCCCGCATGGTCGCGGCGCAGGGCGGGCCGCGCGATCTGCTGGACCGGCCCGACGCCCGTCTGGCCGCCGCGCCGGTGATCCGTCCGGTGCCCGTGCCTGCGGGCCATGTCGCGCGCATCGACGTGACCGCGCTTGGCCATGTCGTCGTGGCGCTTGGTGGCGGGCGGGTGCGCGCGGGCGAGGTGATCGACCACCGCGTGGGCCTTGACGGGCTGGCCAAGCTGGGTGAGCCGGTCGGCCCGGACCGCCCGCTGGCCATGGTCCATGCCGCCGATGACACCGCAGCCGAGATCGCCGTCGCCGCCGTGCAGGCGGCCTATACCATCGGCGAGGCCGCCACGCCCACGACCGCCCCCGGCCCGCTGATCCGCGAAAGGATCACCGGATGAGCCGCGCCTTCCTGATCGTGATGGACAGTGTCGGCATCGGCGGCGCGCCCGATGCCGACCAGTTCTTCAACAACGGGTTGCCCGATACCGGCGCCAATACACTGGCCCATATTGCCGCCGCCCGCCCCCTGAACATGCCGGTGCTGACGCGCCTTGGGCTGGGGGCGGCCTTGCGCCTTGCCTCGGGCAGTGAGGCGCCGGGGCTGGAGGGGGCGCCGCAGGGCCTGTGGGGGGCCGCGACCGAGGTGTCACGCGGCAAGGACACGCCATCGGGGCATTGGGAGATTGCCTGCGTGCCGGTGCCGTGGGACTGGCATTATTTCCCCAGGACCCAGCCCGCCTTTCCGCCCGAAATCACCGCCCGGATTTGCGAACTGGCGGGCGTTCCGGGCATTCTGGGCGATTGCCATTCGTCGGGCACCTCGATCATCGAGACTTTCGGCCCCGCGCATCTGCGGACCGGCTGGCCTGTCTGCTACACCTCTGCCGACAGTGTGCTGCAGATCGCGGCGCATGAAGAGGCCTTCGGGCTGGACCGTCTGATCGGGCTGTGCGCCGATCTGGCGCCGATGCTGCACCGGATGCGTGTGGGGCGGGTGATCGCGCGGCCTTTCCTTGGTCAGCCGGGCAGTTTCCGGCGCACCGCCAACCGCCGCGATTTCGCCATCGCCCCGCCGGGTGACACGATCCTTGATATTGCGCAGGCGGCGGGCCGTGTGACCCATGCCGTGGGCAAGATCGGCGACATCTTCAGCCATCGCGGCATCACCCAACTGCACAAAGGCGGATCAGACGCCGATCTGGCCCGCCATCTGATCCGGCTTGGGCAGACGGCGGAACCGGGCAGCCTGACCTTCGCCAATTTCGTCGAATTCGACGCCAGCTTTGGCCACCGCCGCGACATTGTGGGCTATGCCGCGCAGCTTGAATGGTTCGACGGCGTGGCCGGGCAGTTTCTGGCGACGCTCGGCCCCGGCGATCTGGCGATCTTCACCGCCGATCACGGCAACGACCCGTCATGGCCGGGCACCGATCACACCCGCGAGCGGGTTCCGGTGCTGGTCCATGGCGCGGGCGCGGGCAGCGCCGGGCTGGTCGGCTTTTCGGATATCGGCGCCTCGGTGCTGGCCCATCTGGGTCTGCCCGGCGCCCGGCACGGAACATCATTCCTATGAAGAAAATTGAACTGCATCTGCATCTTGAGGGCGCAGCACCCCCGGCCTTTATCCGCAGTCTGGCCAAGGAAAAGCGCGCCGATCTGACCGGCGTGTTCGACGACCACGGCGCCTATGCCTATGACGGATTCACCGGCTTTCTGCGCTGTTACGAGGCCGCGACCAGCGTGCTGACGACGCCCCGCGACTATGCCCGCCTGCTGGCCGAGGTGCTGGCCCGCAGCGCCGAAGAGGGCGTGATCTATACCGAATTCTTCGTCTCGCCCGAATTCTGCGGCGGCGGCGATCTGTCGGCATGGCGCGACTATCTGGCGGCGATGACCGAAGCCGCCGATGCCGCCCGCGCGCAGGGTATCGACAGCCGCGGCATCGTCACCATCATCCGCCATTTCGGCGCGGATCGCGCGAAGCTGACCGCCCGCTGCGCGGCGGAAACGGCATCAGTGGACGGCACCGGCTGGATCAGCGGCTTTGGCATGGGCGGCGACGAGATGACCGGCCGCGCGACCGATTATCAGTGGAGCTATGATTGCGCCCGCGAGGCCGGGCTGGGCCTGACCTGCCATGCGGGCGAATGGGGCGGGCCAGCCAGCATCCGCGATGCGCTGGCGCTTGGCTGCACCCGGATCGGCCATGGCATTCAGGCGGTCAAAGACGCGGCGCTGATCCGCGATCTGGCCGAACAGCAGGTGACGCTGGAGGTCTGCCCCGGCTCGAACGTGGCGCTTGGAGCGGTTCCGGGCTGGCCTGCCCACCCGATTGCGCGGCTGGCCGATGCCGGGCTGCGGGTCACCGTGTCCACCGACGACCCGCCGTTTTTCCACACCACCCTGCGCGCGGAATACGACCGGCTTGCATCGACCTTTGACTGGGGCGATACCGAATTCCGCCAGATCAACCTCTGGGCCGCCGAGGCCGCATTCTGCGATGCCGGAACGCGGGACCGGCTGAAAAAGGAATTCGCATGATGCAGCATCTGACCCTCGTCGATCACCCCCTTGTGCAGCACAAGCTGTCGATCATGCGGCAAAAGGACGTCTCGACCGCCGGGTTCCGCCGCCTGCTGCGGGAAATCAGCCTGCTTCTGGCCTATGAGGTCACGCGCGAACTGGAGCTGACCACCATGCGCATCGAAACGCCGATCTGCGAGATGGACGCCCCCACGCTGGAGGGCAAGAAGCTGGCGCTGATCTCGATCCTGCGGGCGGGCAACGGGCTGCTGGACGGTATTCTTGAGCTGATCCCCGGCGCGCGGGTGGGCTTTGTCGGGCTGTACCGCGACCCCGAGACGCTGAAACCCGTCGAATATTACTGCAAGGTGCCAAGCGCGCTGGACGCACGCATGACCATCGTGGTCGACCCGATGCTGGCGACGGGCAATTCCTCGGTCGCGGCGATCGACATGCTGAAGGAACGCGGCGCCAAAAACATCCGCTTTCTGTGCCTGCTGGCCGCGCCCGAAGGGGTTGCGCGGATGCGGCAGGCCCATCCCGATGTGCCGATCTTTACCGCCGCACTGGACGAGCGGCTGGACGATCACGGCTATATCGTGCCGGGTCTGGGCGATGCCGGAGACCGGATGTTCGGGACGAAATAATCCCGCGTTAACGGCCCTTTCACCTCTCTGCGCTAAGCATGGTGCGGAATGGTGGCAAGGTGGGCGCGATGCGTGGGTTATGGCTGGCTCTGGTGATGCTGCTTGGTCCGGCGATGGCCTTCGCCGCGCCGGAACCGCCGCCGCCTGACGGGTTTGGCGGCGCCCAGTATATCGACGGCCGCGGCTGCGTCTTCTCGCGGCAGGAGGGCGGCTGGCAGGCGCGGCTTGATCCCTCGGGGCGAACCCTTTGCGGCTTTCCGCCCAGCACGGACCTGCGGCGCCTCGATCCCGACACATCCCATGTGCTGCCGCCGGTCAGCCCGGCTGCGCCGCCCGATCCGGCCCGGCTGCTGGCCGACCGGCTTGCGGAAGAATTGCGCAACGCTGACATGACCGGCGATATGCTGCCCGCCCCGCCTGTTTCGCCCGCCGCAGGGCGCAACCCGATTCTGGATGACATCGCCGCAACGCTTGCGCATCAGGGGGCGGTGCGTTCGGCACTGGGAACGGGCGGGCGCGTCCCGGACCAGATCTGCGCCCGGCTTGGCTATCGCGCCGGTCCGGTCGAGGGCGGCGTGGCCGACGCAACCGGCTTTTGCCCGGGTCTGCGGCCTCCGGCGCCGGGTCACAGCTTTGCCGTCGCGACCCGCAATCCGCCCGCCACGCCGCGCATCGCCACCGCGTCCGACACGCCTCGCGCGCCGCAGCCCCCGCGACCCGCCCCGGCCAGCGCGCAGCAGACGCCCCGCGCCGAACGGGTGGCGCCTGCTGCCGCATCTTCGCCGCCGCCCTCGCGTGATGTCGAGATGATCCCGGCCTCGGCCCGCTATGTGCAGATCGGTGTCTTTCCGGACGAGCCTGCGGCCCGCTCTGCCATCCACGCGCTGGCCCGGGCAGGCTTGCCCGTCGTGCAGACCCTGCCCGGCGACCGCGCGGCCCGCACCATCATGGCAGGGCCGTTCACCGACCGGGGGCGGCTGATCGAAGTGCTGAACCGGCTGCGCGCGCAGGGCTGGCCCGGCGCGGTGGCGCGCTGATCAGGCGCTGCGCACGGCCTCGATCATGCGGGCGACATTGTCGGGATCGGCATCCGGCGTAATGCCGTGGCCCAGATTGAAGATATGCGGCCCATTGCGCAGGGTGCGCGTGATGCGCTGCGCCTCGGTCACCAGATCCGGGCCGCCTGTGACCATGTGCCGCGGGTCCAGATTGCCCTGAACGCAGCCCGCGGTCTGCACCTGCCGCGCGGCCCAGTCGGCCGAGACGGAGTTGTCCAGCGCCACGCAATCCGCGCCGGTGGCAGCGGCAAAGCCGATATAGCGGTCCTTGGCCTCGCGCGGGAAGGCGATGACGGGAATGCCGGGATGGCGCGCTTTCAGCGCGGTGATGATCCGCCGCGTCGGAGCAATGGCAAAATCGTCGAAATCGGCGCCTTCAAGGCTGCCCGCCCAGCTGTCGAACAGCTTGACCACCTCGGCCCCTGCCTCGATCTGATGCGACAGATAGTCGATCGTGGCCTCGGTGATCAGGTCGATCAGCGTGGAAAAGCTGGCCCGGTCGGCAGCCTTCAGCGCATGCGCCGGGCCCTGATCGGGCGTGCCGCGCCCGGCGATCATATAGGTGGCCACGGTCCAGGGCGCGCCCGCAAAGCCGATCAGCGCCGTGTCCGCAGGCAATTCGCGGCGCAGGATCCTGATCGTCTCGTAAACCGGGGACAACCGGTCGTGAATGGCATCCGCAGGCTTCAGCTTTGCCAGATCCTGTGCCGTGGTGATCGTGCTCAGCCGCGGGCCTTCGCCGGTCACGAACCACAGATCCGCGCCCAGAGCCTGCGGCACCAGCAGAATGTCGGCAAACAGGATCGCCGCGTCGAAACCGAACCGGCGGATCGGTTGCAGGGTCACCTCGGCGGCCAGATCCGGATTGTAGCACAGCGACAGAAAATCCCCTGCCTGCGCGCGCGTGGCGCGGTATTCGGGCAGGTATCGGCCCGCCTGACGCATCATCCAGATCGGCGGGGTGGGAAGGGTCTCGCCGGCCAGGGCGCGCAGCAGCAATTTGGTCATGGGGCCTCCTGCGCCCCTTCAAGGCGAGGCGGGGGGCGTTGTCAAGGCGGGCGCCTTTGGCTATGGCGGTGCCATGACACAGATGCCCGACCCCTCCCGCCCGCTTCGGATCGGAACACGCGGCTCAGCGCTGGCGCTGGCGCAGGCGCATGAGACGCGCGACCGGCTGATGGCCGCGCATGGCCTGATGGCCGATGCGTTCGAGATCGTGGTGATCAAGACCACCGGCGACCGGGTCCTTGACCGCCCGCTGAAAGAGATCGGCGGCAAGGGCCTGTTCACGCGAGAGATCGAAGAGGCGCTGGAGTCCGGCGATATCGACCTCGCCGTGCATTCGATGAAGGACATGCCGACGCAACAACCGCGCGGCCTTGTCATCGACTGCTTTCTGCCGCGCGAGGATGTCCGGGATGCCTTTGTCAGCCCGCACGCGGCCTCGATCGCGGATCTGCCGCAAGGGGCGGTGGTCGGGTCGTCCAGTCTGCGGCGCCGGGCGCAACTGGCGCATCGCCGGCCTGACCTGAAGCTGGTCGAGTTTCGCGGCAATGTGCAGACCCGCATGAAAAAGCTGGAAGATGGCGTGGCGGTGGCCACGTTTCTGGCGATGGCGGGCCTCAGCAGGCTGGGTATGACCGGGGTCGCGCGTGGCGCCATTGATCCCGGTGAGATGCTTCCGGCGGTGGCCCAGGGCGCGATCGGTGTGGAACGCCGGGCTTCGGATGATCGCATGGCCGCTCTGCTCTCGATGATCAGCCATGCCGAAACGGCGACGCGGATTGCCGCCGAGCGTGCCTTTCTTGCGCGGCTGGACGGGTCATGCCAGACGCCCATCGCCGGGCTGGCCGAAATCTCGGGCGACCGGTTGCGGCTGCGCGGAGAGATCCTGCGCCCGGACGGCACCGAGGTTCATGCGGGGACGCGCGAAGGGCTGGTGGCGGACGGGCCGGACATGGGCGATGACCTTGCCGCCGACCTTCTGTCGCGCGTGGACGCCGGTTTTCTTTCCGCGCCCTGACCCCCGTTCGCTGGTGATTCAGTAGCTGCGGATCAGCCCGACAAGCCTGCCCTGAATGCGTACCCGGTCTTCGGGCAGGATGCGCGTCTCATAGTTCGGGTTCGCCGCCTCCAGTGCGATCATCGCGCCGCGACGACGATAGCGTTTCAGCGTCGCTTCCTGATTGTCGACGAGGGCGACGACGATGTCGCCATTCTCGGCGGTGTCCTGCTCGCGGATCACGACGACATCGCCGTCATTGATCCCGGCTTCGATCATGGAATCACCTGTCACTTCAAGTGCGTAGTGATGCTCCCGGCCGGTCAGCATGGTGCCCGGAACCGCAATGTGATGCGATGCCTCGCTGATGGCCTCGATCGGGACGCCTGCCGCGATCCGGCCCATCAACGGCAGTTCCACCGCCGGGCTGTCAACGACCGACATGGCGCCGCGTGGGCGGGGCGCGCGGGTGTTGGTCAGCACGCGGGGCGTGAACCCTTCGGAGGCAGGTTTCCGTTCGGAACTGTCGCGCTGGGTCAGGGCGTCGGGCAGGCGCACGATTTCCAGCGCGCGGGCGCGGTGGGGCAGGCGACGGATGAAGCCCCGTTCCTCCAGCGCCGTCACCAGCCTGTGGATGCCCGATTTGGACCGCAGATCCAGAGCGTCCTTCATTTCATCGAAAGAGGGCGGGACGCCGTCCCTGGCCATGCGTTTCTGAATGAATTCCAGCAACTGGATCTGTTTTCTCGTCAGCATGGCGGCCTCACCTTCCAAGTTCTGCTAATGTTCTAGCCTATCGGCAAAATCGCGTCAATCAGCAGAACATTTCAGGCTGAACAAAAGGTTAAGCGCTGCGTGGACAGGGGCAGGCAGTCGATTGTCTCGCCTTTGCGGCGCGGGCCGTCATGGGCCGGACGGATCATCAGCACATCGGCCTGCGACAGCAGCGACAGGCGGGCCGAGTCCTGATCGCCGAAAGGCGTCACGCAGGGCAGGTCGCAGCCGCCGTCCAGCCGCGCGCGCAGATAGTGCTGGCGGGGGCCTTCGGGACCAAGATCACAGCCCAGACGGGCGCGGAGCAGCGGTTGCATCGGCGCGAGGCCTTGCATCGCGCGAATGAGAGGTTGCATGAATAAGATCGCGCAAGTGATTGCCGAAACAGGGTTTCCGGGAAGGCCAAGCATCGGCATTCCGGCAAGGCGCCCGGCCAGAAGCGGCTTTCCCGGTCTCATGGCGATTTTGTAGAAAGATCGCTCAAACCCCTGTTCGGCGGCGATCTTTCCGATCAGATCGTGATCGCCGACCGAGGCGCCACCAATCGTCACCAGCAGATCGGCACCGATGGCTGCGGCAAAGCCCGCGCGCAGGCTGTCGGCTGTATCGCGCGCGATGGGCAGCAGGCGCGGCACGCCGCCCGCCTCGGTCACCAGCGCGGCAATGGCCAGATCGTTGGAGCTGATGATCTGCCCCGCGGCCGGGCTGGCGCCGGGGGGGACAAGCTCATCCCCGCCCGCGAGGATGGCGACTTCGGGGCGGCGGGCGACCTCGATCTGCGGCAGGTTCATCGCGGCCAGCAGGCCGATATCGGCGGCAGAGAGGCGACGCCCGGCGGCCAGCCGGTCGCCGGTGCTGAAATCGCTGCCCGCTGCGCGGATATGGCGGCCCTGCGAGGGCCGGGTCACGGTGACCCGGTCGCCGTCGCGGACGGTGTTTTCCTGCATTTCGACGCGGTCATAGCCGGGCGGCACCGGGGCGCCGGTAAAGATGCGGATCGCCGTGCCGGGGCGGGGCGTGCCCTGCCACGGATGGCCTGCGGCCGATTCCCCGATCAGGTCGAGCGGGCCGGGCAGGTCGGCCTCGCGCAGGGCGTAGCCGTCCATGGCGGCTGCATCGAAGGGCGGTTGGGTCAGCCGCGCCGGAGGGGCGGACAGCAGCGCGCGGCCATAGGCCTGCGCCAGCGAGACCGTTTCCGCGCGGGGCGTCGCGGCGAGGGCCAGAACATGCGCCAGCGCCGCGTCGACCGTGATCATGGTGCGGCCTCGTAGGGGCCTGATTTTCCACCGGTCTTGCGCAGCAGCCGGATACCCTCGATGCGCATGTCCTTTTCGGCGGCCTTGAGCATGTCATAGACGGTCAGGCAGGCGATGGACACGGCGGTCAGTGCCTCCATCTCGACGCCGGTGGGGCCGGTGGTGCGCACGGTGGCGGTCACGCGGATGCCGGGCAGGTCGGGGTCGGCGGTCAGCTCCAGCGCGACCCGGGACAGCGGCAGCGGGTGGCAGAGCGGGATCAGATCGGCGGTCCGCTTGGCGCCCATGATCCCGGCCAGCCGCGCCACGCCCAGCACATCGCCCTTGGCAGCCCCGCCCTGGGCAAGGGCCAGCGTGGCGGGGGACATGAGGACCAGCCCCTCGGCCACGGCCTCGCGCGCGGTCGCGGGCTTGTGCGACACATCGACCATATGCGCCTGACCGGCGGCGTCGAAATGGGTCAGGCTCATGCCGCGACGTCCAGAATGGCGCGGGTGGCGGCGGTGACATCGGCCTGCCGCATCAGGCTTTCGCCGATCAGGAAGCGCCGGGCGCCGATCTTCATCATCGCCCCCAGATCGGCGGCGCTGAACAACCCGCTTTCGCAGACGACCTGTCTGTCGTCGGGGATGCGGGGGGCCAGATCGCGGGTCACGTCCAGCGTCACGTCAAAGGTCCGCAGGTTGCGGTTGTTGATCCCGATCAGCGGCGATTTCAGGTGCAGGGCGCGGTCGAGTTCGGGCGCGTCATGGACCTCGATCAGCACATCCATGCCCCAGTGAAGGGCGGCGTCTTCCAGATCACGCGCCAGCGCGTCCTCGACCGAGGCCATGATGATCAGGATGCAATCGGCGCCCCAGGCGCGCGCCTCGGTCACCTGATAGGTGTCGTAGAGGAAATCCTTGCGCAAAGCAGGCAGATCGCAGGCGTCGCGCGCGGCGGTGAGGTATTCGGGCGCGCCCTGAAAGCTGGGCCCGTCGGTCAGCACCGACAGGCAGGCAGCCCCGCCCTTCTGATAGGCGCGGGCCAGTGCGGGCGGGTCGAAATCGGGGCGGATCAGGCCCCTGGAGGGGCTGGCCTTCTTGATCTCGGCGATCAGCGCCGGGCCGGTGGTGGCGGCCCGGTCGAGGGCGCGGGCAAAGCCGCGCGGGGGCGTGGCCGCACGGGCGGCGGCGTCGAGCTGGGCCAGCGGACGGGCGGCGCGGGCGGCCGCGATCTCGTCGAGCTTGTAGGCCTTGATCTTGTCGAGGATGTCCATGTCCGCTGTTCTAGCGCGTGGTCGCGGGCGGGGGAAGGGGGGCGCTGCCCCCCGTCCTGCGGACTCCCCCCGGGATATTTTCGTGAAGAAGAGGTTATCTTGTCCAGTCGATGGGGGGGGCGTTGCGGGCGGTCAGCCAATTGTTGATCTGGCTGAAGGGGCGCGAGCCGAAAAAGCCGCGCCGGGCCGAGAGGGGCGAGGGATGGGCGGTGGCGATGGTCAGGTCCTCTGGGCGCGGCAGGCCCGCCAGCGCCCTTTGTGCGTGCCTGCCCCAGAGCAGGAAAGCCAGCGGGCCGTGGCGCTGCGCCTCGGTCACGGCTTGCCGGGCGAGGCGGTCCCAGCCCCATGTCGCATGGGCGCCCGCCTGCCCCGGCGGCACGCTGAGCGCGGTGTTGAGCAGCAGCACGCCCTGTCCGGCCCAATGGGACAGATCGCCGGTGGCGGGGGCCGTGCCCAGATCCTGGCGCAGTTCGGTGAAGATGTTGGAGAGCGAGCGGGGCAGCGGCGTCTGCGGCGTGACCGAAAAGGCCAGTCCGTTGGCATGGCCCGGCGTGGGGTAGGGGTCCTGGCCCAGAATCACCACCCGCACCCGGTCGGGCGGGGTTGCGCTCAGCGCGGCAAAGAGGCGGTCAGGGCCGGGCAGCCAGCCGGGGCCTGCGGTCAGCCGGTCGCGCAGGTCGGGCCAATCGGTGGTGAAGAAGGGCAGATGTGCCCAGGGCTCGGGCGGGGTCACGGTTCGGGCGGGCCGGTGACGTCGGCCAATGCGGTCAGCCGTGCGCGGGCGGCGCCGCTGTCGATGGATTGCGCCGCCATGGCCGCGCCTTCGCGCAGGCTGGTCGCCTTGTCGGCCACGATCAGGGCGGCGGCGGCGTTCAGCAGCACCGCGTCGCGATAGGCGCCCGGCGCGCCGTCCAGCAATGCGCGGAAGGCTGCAGCATTGTGCTGAGGCTCGCCGCCGATGATCGCCTCGAACGGGTGGCGGGGCAGGTCTGCGTCTTCGGGGGTGACGGTGAAATCCTCGATCCGGCCGTTTTTCAGCGCGGCCACGCGGGTCGGGCCTGCGATGCTGATCTCATCGGTGCCGTCGCTGCCATGGACCAGCCATGCCGCGTCCGAGCCCAGATCGCGCAGCACCTCGGCCATGGGGCGGATCCACTGGGCGCTGAAGGCGCCGGTCAGCTGGCGGCGGACCGAGGCCGGGTTGGTCAGCGGCCCCAGCAGATTGAAGACCGTGCGCGTGCCCAGTTCGGCCCGCGGCGGGCCGACATGGCGCATGGCCGGGTGGTGCATCGGCGCCATCATGAAGCAGATGCCCGCGCGGGTGATCGCCTGCTGCGCCACCGCAGGCCCGCCCATCACATTGATGCCCATATGGGTCAGCGCATCCGCCGCGCCCGATTTCGACGACAGGTTGCGGTTGCCGTGCTTGGCCACCGGCACGCCCGCGCCCGCCACCACAAAGGCCGTGGCGGTCGAGATGTTCAGCGTGCCCTTGCCGTCGCCGCCGGTGCCCACGATGTCCATCGCGCCTGCGGGGGCGGTGATGCGGTTCATGCGGGCGCGCATGGCGCGGGCGGCGGCGGCGATCTCATCGACCGTCTCGCCGCGCACCCGCAGCGCCATCAGGAGGCCGCCGATCTGGGCCGGGGTGGCGGCGCCGTCGAACAGGGCTGAAAAGGCGGCCTCGGCCTCGGGGCCGGTCAGCGGGCGGGTGGCGGCAATGCCGATCAGCGGGCGGATGTCGGTCATGCGGCGTCCTTGCGGGCCGGGCAGCGGGCCAGAAAGTTGCGGATCATCTCGTGCCCGTATTCCGAGGCGATGGATTCGGGGTGGAACTGCACGCCCTCGATCGGCAGCGCCTCGTGGATCAGCCCCATGATGGTGCCGTCATCCGAGGTGGCGGTGACGCGCAGGCAGTTGGGCAGGCTTTCGGGTTCGACCGTCAGCGAGTGATAGCGGGTCGCGTTCAGGGGCGAGGGCAGGCCGGTGAAGACCCCGGTGCCGTCATGGCGGATCGCATCGACCTTGCCGTGCAGGATGCGGGTGGCGCGCACGACGCGGCCGCCAAACGCCTCGCCGATGGCCTGATGGCCCAGGCAGACGCCCAGCAGCGGAATGCCCCGGTCGGCTGTCGCGCGGATCAGGTCGAGGCAGATCCCCGCCTGCGCCGGATCGCAGGGGCCGGGCGAGATGACGATGCCGTCGGGCGCCATGGCCAGCGCCTCGGCCACGGTGATCTGGTCGTTGCGGCGCACCACGACCTCGGCCCCGGCCTCGCCCATGTAATGCACCAGATTCCAGGTGAAGCTGTCGTAATTGTCGATCAGAAGGATCATGGGGCCACCTGTGGGCTGGACGGGCAGGGTGCTTCGCGGGCGGTTTCCCCCCACGAAAGCGTCGGCTATAGATGAGGCAAAGCGCATCCGGGGGTCAAGAGCAGCCCGGCCTGAAAAGGCAATTGGCGGTTTTCGGGCGGCGGGTCCGGCGGCGGATGCGGCGGCGGATGCGGACAACAGAACAGAACGGGCGGCGCATATGCGCGCCAAGGACGGGGCAGATGGCAGGCGGTTTCTTTCGGGGCGTGATCCATGGTGCGGGCCTCAGCGCGGCGGTCCTGCTGGGCTGGTCGCTGCTGGCGCCCCTGCCGCGGCAGGCGCCCGCGCCCGACGTCGCGCCGGTGGCGGATCCTGTGGCCGACCCTGTGGCCGACAGTCCCGTGCCGCAGGCCCTTGCACCCGGCGTGCCCCCGTCGTCGCCGGACGCGGTCCCGCCCGCAGCCGGACCGCAGGCGGTGCCCGATGCGCAGACCCTGCCGGACGCGCAGGCATCGCCCCAGGCGGGGACGATGGATCTGCCGGTCGGGTCTGAATTCGGGCGTGGCGGGGATCTGCCGCCGCGACTGCCCGCAGCGGTCAGCGGGCCTGTGGACCAGCCTTCGGCCCTGGCGCCCGCCATTGTGCCTCCGGTCGCGGAGACCGAGGCTGCACCTGTTGCGGCAACCGGCGGCACCGGGCGGCCCGAGACCGCCGCCGACCCCGAGGGGCCGGCCCAACCCACCGCTCAGGCCGAATCCGCCAGCCCGGCCATCACCTTTCCGGACGCGGCGCCGGATGCGTCCTTCTCGACGCCGCCGCTGACCCCGCCCGCGCTTGGTCCCCGCGACGCCCGTGACGAGGTGCCGCTGCCTCTGCCTGCACCGGAGGGTGCAGCTCAGGAGAAGCCCGATACCACAGCGGATGCCGCGCCCGATGCCGCGCCCGAGGCCGTGGCGCCCGTTGCCATCCCGCGTCTTTATGCCCCGGCGCTGGACCTGTCCCTTCCCCCCGATCTCAGCGATCTTCGCCGACTGGAGCGTGACTGACATGGCCCCCCTGAACCCCGCGCTTGCCGCCACCTTCGCCCCGCCGGTCATGGAGGCGCGGCGCTGGCTGGAGGGCGTGACCTTCCCCCCCGACAGGCCGCTGCTGAATGTCAGTCAGGCGGCCCCCGTCGATCCGCCCCCCGAGGCGCTGCGCCGCGTGATTGCCGAGGCGGCGCTGAACCGGCCCGAGGCGCATCTTTATGGCCCGGTGCTGGGCAATCCCGATCTGCGCGATGCTGTGGCGCAGGAATTCTCGCGCGGCTATGGCGGGCAGGTGGCGCCCGCGCAGGTGGCGATCACGCAGGGCTGCAATCAGGCGTTCTGTGCGGTGATGACCAGCCTTGCCGGGGCGGGGGACGAGGTGATCCTGCCGACGCCATGGTATTTCAACCATAAGATGTGGCTGGACATGGCGGGCGTGCAGACGCTGCCCTTGCCCTGCGGTGATGACCTGCTGCCCGATCCCGACCGGGCCGCAGTCCTGATCGGGCCGCGCACGCGGGCCATCGTGCTGGTCACGCCCAACAACCCCTCGGGCGCGGAATATCCCGCCGAACTGGTCGCGCGGTTCTTCGATCTGGCGCAGGCGCATGGCATCGCGCTGGTGCTGGACGAGACCTATCGCGATTTCGACAGCCGCGACGGCGCACCGCATGACCTGCTGGCGCGGCCTGACCGGGACCGGACGCTGATCCAGCTCTACAGCTTTTCCAAGGCCTACCGCCTGACCGGGCACCGTGTCGGCGCGCTGATCGCGGCCACCGCCCGCATGGCCCAGATCGAGAAGTTTCTCGACACCGTGGCGATTTCCACCTCGCAGCTGGGGCAGATCGGGGCGTTGTGGGGGATGGTGAACCTTGGTCCGTGGCTGGCGGGCGAACGCGCCGAGATTCTGGCGCGCCGGGCGGCCACCGAAACGGCGCTGGCGGCGTTGCCCGGCTGGCGGGTCAAAAGCGTCGGCGCCTATTTCGCATGGGTGGAACATCCGTTTGCCGAAAGCTCGGCCGATCTGGCGCGGCGGATGGTGCGCGAGATCGGCGTGCTGGCGCTGCCCGGCACGATGTTCACGCCGCCCGATGATCCGGCGGGCGCGCGCCACCTGCGGCTGGCATTCGCCAATGTCGATGCGGCGGGCATCGGTCAACTTGCCGGAAGGCTGGGGCAATTGCGGGGCTGACGCCCTTGTCGCCACGCCTGCGCCGTCCTAAGACGGCAGCGATACAAGAAGGAGGAAACCCCCGCCATGGCCAACCTGCGCACCAAGGGTAAATCGACCGTCGTCTGGATCCTGATGGGTCTGATGGTGCTGGGGCTGGGGGGCTTTGGCGTCACCAGCTTTTCGGGCGGCTCGACCGCCATCGGCCAGGTGGGGGAAACCCGCGTGACCGCCGATGAATATGCCCGCGCCCTGCGCGGCGAGATGATGGCGATCACACGCCAGACCGGCCAGCCGCTGTCCATGGCCGAGGCGCAGGCGATGGGGGTGCCGCAGGCGGTGCAGGCCAGCCTGTTCACCGCAGCCGCCCTTGCGGAACAGGCCCGCGGCATGGGCGTGTCCGTCGGTGACGAGCAGGTGGCAAAGACGATCCTTGCCGCCGAGGCATTCCGCGGCCCGAACGGTCGCTTTGACCGCGCCGCCTATGCCGAGGTCCTGCGCCGCGAGCGTCTGTCCGAGGCCGATTTCGAGGCCGCCGTCCGCGCCGACGAATCCCGCATGCTGCTGCAGCGCGCCGTGGCGGGCGGCGTTGTGGCGCCCGCGCCGGTGGTCGATCAGACCACACGCTGGGTGCTGGAGACGCGCGATTTCAGCTGGCGCGAACTGACCGAGGCCGATCTGCCCGCCCCGGTGGCCGAACCCGACGAGGCCACGCTGGAGGCCTGGCATGCCGCCAATGCCGGTCGCTTCACCACGCCCGAGCGGCGGCGCATTTCCTATGCCTGGGTGACACCGCAGATGCTGGCCGCCGAGGTCACGCTGGACGAGGCGGCGCTGCGGGCCGTCTATGACCAGAACATCGACGAATTCCAGCAGCCCGAGCGGCGCATGGTCAGCCGCCTGATCTTTGCCAGCGAGGCCGAGGCCCAGACCGCTGCCGACGCTGTCGCTGTGGGCGAACAACCCTTCGAGGCCTTCGTGCTGCAACGCGGGCTGACGCTGGACGATATTGATCTGGGCGCGGTCAGCGAGGCGCAGCTTGGCGCCGCCGGGGCGCAGGTCTTTGCGCTGGACCAGAACGGCGTCGTGGGGCCGGTTCAGACCGATCTGGGCTGGGCGCTGTTCTCGGTCAATGCGATCCTCGATCCGGTGGACGTTCCCTTTGAAGAGGCCCGCGAGGGTCTGCGCGCCGAGGCGGCCCTGTCGCGCGCCGTGCGTCTGATCCAGGACCGCACGCCGGACTACGAAGACCTGCTGGCGGGCGGCGCCTCGATCGAGGACCTGGCGGCCGAGACCGAGATGCAGGCGGATCAGATCGACTGGAACGCCGATGAAGAGCCCGCCGAGGGCAGTATCGCGGGCTATCAGAGCTTCCGCGACCGCGCCGCCGACATCAGCGAGAGCGACTTTCCCGAACTGCTGGAGCTTGCCGATGGCGGTGTGTTCACGCTGCGCCTCGATGAGGTGGTGCCGCCGGCGCTGATCCCCTTTGACGAGGTGCGCGACGCGGTTCTGGCCGACTGGCGCGAGGCCGAGGTGCAGCGCCAGCTTCTGGAACTGGCCGATGACCTGCGTGTGGCCGCGCTGTCCGATACCGTGCCCGCAAACGGCGACGCGCCTGTGACCGGCGGCAACGGCGTGGTTCAGAACCCGGTTCCGCAGAACGACCCGGCGGTCCCCGCACCCCCGCAGGACGCTGTGCAGCCAGAGGCGGGTGCGCAGGACGATCCGCAGGATGATCCCTGGACGACCGAAACCGGCCTGACGCGCGATGCGTGGGTTCAGGACTTGCCGCAGCCGGTGATGGTGCAGGCCTTCGAGATTGATGAGCCGGGCGAGGTCGAGGTGGTCGATGCGGGCAATCTCGTGCTGCTGGTGCGCCTTGACCAGATCGGCGATGCGGATCTTTCGGGCGAGGATGCACAGATGATCCAGGGCCGTGTGGCCGAGCGTGTCAGCCAGTCGCTGCAGGGCGATATCTTTGACTACTATGCCCGCCATGTTCAGCGCGAGCAGCGGATCGAGGTCAACCAATCCGCCATTAACGCCGTCAATACGCAGGTTCAGTGATGCAGCTTTCGCCGGATTTCGACGCCTTTCAGCGCGAATGGCATGAGGGACACAACCAGCTTGTGACGATCCGTCTGGCCGCCGATCTGGACACGCCGGTCAGCCTGATGCTGAAACTGGCCGAGGCCGCGCCGCACAGCTTCATGCTGGAATCGGTCACGGGGGGCGAGGTACGTGGCCGCTATTCGATCGTCGGCATGAAGCCGGACCTGATCTGGCAATGCCGCGACGGTCGCGCGCAGATCAACCGTCAGGCGCGGTTCTCGGACGCGTATCAGGACGATCCGGCCCCGGCGCTGGACAGTCTGCGCGCGCTGATCGCCGAAAGCCGGATCGACGCTATGCCCGAGGGCGTGCCGCCGGTCGCGGCGGGGCTGTTCGGCTATCTGGGCTATGACATGATCCGGCTGGTCGAACATCTGCCCGATGTGAACCCCGACCCGCTGGACCTGCCCGACGCGATCCTGATGCGCCCTTCGGTCGTGGCGGTGCTGGACGGGGTCAAGGGCGAGGTGACGCTGTGTGCGCCCGCCTGGCATGACGGGTCCGACAATGCCCGTGCCGCCTATGCCCGCGCCGCCGAGCGGGTGATGGACGCGCTGAAATCGCTGGACCGCGCGCCGTCCGAGCCGCGCGCCCTGGGCGAGGATGCGCAGATCGGGGCGCCGGTTTCGAACTTCTCGAAGCCCGGTTATCTGGCGGCGGTGGAGCGGGCGAAGGACTATATCCGCGCGGGCGACATCTTTCAGGTCGTGCCCAGCCAGCGCTGGCGGATGGAGTTTCCGCTACCGCCCTTTGCGCTGTATCGGTCGCTGCGGCGCACCAACCCGTCGCCCTTCATGTTCTTTCTGAACATGGGCGGGTTTCAGATCGTCGGCGCCAGCCCGGAAATCCTGGTGCGCCTGCGCGACGGCGAGGTCACGATCCGCCCCATCGCGGGCACGCGCCCGCGTGGTGCCGACGAAGCGCAGGACCGCGCGCTGGAGGCCGATCTTCTGGGCGATCCCAAGGAACTGGCCGAGCATCTGATGCTGCTGGATCTGGGCCGCAACGATGTGGGCCGCGTCGCGCGCCCCGGCACGGTGCGGCCGACCGAACAGTTCGTGATCGAACGCTACAGCCATGTCATGCACATCGTCTCGAATGTGGTGGGGCAGCTGCGCGAGGGCGAGGATGCGCTGTCGGCGCTGCTGGCGGGTCTGCCTGCCGGCACGGTGTCCGGCGCACCCAAGGTCCGCGCCATGCAGATCATCGACGAACTGGAGCCGGAAAAGCGCGGCGTCTATGGCGGCGCGGTCGGCTATTTCGCGGCCAATGGCGAGATGGATATGTGCATTGCCCTGCGCACGGGTGTCGTCAAGGACGGGGCGCTGTACATTCAGGCGGGCGGCGGCGTGGTCTATGACAGCGACCCCGAGGCTGAGTTCATGGAGACGGTCAATAAAAGCCGCGCGCTGCAACGCGCCGCCGAAGAGGCCGCCCGCTTTGTGCGCAGCACCAACAGCTGAACCTGCCATCGGTGGCAGAACGGAAAACGGCGGCCCGGAGGCCGCCGTTTGTCATCTGACAGATCATATGGTGTGAAACGTCGCGATCAGTTCGACGCCGGAGGGGTTTCCGGGTCGGCTGCCGGGTCCGCCATCGGGTCGGCTGCCGGGTCCGCCATCGGGTCCGCGGCGGGGTCCGTCATCGGGTCAGCGGCGGGGTCCGCCATCGGGTCAGCAGCGGGGTCGGCCATCGGGTCAGCAGCGGGGTCGGCCATCGGCTCTGCCGCCATCGGATCAGCTGCGGGCGCCATCGCCGGGTCGCCAGCCGGGGCCATCGCCGGATCAGTCGCCATACCGTCAGCTGCCGGCGCATCCGTACGGTCACGGAAGACATATTCGGGCGCCGCGTCGGCTTCGTCAGTGGTCAGATCGCTGGTGATCTCGCGGGCGTCATAGTTGATCGACAAATCATCCCACGGCAGTGCGATGTTTTTCTGACCGATCCCCAGGAAACCGCCAACGCCGATCACGGCGGCTTTCAGCTCACCCGTATCGCCGTCGACAATCAGGTCGCTGATCGAACCGATATTGGTCCCGTCGGGGGACGCAACGGTGGTGCCCGTGATCCAGTCGATCCGCAACTCGTTCGCGGCCTGCTGCTGGACCACCTTTTCCGCCGCTGCGGCCTGTGCGGCCATTTCGTCGGCGTCAGTTTCCCCGGCAGCCATATCGTCAGCCATCGGCTCGGTGGTCATCGTATCCGTGGTCATCGGATCCGCGGCCATCGGCGCCGTCGTTTCAGGCTGCATGGCCGGATCTGCAGCGGGAACCGCATCCTGAGCGAAGGCCGCACCCACGGTAAAGGGCAGGGCGACAACGCTGGTCAAAAGGAACTTGCGCATGTGAAATCCTCCTGTAATTGACGCACCCGGGTTGTTGGGCGCGATTGACAGGACAATCATTCCGGCAGCGCTTCGGTTCCCCGGTGACCGTTCAGATATGCACCAATGCGGCGGAACCCTGCCGATCCGTCAGTCCTGACCGCGGAACGGCTGCACGTATTGCAGCGCCATATCCCAGGGGAAAAAGATCCACGTGTCCTGGCTGACCTCGGTGACGTAGCTTGCCACCATCGGCTTGCCCTTGGGCTTGGCGTAAACGGTGGCCATGTGAACCTTGGGGTACATCTCGCGGATCAGTTCCAGCGTGCGACCGCTGTCGACCAGATCGTCGACGACCAGAATACCCTCGCCATCGCCCATCAGTTCGGCATCCGGGCGCTTGAGCACTTCAAGCTGACCCTGACCGGCCCCGGTCCCGACGCCCTTGTAAGAGCGGATCGAAATTGTGTCGATCGTGCGGATGTCCAGCTCGCGCGCGACGATCATGGCGGGCACCAGCCCGCCACGGGTGACGGCCACCACGGCGCGCCATTCGGTGCCGTCAAGGCGCCAGGCAAGCGCGCGCGCGTCGCGGTGCAGCTGGTCCCAGCTGACATGAAAGCCCTTTTCGTGGGGCAGGCGGTCGGATGACATGAGGTGCTCCTTACGTGGTCGCAAGCCTGAGGCCCATCAGGCCCAGAAGTCCGCCAAATACGCGGTCGATCGTGGTCTTCAGCCCCAGATAACCGCGCCGGGTCCGTTCGAGCGAGAAAATCCGCGCCACAATGACATTCCAGCCCGCATCATTCACAAAAATCAGGGCAAGGATCAGCAGATAGGCCCAGACCGGCGCCTGTGGCGGCAGAAAGGTCAGAAAGATGGTGCCGAAGAACACGGCGGGCTTGGGATTGGCCAGCTGTGCCGCAATGCCCAGCCAGACAAGGCCCAGGGCCCCGCGCCGCGCGGTGCCCGCAGAAAGGCCCGTCTCCAGCGGCTCGGGGGCGTGGCGCCACATCTTCCAGGCAAGATACAGCAGATAGGCCGCGCCCGCATATTTCAGCGCGACCAGCAGGCCGGGGGCGACACGGAACAGCACCGCCAGACCAAAGATCGCCGCTGCGGCCCAGATGCAGGCGCCAAGGCCGATGCCGACGGCCAGCCACGCCCCGCGTCCAAACCCTTCGCGCAGGCCGGTGCGCGCGGCCAGCACCACGGCGGGGCCGGGCGAAATCGCCGCCGCCAGATGCACCAGCCAGATCGCAACCAGCGCGGCAATCGTCATGCTGGGTCGCGCCCCTTGGTGGCGTCGATGTCGGGCGCGTCCACCGCCTTCATGCCGACGACATGATAGCCTGCATCGACGTGATGCGTCTCGCCGGTGACGCCGCTGCCCAGATCCGACAGCAGATAGAGCGCGGATTTGCCCACGTCTTCCTGCGTGACATTGCGACGCAGGGGCGAGTTCAGCTCGTTCCATTTCATGATATAGCGGAAGTCACCGATACCGCTGGCGGCCAGCGTCTTGATCGGTCCGGCGCTGATCGCATTGACGCGGATGCCGTCCTTGCCGAAATCCTCGGCCAGATAGCGGACCGATGCCTCCAGCGCGGCCTTGGCGACGCCCATCACATTATAGTGCGGCATGACGCGTTCGGCGCCGTAATAGGTCAGCGTCAGGATAGAGCCGCCGCCGGTCATCATCGCCGCCGCGCGACGGGCGACTGCCGTGAAGGAATAGACGGAAATATCCATCGTCATCATGAAGTTGTCGCGGGTGGTTTCGGCATAGCGGCCGCGAAGCTGTTCCTTGTCGGAAAAGCCGATGGCGTGGACGATGAAATCCAGCCCGCCCCATTTCGCCTGAAGATCGGCGAACAACTGGTCGATCGTGGTCTCGTCCGAGACATCGCAGGGCAGCACAAGATCCGAGCCCAGCTGCCCGGCCAGCGGGCCGACCCGCTTTTTCAGCGCCTCACCCTGATAGCTGAAGGCAAGTTCCGCGCCCTCGGCAGCCAGGGCCTTCGCGATGCCCCAGGCAATTGATTTGTCATTCGCCAGCCCCATGATAAGGCCGCGCTTGCCCGCCATAAGGCCGCACCGCTGCTCGCTTGACATTGGCTGTTCCCCGCGCTTTCACCATTTTCTTGAATTGTGATTAGGCCAATCACTCTGGGGCTTCAAGCGCGCAAGGACCGGGCAATGGATGAACGCAGTGGAATATTTGCCGGCGACGATCCGTTTCAGATCGTGCGCGACTGGCTGGCCGAGGCCGAGGCCGTCGAGCCCAACGACCCCAACGCGATTGCGCTGGCGACGGTCGACCCCGACGGCATGCCCGACGCGCGCATGGTGCTGCTGAAGGACATCGACGGCGCCGGCACCGATGGCTCGTTCGTGTTCTACACCAATTACGACAGCGCCAAGGGCCGCCAGATCGAGGCCAGCGGCAAGGCGGCTTTTGTCATGCACTGGAAGACGTTGCGTCGTCAGGTCAGGGTGCGCGGCCATGTCTCCCGCGAAGAGGGCGCGCAGGCTGACGCCTATTTCGCCAGCCGTGCCCTGCAAAGCCGGATCGGCGCGTGGTCATCGCGTCAGTCGCAGCCCCTGTCGGGGCGCGGCGCCCTCCTGGCCGAGGCTGCGCGGCAGGGTTTGCGCCATGGAACCAATCCGTCGAGACCGCCCTTCTGGGGGGGATACCGCCTGAAACCTGACCAGATCGAGTTCTGGGCAGACGGTGCTTTTCGTCTTCACGATAGATTTGTTTGGACAAAAGAGGCGGACAACCGCTGGTGTGTGACACGCCTCTCGCCATGAGTTGACGAGGGCGATAACATCGGTCTAATTGCCCGCTTTACTTTGTACAGACAAACACCCAACCTCGATGTTGTACGTGCGCGGCGACGCGGCTAATCCTGTATCAAGTGTAACCCGAATGACGACGTGGGAATGAAATGGTAGATGATGTTGGCCTGACGCGTGTGACCGGGCTGGTTAAATGGTTCGACCCGGCCAAGGGATACGGCTTTATACTTAACGACATCGGCGGGACCGACATTCTTCTGCATGCCAACGTCCTGCGGAACTTCGGTCGCGGTTCGGTTGCGGATCAGTCCCGCGTGACGGTTCTGGTGCAGACCACGACCCGCGGGCTGCAGGCCGCCGAGGTCCTGTCGATCGACCCTCCGGCGGCGACGGGAATGCCGCCGATTGCCGATCTGGACATGGAGGTCATCGAGCACCTCGATTCGTTGCCGCTGCGCCCGGCGCGGGTCAAATGGTTCGATAAATCCAAGGGATTCGGGTTCGCAAACATGTTCGGGCATCCTGATGACGTTTTTATACATATTGAGGTTGTGCGCCATTCCGGTTTTGCAGACCTTGTCATCGGCGAAGCAATCTGCCTGCGTGTCATCGAAGGGCCGCGCGGTCTGATGGCCGCTCAGGTCGCGTCGTGGGACAGTGCGGTCCCGGGTGACCGGGTTCCGGTGGGAAACGATGGTGAGCATCATGACGATGCGACCAGCTATCTTGCCCATGTTGCGCAATAGTCTTTTCGGCCTGATCCTCGCTTTGGCCTCTCTGGCGCCGTTTTCCGGCGCGGCAGAGGCCGCACCCGTGGCATCGGCCCAGATGGCAGTTTGCCGGGATAACCTGGCGGTTTTTGCCTTGCCCGATGGCCGCGCTCTGACCTTCGAGGTCGAGATTGCCGATACGGTTGCCACGCGTGCGCAGGGCCTGATGTATCGCCGGTCCTTGCCTGCGGGTGAGGGGATGCTGTTCATCTACGAATCGCCCGAGCCTGTCAGTTTCTGGATGCGCAACACGCTGATCCCGCTGGACCTTGTGTTCATGGATGAACGGGGTGTGATCCGCCATATTCACCGCAATGCCAGACCGCTGGATGAGACCCCGATCCCCGGCGCGTCGCCTCTGGATCCGGCGCCCGAGCGCCTGATGGTGCTGGAGATCGCGGGTGGAGAGGCCGCGCGCCTCGGTCTGGCCCGCGGGCAGGCGATGGCACATCCCCGACTTGATCCGGCATTTGCCGCATGGCCCTGCCAATAGGGCTTTTCCCCCTTGCCGCAATCCGCTAGAAGCGCGCTGTCGGGGCGTAGCGCAGCCTGGTAGCGCGACGGTTTTGGGAACCGTAGGCCGTAGGTTCGAATCCTATCGCCCCGACCAGCACCTGGGCCTTTCCTGAGGTGGCCGGTGACAGCGCCAGATTGTGCTCGATCCCTTTCGGCTGCATGCGTCGGCGACCCTCCCCCATATGCGTGGCGATCTCTTTCCGGTCCGCCCCTGCCTCCAGTCTCCCGGAACTTCGGCGCTCCTTTGCCTCGCCAGGCATCGTGACATTCGCGCCCACTGCCATCGGCGAGCTTCTTGCGGATGCGGTGGATGCCTTTGAGATCGCCTCGGGACCGACCTCCCGCGCGGCCTTTGCTGCGCGGCGAAGCCCGGCTCCGGTGAAGGTCGTGCGACGGGCCGTCAGGTGAACACCCCTGAACAATCGCAGCTGCGCTGATCAGCTTTTGACGACTGAGGCCACGGCATTGTCCCGCCGGTGCCGCGTCACGCGTTCCGGCCGGACAATGCCGCGCCCTAGCGGCTGTACTCGACAAGGCTGGATGCGCAGGCCGTGCGCTCTGTATTGCAGCTGACATAGGGAACGGGCGGTGTGGCGCAAGCGGAGAGGGCCAGCATAAAGATGACGTATTTCAAGATCAGTTCCTCCGAGGGTCCGGCTTGTCCGTCTGTGGTTCAGCCGGCAACCCGTGTTTGACTGCACACTCAACGCACCAGCCCGAAGTTCTTTCCTTGTCCTTTCGACAGGGTATGGCGGTGAATGAGCCGGAAAACCGGATGGCGGTCGCGGCGGCGCGCTGCAAGGCCATGATGTCGGCAGGTAACCTGATCCCGGAAGAATGCGGCCCGGACATCCGCGCCTCGCTGGCCAGCGGCAGTTTCGTGCTGGCTCAGAACATCGAGCCGCTGCCGGTGGGCAAGGACAGGGTCGGGGCCGTGCATCGCCACTATGCTGGCCGGAAAGCGATCCGCCCCGCCGATGCCTTTGACGCGATGATGCCTGCTACGGGTTGGCTCGCCATCTGGAACTGGCGGCGCAGGTTGACGGGATGCGGCGCCGGACCGGGATCGGCCCCGCGCTCGTCGTTTCCGTCCCCCGCAAATTCGGTGACGGGCGCTGGCGAACCGCGCTCAACCCTCTTCGGGTGGGCGCGGTCCTCCGGGCTGAGATTACTGGTTCTGTTTCGCGACCGCTTTCGAGACAACGTCCTTGGTGCTGGGGGCCGAGGCATTCGTCTTCGGCTTTTCCTTCTTCGGTTTCTTCTCGTCGCGTTTCCGCTTGTCCATGCCCTTGGCCATGATGTCGCTCCTGATGTGCCGCCGATGGTCGACGGACAAGATATCATACGCCAATCCCGGCGGGTGGAAAGAAACATCAGCGGCATCGTGCGCAGCGCGCCGAAAGGCGATGTGTTCCGACCCTGAGGTTGCGCCATGCCGAAGATCTCGATCGACGACGCCGAGCTGCAACGCAACCTGCGCCAGCTGGCGGACAGGGACGCGCGGGTGGCGGCCAGCGGGGCGCTGAAGGATACCGCCGACGACCAATCTCAAACCGGCAGGCTCTCGTTCATGAACGCGGGACCGACCGAGGGCAGGTCAGGGCGCATGACCGTAAAAACACAAGTATACAACTTGCATACCACGCGCGCGCAAGCGACATAGCTCAAGGCGGTTGAAATATGGTACATACATTTCTTCCCCACCTCCGAGCACAAGGCTGATGGCTATGACGATAATCTGCAGCAAATTGATCGCGCTTTTACGAAATCTCTCCGAGGGAGGTCGCAATGCCGAGGCAGATCCCGGGTTGATTTTGCGCGATTCACTGGCGCGCGCACAGATTGTCCTGGCGGCTGTCCCCATCATTTCGAGGGGCGCGACACTTGCGTCAGCCGACTGAATAACCGGCGACCGCTGGCCTGGCCCGGCATGGAGAAGGGCCAACAACCGGGCGACTGAACTCAGAAACCAACAACACAGAGCCGCCCGGTTGTTGCGGCGCTTATCACTCAACCTGACGTTCTGGTAAACCTGTCCTTCTGGACAGGTTTGCACTCCTGTCCTTGGCCCCCGCCATCGCGCGGGGCTTTTTGCATCGAGAATCGATATGGCACGCCAACCCGTCCGGTCGATCCAGACCGGGCTGAATGCGCCTGACTGTCAGCTGGTGGCCCGGCCGCGCCCGCTATCCCGTCAACGAGATCATCGCCCACTGCGCCGCCTACGCGCGCCGACTGGATGGCCGCTGTATCGGGCGCTGTTCATGCAGCAGCGGGGCACCTTCAGCGGCACCATTCCGCACCCTGAACCTCCAGCCCGTCCAGAGCGCGCGCGCTGGTGCAGACGATCGCGGGTGGCAAAAGCACATTCGAGGCGGGCAGGGCGTTCGCGGAGCGGATGCGGGCGAGCGGAAGTCCGGCAAAGCTGAACACCTCAAGCCCGGTGCCGCCAAAGAAGTGAGGCAGCGAAATCCTCGAAGGGTCACGTGGCGGCGGCATTGCGGTCCGAGAATACCGTTCTAGGCTCCAGACCCATTGATTTTACGCCCTTTACGTGATTCAGGCCGCCGCAAGGAGACCGATCAATGAGCAACCTGTTCTGGCTGACGGAAGCGCAGATGGCGCGCCTTCGCCCCTACT
>NZ_JBKBVD010000060.1:0-18315 GCF_046289755.1 Paracoccus sp. (in: a-proteobacteria) | reverse complement strand
GCCGTAGCTCTACAGGATGCGGCTTTCCCATCATCGACCCCCATATCTGCCTCGAAGGCAGGGAATCACGGATCAAGCCTCAAGGGAATCCCTGAATCACAATGACCGCAACACGCGCTAGTGGCGACCTCTATCGGGGCGGAAGCAGTTGCGTGCACGATCGAAGCATATGCGTGCAAATCCGTGTTCGCCACGTCGGGCATGAAAAAGACCCGCAAAAGCGGGCCATGCATTGTGGTCGGGTTTCCAGAAGCTGATCGCTGGTCAGTCAATGTCGGGGAACTGATCTTCGGGCGGGAGATGTTCCATTGCAGAAAGAACCTCAAGCAAGTTCTTCCTGCGGAGCGGTTCGACGATCAGTCGATCAGCCACCTTACGGATCGTCACCGTCCTCCCGGTCAGTTCCATAGCTTTGGGAATGCGGACAAATTGGCCGATTTGATCACGTTCGAGTTGGACGTGCCGGACTTTGTGATCACTATCCTGTCCCACCGAATCAGCTTCCTGACAGTACTGTCAACAACGCCCTCGAGAGTATCAGGTAACAGACGGTATATCACCTGCATCGCTTTTCTGGTGCAGCATCGCCACCAGATCGCGAGACGTGCAGAAAACGTAGTGGCCCCATCCACCCAGGGCAATAGGCCTTGGGCCAACCGGGCAGATGGTCGGCCATTGTCTCAACCTCGTCCAGCAAGGCCAGCACAGCAGCCGGGACCTCCTCTGCGGTGTATTCGAAGATCGCCCGCTAGTTCGTCTCGTTGCAGTCGTGTTCTGATCGGTGGAGATTTTATCGGCGCCCCGCCACCCTCTTGCTCTCCCAGAGCTCGAACATTCTTTCCCCAGTGAAAAGTGCCTCGAAGTTCTCGATCGAGAAGGGCGAGTACCCCGGCGCGAGGCTCGTTCCGGAGGCGAATACGCGGCAAAAATGCTCTGAGCGTAGTGCTGAGGCGCCCGAACCCGCGGCCGTGACACAGGCGTCGATCAGCATCTCGATGAACAACCCCCACCGACTGCCGCATGCGCAGTTGAGGCGGCGGAAGAAATCGAGCGAACTGAGCGCCGAAAAGTCAACACCAGCCTTGTTGGCGTAGGCGAAGCAAAGGCTGTTCAGCTCCTGCTGGTCTTCGGGGCGCTGCAAGCTGATTTCGAGAAATTGTACCGGGCGTAGGAGGTAGGCCAGCGGTTCCTCGCTGGCAATGTGCCCGACCAACTCGTCCACGCCCGAGAGCACTAACATCAACGGCCAGTCCGGGTGCTTCAGCAGCGACTTGAAGCTGTCGAGGATCATGGCTCGCCCCTCCGCACTCTTCTTCGGGAAGATGTGCTGGCACTCGTCGTAGTGGATGCCGTGGACACCTTGGGCTTGCGCCTGAAACCGGACCATGTCCCAGATTTCTCTTTGGGTCACCTTACCCTTTGTCGGCAGACGCAGCCCCTCTACCAAGGTGTGAACGCCGAGATCTTTCCAGGTCATCGTGCCAGCAAGTACCACGCTGACGATATTGGCTGGTCTGCCATCCGGCATGACGGTGCTGCCGTCGTTGACCTTCGCGAGAAGATGGGCAGTCTCGGCAGATTTGCCGATGCGCGATGGGCCTGTCACCAGCAGGCCGCGCGCTTCGAAACGACGGTCGAGCGACGCCTTGGACCAGTAGTCGGTCAGCATCCATTCGAACCCCTCGCGCAACCTTTCTGCCCGAGGGAATGCGTAGTGGGCGCCTCGCAGATCAGCGAAGGCCTGTGCGGAGACGGTGTTTACGAAGGTCATTTCAGCTTGCCCTCGGTGTTCGGGCGTCCGAACGGCACTGGCTGATGAGGCGCCGCTGCGTCTTCGACCCGTCCGTCAACTGCGGGTGGCCGACTGGTCGCTGACCAGCCTGCAGCTGAAGCTGATCAAGATCGGGGCGAGTGTCGTCCGTCACGCCCGCGCCATCACCTTCCAGCTGGCCGAGGTCGCCGTCACCGGCGCGATGGTCCGCGCCATCCTCGCCGCCATTCGCCGATTGCGAGCGCAGAGGTGGTTCGGCTGATTTGAACAGTTTCCAAGCGTTTTCTAGGTGGTTTTCCGCCTCGGTTCCGCCGCCACCGCTTCGGGCATTGGCTGGTTGAAGTAGGCCTGATCGGGGGTTCGCGACGCGGCGGACGCGCTCGAGACAAAAATCGCCTCCGACGCCGACGAAGTTATTTCCGATTTCCTCGTTCACAACTCCTAGCCGCAAGTTGCCGCCAGTAAATTTTTCAGGAAGCAATAGAGTATGTGCTCGCTCAGCACAAAATAGCCTGTGTTTTTTGCCCCAAAGCATAGGGACCAAATTTTTGTCTTCATCTTGGCGCTACGCGCCAAGATAGCGCCATGAGCAGTTCAGCGGAAGGTAGGCTAATTGGGGTCAGATGCAACGCTTGCGAAGTATCCGCCAGTTGCGTCCTGGATTGGCGTGGCGACACCTGCGCGGTCGCACCAGAACGCGCTGTCATCGTTTCGGATGAGTTGGATTGCGACAGTACCTCTGCCAACGCCATTTGGATCCGCTTTTGAGCCGAAAAGCCACATTGATGTGGCGTATTGGCCATATTGACGCTCGATCTGCAGGCTTATGCTCCCAATCGGCACTCATTTGCTACAATGACAACAAGGGGGGTGTCTGGTGGAGCCGAGGGGAATCGAACCCCTGACCTCGTCATTGCGAACGACGCGCTCTACCAACTGAGCTACGACCCCGATCCGGTATTTGTGTGGCGCGGGCATCCGGGATTGTCAAGACTGCCCCCGCGCGGCTGGTGCCGTGCGCAGGCGACCGCAGCAGATCGGTGAACCAGCCGAGGCCGGCTGCCCGCCGATCAATGCGCCGCGTCCCGCCAAAGCGGGACACAGCATTTGCATCCGGGGGAACGCCAGGGCGGCCGCTATTGCGCCGCCTCGGCATAGCTCTCCAGCGGCGGGCAGGTGCAGATCAGGTTGCGGTCGCCATGGGCGTTGTCGACCCGGCCCACGGGCGGCCAGTACTTGTCCACCCGGAAGGCGCCCGGCGGAAAGCAGCCCTGCTCGCGCGAATAGGCGCGGTCCCAGTCCCGCACCAGATCCTCGACCGTGTGGGGGGCGTGGCGCAGCGGGCTGTCGGCGGCCGCGATCCGCCCCTCGGCCACCTCGGTGATCTCGGCCCGGATCGCCAGCAGGGCGGTGACAAAGCGGTCGATCTCGGCCTTGGTCTCGGATTCCGTCGGCTCGACCATCAGCGTGCCGCTGACCGGCCAGCTCATCGTGGGGGCGTGAAAGCCGTTGTCGATCAGGCGCTTGGCGATGTCGTCCACGGTCACGCCATGTTCGGCAAAGGGCCGCGTGTCGATGATGCATTCATGCGCGACCCGGCCGCGATTGCCCATGAACAGGATCGGATAGGCCCCGGCCAGCCGCGCCGCGATATAGTTGGCGTTCAGGATCGCCACGCGGGTCGCCTGCGTCAGCCCCTCGCCGCCCATCATCAGGCAATAGGCCCAGCTGATCAGCAGGATCGAGGCGCTGCCATAGGGCGCCGCACTGACCGCGCCGCTGCCGTCCTCGCGCGGATCGCCGGGCAGGAACGGCGCCAGATGCGCACGCACCCCGATCGGCCCCATGCCCGGCCCGCCGCCGCCATGCGGGATGGCGAATGTCTTGTGCAGGTTCAGGTGGCTGACATCGCCGCCGATCTCGCCCGGTTTCACCAGCCCGACCAGCGCGTTCATGTTCGCCCCGTCGATATAGACCTGCCCGCCATGGCTGTGCGTGATGTCACAGACCTGCCGCACGGTATCCTCGAAGACACCATGGGTCGAGGGATAGGTGATCATCACCGCCGCCAGCCGGTCCCCCGCCTTGGCGGCCTTATCGGCGAAATCCTCCAGGTCGATATCGCCATTGGGCGCGGATTTCACCACCACGACCTGCATCCCGCACATCTGCGCCGTGGCCGGGTTGGTGCCATGCGCCGACACGGGGATCAGGCAGATGTCGCGCAGCTCACCGCGCGAGCGGTGATAGGCCGCAATCGTCAAAAGCCCCGCATATTCCCCCTGCGCGCCGCTGTTGGGCTGCATGGAGAACGCGTCATAGCCGGTGATGCGGCACAGCTTTTCGGTCAGATCGGCAATCGCCTCGTGGTATCCCGCCGCCTGATCATGGGGCGCAAAGGGATGCAGCGCGCCGAATTCGGGCCAGGTGATCGGCATCATCTCGGCGGCGGCATTCAGCTTCATCGTGCAGGACCCCAGCGGGATCATCGCCCGGTCCAGCGCCAGATCGCGGTCCGACAGGCGGCGCATATAGCGCATCATCTCGGACTCGGCCCGGTTCATGTGGAACACCGGATGGGTCAGATAGTCGCTCTCGCGCAGCAGCGCCTCGGGGATTGCGGGGGCCACGGCCATGGGCGCCGCCTCGGTGATCCCGAAGGCATCCAGCAGCCGGGTGATCACGCCCGCATCGGTCGTCTCATCCACGCTGATGCCGACGCGGTCGCGGCCCACGGCGCGCAGGTTGATGCCCCGGTGGCGCGCGGCGGCCATGATGCCCGCCTGACCCACGCCCACCTTGACGGTGATCGTGTCAAAGAACGCCTCTGGCGCCACCTCGGCCCCCGCCGCCCGCAGCGCATCGGCCACCGTCACCGCATGCAGATGCACCCGCTGCGCAATGGCGCGCAGACCCACCGGCCCGTGAAACACCGCATAAAACCCCGCCATCACCGCCAGCAAAGCCTGCGCCGTGCAGACATTGCTGGTGGCCTTCTCGCGCCGGATATGCTGCTCGCGCGTCTGCAGCGCCAGCCGCAGCGCCGGATTGCCCGCGCTGTCCACCGAGACGCCGACGATCCGCCCCGGCATCGCCCGCTTCAGCGCATCCCGGCAGGACATGAACCCCGCATGCGGCCCGCCATAGCCCATCGGCACGCCAAAGCGCTGCGCCGAGCCGACCGCAATATCGGCCCCCATCGCGCCCGGCTCGCGCAGCAGGCACAAGGCCAGCAGATCGGTCGCGACCACCGCCAGCGCGCCCGCCGCATGCAGCGCCCCGATCTCGGGCGTCAGGTCGCGGATATGGCCATAGGTGCCCGGATACTGAAAGATCGCGCCAAAGACCTCATCCGCCACCAGATCATCAACCGAGCCCTTGACGATCCTGATCCCCAATGGCGCCGCCCGCGTCTCGATCACGCTGATCGTCTGCGGATGCAGGTCATGGGCGACAAAGAACGCCTGCGCCTTCGATTTCGACTGACGCCGCGCCATGGCCATCGCCTCGGCCGCCGCCGTCGCCTCGTCCAGCAGCGACGCATTGGCCACCGGCAAGCCGGTCAGATCCGCCACCATGGTCTGGAAATTCAGCAAGGCCTCCAGCCGCCCCTGCGCGATCTCGGGCTGATAGGGGGTATAGGCGGTATACCAGGCCGGGTTCTCCAGAATATTGCGCTGGATCGCGGGCGGCGTGACGGTGCCGTAATAGCCCTGCCCGATCAGGCTGGTCATCACCCGGTTCTTCGCCGCGACCTCTTTCATCCGCGCCAGCAGCCCCGCCTCGGACAGGGCGGGCCAGTCCAGCCGGTCCGCCTGCCGGATCGCCGCAGGCACGGTCTGCCCGATCAGCGCCTCCAGACTGTCGGCCCCCACCGCCGCCAGCATCAGCTCCATCTCTGCCGGAGACGGCCCGATATGGCGCCGGTTGGCAAAATCGTCGGGGTTATAGTCGGTCGGGGTCCAGCGGCTCATCCGTCACTCCATCCGGCAGCGCCACGCTTGGGCCTGCTTTGGTCCAGAAATATCCTCGGGGGGTCCGGGGGGCGAAGCGCCCCCGGCCTTTCGCCGGGCAAAGCCCGGCAAAAACTCACTCCACCAGCGCCTTATAGGCCGCCTCATCCATGAACCCGTCCATCGCGCCCGCATCCGCAGGCTTGATCCGAAAGAACCAGGCCGCCATCGGATCGGCATTCACATCGCCCGGCGCGTCGGCCAGCGGCGCATTCACCGCCGTAATCACCCCCGCCACCGGGGCGGTGATGTCGCTGGCCGCCTTGACGCTTTCGATCACGACGATTTCCTCGCCCGCCGCGACCTCGCGCCCCTCTTCGGGCAGCTCGATGAACACCACATCGCCCAGCTGCTCGCTGGCATGTCTGGTGATGCCCACGGTGATCTCATCACCCTCGGCCCGCAGCCATTCGTGATCTTCGGTATATTTCAGCATGAAGACGCTCCTCAGCGTTTGTAAGAGGGGGTGACAAAGGGCAGGGCGCAGATGGTCACGGCCAGGCGCCTGCCGCGCAGCTCGGCCCAGATCGTGGCGCCCTCGGGAAGTTCAGCGGGCAGACGCGCCATGGCGACCGGCCCGCCGACCGAGGGGCCAAAGCCGCCCGAACTGACCGTGCCGATCACCGCACCGCCCTCGGGCGCGGCAAACAGCGCCACCCCTTCGCGGATCGGCGCGCGCCCCTCGGGCCGCAACCCCCGCCGCCGCAGATCAGGCGCGCCCAGCCCGGCCAGAATCACCTCAGCGCCGGGAAACCCGCCCGCCCGCGCGCCACCGGCACGGCGGACCTTCGGGATCGACCAGCCCAGCCCCGCCTGCGCAGGCGTCACGCCGCCGTCCATGTCATGGCCATACAGCGGCATCCCCGCCTCCAGCCGCAGCGAATCGCGCGCCCCCAGACCAATCGGCGCCACCTCGGGCTGATCCAGCAACGCGCGGGCAAAGCCCTCCAGCGCCGCCGAGGGCACGGAAATCTCGAACCCGTCCTCGCCGGTATAGCCCGAGCGCGAGATCCACAGGGCCACGTCCTCCCAGACATGGACCTGACTGTCCATAAAGCGCATATCCGCCACCGCAGGCACCAGCCGCGCCAGCACCGCGACCGCATCCGGGCCCTGCAGGGCCAGCAGGCCGCGGTCGGTGACAGGCTCGACCCGCACCCCCTTGAGGGTCCGCAGATGGGCAATATCCTGTTCGGCGCAGGCGGCATTGACGACCAGCAGATAGTGGTCGCCCCGGTTGGCGAACATCAGATCATCCGCAATCCCGCCCGCCGGATTGGTGAACAGCCCATAGCGCTGCCGCCCCTCGGCCAGACCGGCCACATCGGCGGGGATCAGCACCTCCAGCGCGGCGGCGGCGGTCCCGATCCGGCCATCTTCGGGCCAGACCAGCACCTGCCCCATATGGCTGACATCGAACAGCCCGGCATGGGCGCGGGTGTGCAGATGCTCGGCCATCACGCCCATCGGAAACTGCACCGGCATCTGCCAGCCCGCAAAGGGCACCATCCGGGCGCCGCATTCGACATGAAGGTCATAAAGGCCGGTCCGGCGGGACGTATCGGCGTGGGCAATCTCGGCCATCTGGCCTCCTGCAAAACAGCCGGACAGCCGGCATCGGTTGGACGGGAAAACCCCCGCGCGTCGATGCCCCCTCTGTCCTTGCCGCGAACGGCGCCTGAGATCGTTATCCCTTCGGCGGGCCTTTCGGCCACTCTCCAGACTGTATGGAGAAAACGGTCCTTTTGCCTGAGAGCTTGCCGGGGCGGCTTCTCCTTCGGCCCCGGCACGTGCCGATGTCTCCCGAATTCCTGCCCTTGTGCTAGCCGCAGGCCCGTCCCGTGGCAAGACCTTTGTCGCAGAACCACGCCAAAGCGCCGCCTTCTGCCCATGGCAGGCGCAGCGGTTGACAGCCCGTCCCGGCGCGCGCCAGATCGGGGCTGCGCAACACAGGCCCGTCATGCAGCCCAAAATCCTTCAGCCCAGGTTCTTCCAGCCCAGGTTCTTCCAGCCCAAATTCTTCCAGATCGGCTTCAACAAATGCGGCACGACCTTCATCGCGCGGCTCTTCGACATGAACGGCATCCCCGCCGCGCATTGGCTGGAGGGCGCGCTGGCCGAGGACATCGCCTATGCCAAACTGACCGGGCGCAAGCCGCTGGCGCGCTGGGCCGACAGCACCGTGGCCTTCACCGACATGGAATCGGTGCGCTTCCTCAACACCCCGGTGATCGAGGGCTTCCGGGATTATGCCCTGCTGGACCAGCACTATCCGGGCGCGGTCTTCCTGCTGAACACCCGCCGCATCGAGGACTGGATCGCCAGCCGCTACCTGCATCGCGGCGGCGCCTATGCCCGCAGCATCGCGGCCAGCCTCGGCGTGCCCCTGGGCGATCTGGCCGGGATCTGGGCGGCCGACTGGGAGGCGCATCTGACCGGCGCCCGCGCCCATTTCGCAGACCGCCCCGAATTCATCCAGATCGACATCGACGAGGCCACGCCCGATGATTACCGCCGCGCCCTCGCCCCATGGTTCGACCTGCCGAAGGTGCCGCCATTGCCCGGCACCGGGGTCCGCAAGGCCCGCCAGCAGAACCTGCCCCGCGTGCAGCGGATGCTGGAAAGCCCGCCCCCCGGCGCCGGGTTCACCCCCGCCAGCCGCGCGCGCATCGCCACCTGTCTGGCCCGGCTGGCCGCGCCGCACAGGCTGACCGCCACCCGCAGCCCGCAGGCACCGCATCCGCAGGCGGTCTGCCTCGACCTCGACCGGAACGAGTTGCGCGGCGCCGACGGCACGCTGCTGCCCCTGCGCCGCGCCCCCGACGGACAGTTCTACCTCGAAGCCGGTCGTCCCGGCCTGTTGCGCGTGGCCACCACGGTCAATGACATGGCGCAGGTCACACAGCATGGCCGGTACTGGCTCGACATGCGCCCCTCGGGCCCGGAGCAGGCGGCACAGGCGCCACTGATCGCAGGGCTGCGGCGCAAATGGGCGGCGAATGTCTGGCTCTGGCCCGCGCCGTGGCTGCACCGCATCGGCAATGACGGATTCCCGGGCGCGCCCCTGCCGCCGTCGCCCCGGCCCCCGGATTGTCAGGACATCGCCACCTGGCGCGGCCCGCTGTCGGGATTTGCCGTCACGCCCGATGGCCAGCCCGACCTTGGCCACAGCGCCGAAAGCCTGATCGCGCAGGCCCTGTCGGCCCCCCCCAAAGCGCCTGCCGAAGCACTCCCCGCGATTGCACAGGCCGTCAGACGCCTGACCCGCTGGCATGTGCCGGACCAGTATGGCGGGCGCGACGGCTTCGACCTCGCCCTGACCCCCGACCCGCGCCAGAGCCGCGCGCTGGACCGCCTTGGCCTGACCCCGGCCGCCCGCACCGACAGCCCACAGGGCCGCTACGCGCTGTGCCTCGGCGGCACGCAGGGCGATGCCGATTTCCTGCCGCTGGCTCAGGGCAGGGCGGTGGTCCTGAAAGAGGACGACGGCTGGGAAAGCTTCGCCACCGGCCTCTTCCGCCCATGGCGCCACTATATCCCGCTGGCCCCCGGCGCGACCGATCTGGCGCAGCGGCTGGCATGGGCGCGCGCCCACCCCACCCGGTGCGCGGCCATGTCACGCCGCGCCCGCCACCTCGCGGCCCGCCTCGCCGACCCGGCAGGCCGCCGCCAGCACCTGTCACAGGTTCTCACCGCCTATCGCGCCGCAACCGGCCAGGACTAGCCGGCTTCTTCTTCACTCAAATATCCAAAAAACCCGGCCCGCGCCCCGCAGCCCTCAGCCGCGGGGAAAGACGAAACAGCGGTCCCGCCGCAACATCAGCCACATCGGCGTCCCGGCGGGAGGCAGGAACACGCCGGGCACGGTCGCGGTCAGCGCGATCCCGCCCTCGACGGTAGAAAACTCGACCAGCGACTCGCGCCCCAGATAGCGCGCGCGCCGCACCTGCGCCCGCGCGGCCGAGCCGTTCTCGGGTGTCGGTGCCGGGCCCTGACCGGCGCGGTCAAAGTCGATGCGCAGATGCTGGGGCCGGATGACGATATCGACCTCATGGCCGTCCGGCACCCCCGGCGCCAGAAACTGGCCAAAGGGCGTGTCGGTCAGCGCCCCCTGCACCCGCCCGGTCAGCACATTGATGTCGCTGAAAAATGCCGCCGCCTGCCGGTCCGCAGGGGCGTTGTACAGATTGTAGGGCGCGCCCTGCTGCACGATCCGCCCGGCGCGCATCAGCAGGATCTGATCGGCCATGCGCATCGCCTCATGCGGCTCATGCGTGACCAGCAGAACGGCGGTGCCCTCTTCCTTCAGCAAGGCCAGTGTCTCGTCGCGGATGCCGTCGCGCAGGCGTTCGTCCAGACCGCTGAAGGGCTCGTCCATCAGCAGCACCCTGGGGCGCGGCGCCAGGGCGCGGGCCAGCGCCACGCGCTGCTGCTCGCCACCCGACAGCTCGTGCGGATAGCTGTCCAGATGGCGCGCCATATGCACCCGCCCCAGCAGGTCCAGCACCCGCTGACGATTGGCGCGAAAACCGCCGCGCAGCCCAAAGGCCACGTTTTCGCTGACCGGCAGATGCGGAAACAGCGCAAAGTCCTGAAACATCAGCCCGATGCCGCGGCGTTCTGGCGGCACGCGAAAGGCCGTGTCGCAGATCAGCTGCCCGTCGACATGGATGCGGCCGCTGTCCTGCATATCCACCCCGGCCACGATCCGCAGCGTCGTCGACTTGCCGCAGCCCGAGGGGCCCAGCAGGCAGGCGACCTGCCCGGCCTCGACCTGAAAGGACACGTCATCGACGACGCGCCGCCCCTCGAAGGCGCGGGTCAGGTTCTGGGCTTCCAGGCGGGGGGGATGCGTCACGGGCGGCCAAGTCTTTCAGTCGGGTTTACCCGCCCTAACAGGGGCGGGGCAGGGCTGCAACTGCCTGCTCAGATCGTGAGATTGGTGGCGCCGCCATCCAGCAGGATGTTCTGGCCCACGATGAACCGCGCCTGCTGGCTGCACAGAAAGGCGCAGGTCGCGCCGAAATCGGCAGCCGTGCCATAGGTCCCGGCGGGGATGCTGGCCTCGCGCAGGCGCCGCGCCTCGTCCATGCCGATGCCCTCGCGCGCCGCCACGCCACGATCCAGCGTGGCGGCGCGGTCGGTGGCATGGATGCCGGGCAGCAGGTTGTTCACGCAGACCCCGTGCCCCGCCACCTGCCGCGACATGCCCGCGACAAAGCCGGTCAGCCCGGTGCGCGCGCTGTTCGACAGCCCCAGCGCCGCGATCGGCGCCCGCACCGATTGCGAGGTGATATTGACGACCCGGCCCCAGCCCCGGTCCATCATGGCGGGCACCAGCGCCTGCATCAGCGCCACCGCCGACAGCATATTGGCGTCAATGGCGCGGATGAAATCGTCGCGGCTCCAGTCGCGCCAGTCGCCCGGCGGCGGCCCGCCCGCATTGGTCACCAGAATATCGGCCTGACCCAGCGCGGCCAGCACAAGGGTGCGGCCCTCATCGGTGGTGATGTCGGCGGCGACCGGCGTGACCGAGACGCCATAGGTCGCGGCGATGTCCTGCGCGGTGCGGGTGATGTCGGCCTTGGTGCGGCTGTTGATGACCAGATCGACGCCCGCTGCCGCCAATGCCTCGGCGCAGCCGCGTCCCAGCCCCCTTGAGGCCGCGCAGACCAGCCCCCGTTTGCCCCTGATGCCCAGATCCATCGCGTCCTCCTGTCTGTCAGGGGCGCAGAAGACGCGGGGTTGGCGGGATTGTCAAATGGAGGAAGCGGGGGGCCAGCCCCCCACACCCCCCGGGATATTTCAGGACCAAAGCAGGGTCAGGCGATCGAGTCGCGGATGGCCTGCATGTTTGCGCCATAGATGCCGGGCTGGTCGACCGAGCCGCCCCGGAAGACCGCCGAGCCCGCGACGAGGACATCGGCGCCCGCCTTGGCCACGAGGGGGGCGGTGGTCGGATCGACGCCGCCATCGACCTGGATATGGATCGGGCGGTCGCCGATCAGGCCGCGGATGCGGGCGATCTTGTCCAGCTGGCTGTGGATGAATTTCTGCCCGCCAAAGCCCGGGTTCACGGTCATCACCAGCACCATGTCACACAGGTCCAGCAGGTAGTCGACCGCCTCGACCGGCGTGCCGGGGTTGAGTGCGATGCCCGCCTGTCTGCCGGTCGCGCGGATCGCCTGCAGCGTGCGGTGGGGATGGGGGCCTGCCTCGACATGGGCGGTGATCATGTCGGCGCCGGCCTCGGCATAGGCGTCGATATAGGCGTCCACCGGCGCGATCATCAGATGCACGTCCATGAAGGTTTTCACATGCGGGCGGAAGGCTTTCACCGCGGGCGGGCCGAATGTCAGGTTCGGGACGAAATGCCCGTCCATCACGTCCACATGGACCCAGTCGGCGCCCTGATCCTCGATGGCGCGGATCTCGGCGCCGAAATTGGCGAAGTCGGCGGAGAGGATCGAGGGGGCGATCCTGATCTGGCGGTCGAAGCTCATCTGGGCCTCCTGAGGGTTATCCGGCAGCGGCCTGCCTGTTTGCACGGTCCACGTCAAGCCCGCCCTGAAAGACGCGGCTGGCACGGATGTCGGGGGCGGTCAGCGTCGACAGGGCCGCCGCATCCAGCGGGCCTTTCGCTTCGTGGAACAGCCGGTTCGCCTGTCGCAGCCGCGCCCGGTCCAGCGCGTTGCGGATGGATCTGGCATTGGCGAAATGCGGCTGGTCGCGCCGGGCGGTGATGTATTGCGCCATCGCCGCGCGGGCCGGGTCGTCAAAGGCGTAGTTCTGCGTGCTCAGCATCCCTTCCGCGATCACCAGCAATTCGTCATCGCTGTAATCGGGGAATTCGATGTGATGGGCGATGCGCGACCGGAAGCCGGGGTTCGAGGCGAAGAAGCGGTCCATCCGGTCGGCATAGCCCGCCAGAATCACCACCAGATCGTCGCGGTTGTTCTCCATCACCTGCAGCAGGATCTCGATGGCTTCCTGCCCGTAATCGCGTTCGTTTTCGGGGCGATACAGGTAATAGGCCTCGTCGATGAACAGCACGCCGCCCATCGCCTTTTTCAGCACCTCTTTGGTCTTGGGCGCGGTATGGCCGATATATTGCCCGACCAGATCGTCGCGCGTGACCGTCACCAGATGCCCTTTGCGGACATAGCCCAGCCGGTGCAGCAGCGCCGCCATCTTCAGCGCCACGGTGGTCTTGCCGGTGCCGGGATTGCCGGTAAAGCTCATGTGCAGGGTCGGCGTTTCGGTGGCCAGCCCCAGCTTGCGCCGCGCCTGATCGACCAGCAGCAGCGCCGCCGTTTCGCGGATGCGCGCCTTGACCGGGGCCAGCCCGACCAGCTGCCGGTCCAGTTCGGCCAGCACCTCGGCCACGCCGCTTTCGGCAAAGCTGTGCGCCAGATCGACATGGGTGGGCCGGGTTTCAGAGGGGGGGGCGTCAGAGGGGGGGGCGTCTTGCATGGCAAACCTCGCGGGGGTTGGAGGGGTGCCGGGCGGCGAAGGGAGGCGCCGCCCGGACCGGCCTGAGCGGGGGCCTCAGGCGTAGCGGGCGCCTTCGGGCTCGCGCATGGCATAGCTTTCGATGGTGTAGCGGACTGACCGCCCCTCGCCCTCTTGCCGCACCAGCCGGAAGCCGGGTTCCACCGCCGGGCGGTTCACGATCATGCACATGCGGATCGATTCCCATCCGGGCGAGGCATCGAACGCGATCACCCGGATATACTGGCCACCATATTGCTTGCGGCATTCGTTCACCTCGTAGACCACCGCCGCCGCGTCGGGGTTGTCGAACATCGGATGGCCCCACATCTCCCAATAGGTGTTCCGGGGATGCGGATCGTCGGTATATTCGACCGACACGGCCCAGCCCTTGTCGATGGCATATTGGGCCTGCACGCGGATGTCGTCATCCGTCAGGTCGGGCAGGAAGCTGAACTGTCCTTGGGTCATTTTCATGGGTCTGTTCCTCAGCTGGAAACTTCGGGGGTGGGCGCGAAATCGGGCGCATCGGTCGAGGCATAGTCGAAGGTCACGCCCTTCCAGACCTCCAGCGCCTGTTTCAGCGGCGTGCAGGTGCGGGCGGCGTCGCGCAGGATGTCCTCGCCCTCATTCCAGATGTCGCGGCCTGCGTTGCGGGCAAAGACCATCGCCTCCAGCGCGACGCGGTTGGCCTGTGCGCCCGCCGCGATGCCATGGGGGTGGCCGATGGTGCCGCCGCCGAACTGCAGCACGACATCCTCGCCCAGATAATGCAGCAGCTGGTGCATCTGGCCCGCGTGGATGCCGCCCGATGCGACCGGCATCATCTTGTTCAGGCTGGCCCATTCCTGATCGAAGAAGATCCCGTTTTCCAAGGCCATCGGGTTCCGTTCCTCGCGGAAGATGTCGTAGTATCCCTTGGTGGTGGCGGGATCGCCCTCCAGCTTGCCGACGACCGTGCCTGCATGCAGGTGATCGACCCCGGCCAGACGCATCCATTTCGCGATGACGCGGAAGCTGACGCCGTGGCTGCGCTGGCGGGTATAGGTGCTGTGCCCGGCGCGGTGCAGGTGCAGGATCATGTCATTGTCGCGCGCCCATTTGGCCATGGACTGGATCGCGGTATAGCCGATCACCAGGTCGATCATCACGATCACCGAGCCAAGCGATTTGGCGAACTCGGCCCGCGCATACATCTCTTCCATCGTGCCGGCGGTGATGTTGAGATAGGTGCCCTTGACCTCGCCCGTCGCGGCAGACGCCCGGTTCACCGCCTCCATGCAGTACAGAAACCGGTCGCGCCAATGCATGAAGGGCTGGCTGTTGATGTTTTCATCATCCTTGGTGAAGTCGAGGCCCCCCTTCAGCGCCTCATAAACCACCCTGCCATAGTTGCGGCCCGACAGGCCCAGCTTGGGCTTGACCGTGGCGCCCAGCAGCGGGCGGCCATAGCAGTTCAGGCGTTCACGCTCGACCACGATGCCGGTGGCGGGGCCCTGAAAGGTCTTCACATAGGCCACGGGCAGGCGCATGTCCTCCAGCCTCAGGGCCTTCAGCGGCTTGAAACCAAAGACATTGCCGATGATGGATGCGGTCAGGTTGGCGATGGAGCCGCCCTCGAACAGGTCCAGATCATAGGCGATATAGGCAAAGAACTCGCCCGGCGCGTTGGGGACCGGATCGACGCGATAGGCTTTCGCGCGATACTTGTCGCAGGCGGTCAGCCGGTCGGTCCAGACCACCGTCCATGTCGCGGTGCTGCTTTCGCCCGCGACCGCAGCCGCGGCCTCGATCGCATCCACCCCATCCTGCGGCGTGATGCGGAACAGCGCGATGATGTCGGTGTCCTTGGGCTGATAGTCAGGCTCCCAATAGCCCATCTGGGCGTATTTCATCACGCCTGCGGTGTAACGCTTCTTCGCGTCCATCTTGGCCATCTCGTTCATGTCTCGTCCTCCTTGGGGATGGGTCAGGCGCGCCTGGCCTCGCTGATCAGGCGCAGGATCATCGGGGTCAGGATCAGCTGCATCGCGAGGTCCATCTTGGGACCGGGGATCACGATGGAATTGGCCCGCGTCATCCACGACCCCTGAATCATCTGGGTCAGATAGGGAAAATCTATCCCGCGCGGGTTCTTGAACCGGATCACCACCAGACTTTCGTCGGGCGTGGGAATCCAGCGCGCGATGAACGGGTTCGAGGTATCGACCACCGGCACCCGCTGAAAGTTGATGTCGGTTTCGTTGAACTGCGGGCAGATGCAGTGAACATAGGCGTGCATCCGGCGCAGGATCGTGTCGGTGACAGCCTCGGTCGAATAGCCCCGGCTGGCCTTGTCGCGGTGGATCTTCTGCGTCCATTCCAGATTGATGACCGGCACGACGCCGATCTTCAGATCGGCCAAAGCGGCCAGATTGACCTGATCGTTGACGACGGCGCCATGCAGCCCCTCGTAGAACAGCAGATCGCTGCCATCCTCAAAGGCGCGCCAGCCGGTGAACGTGCCGGGCGCGCTGCCCCAGCGTTCGGCCTCGGTCTCGTCATGGACATAATGGCGCGTCTCTCCCCGGCCCGTCTCGCCATAGACGCGGAAAATATCCTCCAGCTTTTCCAGCTCGTTGGCGTCATAGCTGAAATGGCTGAAGGTCGCGTCGCCCGCCGCCTGCCGCCGGGTCAGTTCCTCCTTCATGGCGGCGCGGTCATAGCGGTGAAAGGCGTCGCCCTCGATGCTGACGGCGCGCAGACCCTCGCGGCGGAAGATTGCGTCAAAGGTCGCCTTGACCGTGGTGGTGCCCGCCCCGGAAGAGCCGGTGACCGAGATGATGGGATGTTTCTTGCTCATGGGAACCTCACGCGCGGAACAGGCCGCGATGGCCAAAAAGGGCCGAGACCTCGGCCTCGGGCAGGTCGTGATAGGCGGCGACCCGGTCCACCTTTTCGGCGGACCCGAAAATCAACGGCGTGCGGGCGCGCAGATCGGTGATCGGCTGGTCCAGCACCGGCAGCGCGCCATCGGTGGCCCGTCCGCCCGCCTGTTCGATCACCATCGCCAAGGGCGCCGCCTGATGCAGCAGCCGCAGCCCGCCCTGATTGTCGCGCCGGTCGGCGGGGCACAGGCAGATGCCGCCCTGCATCAGGATGCGATGCGCCTCGGCCACCAGCGCGCCGGTCCAGCGCATGGTGAAATTCGCGGCGCGCGGCCCGTCCAGCCCGGCCATGCAGTCATCGACATAGGCCCGCACCGGGCGCGGCCAGTGGCGGTAATGCGCGGCATCAATGGCAAATTCGGTGGGTGATCCGGGGATCAGATGCCGCGCGGCGGCCAGCTCGAACCGGTCAGTGTCGGTGTCCAGAATGTAATGCTGGGTGCCGTCGCCAAAGCTGACCATCAACCGGCAGCTGGCGCCATAGATGATGTACCCGCCCGCCAGCATCTGCCGCGCCGGGCGCAGAAAGCTGGCCTCGGGCGCCCCGGTCGCGGGCATCAGCGCAAAGATCGTGCCCGCCGGGCCGTTGCCCTCCAGATTGCAGGCCCCGTCCAGCGAGATCATCGCCAGCGCCAGATCGCCGCCCGCAATCACCTCGCGCGGGGCGGGGTCGCGGTGGTCCAGATGCCAGGCCAGCCCCGCCTGCGTCAGCAGATCGGTGAACAGCAGGGCGGCGGCGCGGTCGGTATGGCGCCCCGGATCGCGGCGGATCAGCCGGGCCAGCCGCCCCGCCCCCTGCGCCAGCGCCGTCATGGCCGGGCGCAGACGCTGCGGGATCGCGGTGATGTCGATGCGGGTCGCGGTCATGGCTGCCTCACTGGCCTTGGGATGTGAGTTCAGGTTGACAGGCGCGCGCCTTCAGAGGAATTTAAAAATGCGGAATGCAGATTAAGGAAAACTGAAATGCGCGTGGATGCCCTGACCCTGCGCCAGCTGCGCGCCCTGCGCGCCGTGGCCGAGACCGGCAGCCTGACGCTGGCGGCGGGCCAGCTGGGCCTGACGCCGCCCGCCGTGCATGGCCAGCTGCGCCAGCTGGAGGATCTGGCGGGTTGCCCGCTGTTTTCCCGCGACGAGCATGGCGCCTTCCGCCCCACCGCCGAGGGTCAGGCCCTGCTGCTGGCCGAGGCGCGCGTGACCTCGGCCCTGACCCGCGCGGGGCGCGAGATCGTCGCGCTGCGGCAGGGTCACAGCGGCAGCGTGGTGCTGGGCGTGGTCTCGACCGGCAAGTATTTCGCGCCGTTCCTGGTCGCCCGGCTGCAGCGCGATGCGCCCGACATCAATGTCACGCTGCGCATCGGCAACCGCGACGCGATCATTTCGGCCCTGTCGCTGGACCAGCTTGATCTGGCGGTCATGGGCCGCCCGCCGCGCGAACCGGCGGTGATCTCGGTGCCGATCGGGCCGCATCCCCATATCCTGATCGCCGCGCCCGGTCATCCGCTGGCGGCGATGGACCCTGTGACGCCCGGCGATCTGCTGTCGCAGACCTTCCTGTCGCGCGAAGAGGGGTCGGGCTCGCGCAATCTGATGACCCGCTTTCTGGACCGCATCGGCGAGGGGGCCCCCTGGCGCGCGGTCGAGATGGGCACGAACGAGACGATCAAGCAGGCCGTGATCGCGGGCCTGGGCATCGCCCTGATCTCGCAGCACACCTGCACCGAGGAGTTGCGCGCTGGTCGTCTGGTCGCCCTGTCCGCCATCGGCCTGCCGATCCAGCGCAGCTGGTATCTGCTGCACCGCGCCGACCGCGCCCTGTCGCCCGCCACCCGGCACATCCGCGACCGGATCGAGGATCTGCGCGGCAGCTTCCTGCCCCGCCTCACCGATCCCCGCCCCCCTGCCTGAGCCGCCCCGCGACACATCCCCGCCCAGACGCACCGCGCCTGCCCGCCGGGATCGCGCCTGCCCGCCGGGTCCGTGCCTGCCTGCCGGGACCGCGCCTGCCCGCCGCGACCGCGCCTGCCCGCCGCGACCGCGCCTGCCTGCCGGGTCCGCGCCTGCCTGCCGGGTCCGTGCCTGCCTGCCGGGATCGCGCCTGCCCGCCGGGTCCGTG
>NZ_JBKBVD010000059.1:0-18380 GCF_046289755.1 Paracoccus sp. (in: a-proteobacteria) | reverse complement strand
TGTTTGACGAAACCGCCTATCCCGCCGACAGCCAGATGGAGGCCCGCGCGGCGCTGATCCGCGCCACCCGCAAGATGGCCGCGACCCTGTCGGACGTGACCGATCACGGCTATGTCTTCCGCACCGATCTGCGGCTGCGGCCCGATGCGGCCGTCACGCCGGTCTGCATCTCGACCGCCGCCGCGCTGGCCTATTACGAGGCCGAGGGCCGGACATGGGAACGCGGCGCCTTCATCAAGGCGCGGGCGGCGGCGGGCAATATCGCAGCGGGCGAGCGGTTCCTGCACGAGCTGCGCCCTTTCATCTGGCGCAAGCATCTGGATTTCGCCGCCATTCAGGACGCCCATGACATGCGGCTGCGCATCCGCGACCACAAGGGGCTGGGCGGGCGGCTGGAGGTGGCGGGCCACAATATCAAGCTGGGGCAGGGCGGTATCCGCGAGATCGAGTTCTTCACCCAGACCCGCCAGCTGATCGCAGGCGGGCGCGATGCCTCGCTGCGGCTGCGCGACACGGTGGGGGGGCTGCGCGCGCTGGCCGCCAGCGGCTGGGTGCCGCCCGAGGTGGCCGAGGAACTGATCGCCCATTACCGCGAGCATCGCGACATCGAACACCGCATCCAGATGGTGAACGACGCCCAGACCCACACACTGCCGCGTGATCCGCAGGGGCTGGCCGTCATCGCGGCCCTGTCGGGCGAGGCGGATGCGGTCGCATGGGCTGCGCGGCTGAAGACGCGGCTTGGCCGGGTGCATGAACTGACCGAGGACTTCTTTGCCCCCTGCGGCGGCGACCGCGAGATGCCCGAGCTGTCCGATGAATCGCGGGCCATCATCGCCCGCTGGCAGGGCTATCCCGCGCTGCGGTCCGAGCGCGCGCAGCAGATCTTCCGCCGGATCGAGCCGCAGCTGCTGGCGCGCATGGCCGAGGCCGGGCATCCCGCCGAAGCGCTGGCCCGGTTTGACAGTTTCCTGTCGCGCCTGCCTGCCGGGGTGCAGCTGTTCTCGCTGTTTGACGCCAATCCGCAGCTGATCGACCTGATCGTCGACATCTGCGGCACCGCCCCGGCGCTGGCGGCCTATCTGTCGCGGCATGCGGCGGTGCTGGACGGGGTGCTGGCGGGCAGCTTTTTCGGGCCATGGCCCGGCGCGGGCGGGCTGCGCACCGAGTTGGCGCAGGCACTGACCGCCGCCCTGCGCGCACCGCAGGGAGGGTATGAGCAGGCGCTGGATGCGGCGCGGCGATGGGCGCATGAATGGCATTTCCGCATCGGCGTGCACCATCTGCGCGGGCTGATCGACGCGGATGAGGCGGCGGGGCAATATGCCGATCTGGCCGATGCCTGCGTCGCGGCGCTGTTTCCCGTGACCGCCGATGATTTCGCGCGCCGCCATGGCCCGCCGCCGGGGCGCGGCGCCGTGGTGCTGGGCATGGGCTCGCTGGGGGCGCGGGCGCTGAATGCGGGCTCGGACCTCGATCTGATCGTGATCTATGACGCGGATGGGGCCGATGCCTCGGACGGGCCGCGCCCGCTGGCCGCACGGCCCTATTATGCGCGGCTGACGCAGGCGATGATCACCGCCCTGTCGGCGCCGACCGCCGAAGGGCGCCTCTATGAGGTAGACATGCGCCTGCGCCCCTCGGGGCGGCAGGGTCCGGTGGCGACGGCGGTGCAAAGCTTTGAAAGCTATCAGATGACCGAGGCCTGGACATGGGAGCATCTGGCCCTGACCCGTGCGCGCGTCGTCGCGCAGGCCGGCGGGGATGCGGGCGCGCTGGCCGGTCAGGTCGAGGCGCTGCGCCAGTCGGTGCTGGGCGCGCGGGGGGGCGAGGATCGCGTCATGCCCGATCTGGCCGAGATGCGGGCGCGGATCTTTGCCGCCCGCCAGCCCGATGGCCCGTGGGAGGCCAAGGTGGGTCCGGGGCGTCTGCAGGACATCGACCTGCTGGCGCAATCCTGCGCGCTGCGGATGGGCGATCCCGCCCGCAACACGCTGGCGCAGCTGCGGGCGGGCCAGCGGGGCGGGCTGCTGCCGATGCAGACGGCGGTGCGGCTGTCCTCGGTCTGGCGCGCGCTGTGGCGGCTGCATGCCTCGGGGCGGCTGCTGACCGACCGGGCGCTGGATATGGAGGCGCTGGGGCGAGGCGGCCAGCAATTCCTGCTGCGCGAGACGGATGCCGAGGATCTGGACCGGCTGGCCGCGCGTCTGGGCGCCGAGATCGACGAGGCCACGCGCCTGATCGACGGCGAACTGGCGCTGCCCCCGGCCTGACGCGACAGACGCCGCCACGGGCCTATCCGGCCATCTTCCGTGGTGCGGCACCGCTGCTCTGGGGCGACGCGACTGCCGCGGACACGAGGTCGGGCAGCGGCGCGCCGCTTTGCTCACCGATCTGGCCCATAAGCGGTATCTCGACCATTCCGGGCAGGGCCTGCGCGGCTATTTCGGACAGATCGCCGGTCTCGACGAACAGGCCATGCGCGGTCTTGTCCCAGTAGAACGGCTTGGTCACGACCTCGTAAATCGCCTTCCACCCGGCCAGACAGCCAAGCGGAAAATAAAGGTGCAGGGTCGGCACCCAGGGCAGCAGATGACGGTGCCTGGCGCCACGCACGGCCCGCATGCCGACAAGGATCGACAGCGCCTCGGACCCGATGAACAGCCCGGACATGACCGGGATCGCCCAGCCGCCCCATATCTGTTCCAGCGGTGCCCGCAGCGGGTGCGGCAGGCCAAACGCCAGCAACCAGAAGCTCCACAGCACCGGGGCCAGCAGGTATTGCGACAGCGCGCCGAAGAACTGCACCTGAAAGCCCCAGAACCGCCGCGCGCCCAGATCGCGATACAGCTGCACCGGATCGCGCATATGCACGCCCCAGGTCATCGCATAGCCTTTCAGCCAGCGAGAGCGTTGCTTGACCCAGGGCAGGGCGCGGCAATTGGCCTCTTCGTCGGTAGTGGTCGCGATGATCTCGGTGCGGTAGCCGCGCCGGGCCAGCCGGACGCCCAGATCGGCGTCCTCGGTGACGTTCCAGGCATCCCAGGCGCCGATCTGTTCCAGCACCTCGCGGCGAAAGAACAGCGTCGTGCCACCCAGCGGCACCACCAGCCCCAGACGGGCCACGCCGGGCAGCAGCACCCGGAACCACGCCGCGTATTCGATGGCAAAGCAGCGGGCCAGCCAGTTGGTGCGCGGATTGTAGAAATCCAGCGCCCCTTGCAGGCAGGCGACATCGGCGGGCGCGAAATGAAAGCGGCGCGCGACCTTGTGCAGCTGATCGGGATCGGGCCGGTCCTCGGCGTCCCAGATGCCGACGATCTGGCCGCGGCAGAAGTTCAGCGCATAGTTCAGCGCCCGCGGCTTGGTCTTGATCGGCCCGTCGGGCACCCGCACGACCCTGATCCAGCGGGGCAGCCACGCGCCCTCCAGCGCCTTCGAGGTGACGTGGTCGCTGTCCTCGATGACCAGCAGCAGGTCGGTCAGCTCGCGCGGATAATCCAGCCGCGCCAGCCGCGCGACCAGCTTGCCCGCGACATCGCTTTCCTCGAATAGCGGCACCATGACCGAGATGACGGGCAGCGGCGTGTCGATCTCGGGCGGCGTGAGGCGACCCGCAGCAATGGCTGCGGCAACCCGGTCCTGATCCGAGCGTGCCCGCCCTGCCGCCAGAAACGACAGCAGTTTCAGCCCGCTCTGCGTCAGCAGCGTCAGGATCGCCCATCCCGCCAGCAGGCCGGCCATCAGCACCGGCACCAGCCACAGCCCCAGCGTCACCGCCGCCAGCAGCCCCAGCGCCAGGCGGGCGGTGCGCGGCTGGTTCTGCGTGCGACAGCTTTCGGCGGCAGGAACGCGCGATTCGGCCTCGCGGATCAGGCGGGTCCTGCGGCTGTTCAGCACGCCCGTCTACGCCTGTTCCTCGGTGCAGAGCAGCATGCGGACAGTGCCGAATTCGGCGGGCAACCGTGGCAGCAGCGCCATGAACTGGTCGGGCCGGGCCGTGGCGATCCAGGTCACGCCACCGATCCGGCGCCATGGCAGGACCCCTTGCGTCAGGCAGAACCCCGCGCCCGCCGCGTCGATCAGGCGGGGGTCTGCGGGCGATAGATCGGGGTCGATGGCGGTGGTGCGCCACTGGCGCGACAGGGCGCGGGCCAGCGCCTCGGGCGTGACCCAGCCATTGCCCAGCAGGATCTCGCCCAGACGCGCATTCTCGCGCCGCCGCAGGATCGTCGCCTTGAGCAGATTGCCCGGATCGACCGCACCATCCTCGACCAGAATCTGACCAAGCGGCAATTCGCTGCGCGGGGCCAGCGTCGGGCTGGCCAGCGTCACGCCGTGACCGGTCACGGCATGCGTATCGGCATCGGACGTCAGCGGTGCAATGCGTGCCATGAGCGATTCCCCGGTGGATCGGCTCTTGGTGGCACAGCAGTGATTAACAGCGGGTTAAGTGGCCGCAGGCGCAACGCAAACTGCGCCCGCTGTTCATGTTGCGTTTCCGATCAGCCCCGGCGCAAGCGCATGGACTCGGCAAAACGCTGGAACAGATAGAGGCTGTCCTGCGGGCCCGGCGCGGCCTCGGGGTGGTGCTGCACCGAAAAGACCGGGCGATTCTCGACCCGGATGCCGCAATTGCTGCCGTCGAACAGGCTGACATGGGTTTCGATCACGCCCTTGGGCAGGCTCTGCGAATCGACGGCGAAACCGTGGTTCATCGAGGTGATCTCGACCTTGCCGGTCTCGACATCGCGCACCGGATGGTTGGCGCCGTGATGGCCGTGGCCCATCTTGACCGTCTTCGCCCCCAGCGCCAGCGCCAGCATCTGATGGCCCAGACAGATGCCGAAGATCGGCATGTCGCGCTCCAGCAGCGTCTGGATCATCGGCACCGCATAATCGCCCGTGGCCGCCGGATCGCCGGGGCCGTTGGACAGGAACACGCCCTCGGGGTCATGGGCCAGCACCTCTTCGGCGGTGGCGGTGGCGGGCAGAACCGTCACCTCGGCGCCGTATGCCACCAGCGAGCGCAGGATGTTGCGCTTGGCGCCGTAATCGACGGCCACCACGCGAAAGGGTTTGTCCCCGGTCACGCGGCCAAAGCCCTTGCCCCATTCCCACGCGCCCTCATCCCAGCGATAGCTCTGGGCGCAGCTGACATCGCGGGCCAGATCGAGGCCGACCAGACCCTTCCACGCACGCGCCCTGGCGATCAGCGCGGGCAGGTCGAAATTGCCGTCCGGGTCATGGGCCAACACCACATGCGGCGCGCCCTGCTGGCGGATCGCGCGGGTCAGGCGGCGGGTGTCGACGCCGCCGATGCCTATGCGCCCGCGCCGGGCCATCCAGTCGGGCAGATCACCCGCTGATCGCCAGTTCGACGGCTCGGTCGGGTCCCAGCGCACGACGATGCCGCTGGCATGCGGGTCCTGCGCCTCGTCATCCTCGGGGGTGATGCCGGTATTGCCGATATGGGGAAAGGTGAAGGTCACGATCTGGCTGGCATAGGAGGGATCGGTCATGATCTCCTGATAGCCGGTCATGGCGGTGTTGAAGACCAGCTCGGCCACCACCTCTCCGGGGGCGCCAAAGCCGTGGCCATAAAAGATTGTGCCGTCGGCAAGGGCCAGACAGGCGGTCGGTTTCGTGGCCATGGGGCACCTCTGGTCTGAAATCTGCCGGTGAATAGGGCGCGGGGGGGCCAAGGTCAACCCGCAGCGTGTCCCATGGCGATGCCTGTCCCGGTGGTCAGCTTGAACTGTCGCCTCGGTTGCAGTACATCCCGCAGGCTCTGATCCCCAAGCGACAGCCAGCAAGGAAACGCTATCATGGAACTGCGCGCCAGACTGCAAGCCGCCACCAAGGAGGCGATGAAGTCCAAGGACAGTGCCCGGCTGTCCACCCTGCGCCTGATCGGCGCCGCCATCAAGGACCGCGAAATCGCAGCGCGCGGCGGTGACGGCGACGGGATCCTGACCGAGGGCGATCTGGTGCTGATCATGTCGCGCATGGTCAAGCAGCGTCAGGAATCGGCCCGCGCCTACGAAGAGGGCGGGCGGCTGGAACTGGCCGCCAAGGAAGAGGACGAGATCGGCATCATCCAGGAATTCCTGCCCCGGCAGATGGATGAGGCCGAGACGCTGGCTGCCGTCACTGCCGCGATCACCGATCTGGGTGCCGAGGGGATCCGCGACATGGGCCGGGTGATGGCTGCGCTGAAGGAACGCCATGCCGGTCAGATGGATTTTGGCGCCGTCGGGCCGATGGTCAAGGACCGCCTTCTGGCGTGAACCAACGCGGCCTCCTGCGCGTTTCCGGCGCAGGAGGTGACCCATGCCCGCAAGATCCATGGCCCAGCAGCGCGCCGCAGGCGCCGCCCTGTCCGCCAGGCGCGGTGAAACCAGGGTGAGTGACCTGCAGGGCGTATCGAAAGACATGTATGACAGCATGACCGAGGCGGAACTGGAAGATTTCGCCTCGACCGGTCATGAGGGTCTGCCCGACCACATTGACGACTAGCACAGGGGCCACGGCCACGCTGCGGCCCGTTTCAGCTGCGGAGTTTGCCGAACCTGCGGGTCAGATCGTCGCACAGCTCGCGCCGTTCCTCGGGCGTCAGAAAGGCGCCCAGCTCGATCTCGCGCTGTCCGTCGGTCAGGGTCAGGTAGTTCTCGACCGGCCCGCGGCGCAGGGCTGCGCGCACCCAATAGCTGTTGGTCTGCCATTCGCGCACCGGCCTGCCCGGATCGTGGCGGCGCACGCGCAGCATCTGCCGGTCCAGCAGCAGCTCTTCGCGGGTCTGACCGCTGCGATAGGTCTTCTGGATCGCCAGCCAGACCCCCGCCACCGTCACCGCCATGAACGGCAACAGCCCCCACAGAACCGCCGTGCCCAGCACTGCCAGCAGCGGCAGTGAGATCAGCGCCGCCGTCACGGCGATGAACCACACAAAACCCTTGCGCGGCAGCGACCGGTGCGGCCACAGGCGCAGCGTATGAAAAACGGCCCCGGAATGATCCGGGGCCGTCTCTGTCCAGTCATAGGGCATCGCTCGATGACCTTAATGGGCCGCGCTGCGATCCCAGTCCTCGCGCTTGGGAAGTTGCTCGAACGTGTGCTCGGGCGGGGGCGAGGGCAGGGTCCATTCCAGCGTGTCGGCGTATTCGTTCCAGTAGTTGTTCTCGGTCACGCGCTTGCCCGCAAACAGCGTGTAGAACACGATCCCGATGAAGAACACGAAGGACGCAAAGGACAGATAGGCGCCCCACGAGCTGATCGCGTTCCAGTAGGCGAACTCGACCGGATAGTCGATGTAACGGCGCGGCATGCCCTGACGACCCAGGAAGTGCTGCGGGAAGAAGGTCAGGTTCGCACCGATGAACATCATCCAGAAGTGCAGCTTGCCCGCCCATTCCGGATACTGACGGCCCGACATCTTGCCGATCCAGTAATAGACCCCGGCAAAGATCGCAAACACCGCACCCAGCGACATCACATAGTGGAAGTGGGCCACGACGTAATAGGTGTCATGATACACACGGTCCAGCGGCGCCTGCGACAGCACGACCCCGGTGACCCCGCCCACGGTGAACAGGAACAGGAAGCCGAAGGCCCAGAGCATCGGTGTCTTGAACTCGACGCTGCCGCCCCACATCGTGGCAATCCACGAGAAGACCTTGATGCCCGTGGGCACCGCGATGGTCATGGTGGCCAGCATGAAATAGGCCTGCTGGGTCAGCGACATGCCGACGGTATACATGTGGTGCGCCCAGACGACGAAGCCCAGGATCCCGATCGCGGCCATGGCCAGAACCATCGGCAGATAACCGAAGATAGGCTTTTTCGAGAAGGTCGCGATGACGTGGCTGATGATGCCGAAGCCGGGCAGAATGATGATGTACACTTCCGGGTGGCCGAAGAACCACAGGATGTGCTGATACAGCACCGGATCGCCGCCACCGGCCGGGTTGAAGAAGTTGGTGCCGAAATTGCGGTCCATCAGCAGCATGGTGATGGCACCGGCCAGAACCGGCAGCGCCAGCAGGATCAGCCATGCGGTGATGAACACCGACCAGGCGAACAGCGGCACCTTGAACAGGGTCATGCCGGGGGCACGCATGTTCAGGAAGGTGGTGATGATGTTGATCGCACCGACGATGGAGCTGGCACCCGAGACGTGGACGGCGAAGATCGCCAGATCCATCGAATAGCCGCCTTCATTCGTGGACAGCGGCGGGTACAGAACCCAGCCCACGCCCGACCCCAGCTGCTGGTTGCCACCCGGCGCCAGCAGCGAGGCGACGCCCAGCAACAGACCGGCCACATAGAGCCAGTAGCTGAGGTTGTTCATGCGCGGGAAGCTCATGTCCGGCGCGCCGATCTGCAGCGGCATGAAATAGTTGCCGAAACCGCCGAACAGCGCCGGGATGACGACAAAGAACATCATCAGGACGCCGTGATAGGTGACCAGAACGTTCCACAGATGGCCGTTCGGTGTGCATTCGCGAGTCGCGTCGGCGAAGAAGCGCGCGCCCTCCATGCACATATACTGCACACCGGGGTCGTGCAGCTCCATCCGCATATACACCGTGAAGCTGACGGCGATCAGGCCGGCAATCCCTGCGGTGAAAAGATAAAGGATACCAATATCCTTGTGGTTTGTAGACATGAACCAGCGGGTAAAGAACCCGCGTGTGTCATGATGGTCGCCGTGGCCGTGTGCGGCTGCGTCTGCCATACCCGAACTCCCTCAAGATTCCGTCAGGCCGGCCTGGCAGACCGGCATTATCACGCATTCTTTAGACCAGCCGCACGAACCGGGCAATGCGTCACGATGGTCAGAAAGCGCGGCGCGGTCGAAAGAATGCGGGTTTCGGGCGTGCGCCGCCCCATTTGCCTGCGGCGCAACGCCGCAGGCGCTTGTCGCGGGCCCGGTGCTACGGGGCCCGGTACTGCGGGCCCGGTCTTACGGCGCCGGGGCGTCCGGCGACACGCTGGTCAGGTAGGCGGCAATATCTTCCTGACCCCGGTTCAGCTTGAACGTCATTTTCGACCGCGCCGCGGCATCGCCCGATTTCTCGCGCACCCATGCCTGCGGATCGGTGACATAAACGGCCAGCTCTTCCGCGGTCCAGACCATGTCCGGGTTGGCTGCCGCCGCCGCAAGGATGCCGTCGCCATAGCGATAGCCTTCCTCGGATGCGACGGGCGAGCCGATGATGTTCCACAGGTTCGGCCCGATATTGCCGCCCTTGACGATGTCGGTCCCGGCGCTGTCCTGAATCATGTGGCAGGCCCGGCATTTGCGGTATTCGGTTTCGCCCGCTGCCACGTCCTGGGCTTGCGCTGCGACGGGAAGGGTCAGGGTTGCGCCCAACAGGGCGCCGATGATGGCTGGCTTCATTACGTGTGTCCTCGCTCGACCTTGCTGGGGGTCTCCGGTGGGCAGCTTATAGGCGCCGACAGGGGAATCCACCTACCGAAAGGTCGCACGCGCGGTCGTGATGCCAAACGGCCTCAGCCCATCGTGGCGTCAAAGCTTCGGTGCAGGGCCAGATCCAGATCGGCCATCGTGACCGGCAGGCCCAGATCGACAAGGCTGGTCACGCCATGCCCGCTGATGCCGCAGGGCACGATCCCGGCGTAATGGCTCAGGTCGGGTTCGACATTGATCGAGATGCCGTGAAAGCTGACCCACCGCCGCAGCTTGATGCCGATCGCGGCAATCTTGTCTTCGCGGATCGCGCCGTCGGGCAAGGGCGGCTTGTCGGGGCGCGCGACCCAGACACCCACGCGGCCCGCGCGGATCTCGCCCCGGACGCCGAATTCGGCAAGGGCGGCGATGACCCAGGCCTCAAGCTGGGCGACAAAGGCGCGGATGTCGCGCCCGCGCCGGTTCAGGTCCAGCATGACATAGACGACGCGCTGGCCGGGCCCGTGATAGGTGTACTGCCCGCCCCGCCCGGTGGGATGCACCGGAAAGCGCGCCTCCAGCAGATCCTCGGGCCGCGCGCTGGTGCCTGCGGTATAAAGGGGCGGATGCTCGACCAGCCAGATCGCCTCGGGCTCGGTGCCAGCCAGAATCGCGGCGACCCGCGCCTCCATCTGACGCACGGCGTCCTCATGGGCGACAAGGCCCTTGCTGGTGATCCACTCTGCCATGGCGCTGATCTGCCGCTCTGGCGCGGCAAGGTCAAGGCGTACAAGAGTGCAGCGATGGGATGAAAGGCCCCCGGACCGGGATCGCATTGTCACATGCTGGTCACAGAATGGGGAATGGGTGAGAGGCTGGACAACGACCCAAGCGGGGCTCGTTACGGCTGCTTCCTTCCGGACCTGACCGGGTTGGCGAGGCGCTCGCCCGCGCCAACCTCTCACCGGTCACATAGGCCCAACGCCGCACGGATGCAACCCCCGGGGGCGGCCAAATCCGCGCCGGTTTCAGAGAAACAGACGCATCAGCGCAAAGCCGTCGGCCATCACGCTCAGAGGTTCGGGCGCATAGGTGCCGACCAGCTCTCGTGGGCGGGCAGCAGGAGAGGTGGGGAACAGCACAGTGGTCCCGGGCTGCGGGACAAAGCGCCAATGCGCTGTGGCTGCGGGGGCGACGCGACGACGGCGGCGGATATAGGCCCGCAGCACGTCACGGGTCAGCGCCCCGCGCCTCAGCAGGACCGGGCTGTCCCTGACCAGCGGGCTGAACAGGCCGCAGCCGGCAAGACGGTAGGTGTTCGTTGCCAGAATGAACCGGTCCTGTGTCGTGACCGGGCGGCCGCGATATGTCAGTTGCCGGATCCGCCGGGTGCTTTGGTCCGACAGCGTTCCGTCGGGGCGATAGCGGGCGGGTGCCGACAGGTCGATCTGCCAGGTGACCCCGTCGATCACGTCGAAATTATAGGCGGGAAATCCGGGGTCCAGCAGCGGCAGATCGCGGCTGCCCGCAGGGATCCGGGCAAACAGGCTGGCCGCCCGCTCCAGCCATTCCGCGACCTGAGCGCCGGTGATCAGGACGGCGGTGATCCGGTTCGGAAAGGCATAGAGATCCGCCAGATGCCGCAGGGTCAGCGCGCCGGCCGCGATGTCACAGTAGTTGTCAGGGCCGCCGCGGCCACCGGCCCGAAACGGCGCGCAGGCCGACAGGACCGGCAGATCCCGCCAGCAAGTGCCCCGCAATCGCTGGCGTATATGCCAGCGTTGCGCCTGATTGATCAGCCGCAGCCCGGCATCCTGACCCAACAGCGCAAAATGGCTGCACAGGGGCACTTCGCTGCGTCCCACACGGCTGCGCAGATGCCGCTGCGTGGCGCGATGCGCCTCGATGACCGGCTGCTGGGCGGCAGCAACGGGCCTGAGCGCCGGGTCCACCGCCTCGCAGCGCACCTGAAATCCGCAGATCGCCACGCCACCGGCTGGCTGCACCTTCAGATCAAGATCAATGACCCCCAGATGCGAGCCACCATAGCCGGGCATCACGGCGGGTTTGCCTGCCAGCGTTCCGCGCTCGGGGTCGATGCCCTGGTCCGATGGCGCGCGCGGGCCGGGAAACACCTCATGGGTATGGCCCGCAATCACGACATCAATGCCCGGCAGGGCCGCCAGAGCGGTGGCTGCGTTCTCGATCCGGGGATGCGGCAGCAGCGGCCCGATTCCGCTATGGGCCAGCGCGATCACGATCTGTGCGCCTTGCTCGCGCATCAGAGGCACGACCCGGCGCGCGGTCTCGACGATGTCATCGCAGCGCATCCACGGCGTCAGATCCTGGTCCCATTCGGCGGTCTGCGGCGGCAGAAACCCGACCACGCCGATGCGCAGCAGATGCTCGCGGCCAATGGCGTCGCGCAGCCTGCGGTCGATCAGCGTCCAGGGCCGGATTTGCGGCCCCGGTGTCAGAACGAGGTTGGCTGACAGAACCGGAAAGCGGGCTTGCGCCACGACGCGGCGCAGAAAACGAAGGCCATAATTGAAATCGTGATTGCCAAGCGCCACCGCGTCGTAGTTCAGCGCATTCATCACCGCGATCGCCGGATGAGGCCGTGCCGGTGTCCGTGCAGACAGGTCCCCGATCGGCGTGCCCTGCAGAAAATCGCCATTGTCCAGCAGAAGGCAGCTCTCAGCCTCGGCCCGTCGCTGCTGGATCAGGGCCGCCGTGCGGGCAAGGCCATGGCGGGTGCAGGGCATGTCAGAGAGGTAGTCATAGGGCAGCAGGTGCATGTGCAGATCGCTGGTCGCAAGGACCCGCAGATGCAGCAGATCACTGTCGGGGGAATGCCCCTTCTGGTGGCCACATGCGAGGGCGCCTTTGTCAGCCGTCACACTGTCCGTTTCCCTGTCCGGAGCGTCCGGGCGTCGTCATGGGCCTGGCTTCCTGTCGGACCGCTTTGGGCAGCCGTTTCCTCTCAGTCAAAATTCGTTATCCTAGGCGCCAGCAGGAATTACAACCTCAGATTGTTTTCCGGATGGGTTTATCTTTCAGGAATATTATTATGTACAAACAATGTGGTGCAGCAATATCCCGAAAATCGGCAATACGATCAGAATCCGCCAGCAGCAGCTTCAAATGGTCATGAACCGGTTGAATGCGCATCGTGATCCGGACTATCCAGCCGTTGCGGGGTCGGGACGTTCCGGCCACGCAGATATGGTGAGTGGACTTTTAAAAATGAAGTTTTCGACGCGGATTGATACCGAGCTGCCAGCGGAACGACTTTTTGACGCGGTCGGGGATTTTGATGCGCTCGAACGGCTGATCATTGGTCGCGGGGCCAGCGTCACCCGCATTGACCCCGCACGCGATCCGGGCACGACCATGGGCTGGCGGATAGATTTTGACTGGCGTGGCAAGGCGCGCAAGTTGCGGCTGGCTGTGACCGGCTTTGACCGGCCAGAGCAGATCGCGATGGCGGGGCGGTCAGAGGCGCTGGACATCGCGATTCTGGCCACGATCGTCGCGCTGAGCCGCACGAAATCGCGGCTGATCTTCGAGACCGAACTGAAGCCGAGGAACATGAAGGCGCGGCTGATGATCCAGACCGCCAAGCTGGGCAAGGCGCAACTGGACCGGCGCTATGCCCGCCGGATCGCCGAATTCGTCAATATCATGAGCGGCGCGCGCGCCTGACCGGCGGCATCGGTCCGGGCCCGCCGCTGGCGGATCGGCCGTGTCACTCGGCCGGGGGGCGCTGGCTCTCGCGCAGCGGGTCGGCGGGATAGGTTCCCAGAATCGTCAGGAACGAGGTGAAATAGCCCAGCTCGTCCAGCGCGCGCCGGACATGCGGGTCCTCGGGGTGGCCTTCGATATCGGCATAGAACTGCGTCGCGGTGAAGACGCCATCGACCATGTAGCTTTCCAGCTTGGTCATGTTGACGCCATTCGTGGCGAACCCGCCCATGGCCTTGTACAGCGCGGCGGGGATGTTGCGCACGCGGAACACGAAGCTGGTCAGCATCTGCTCGGCGCGGCGGCTGTGGTCGGGCTGCGGCGCCATGATCAGGAACCGGGTCGTGTTGTTCTGACGGTCCTCGATCTGATCGGCCAGACGCTCCAGCCCGTAGATCTCGGCGGCCAGCGGCGCGGCAAGGGCTGCCAGCGACCGATTGCCGCGCGTGGCGACCTCTTTGGCCGAGCCTGCGGTATCGGCGCCGGTGATGGTGTGGATGCCATGCTGGCGCAGAAAGTCCCGGCACTGGCCCAGCAGGACCGGATGGCTCATCGCCTCGCGGATCTCGGACAGGGGGGTGCCGGGCAGGGCCAGCAGGCTGATATGGACGCGGACGAACGCCTCTTCGATGATGTGCAACCCGGATTCGGGCAGCAAATGATGGATGTCCGCCACCCGGCCATAGGTCGAGTTCTCGACCGGCAGCATCGCCAGATCGGCCTGACCGCTGCGCACGGCCTCGACCACATCCTCGAAGGTGCGGCAGGGCAGGGCCTCCATGCCGGGGCGTGCGGCGTGGCATGCCTGATGGCTGTAGGCGCCCGGTTCTCCCTGAAATGCGATGCGGTTGGTGGTCATGGGCGGCCCCGGTTTTCCGAAATTTGACGCTGCCGGGGTAACTATACCTTGATCCTCGAAAGCGAAAGCGGATACATACCCACGACTTGACGAGCTTACCAAGGCGGGGACCGCACGCGATGTTCAACACCATGACCCTGACCAAGGCAGCCGGCGGCTTTATTGGCGCGCTGCTTTTCCTGATGCTGGCCGGTTGGGGTGCCAGCGAGCTGTACCGCGTCGGCCACGATTCCCACGGCGATGACGAGATCGCGCAGGCCTATTCGATTCCTGTCCCCGAAGGTGACGCCGGTGCCGCCGAAGAGGTGGTCGAGGTCGATTTCGAGGCGCTGATGGCCTCGGCCGATCTGGCGCAGGGCGAGCGCGAATGGGCCAAGTGCCGGTCCTGTCACCAGTTGAACGGCAATGACGGCGTGGGCCCGCATCTGAACGGCGTCGTGGACCGCGACAAGGCCTCGGTCGAAGGCTTCGGCTATTCGGCGGCGGCGCTGGACATGCCCGGCGTCTGGACGCATGAGAACCTGTTCGACTTCATCGCCAACCCGCGCGGCTACATGCCGGGCACCGCCATGAGCTTTGCGGGCATCCGCGACGATCAGGCACGCGCCAGCCTGATTGCCTTTCTGGAAAGCAATCCCTGATCCGGCCTGATCTGACGCGCAACGGCAGCGCACGCAGCCGCCGCGCAACACCCAAGGCGCCACGACCCGAAACCCCGGCAAATGCCGGGGTTTTTTGCTGTTTCCGGCGTACACCGGGGCGGCACAGCCCGTGCACAGGGCGTACACCGCTGTGCCACGGTCGCCGCGCGGGGCGTTCACGAAATCGCGGCTTGATGCGTGGCCCCCGGCTGGCCTAGCCTCTGTCAATCCAGCCAAGAGGTTCCCATGCGCCACACCGCCCTGATCGCTGTTCTTTTGTCCGGCTTTGCATCCGCAACCGCGGCGGTTGCCCAGGAAACGGCTGAGGGCGAACGGATCATCACGTCGCATGGAATCTCGACCTTCGGAGAGCCGCCGATGCCTGCGGACTTTCCGCATCTGCCCTATGTGAACCCCGATGCGCCAAAGGGCGGCGAACTGTCCCAGCATGGCATCGGCACCTTCGACAGCTATAACCCCTTTACCTTCCGGGGCCGGGCGACGGCGCCCTCGGTCATGATGCTGGAGCGGCTGATGGAGCCGGTTCTGGATGATCCAAATGCGCGCTACTGCCTGATCTGCGAGACGATCGAATATCCCGAAAGCCGGGACTGGGTGATCTTTAATCTGCGCCCCGAGGCGGCCTTCAGCGATGGCAGCCCGCTGACGGCACATGACGTGCTGTTCACCTATGAGACGATGATCGAAAAAGGCTTCCCCTCTTACGCCGAGGCGATCAAGCGCATGGTCGCCCGCGCCGAGGTGCTGGACGATCACCGCATCCGGTTCGAATTCACCGATGAGGCCCCACGACGCGATTCCATCGGGCAGATGGGCGCGCAGATCGTCTTTTCGCAGGCCGATTTCGAGGCGAATGAGCGCGACCTCCAGCAGACCAGCAATGTGCCCTTTCTGGGCTCTGGTCCCTATGTCTTTGAGCGCGCCGATTTCGGACGCTCGATCACCATGCGGCGCAATCCCGATTACTGGGGCCGCGATCTGCCGATCAAGCAGGGCCGGCACAATTTCGACCGCCTGAGATTCGAGTATTTTTCCGATTTCGACGCGGCGTTCGAGGCGTTCAAGGCCGGGATCTACACCTTCCGGGTTGAGCAGGATGAACGGATCTGGTCCACCGGCTATAACTTTCCGGCCTTTGCAGCGGGTGCCGTGGTCAAGGAAGAGATCCCCGATGGCGTGGTGGCGGATGGCGCGGCCTGGGTCTTCAACCTGCGGCGCGAGAAGTTTCAGGACATCCGCGTCCGTGAAGCCATCGGGCTGATGTTCAACTTCGAATGGTCGAACAATGCGCTGTTTTATGGCATGAACACGCGGCTGGACAGTTTCTGGGACAATTCCGACCTGCGCGCCGACGGCCCGCCCAGCCCTGCCGAACTGGCGTTGCTGGAGCCCGTCGCCGACGATCTGCCCGAGGGTATTCTGACCGAGGATGCCGTGACCGCCCCGGTGTCGGGGGATCAGCAGCAGGACCGCGCCAATGCGAGGCGCGCGGCGCAGTTGCTGGATGAGGCGGGCTGGCCGACAGGTGCGGGCGGGATGCGCCGCAACGCGAATGGTCAGACGCTGCGGGTCGAGTTTCTGGACCACAATCAGAGCTTTGACCGGATCGTGAACCCCTTTGTCGAAAACCTGCGCGCCATCGGCGTGGATGCGGTGCTGAGCCGGGTCGATCCGTCCGAGCTGACGACCCGCACCCGCAGCCATGATTTCGACATCGTGCGCGACGCGCTGGGGAACGGCTATGCCGTCGGCGGCGGCACGGCGCAGGCCTTTGGATCAGAGCATTCCGACGATGTCTTCAACCCGATGGGGCTGGCCAATCCCGCCATCGACGCGCTGATCGAAAGCGCAAGCGCGGCGACCACCGATGAAGAGAACCGCGTGGGCATCGCCGCGCTGGACCGGGCGCTGCGCAGCCTGCGCTTCTGGATCCCGCAATGGTATCGTCCGATCCATACGGTCGCCTATCGGGACGTGTTCGACCGCCCCGACGAGCTGCCGCCCTATGGGCTGGGGGTGACGGACATGTGGTGGTATGACAGCGAACGCGCGGACGAGCTGCGCGCGGCGGGGCAGCTGCGCTAGCACCGGTCTGACGTCGCGGCCCTTGATTTCCGGGCGGCGATTGCAGACAAGCCGATTTAACAAGAGGGGCCCGGCAAGGGCCCGGACCATGGGGAAGGCCAGAGGCCGATGGGCGCCTATATCCTGCGGCGAATGCTGCTGATCATCCCGACCTTGCTGGGCATCATGCTGGTCAACTTTACGCTGACCCAGTTCGTGCCCGGCGGCCCGATCGAACAGATCGCCGCCCAGATGCGCGGCGAGGGCGACGTTCTGGGCAACCTGACCGGCGCCACCGCCGACAGCGCGCAGGTGCTGAGCACCGAATACGAGGGCGCGCGGGGCCTGCCGCCCGAATTCATCGCCCAGCTGGAGCGCGAGTTCGGCTTTGACAAACCGCCGGTCGAGCGGTTCTTCAATATGCTGTGGAATTACCTGCGGTTCGATTTCGGCACCTCGTGGTTCCGGTCGATCAGCGTGGTGGATCTGGTGGTCGAGAAGATGCCGGTCTCGATCACGCTGGGGCTGTGGTCGACGGTGATCGCCTATCTGATCTCGATCCCGCTTGGCATCCGCAAGGCGGTGCGCGACGGATCGCGGTTCGACACCTGGACCTCGGGCGTGATCATCATGGCCTATGCGATCCCGGCGTTCCTGTTCGCGGTGCTGCTGATGGTGCTGTTCGCGGGCGGCAGCTATTGGCAGATCTTTCCGCTGCGCGGGCTGTCCAGCGAGAATTTCAGCGACCTGTCGCTGTGGGGCAAGATCAAGGATTATGTCTGGCACGCGACGCTGCCGGTGATGGCGGCGACGATCAGCAGCTTTGCCACGCTGACCCTGCTGACCAAGAACAGCTTTCTGGACGAGATCAACAAGCAATATGTCATCACCGCCCGCGCCAAGGGACTGACCGAGGGGCGGGTGCTGTATGGCCATGTCTTCCGCAACGCCATGCTGATCGTGATCGCGGGCTTTCCGGCGATGTTTCTGGGCGTGTTCTTCGGCTCATCCATCCTGATCGAGACGATTTTCTCGCTGGACGGTCTGGGGCGGCTGGGCTTTGAGGCCGCCGTGCAACGCGATTATCCGGTGATCTTCGGCACGCTTTACGTGTTCGGGCTGATGAGCCTTGTGGTCGGGATCCTGTCGGACATGATGTATGTCTTCGTCGATCCGCGCATTGATTTCGAGAAGAGGGCGGGCTGATGGCGATGTCCGAGCTGAACCGCAGGCGGCTGCGGAATTTCCGCCGGAACGGGCGGGCGTTCTGGTCGCTGGTGATCTTCTCGGTGCTGTTCGTGGTGGCGATGTTTGCCGAGATCGTGGCTAATGACAAACCCATCGTCGTGCGGTTTCAGGGCGATCTGTATTTCCCGGCCTATAATTTTTACCCCGAGACGGCCTTCGGCGGCGATTTCGGCACCGAGGCGGTTTACCGCGATCCCGCCGTGCAATGTCTGATCGTCAGCGGCGGGCGCGAGGATTGCTGGGACGATCCCGAAGGGTTCATGGAGGCCGTGCAGACGGGTGCCAGCGATGTGCCGCAGGCCGAGCAGGGCTGGATGATCTGGCCGCCGGTGCCCTATCATTACCGCACCATCAACAATGTCGGCACCGCGCCAAGCGCGCCGGACAGCAA
>NZ_JBKBVD010000058.1:0-18477 GCF_046289755.1 Paracoccus sp. (in: a-proteobacteria) | reverse complement strand
TGAAGCAGGCGGCGGACCATGGCCTGGTCTATGGGGCCACGTTTGTCACCAAGATCGGGGCCAAGCGTTCGTTCCTGTCGCTGGCGCGGCCCGACCGCGAACTGACGGACGAAGAGATGACGCTGCTGATGTCCAAGGTCGAATCCTGGGCGCATATGTTTACCCGCGCCCGCGTGGCCCTGTCCGAGACCGAGCTTGAGGCCCTGAAGCTGATGCACAAGGGCCTGAGGCAGAGCGAGGCGGCGGAACTGCTGGACATCAGCGTGTCGGGGCTGAAGGCGCGGCTGGACAGCGCCCAGAAAAAGCTGGGCGTGCGCAACACCACCAGCGCGGTCAGTCAGGCCGTGCGGATGAACCTGATCTGAAGCGGCTGGCCCCCAGGGCTGGCCTGTGAGGCTGGCCCCCAGCGCAGGGGCCAGCCGGGTCAGTCCAGTGGGACCGTCCGGAAATCCAGATCCGCGCCGATGTAAAACGCCGGATAGGCGGGCTGGTTATAGGTGGTCTGCTGGCTGGCCACGCCCATCCGGTATTGCGGATCATCGCGCAGCGTATACAGCAGCCGGTCGGTCGGCTCGGTCGCGGTATAGATGCGCAGTTCGGTGCTGTCGGTGCTGCGCAGCAGGATTTCCTCGCGCCAGTCGCCCAGAATATCGGCCACCAGCGCCGGGTTGCCCTTGGTGCCGTTACTGGTGCGCGTGCCCTCGAACCGGACCAGCACATTGCCGGCGCCATCGGTCAGGGCCGCGTCCTCGTCGCCCGCGCCGGTCACGATCTGGCGGGTCATGTCGGGCGCCCACCATGCCGATTGATTGGTGCCCGGCAGGGCGCCCTCGACCGGGGCGCCGCGCACGTCGCGCAGCATCGCATCGGCATCGGTATCCGCACCGGGGCGCGAGGCCCAGAGCTGCAGGCCCGGCAGATCGGGCCGGATGTCACCGATCATGCCGCGCCCGGTATCGACGCCGGTATATTCGCCCCACAGCACCTCACCCGTGGCCGCATCGCGCAGGACATGGCCGTAGGGGGCGTTGGGGCCGTTCTCGTGGACGGTATAGATCTCAAGTCCGGGGCGGTCGGGGTCGATATCGGCGACATGCATGGCGTCGCCATGTCCCAGAGGCACCCGGGCGCCGGGATTGGCCGAGCCTTCGGGCAGGGTGGCGAAGGTGGAATAAAGCAGCGTGCCGTCATTGTCGATCGTGGCGCCGCCATAGACGATCTCCTGCGCGCCGTCGCCGTCGACATCGGCCGGGGACATATAGTGAAAGCCCTGATTGGCAAGCGTGCCCATCAGCGGATCGCTGCCCGGCAGGCCATGGGGGGCGGCGTCAAAGGGGTTGTCCATCGGCACATGGCCGCTGTCGGCAAACCAGCGCAGCGCCAGCGCGGTGCCGTCCCAGTCATAGGCCGCCAGCGTCGAGCGGGTGTAATAGCCGCGCGCGAATATCCCCGAGGCGGTCTGGTCCGGCCCGTCCAGATAGGCGGGCACGGCCAGAAAGCGGTCGACGCGGTTGGCGGGCTCGATCCGCGACATGGCGTAATCGCCCCACATCAGCCCGTCATCGCCGCGCCCCGGCGTATAGGCGACGGTGTCCAGTTCCGCCCCGGTGGCGCCGTCAAAGACGCTGAGATATTCCGGGCCGCTGACGACAAAGCCCTCGAATTCGTCCAGCCGGTTGCGGTCGGACCGGGCGGGCGCGTGATCCGCGATGAACCAGTCGGCCAGCGCCACCGCATCGGCGCGCGACAGCGGGCTGTCAAAGGCGGGCTCGCGGCCCAGAGCCAGTTCGGCAGTGGCAGGCCAGCGGCCCGAGGTGACCTCGGGGTGGTCGGTCCAGTCCTCGAACATGGTCGCCAGATGGTCGCGGTAATCCTGCGCCGACAGGCGGTAGTCATCGTCATCGGTGACGCCTGCGGCAGCGTCTTCGGGCAGGATCGGGACAAAGGCGCCGGTGCCGTCGCGGCTGCCCGGCGCGGTTTTCAGCATCACCTCGGCCCGGCCATTGCCGTCGAAATCGGCCACGACGAACTGGGTGTAATGCGCCCCCGCCCGGATGTTCGGCCCCAGATCCATCCGCCACAACCGGGTGCCGTCCAGCTTGTAGGCATCCAGATAGGCGTGCCCCGTATAGCCGCGCTGCGACACGTCGCGCGAATTGCTGGGGTCCCATTTCAGCACGATGTCCAGCACCCCGTCGCCGTCCAGATCCCCGACCGAGACATCGTTGGCGGCATAGCTATAGGCCTCGCCCGAGGGGGTCACGCCGTCATGCGGCGGATCAAGCGGGATCGACAGATGCATCGCCCCCCAGGGCGCGACTTCGGCGGTTGTTTCATCGCCGACGCGGATCGCATAGCGGCTGTCGGCGGTGCCGTCGGGGTCGACGAAATTGGTGCTGTCGGCGATCTCGGCGATGGGGTCGCCGTCGCGCAGAACGGTAAAGGTGGGGCCGGTCAGGCGGTCCGGCAGCGCGCCGGTGACATCGGCCCGCAACAGCTGCCAGCCCAGATAGACGCCCTGTTCGACGGGCACGGCGATCAGCCCGCGATCGCCGCTTTGCGCCATGGCAGGCGTGGCAAGCGCCGTCAGTGCTACAGTTGCCAAAAGCTTGGTCCGGTTCATTCGTGGGTTCCTCCCCCCTGAGTGATGCGCCTGCGGCGCGGTGGTATCAGTCCATGTCCGGCATGCCCGTCCCACAGACGCAGCGCAGGCACACCAGCCCTCCCATCCCGGCCCGAACATCAAAGTTCAGATATTCGGAACAGCATTCCATTTATGATGAAACGACCACAAACTTCATTTTGAGGCAACCCTTCTTGCGTAATTATCGGCTTCAGAAGATTCTGGCGCACATGCTGCTGACCGGCGGATGCCTGTTCCATATTTTTCGGGATCATACCCTCGCCGGGACCTGCTCAGTGCTGAAACGGGCTGCGGGTCGGGCAGACAACCTCTGGATGAAACGGCGCGATTGTCATCAAACAGTCACCGATGGCGGCTAAGGCAACTCAGCGCAGCCGGGGTTCAAGATCATTGTATATTGAAAAGAAACAGATCCTTGAGGGCGCGGATGCCATTGCGACGCATGCGCTGTCGCTGGCCTATGGCAAGACTGAAATCCTGCGCGGGATAGATGTTGCCCTGCCGCGCGGCCAGACGCTGGCGCTGCTGGGCCCCTCGGGCTGTGGCAAGACCACGCTGCTGCGGCTGGTGGCCGGGCTGCTGGCGCCGACCACCGGCCAGATCACCATCGACGGGCAGGTCGTGGCCGGGCCGGACCGCTTTCTGCCGCCCGAAAAGCGCGGGCTGGGCATGGTGTTTCAGGATTACGCCCTGTGGCCGCATCTGACGGTCGCGGGCAATGTGGCCTTTCCGCTGGAAATGGCGGGCGTGGGCCGCGCCGCGCGCGAGACGCGGGTGGCCGCCGCGCTTGACCGGGTCGGGCTGGCGGCGATGGCCGCGCGCAGCCCCTCGGCCCTGTCGGGCGGGCAGCAGCAGCGCGTGGCGATTGCCCGCGCCATTGTGGCCGAGCCGCGCATCGTGCTGTTCGACGAGCCGCTGTCCAATCTCGACCGCGAGCTGCGCGAGACGATGGTGGCGGAACTGGGCGCGCTGATCCGGGGGCTGGGGCTGACGGCGATCTATGTCACGCATGACCAGTCCGAGGCGCTGACGCTGGCCGATCAGGTCGCGGTGATGGAGGCCGGGCAGATCGCGCAGCTGGCCGCGCCCGACGATCTGGTCGAACATCCGGCCAGTCCGAAAGTGGCCGAATTCCTCAGGCTGGGCGCGATGCTGCCCCTGACCCGCGACGGGCAGGGCTGGAACTTTGCGGGTCACCCCCTCGGGCCGCTTGGCGGGCCGGATGCCGCAACCGCCGAGGTTCTGGCGACCCCGCGCGCGCTGCGGCTGGCGCAACCCGGCACGGCGCCCCTGACGGGCGAGGTCGTGGCGGCGATGTTCCGCGACACCGCCTATGCCGTGACCGTGCGTCTGGCGGGCGCGCCGCAGACCGTCCAGATCACAAGCGATACCCGCATGCGCATCGGTGAGCGCGTCGGGCTGGAGATCATCTCCGACCGTCTGCGCTGGTTTGCGGCGCGGACCACCCCCCTTTCCGAACGAGGTTAACCCATGCTGCACACCACCCTGCGCGCCACTGTCGCGGCGTCTGCCCTGCTGGGCGCCGGCGCTGCCCTGGCCGATGTCACCGTCTATACCGCGGGCCCCGCCGCGCTGATCGAGCAACTGGCCGCGGGCTTTACCGCCGAAACCGGCGTGCGCGTCGAGTTCTTTCAGGCCACCACCGGGCAGGTCATGGCCCGGATCGAGGCCGAGGCCGCCAATCCGGCGGTCGATGTGCTGATTTCGGCCTCGTGGGATACGGCCACCGATTTCACCGAACGGGGCTGGCTGGTGCCCTATACCAGCCCGAACGCCGCCATGGTGCCCGATTTCCTGAAGACCGAGACGGCGGTGGCGCAGGGCGTCTCGGCGCTGGCGATTGCGTGGAACCCCACCTCCGGCACGCCCAAGCCCGAAGACTGGAGCGATCTGGCCAAGCCCGAATACAAGGATCTGGTCAACCTGCCCGACCCGGCCAAATCCGGCTCGGCCTTTGAACTGGTCGCGGCCCTGTCGGGGACCGAGGGGATGGGCCTGTTCGAAGAACTTGCCGCCAATGGCGCCGTCATCGCCGGGGCCAATGCCGAAGCGCTGAACCCGGTGCTGCAAGGCGCCAAGGCCGCCGTGTTCGGCGCGGTCGATTACATCTCGTTCAACGGCAAGGCCAAGGGCGAGTCGATCGAGGTGATCTTTCCCGAAAGCGGCACCGTGATTGCGCCGCGCCCGGTGATGATCATGGAATGGTCGCAAAATCAGGATGAGGCCAAGATGTTCGTCGATTACATCCTGTCGGATGCCGGTCAGGCCCTCGTGGCGGCGCAAAACCTGATGCCCGCGCGCAGCGATGTGGCCGCAGACCGTCCGCTGATCGCCGATCTGAACATCCTGCCGGTCGATGCCGAAGCGGTCTATGGCATGCGCGCCCAGACGCTGGACGCCTTCGCCGGCGCCTTCGCGCAGTAAGGACAGATCATGGCACAGGCAGGCGACCGGATCAGCCCCGCCGTTCTGATTGCGGCGGCGGGCCTTGGTCTGGTCGTGGCCGTGCCGTTCCTGTTCATCGTGCTTCAGGCGGTCTTTCCCGAACTGGGGCGCGGCTCGCTTGCCGCGCCCTTTTCGGCGCTTGGCGGTGCGCTTGGCGATCCCAAACTGATCGGCATGACCGCCAACACGCTGCTGCTGGGCGTGCTGGTCGTGGTGCTGTCGGCACTGATTGCGCTGCCTCTGGCGGTGGCCCGCGCGTTGTTCCGGGTGCCGGGCGCGGTGGTCTGGGACGTGCTGTTCCTGATCCCCTTCATGGTGCCGCCCTATATCGCCGTGCTGGGCTGGATCATGACGCTGCAACCGCGCGGCTATCTGGAACAGTTGCTGGGCTTTGATCTGGCGGCGTTCCTGTTCTCGGTCCCCGGCATCGTCTTTGTAATGACGCTGAACTGCTTTCCGGTGGTCTATTTCGCCGTCTCGCGCACGGTCGAGACGGTCGGCTCGCGCTATGCCGATGTCGGGCGGGTCTTTGGCGCCAACCCGGCGCGCGCCTTCTGGCGCATCACGCTGCCGCTGTCGACGCCGGGGCTGGCGGCCAGCCTGCTGCTGGTCTTTGCCATGGCGATCGAGGAATACGGCACCCCCGCCGCCCTTGGCGGGCGTGCCGGGTTCGATGTGCTGGTAACCGCCATCGACCTGCGCGTGTCGGACTGGCCCATCGACCTGCCGGGGGCGGCGATCCTGTCGCTGGTGCTGGTGGTGCTGTCCTTCGGCGCCTTTGTGCTGCAACGCTGGATCCTGACCCGCCGGTCCTATGTCGCCACGACCGGCAAGCCGCAGGACAGCACGAAACGAGAGCTGGGTGTCTGGAAACTGCCGGTGCTGGCGCTGTTTGCGCTTGTGGCCTTTGTCGCGACCGGCCTGCCGATCCTGGCGATTCTGGTCAGCGCGCTGTCCAAAACGATCTCGGGGGGGCTGGCATGGTCGAACCTCGGGTTTGCGAATTTCACCGCCATTCTGGGCGATACGACCGGGGCACTGCGGGCGCTGACGACCAGCCTGTCGCTTGGCGTGGCGGCGGCGCTGGTGACCGGCGTGCTGGGCGCCCTGTCGGCCTATGCCGTGGTCAAATCAAAGGTGCGCGGGCGCGGTGTGCTGGACGTGCTGACGATCCTGCCCAATGCCCTGCCGGGGATTGTCGTGGCGGTCGGGCTGATCCTCGCCTGGAACCAGCCATGGCTGCCCGTCACCCCCTATAACACGGCGCTGGTCCTGTTGCTGGCCTATTGCTGCATCCTGCTGCCGCAGCCGGTGCGCTATGCCACGGCGGCCTTCCACCAGATCGGCGACAACCTAGAGGCGGCGGCGCGGGTGTCCGGCGCCTCGTCCCTCGTCGCGTTCCGCCGCATCCTCTTGCCGCTGATCATGCCCAGCCTGCTGGCCGCGATGCTGCTGGTCTTTGCGGTGGCCACGCGCGAACTGGTCGCCTCGGTCGTGGTGGCGCCGGTGGGCGTGTCCACCATCTCGACCTATATCTGGCGCCAGTTCGAACAGGGATCAGTGGGGCTTGGCATGGCCATGGCGCTGGTCACCATCCTGATCACCACCGCGCTGCCGCTGGTCCTGCTGGGGCTGATGGGCCGCAGGGGCAGCCTGCTATAGCGCTTTATCTGCGGCAAAGCCCGGCATGGTCGGGCAAAGCGGCTCGACATCCCGGTTCATCGTGCATAAAAATCTGTCATATCGGCCGGAATGTTCCGGCAGATATGGCAGACCGGAAAGCAAGAAACGTTGAACAACTCCGCCGGTGACTTTCTCATTCTGACAGGTGATCTGACCGACGACGACCTCGGAGCGCGGATCGGGGGGCTGGATCTGGGTCAGGCGACTGCCGTGTCCACGGCCAGCTTCGCAGTGCTGGACACGTTCGATCAGGCGGTCCGCAGTGGCGGTCAGATGCTGATCGAGACGGACCGCAGCCTGATGCTGTATGATGGCGACGCGACCCTTTTGCAGGATGCCCGCCGCCGTGGCGCGTTTGTGGCCGACCTTGCGCCGGGGCCGGTCAAGGATGCGCTGCTGCACCTGTCGCCCCTGCGCGCATTGCTGAGCCTTGGCACCGGGACGGTCAGCCACCGGCAACTGGTGCTGACCGATGATGAGGGCAAGACGCAGGCGCGGGCCGATCTGGCAACCCTGCACCCCGCGGGCGGGGGCGCAGCCGTGACCCTTGCAACGCTGCGGGGGTTGCGCGGATATGACAGCGCGCTGGAGGCGCTGCGGTCCCATCTGGTGGCCTTTGCGGCGCCGGACGGGGCCGGTATCGCGGATCTGCCGGATCTGATGTTCCCCGGCAATTCGCCCTATGCCTCGAAACCGAAGGTGGCGATCACGCCCGATTGCACAGCGTTTGACGCCGCCAATGCGATCATCGCTGCCAATCTGGCGGTTGCCCGCCGCAATGAGGCCGGGATCAACGCCGATCACGACACGGAATTCCTGCACGACTATCGTGTGGCGTTGCGTCGGATCAGGTCGGTCGTCAGCCTGTTCAAAGAGGTCTATTCCGAACCGCAGACCGCCGCGCTGAAGGCGGCCTTTTCCGACATGATGGCGCCGACGGGGCGGCTGCGGGATCTGGACGTCTACCTGCTGGAACGCGACCACTACTACGCCATGCTGCCCGAGGGCCTGCATGACGGACTGTCCCTGATGTTCGCGATGATGAAAAAAGAGCGTCAGCGCGAGCACCGCAAGATGGCGCGCCGTATGAACAGCGCCGCATATCTGGCCGCGATTGCCGAACTGGAGGCGATGTTCGGACCCGACGGCGATCTGGGCCGGGGGCCCAAGGCAGACCAGCAGGCGCTTGGTTATGCCTGCAAGCTGATCTGGAAACGCTATCGCAAAGTCTGCGCCGTGGCCGCCACCATCGGCGATGATACTGCCGACGAACATGTCCATGAACTGCGGATCATCTGCAAGAAACTGCGGTATCTGCTGGAATTCTTCGCCCCGCTTCTGCCGGCAAAAAGCCTTGGGCCCATTCTGAAACCGCTGAAGAAACTTCAGGACAATCTGGGTCTGTTCAATGACTATTCGGTGCAGCAGCAGGCGCTTGGGGATTTTATGCCCGGCCCGGCCTCGAAAACCGGCGCGCAGGATCTGGTGCTGGCGCAAAGCATCGGCGCGCTGATTGCCGTGCTGCACGCACGACAAAAGGACGAGCGCGCCAAGGTCATGTCCAACCTGTCGCATTTCGACAGCCCGGACATGCAGGAAAAATTCCGCGACCTGTTTCACAGCAAGGGGGGCTGAGATGAAAATCATTGCGTGTTACAGCAACAAGGGAGGGGTCGGCAAAACCGCCGCTTCGGTCAATCTGGCCTATGCCTTTGCCAAAGCGGGACAACGCGTCCTTTTGTGCGATCTGGACCCGCAGGGCGCCTCGGGGTTCTATTTCCGGGTAAAGCCCTCGAAAAAGCTGGAGAACGAGGCGTTTTTCGAGGATGTCGAGCGGTTCACCAAGGCGATCCGGGGCAGCGATTACGACAATCTTGATATCCTGCCCGCCAATATGACCTTTCGCGATTTCGACGTGTTCCTGTCGCGGATGAAAAACAGCCGGTCCCGCCTGAAAAAGTCGCTGAAATCGGTGGGCAGCGATTACGATGTGATCGTTCTGGATTGCCCGCCCAATATCTCGATGCTGTCGGAAACGGTGTTCGACGCCGCAGACATGATTGTGGTGCCGGTCATTCCGACGACATTGTCCGAGCGGACGTTTGAACAGCTGATCGAATTTCTCGAAGATCAGACGGACACGAAGAAATCGAAAAAGCGCAATGTGGTCGGGTTTTTCTCGATGGTGCAGGGGCAGAAGGCGCTGCACAAAGAGACGATGGCCCGGATGCGCGAGGTCTATCCCCAGCGGTTTCTGCAGGCAGCCGTGCCGTTTTCCACCGATGTCGAGCGCATGGGCGTCCACCGTGCCCCGGTTCTGGCCTTCGCCCCCGCGCGCCCGGCATCCCGCGCCTATCAGGACGTCTTTCAAGAGCTGCAGGCGCTGACGTGAAAGGGAAAACGAGATGAGCACCGACCAGGAAATCGAGCGCAAGTTTCTTGTCTCCGTCATGCCTGACCTTTCGCGGGCACACAAATCCCTGCTGCGGCAAGGCTATGTGACCGCACCCGACGACTCGGTCGAGCTGCGGCTGCGGCAATCCGATGAAAGCTATGTCCTGTCGGTGAAGACCGGCGAGGGCGTGGTCCGCACGGAACGCGAGATCACGCTGGAGCCGCAGCAATTTGAAGAGCTGTGGCCGGAAACGCAGGGCCGGCGGATCGAGAAGACCCGCTGGACCGGTCACCTGTCCGACAGGTTGCGCTATGAGCTGGACATCTATGCCGGCGATCTGGCGCCGCTGCTGACGGTCGAGGTCGAGTTTGCGACGCTGCAGGACGCGGCCGCCTTTGTGGCGCCGGACTGGTTCGGCCGTGATGTCAGCGACGACAAGCGGTTCCGCAACAAGTCGCTGGCGCTTTCGGGCGCAGGCGTGGTGCGCGAGCTGTTCGGCTAGCTGGCCCGCCGGTCCAGCCGCCACGCCCGGTGGGACGGCTCAGTCCCGGATCACGCGCAGCGCATCCCTCAGCGTCAGGCGGCGCTGCAGGCAGAACCGGGCAAGGCGCAGCGGTCCGGCCTGCCGGGGGATGCCCGCGTCGATATTGGCGATTCCGCGATAGGCCATGCGCAGGTCGGGAAAGGCTTCGGGCAGGTGGTTGCCCAGCACATAGGCGGTCATGATCCGCTCGGACAGAAAGCCCAGATAGCGCCGCTGATAGCCGCTTGGGCGCTGCGGGCTGTCGGCCAGGCGGATGCTGGTCTCGTGCAGGATGTCGAACATCATCCGGCTGTAGTGATCCAGAACCCGCCGGGACATGATGAACATATTGCCCATGATGAACCGGCGCCCGTGCAGGATGCGGTCGATATCGGGCAGAAAGCCGGGATGCCGCTCGGCGATGACATCGCGCATGGTGGTAAAGTCGCCGATGCGGTGATGGCGCCGGTACTGGCGCAGGATGGGCCGCAGCAGACGCGCCGGGCGCGGCACGATCAGGTCCATGCCCGCCGCCTCGGTCGAGGCGAAATACTGCGCCACGTCACGGGCATAGGACCGGGGATCGAAGTCAAGCACATAGCGTTCGGGATGCCCGCGCGGGTTCAGCCGCCCCGACAGGTCGAACAACCGGCGATAATGCATCAGCCCCACGGGCCCTGTGCCGGTGTCGTTCTTCCACGCCCAGTAATGGGCCGTCAGCTCGCAATATTCGGGATTCAGCGCCGAGATATTGTCGCCCGTCTCGTCCCCCTGCGCGCCGGGCAGCGTGAACCCTGCCATCGCCCGGCCAACCTGAACGGGGCAAAGATGCGCTCCGGTCAGAACGGGGCGCCGGTCGTGATAGGCGATATAGATCCGGGGTTCGGCGGGCATGTCCACGTTTTCGGGCGCGCGCCTCATGCCCGGTGTTGTAGCGGTTTGCCGCATTCGCGTAGGTATCTGCAAAAGGAGCGCGCCCCGTAAAATTTTGCGGAGCGTTAGCAAACGCGCGCGGGGAAGGACAGATCAATGTCGAAGGAAACGCAGAGGGTGGTGCTGTTCGTGGGCGGCAGCCTCATGCCCTTTTGCCGCTTTCGCCGGGCGTTGATCGAGAGGCTGGTCCGCCAGCACGGCTGTCAGGTGATCTGCGCCTATTGGGGCGACCGCGAGAACGGCATCTTTGCCCGCTTTCAGATGCCGGGGGTCCGTTGGGTCGATCTGGGCGGCGATCACGCAACGCCGCCGGGGCCGGGCGATCTGGCGCCGATGCGGCGGCTGTTCCGGCTGATCCGGCAGACGCGCCCCGGGATTGTGTGCTGTTTCAACGCAAAGCCGATTGTGCTGGCCCCGGTGATCGTGCGTCTCGCGCTGCGGCTGACCGGGCGGCGGCCGCGCATCGTGGCGCTGATGGAGGGGCTGGGCACTGCGCTGTCCTTTCTTCTGCACCCGGAGGGCGGCGCGAAACGGCGGGTATTCCGGCGGCTGACCCGGACCGTCGACCGGTGGGTGCTGCTCAATCCCCGCGATCTGGCGCTGATCCAGAAGGTGCATCCCGACCGGACGGATGCGCTGATGCTGCCGGGCATCGGCACCGATACCGCGCTGTTTCACCCCGCCTCCGACCCGCTGGCCCATCGGCGGCTGATCTTTGTCGGGCGGCTGGTGCCGGAAAAGGGCATCGGGCTGTTTCTGGATCTTGCGCTTCATCTGAAACGTCAGGGCAGGGACTGGCGGCTGGCCATTGCGGGCATCCCCTCGGCGCATGGCGGGATCACGGCGGATGACGTGCGGGGCTGGACCGCCGGGGGTCTGATCGAGACATGCGGCCCGGTCAGCGATATGGCCGCATTCTATCGCAATGCCTCGGTGCTGGTCTTTCCGTCCGAATATCACGAGGGCCTGCCCGCCGCTTTGATGGAGGCACAGGCCAGCGGTCTGCCCTGCCTTGTTCTGGACCGGCCCGCAATCCGGGGCGCCATCATCGACGGCGAGACGGGTTTTCTGCTGCCCGGCAACGATCCGGCGCAGTGGTCCGACGCGCTGGACCGGCTGAGCGACCCGGCCACCTTCGCGGCCTTTTCACGCGCGGCCCGGCGCCATGCCTGCGCCGTCTATGATCAGGACCGCACGAACGCACGCCTGGCCGCCGCCCTGCTGGAGGGCGAGGGGCCGCATCCCACAGCGCATTCCGATGCCTGATGCCCGCAGCACCAGGCCGTTCCTGCGCGGAAGGGCCCGGGCGCCCTTGCTGCTGCGCCCGGCCTTGATACAACATCCTCATCTCTGACAAGGGCAGGACCCCGATGACGCATCAAGACATTCTGGCCCGGATTGCCGACAGCGAAGAGCGGCTGACTTTCCCTCATTTCGACGAGAACGTGGCCTGGTCGATCGGGCAGGCGCTGGTGGACAAGGCGCGCGACGGCGCCTTGCCCGTTGTCATCAACATCCGGACCCCGGATGCGACCCTGTTCCACGCCGCCCTGCCGGGATCTGCCCCCGAGAATGACGAATGGGCGCGGCGCAAGTCGAATGTGACACTGCGCTGCCACCGCTCATCCTATGCCGTCGGGCTGAAATACAAGCAAAAGGGCGTGGAAACCGTCGGCGCCGATCAGGGACTGCCTGCCGCTGATTTCGCCGCTCATGGTGGCAGCGTCCCGGTGCGTCTGCGCAACGGGCGCGTCATCGCGGCTGTGACCGTATCGGGCCTGCCACAGGCGGATGATCACGCCATGGCCGTCGAGGCCATCGAGCATGTTCTGCGCGGGCTGGGCGCCGTCTGAGCCCGCCCGGTTGCCGGAACAAACCGCCTTTCTGCCGGTTGCACCACCCCAAGGCAGCAGGAGAAAGCGGCAATGACCCCCGGCACCGATGACAGGCCCGACCCCGAATCCCCGCAACCACAGCGCCGGAACGGGCAGGGCGAACACCACGGCACGACCCATTCGCCCGACGAATTCGACCAGATGAACCCCGCAAAAATCGAACCGGGCAGCCCGCCGGACACGGCCGGCGACGCGGACCGTCGCGGCTGAAAGCGTGGTAAAGATTTGATACCAATCAGGGGGATATCTGCTATGTTGTCGCCGGATGAGGACCGGAAACGACGCAGGAGCTGACCCATGGAGCGACGGCGACGCATTCGCCCCCTGCTGTCGTCGCTGACACAGATCCAGACGCAAGACCAGCTGGGGCTGGACCGCACGGGCGACCGCACGCCCGAGATGTGGTTCATCGGCCCGCGCGCCGAGAATGGCGATCTGTTCATGCGGCTGGTCGACCGGGCACTGGCGGCGCACATGGCGTTTCGCCGCGATTACATGCCGGGCGATCCCCCGACCCATCGCGATGACGGGTCCGGCCGCCTTGCCGCCTCCGAGCAGTTCCTGACCGACCGGCTGGACGAGATGCTGGGCTATCTGCGCGGCTCGGTGCCGCTGGCCAGCCATCGCAACCTGTCGCATATGTACTGGGATCAGACGATGCCCGCGCTGTTGGGCTATATCGCCGCGCTGCCCTATAACCAGAACAATGTCGCGGCCGAGGCCAGCCCCGCCACCACCCTGTTCGAGATCGAGGTGGGCCGCGACCTGTGCCGGATGCTGGGCTATCCCCAGCCCTCTGCCGCCCAGCAGTCCGAAGGCGCGGTCACGCCCTGGGGGCATATCACCTGCGACGGATCGGTGGCGAATGCCGAAAGCCTGTGGGCGGCGCGCAACCTCAAGTATTTCGCGCCCGCGATGGCCGCAGCCCTCAGGGCCGAGCCTGATCTGGCGCCCGCCCGCGCGGTCTCGGTGCAACTGCCGGGCGGCGGGCGCGCCCGGCTTCTGGACCTGACGCCCTGGCAGGTGATGAACCTGCCGCTGGACGAGGTGATCGGCCTGGCGCCGCGCGTGTCGGCGGTGTCGGGCATCCCGCCGCAGGTGATCGAGGCGGCGCTGGCGCGTCATTCGGTGCAGTCCGTCGGGCTGGTCGCATTTCACCGGCGGCACCTGCCCGACATGGACCCGCCTGTCCTGCTGGCCCCGGCGACGGCGCATTATTCATGGCCCAAGGGCATGTCGCTGATCGGGCTGGGGCGCGAGGCGCTGCGCATGATCCGGGTCGATCTGTCGGGGCGGATGGATATGGTCGCGCTGCGTGCGGTGCTGGATACCTGTCTGGATGCGCAGCAGCCGGTCATGCAGGTGACGGCGGTGCTGGGGTCGACCGAAGAAAGCGCCGTCGATCCGCTGGCGGATATTCTGGCCATCCGCGACGAATACCGCGCCATGGGGATGGAGTTCAGCGTCCATGCGGATGGCGCCTGGGGCGGGTATTTCGCCTCGATGCTGCGCGCGCCGCATGGGCATCATGGCGCCGGACATGTCCCCGAACCGGCGGATGACGCGCGGCGTGCGCTGCTTCTGGGCGACGGCAAGGACAGCCCCGGCCTGATGCTCAGCCCCTATGTGCGGCAGCAGATGCGCGCGCTGCCGGGCGCGGACACGATCACGGTCGATCCGCACAAATCCGGCTTTGCCCCCTATCCGGCGGGCGCGCTGTGCTATCGCAACGGCGCGATGCGGGACATGGTGTCGTTCACGGCGCCGGTCGTGTTTCACGGCGGCGTCGATCCGACCGTGGGCGTCTACGGGATCGAGGGGTCGAAACCCGGCGCGGCGGCGGCCTCTGTCTATCTGTCGCATCGGGTCATCCGCACCGACCGGTCGGGCTATGGCGATCTGCTGGCGCGCTGCCTGTTCAACGCCAAGCGCTTTTTCGCGATGCTGGTCTGTCTTGAGGGGCCGGATTTTACCCTCACCCCGTTCCAGCGCCTGCCCGCCGAGGCCACCCCCGGTGCCACCGCCAGCGACATCGCCGCGCAGAAGCACCGCATCCGCAACGACATCCTGCCGCTGGCCGATGCCGATCTGGTCGACGCGCTGCGCGAGGATGCCGACCTTTATGCGCTGTTCCGCGACATGGGGCCGGACCTGACCATCGCGGCCTATGCGTTCAACTTTGTGCAGGCCGGCGGGCCGAACCGTGACCCGGTGCTGATGAACGAGATGAACGACCTGATCTATCGCCGCCTCAGCCTGCAGTCCTTCAATGGCGGGACCGTGCCGGTCACACCGATGTTCATCACCTCGTCCGAGTTTGACCCGCAGACATACGGGCAGGGATTTGTCGATGATTTCGCCGCGCGCGCGGGCGTGCAGCCGCAGGCCGGGCTGGCGATGAGCTTTCTGATTTCCACCACCCAGAACCCGTGGCTCAGCGAGGCCGGGGGCGGGGATGTGCTGAAAACGCTGCGCGACGTGCTGTCGGATACCGCCAGCAGCGCGGCCCAGGCTGTGATGGCACGCCACGGGATCGCCCCGGCATGATGGACAGGGCCGGGCAACACACCAAAGAGGGGCCATGATGGCGGATGAGACGATGAAGGAACACAGGGGGCATTGCGGAAGCGATGATGGCCATGAGGGGATGGACCATGACCTGATGATGCGCCCGCGCATCCGCAACCATCCCCATCAGCACGCGATGACGCTGGTCGGGCACAAGACCGTCTTTGCCGTCCACATGACGCAGTTCTACATGGAAGAGCATAAGTACCAGCTGATCTTCGAGGTCCGCTTTCCCCCCGCCATTGCCGCTGCGCTGGACGGTCACCGCCGCCGCCATCCCCGCGACTGGTTCGTGCTGTCGAATGATGCGGCGGACCCGTTCACCATCCCCGATCTGGCCTCGGGGCGCCGGACCTCGTATCGCGCGCAGATCTTTCAGGGCCTGCCGCCCTTCAGTCACAAGGCCGAGGAAGACCCGCATTTCTATCCATGGAGCGCCGACCGCGTGCGCCCGCTGCTGACGGATTTCTCGGTCGAACTGGGCCGGATCGTGATGTTCCGCCCCTTTGTCCATCACCACGCCCCGCCCGACTTTGCCACCTATCTGCTGTGGGGCCGGGGCAATGAGGCGCATATGACCAACCTGCAATCGGCCTATCAGCACTCGGGCCGGTTCGAGGGGCTGTCCTTTGGGCCCGATTATGACCATGTGCTGAGCCTGCGGCAGCGCCCGCCGGATCTGGACGATGCCCAGTTCGAGGCGGGGATGGCGCTGTCCGCGCCCGGTATCCGCCTGCGTCACAAGGAGGGCGGCGGGCAAACTGTCCCCGGCACCAACCCGATTCCGCCCGATCAGCCGTTGCAGCTGCTGTATCGCGGCATCCAGCCCGCATTGACCGTCATGCCGGGCGAGACGTATCTCTATGGCACCGCTGTGATCAGCAGCCCTGATGCATTGCGCCCCGATCAGGTCTGCCTTGAGGTCAGCCCGACCCCGGCGGCGATGGTGCTCAACACTGAAACCTGAGTTTGGCGGCGTTCGGAAAGCAGAGGTCAGATCATGTCGACATTGACAAGACAGGACGGCAACGAGGAATTGTGGCACACGGTTTTTGCCAAGGGACATCCGGTGCTGGTGGGAAAACAGCGACGTTATCAGCGGTTGCCCGGCAACCCGCGCTGCAAGCTGTGCGAGGCGCCCTTTGGCGGCATCGGCGGCTGGCTGATGCGCAGGCGCGGATTGACCGCATCCGAGCGCAACCCGCAATACTGCACCGCCTGCGACGGGTTTCTGGATGCGTTCCCCGGCGGGGCCGAGGTGCCGATGTCGATGATGATGGTCGACATCCGCGGCTCGGTCGAATTGTCGGGCCGGCTTTCGGCCCGCGACTACGCCAATATGGTCATCGCGATGCGCGACGAGGTGGCGCAGGTTCTGGACCGGACCGACGGCTTTTTGCTGGAGTTTCAGGGCGACTCGGTCTTTGCGGTCTGGCCGCCGGGATTTGTCGGCGAGGCCCATGCCGAAAAGGCGTTGCGGGCCGCAGGTCTGGCCCGCCAGATGATCGCCACGCGCGGCGAGGGCAAGGGCGCGCCGATCGGGGTCGCGGTCCATACCGGCGAGATCTTTATCGGCACGGTGTCGGGGGCCGGGGGGCGCCTTGAGGGGATCAGCGCCTTCGGGCTGGAGGTCAATGTGATGGCCCGTCTGGCCGCCGCTGCCGCGCCGGGCGAGGTGCTGGTCAGCGCCGCGACCTATGCCGCAGCAGGCGCACCGATGCCGGAAGGCGCGCGCCGGACCGAAACGCTGAAGGGCGTCGAGGCGCCGGTCGAGGTGGCGGTGTTGTGAGCGGCTGCCGGATGGTCGCGCAGGATCGCGGGCCAGCGGTCGCCCGGGATCTGTCGCGCGGCGAGGATTGCCGCAATGTCGGACAGGATCGGCGAATCCCCGGTGCGGTCCGCGACCTCGACCGGCCGCAGCGTTCCGGCATCGACGCCGATGTCGTCCAGAAGATGCGGCGACAGTTCGGCCAGCCGCTCGAGATCGGCCTGGGCCGTGACAGGTGCGGGGCGCAACCGGGACCGCACCGCCGTGATCAGGCTGGCAAGAAACGCGGGCATTGCCGGGCTGTCGGTGTCAGCCATCGGGCGGGTTGTGGGCGTGCTGGTCATCATCTGGGTCGCTCCTCCTCGGGGGACGGGGTCTCGTCGCCGGGATCAGGATCGCCGGATGGCCTGCCGCTGTCTGTTCCTTGCGGAACACCCAGAGACATCCGGCGGCGGCGCGGTGCACAAACCCGTGCAGGCGGCACGCGGGCATGACCGGCCCCGGCGCAACCGATGCATCCGGGCCCGAGGCCGCGCATGCCCCCGCGTTGCGTGCCTGCCGTCTGTTCTGCGATCTGGGCGCGGACAGTCTGGCCGATCTGGCGGCGGGCCTGCACATGGCGCACTGGCCTGCCGGGACGCTGATCTTTTCGCGCGGGGATGCGGGCGATCATCTGCTGGCGGTCACGGGCGGTCGGATCAGGCTGTCGCTGTCCAATGCCGAGGGCCGCGAGATCGTGCTGACGACCCTCGGACCCGGCGAGATTCTGGGCGAAATGGCGCTTCTGGACGGTCATCCGCGTTCGGCGGACGCCACTGCCATGCAAGAGACCCGCTGCCTGATCCTGCCGCGCGCCCGGTTCGAGGCTGTGGCCCGGCGCAGGCCAGAGGTCGGGCTGGCCATGGCGCGGCATCTGGCGCGACATCTGCGCCGGACGAATTTTCAGATGGAGTCCATCGCGCTCTATGATCTGCAGGCGCGGCTGGTGCGCTTTCTGCTTTATGCGGTGGTGCAGGCGCCGGGTGAGGGGCGCGAGCGGCGCCTTGACCTCGGCCTCAGCCAGTCCGAGATTGCGGCGATCCTCGGCGCCTCGCGGCCGAAGATCAGTCTGGCCTTTCAGGCGCTGGCCGCAACCGGGGCCGTCCGGCGCGAGGGCACGACGCTGATCTGCAATGTCGAGCGGCTGTCGGGCATGGCCGATGGCGACATCCCCCCGGCCTGAGCCGGACCGGACCCCGCCAGATCAAAACGGACGACCACCCCAAAGCGGGGCAGCCGTCCAACAAGGCAACTGGTGACACTTGCGATAGACGCAAAAACAGCAGGCGGGTGGGGTGGTCCGTACGGGCCACCCTGTCGCCTGCCTGCGACAATTAGCCCGGAATACGCAGCGCCCGATGTTCCGCAGGGAACAACCTATGCAAGAAAGCGGCACGTTACTGCGGCGGATAGCGTGTGGCCGGCGACATCAGCCCCGGCGCGCGGCGACCTCGTCCAGCAGCCTGCCCCAGCCCTGCGCAAACGCGGCGACATCATAGGCGCGCGCCCGGCCCGGCCCGCTGTCGGCCAGCGCCTCGCGGCGATCGGGATCACCCAGCAGCT
>NZ_JBKBVD010000057.1:0-18667 GCF_046289755.1 Paracoccus sp. (in: a-proteobacteria) | reverse complement strand
CTTCGCCCACTGGCGATCCGTGATGATGTAGCGGTCAACCGGCATCCAAACCTCCTATTTGGGAAGTTTGAATCAGAAATCAGAACACTTGGGAATCCTGATACTCAACAAGCCCTAGTCCAGCCGGACCATATAGCTGAGACCGTTGGTCAGGCAGAGGCTGAGCCGACGTTCGATCAGCCGGCCCAGAATATCCTGGGCACGCCGTTCCACGCGCAGGACCGGTGTGCCCTGAGCGACGCCCAGGTCTGTGGCATCCTGCCCCTGTGCCGCGACGGCTGTGATCGCCTCGTCCGCGTGCAGAACGATCAGGCCGTACGCCTGCTGATACAGCACATAGAGGGCACCGGGCAAAGGACTGCGCCGCGCGAGTCCCGGGAAAAGATCGGCGGGGATCACCGATGTCTCGATCACGGCGGGCTTGCCCAGCAGACTGCGCAGCCGACGGATCTCGATGACGGTGTCGGGGGCTCCGTGCAGGGTCTGACGTTCCGGCGCCGTGGCGGGGCGCTGGCGGATCCGTTCTTCCGTCACCTCGGGCTGCACGACCTTGCCATCTTCGGGGCGCAGGCGGAAAAAATGGAACAGCGAGGCCGCGGGGGTGCGGGCCGTGACAAAGGTGCCGCGCCCCTGTTCGCGCCGCAGAATGCCATGTTGTTCCAACATCATCAGCGCCTTGCGCGCGGTTCCTTGTGACACGCCGCTGTCCTGGGCCAGCTGCGTCTCGCTTGGCAGCATGCCGCCGGGGAGCAGGTCCCCCGCAGCGATTCGCGCGATGATCGAGTCGATGACGGTCTGATAAAGCGGCGGAGCCATCCCGGTGTCCCTTTTCCCGGAACATTAGCACCCGCCATCAGGGTCAAGCAATGGATGTATAAATAATCTTGTATAAGACTTAATATATATGTTATCGCTGTACCAAGGAGTTCCAGTCATCTGCGAAAGGGAGCGGCCAGTGAGCATTCCACGACTTCCTGTCCACGATCACGAGGACAATGTCGGCGTCGGCGTCGCCAAGGATCTGACCGCCTGCACGGAAATGCCGTGCGTCGACACCGCCGACCTGGGTCGCGTGCCGAGGTCCTGAGATGACGCAGAAATCCCCTGTCCTGCGCCCGGATCGTGCAAGGATCAAAGCCCTGTTTCCCGGTGTCGCCGTGTCTGTGCTTGTCGCCGTGACGGCGCAGTTCCTCGCCGAGCATTACGGGGCGCCTGCGATGCTGATGGCGCTGCTGCTGGGTCTGGCGCTCAACTTTCTGGCCGAACCAGAGACCCGGACGGTGGCAGGGGTCGAGTTCTCGGCCAGGACCGTGCTGCAGATTGGCGTGGCGCTGTTGGGCGCCCGGATCTCCGTCCAGATGCTGGCGGATCTGGGTGGGCCGCTCATTGCGCTGGTGATTGCCGGGGTGGTCGTGACCATCCTGTTCGCGCTGCTCGTCGCGCGGCTGTTCGGTCGCGGCTGGAGACTGGCGCTGCTGACCGGCGGGTCGGTCGCCATCTGCGGCGCCTCAGCCGCCATGGCGATCGCGGCGGTGCTGCCGCGCACCGAAAAATCCGAACGAAACCTGGCATTCACCGTCCTGTCGGTCACAATCCTGTCGACGATCGCCATGGTCATCTACCCGCCCCTGTCCGTCGCACTGGGGCTCAGCCCGCTCCAGTCCGCCGTCTTTTTGGGCGGTACCATCCACGATGTCGCACAAGTTGTGGGCGCCGGCTTTTCAATCAGCCCCGAGGTCGGCGAGAGGGCCACCCTCGTGAAACTGATCAGGGTGTCGATGCTTGCGCCGGTCGTTCTGATCTTTTCAGTCGTGATCAGGCTCGGGGGACTGGCGGATCTTGATCCGAATGCAGCGCGGCCGCCACTCCTGCCGTCCTTTGTCGTTGGATTTCTTGTGCTTGCGCTGATCAATTCGCTTGGCATGATCCCCTCCGGCGTGTCGACGATCGCCGGGAATCTCAGCCGTTGGGCCCTGCTTGTCGCGATTGCAGCGGTCGGTATCAAGACATCGCTGATCCGTATGCTGGACGTCGGCGGCGGCGCGGTGGTTGTTATCATTGCCCAGACATTGTTGCTGGCCACGTTCATTATTGTCGGTCTGCATCTGATCGGATGACCGGCCATTTCTGCTGCGCGTGCGGCTGACGGGAGTCGGCTGATCGTTCAGGAACGCGGACTGCAATCGGGGCCCGATATGAAACGTGGGCCCGAGCTTTCCGGAAGAGCGCGCCCTGCTTTGATGCCGACTTTTTGCATCGGGCGATCATGGCGAACCCCGCACCCCCCCTCCGCTGGACGCCAAGGCCGGAATCCCGGTCGCTGATGCCTGCACGAACGACTTGCCACCGGCGCTGCCTGCCGCGCCCGCAAGAGCCAAGTCGTCGCGTTCATGTTCGAAATCAAAGACATGAATGTTGTCTGTTGTGAAAAGAAAATTTGTATAAACAAATCTATGCCGATAGGTTAGGAGATGTGGGACCCTTGCCTGCAAGCTGTGGTTGAGCGCCTTCGCACAAGCCGGGACGCGCGCTTGAAACGGACAGCATCGCCTTGGCTGTGTCAGCGAATTACGTATGGAGCCGGATCAAGATGCAAGCCCTCAAATTCCTTTGCGCAGCTGTTGCTGTCTGCCTGGTTTCCGGAACGGCTGGTGCCGATGAAATTCCGGTTCCAACCGGCGACATTATCTTAACCGTTTCGGGCAGTATCGAGAATATGAACGCCGGCGAGACGGCGCAGTTCGATCGTGAAATGCTTGAGAATATCGGGCTGGTTGATGTCATTACGGCCACGCCGTGGCATGATGGGCGCGTCACTTTCTCGGGCGTGCCTCTGGGCGACCTTTTGCAGCTTGTGGGCGCGCAGGGTGAGAGCATTACAGCAGTGGCGTTGAACGACTACGAAGTCGAAATTCCCGCATCCGACGCCGTCGATACCGGTGTGATCCTTGCGATCAAAATGAACGGCGAGAATATGAGCGTCCGTGAAAAGGGGCCGGTCTTCGTTATCTACCCGTATGACAGCTCTGACGAGATGAACAGCCAGACCTACTTTTCCCGATCGGCATGGCAGGTAGCGCGCCTTGTCATCAGGTAGCTTCTTGCAGCGCGCACTGTATGTTTTGGTCGCATTGTTTGCTGTAGCGACGATCTATCTTCTGACAACAGTTAATGCGCGTCACGGAGTATTGCGGCGTGTCGTCCACCATAATGACGCGTGGGCGATCAGCCAGACCGTGCAGGAAGTTCTTCGGATGGAGGGCGAAATAGCCGTTACCCTCACGGAAGAGCGTCCTGTAGCCGAATCTGATATAGGCCTTCGTCTTGATATTGTGATAAGTCGCCTCGCTTCCCTTGAAGAAGGCACATTGAGATCGTTCCTGGAAGCTGTTCCATTCCGGGCCGAAACCCTTGAGGAACTGACAGTTCTTATCTCTTATCTCGATCAGGCACTGGTGGACGAGAACAGAGAGCAGCTGCGCCAGGGGCTTGTTCGTCTGAATTCGTTGATCGGTCCGCTTACAAATCTGTCGTCCCAGGCGGTACAGCAGAGCTGGTCGACGATTGAAGAAAATCTGATCAACCTGCAGTCGCTGAACCGTAGTTTTGGTATCGTCGTTGCATTTCTGATTTTATGCTGGTTCGGACTTCTCGTCATACTGTTGCGACAAAATCGACTGCTTCGGTATGCGCAGGGGCAAAGCCAGATTCTGAATGAAAGCCTGATCGCGGCAGGGGCGGAGCTTCGCGACAAGAATCAGCGCCTTGAATATGCCGCACACCACGATCCGCTTACCGCACTGCCCAATCGCACATTGCTGTGGAAGCAACTGGAAGACGGAATAGCCAACCCGGACATTCGACGGGGTGAAATAAGCCTGCTTCTGATCGACCTTGATGATTTCAAAAGCGTCAATGATACCTTGGGGCATGATGTCGGCGATATGGTGCTTCGTCAGGTGAGTGACCGCCTGAGAGGATTCAGCGACAAGCCGCATATGTTCTGTCGGCTGGGTGGTGACGAATTCGCGTGCTTGCTCTACGGCAAGTTGTCCGAAGAAGTTGCTGAATATGCGAAGAAACTTGCAGAAACTATTGTTGCACCATATCAGATTGCCGGACGGCATGTCAGAATTGGATGTTCTGTCGGGGTGGCCGCGACTGAAAACTGCTCTCCTGGAATAAATGCGCAATCCTTGTTCAAGTGTGCGGACATTGCCCTTTATCGGGCGAAAGCGTCCGATCAGGATCGCGTCTGTGTTTTTGAAGAATTCATGGGAGTGGAATTCAACGACCGGAAGGTCCTTGAATATGACCTTCTTCTTGCTATCCATGCGGGCGCGATTGATGTGCATTACCAGATGCAGGTGGACGTACAGACGCGCGAGATAAGGGGCATGGAAGCACTTGCCCGGTGGATCCATCCCGAGCGTGGGACGATCTCTCCGGCGGAATTCATACCCGTCGCCGAGGAAATCGGCGCCATCCATGAACTTGGGATACTGGTCCTGACGAAAGCCTGTAAAGAAGCCTGCACATGGGAAAAGCCTACGAAGCTGGCGGTAAACGTCTCCCCTGTTCAGCTTCAGGCTCCAAACTTCATTGAAGTTGTCGAGGATATTCTGGCGCACTCGGGGCTTGATCCGAAGCGGCTCGAGGTTGAGGTGACCGAATCTGCTTTGTTGGAAGAAAAGGACGACCTTGTTCAGGTCCTGAGCGATCTGAGGCGTCTGGGCGTGTCGGTCGCCATTGACGATTTTGGCAAAGGTTACTCATCGCTGGCACGGCTGCGGGGCATGCCCTTTGACACGATAAAGCTGGACAGGAGCTTTGTACGCGATATTGCGTCGGATCTGGAAGCCCGCGAGTTTCTGAAGGTGGTCAGCGATCTGGGTAGCCTGCTGAAGAAGGAGGTCATCATCGAAGGCATCGAGACCGCCGATGAGTATGAAATCGTGCGGCAGCTGCATTGTGATGCAGCTCAGGGCTTTCTTTTTGGTCGGCCTGTTTCAGGGTCGCAACTTGGGTATCTGCGCAGCATCGCACTTCAACTTGGAAAAGCATTATGACGACTTCGGTGCCATACAGGGCGTTTTGTGATCAGATTGTGCTGCACGATATTCTGGTTCCGATCACGGAAATGGACGTCTCGGCAGTTATCTGGCGTTCGTTACGAAGCGGAGAATACGAAGCCAAGGAGGCGAGGAGTGTCCGATCGCTTCTCCGGTCAGGCGATCGGGTTCTTGAACTTGGGACCGGGTTGGGCATTATCACGACGATCATGGCAAAAACGCCCGGGGTGCGCATCTGGTCCTTTGATGCCAATCCAGCGGTGATCGCCCTGGCGCGACGTGTTCTGGAGGCGAACGATATTCAGAATGTCGTGCTGGAGCAGGGGCTCCTGACTGCTGGCCAGGCCGGGGATCACGTATTTTACGTGCGCCCTGATTTCTGGATGTCGTCCATGATCGAAGAACAGGGATCTTATCTGACGACCATTCCCCTGAAGTCATCGAATGTAGATGATTTTATCGCGAAAGAATCAGTGAATGTCCTCGTCATGGATATCGAGGGGGCAGAGCGCGAGTTGCTGTCACATGCGCGCCTTGATGGCGTAGACCGCGTTTTCCTGGAGCTGCACGACCATCTTTACGGGCTGGCGGGCGTTCGGAAAATTTTCGCGGCGATGGATCGCCTTGGATTTTCCTACGACCCCCGCGCCTCGTCAGGCCCTTGCGTGCTGTTTCTGCGCGATGATGGCCTCATCCGGCCCTACGAGGAATGATGTCGCGCAGCCAGGGCCCACGGCGTCTTGCGGGTGGGATGAGACAGTCGGCCCGGCAATCCCCCCCGACGGACGGGGCTGCGCTGACCAGAAGGCGTCAGCCCGATGCTGCGCCGCAACCCGATCAACCGATTCCGAAGCCGTCATCGGGCCAGAGAGGATCGACGCGATTTTTCAGCGCGCCACGAGCGGGTAAAGTGGCGTCTCTGCCGGTTCGGGCGACCAGTCGATCCAGTCGCCATGAAAATGCGCGCGACCAAGCCGGACCTGTTTCGGGGTTCCCCCGGTCCAGAGTGTGGCCGTCAGGCCCGCGCCGGGCGTGCGATCGTCGGCCTCCATCGCGAGGTGCAGAAGGTTCGCGCCCGCGCCCGCCCCAGCGTGCCGCAGGTGATCGGCAATGGCCGCGAGCGTCGCCTCGGGGAAATATTGCGCCGCAATGGTCGTATACACCACATGCAGGGCGCCGGCCTGAGGTTCAGCGAGGCGTCGTGCAAGCCAGGGCGCCGCATCATCAGCGTCTGGCGGCGTAAGGGTAACTGCGATCGCGGCGCGGGTGCGGGCAAGCCGTTGGGGTTGATCTGGCCAGAGATAGGCCAGCAGGCGCAATGCGTCCGTTCCATCGGCGATGTTCAGCGGCGCAAGGTCCACGCCGCTGCGGTTGGCCACGGCAATGGGTCGTGGATCGGGGCGTTCACGGCCGCGCCATTCGGGCGCCAGCGCAACGACCGCATCCGCCGGTCCGTGGATGGCACCGTCCAGGGCCACCGAAAAGCGATCCATTGCGAGGTTCAGGCCAGCGCTGGCGCCCAGCTCGGACAGCACCACTGGCCGGTCGCCGACCTCTCGCAGGGCCCACCAGATCCCGGCGATCACCGCCGCGGCCCGGCGCACCTCGTTTGTCTGCGGCGCACGGTTGAGCCAGTCCAGAATGCGCCCCTCATGAGCCCGCAGCGCATCCTCGACCGCGGCCCAGAGTTCGTCATCGCCTGCGACATGGGGTGGATACACCGCGATCAGGCCGGGCGCGCTGCCGTCCAGCACAAGACCATGCAGCGCGCCCGCAAGCCGCAGCGGCACCGATTGCCCGGAGGGGCCGACGTCGCCCTGCCATGCGAGGCACCGCGCGCCGACCGTTGTGTCGGCGGCAAGCCGCTGCCCGATAAGCGGCATCAGCCGGCCCATGAACGCCGAGCCGAGCCTTTCGCAGGCAAGCCCCTGATCTCTGAATGCGTCGCGGACCTTCTGGCGTATCGGCAATGGGATCTCTCTGTTGCGCGGTTGGCGTGATACTGTCGGCCAAGGCCACATCTGGCAACCGGCCGCGTTGATGACTGACATATCGGGGCGAGCCTGACCGAGTGTCTGCGGGCGGGTCTTCAGTCGCGCGTCTTACCTGGTGATCGCCGTTCGTCACCCGGGCAGGGTGACAACAATCGCCTTCCCGCGCGTCGCCACGACGGTATGTTCATACTGGACAACCGGCGCCTGCGGAGAACTGTAGAGCGTCCAGTCGTCGCCATCGGTGGTTTCGGCCCACCTGCCGCCGCGGGACAGGAACGGCTCGACCGTCAGGACAAGGCCGTCATGAATGCGGCGCCGGTCGCCACGGGTGGGCCATGTCGCAACCTCTCCGGGCTCTTCATGGAGGGCGCGGCCGACGCCGTGGCTGGCCAGATTGCGGATCAGCGTATAGCCCCGCTGCGCCGCGAAGGCGCCGATGGCGGTGCCGATCCCGGCCAGCGGTCTGTCGTGGCGGACCTGTGCGATCCCGATCCGCGTCGCCTGCCGACCGTCGCGGCACAGCCGTTCCAGCGAGGGGCGCAGTGGCCCCAGCCCGAAACTTGCCCCGGTGTCGGCGAAATACCCGTCGCGCGAGGCTGACACGTCGATGTTCACCAGATCCCCCCGCGCCAGCACGCGGTTGCCGGGGATGCCATGCGCGATCTCATCGTTGACGCTGATGCAGGTGGCGCCCGGAAAATCATAGGTGGTTTGGGGGGCCGACACGGCGCCGTCCCGTTCCAGCAACTGATGGCCCAGCTGATCCAGTTCGCGCGTCGTCATGCCCGGCTCCATCGCCGCGGCCATGCCCTGCAGGGTGTTGGCGACGATCCGACCGATGGCCTTCAGGCCCTCCAGTTCGTCTTCTTTCGTGATCGTCATTGCGGGCCTCGTGGCAGGGGTGGTCCGCAGGTGTTAGCATCTTGGGCCGGATTTGTCCCGCATCGGTCCATGCCATCTCACCATCTTATGGGCCATGTCAGGATTTGCCGTTTGGGTGCGGCCCGACCCTTCGGTTGTCCGCGGCGCGCGCGGCACTGGCACCATGCCTGCCGCCGACGTCCTGCGCGTCGCAGGATTTGTGTCGTGGCGGCATGGACCAGAGTGTCGCCAGACGGCATCCTGCCTGAAATTTCCGCAGAACGGACCGCCGCACCCTTCGTCTGCTGCCGGTTGAGGCAACGGCAGGTGCAGCCCGGTATCGCCAATTGCGTCGACAACTTGTATTTTGCATTGACAGATCGGGACAGTTCGACGGAAGCTGCCGTCAAAACGCTTCAACAGGAGGTCTGCAATATGACACATCTAAGGTCTGCACTGCGCGCCGTGATGCTGAGCACGGCTGCGCCGCTGGTCTTCGGGATCGGGGCGGCAATGGCCGAGGGCACGCCCGGCGGCACGCTGCGCGTTCTGGCGCTGAGCGATATTGACCGCTTTGATCCGACCAGCGCGGGTCTGGTCACCACCAACAATTTCGTCCGCGCGACGCAGCGCTCGTTGATTTCCTATACCGCCTCGACGGATGAGGAAGAGCGGATCACCCCGCAGGCCGATCTGGCGACCGAGGTGGCGCAGCCGACCGATGACGGGCTGACCTATGCCTTTACCCTGCGCGACGGCGTGACCTGGGATACGGCGGACGGCGCCCGCCCCATTGTCGCCGCCGATTTCGAGCGTGGCGTGAAACGCATGTGCAACCCCGCGCTCGGCACGCCCTTCCTGACCTATTTCGTGACGCTGATCGAGGGGATGGACAGTTTCTGCGCCGGATTCGCCGAGGTCGAACCCACCGTCGAGGCGATGAAAGCCTATATCGAGGGCAATGACATCACCGGCATCGAGACGCCCGACGACGCCTCGATCATCATCCGCCTGACCGAGCCTGCGGGCGATTTCGTCTATATGCTGTCGCTGTCGGCGGCGGCCCCCGCGCCCGCCGAGGTGCTGGATTACATGCCCGACGGGCCGGAATACCGCGAGAATTTCATCGCCTCGGGGCCATACACGGTCACGGAATATGTGCCCGACAGCATCCTGCGGCTTGGGCGGAACCCGTCCTGGAACCCCGACAGCGATCCTTTGCGCAAGGCGTATGTCGACGGGATCGAGATGGTCATGGGCATGCAGGCCGATGGCGCGATCCAGCAGCTGCAGTCGGGCGATGCGGACATGCTGTATGACATCCTCGTGCCCCCCGCGCAGCTGCAGCTGTTGCAGGCGCAGGGCGATGACAAGCTGATGGCGATGTTGGCGGGGCGCTCGAACTTTATCTTCATCAACACGGTCGCCGACAACAATGATGGCGCGATGGCTGATCTGCGGGTGCGGCAGGCGCTGAACTATGCCATCGACCGGGGCGCCATTATCCAGCAGATGGGCGGACCCTACGTGGCGACCCCGAACCACGGGATTTTCGGCGCGGGCGTGCTGGGCTGGCACGAGTTCAACCTGTATCCCTCGGAAGGCGACCGGGGCGATCCCGAAAAGGCGCGCGAATTGCTGGCCGAGGCGGGCTTCCCTGACGGGATCACGCTGAAAATGCCGTTCCGCAATCTGAATGACGAACCGGCGATTGCGCAGACCCTGCAGGAATCCTTCCGCAAGGCCGGCATCACGCTGGAGCTGGAGCCGGTGACGGCGGGCGATTACTATTCGCGCTTTCTGACCAACCGCGACAACACCGCCTCGGGGGCGTGGGATATTGCGCCGGTGGCGTGGTCGCCGGACTGGGCCGGGGGGGCCGCGCGCTCGGTCTTCCAGCCGCAGTTCAGCTTTGACGGCACGCCGCAGACCTATAACTATACCGATTACAACAATGACGCGGCGAATGCGCTGGCCGCGCAGGCGATCAACGCGACCGATCCGGCCGAGGTCGCGGCCCTCTGGGCGCAGGTCGATGAGACGGTGATGGCCGACGCGCCGATCGTGCCGATGGTCAGCCAGAGCAACGTGATCTATCGGTCCGAGGCGGTGCAGAACTTCCAGCCCTATGCGCTCAGCGCCAATGGCGACTGGACGAACGTCTGGCTGGATCGCTGATCCACGCGTCCTGACCGGCGCCCCCGGCATCGTCCGGGGGCGCCGTTTTCCCTTTTTCGCCGCAAGGAACCCGCCATGGCTTTGCTGGAGGCCCGCAATATTTCGATCCGCATCCCGACCGAGGATGGCACGCTGCTGGCGGCGAACAAGATCTCGTTCGACGTCGAGGCGGGCAGCCTGTTCGGCATCGCCGGGGAATCGGGGTCGGGCAAAAGCGTGCTGACGCAGGCGCTGACCGGGCTGCTGCCCGGCGCGCAGATCGAGGGCGAATGCCTGTTTCGGGGCCGCGACCTGCTGCGCCTGTCCGGGCCGGATCTGCGCGCGCTGCGGGGGCGCGAGATCGGGATGGTGTTTCAGGACCCGCTGTCCAGCCTGCATCCCTTCTACACCATCGGCCAGCAGATCACCGAGACGATTCACCTGCATGAAAAGGTCAGCCGCACCGAGGCCCGCGCCCGTGCGGCAGCGATGCTGGAGCGGGTGGGCATCCATGATGCGACCGCCCGGCTGGACGATTACCCGCACCAATTCTCGGGCGGGATGCGCCAGCGGGTGATGATTGCCATGGCGCTGGTGCTGCGCCCCCGGCTGCTGATCGCGGACGAGCCGACGACCGCGCTGGACGTGACCGTGCAGGCGCAGATCATCGCCCTGCTGGACGAGATGCGGCGCGAGCTGGGCATTACCGTGGTGATGATCACCCATGATCTGGGGCTGCTGAACTCGGTCGCCGACAAGGTGATGATCCTTTACGCGGGCAACCGGATGGAGATCGGACCGGCGGCATCCGTGTTCCGCCAGCCCGCCCATCCCTATACGTTCGGGCTGCTGCGGTCCTCGCCCGCGGCGGCGACGGCGGGCGAGGATCTGACCTCGATCCCCGGACGTCCGCCCAGCCTGCTGGCGCGCCCCTCGGGCTGTGTCTTTGCGCCGCGCTGTGCGCAGGCGGTGGATCTGTGCCGCACGACGCGCCCGCCCCTGCGCCGCTATCCCGATGGCAGCGAGGCCCTTTGCCATTTTCGCCCCGAGGCGCCGCCTGTCGCGGCAGTGACCGCGCGTGTGCCGGTGCGGAAAACGGGCGAGGATTTGCTGCAGGTCAAGGGCCTGCGCCTGTCCTATGCGTCGCGCAGCGGGCTGGGGCGCAGGCGCGAACTGGAGGTGCTGAAGGGCATCGACGTGACCGTCGCGCGGGGTGAAACACTGGGGCTGGTGGGCGAATCCGGTTGCGGGAAATCGACGCTGGCGCGTGCGATTGCCGGGCTGACACCGATCAGCGGCGGGCAGGTCCTGTTCGACGGGCAGGATGCCAGCCATCTGAGCCCGGCCCGGTGGCGCGCGATGCGCCGCCGCGTGCAGCTGGTGTTTCAGGACCCTTACGGCTCGCTGAACCCGCGGCGCCGGGTGGGGGCGATCATCGCGGAACCGTTCCGCATCCATGGGCTGGCCCGTGGCGGCGCGCGGCAGGCCGAGGTGCAGCGCCTGATGGAGCTGGTCGGCCTGAACCCCGAGCATTACAACCGCTTTCCGTCCGAATTCTCGGGCGGGCAGCGCCAGCGGATCGGCATTGCCCGCGCGCTGGCGCTGAACCCCGATCTGCTGATCCTGGATGAGCCTGTCTCGGCGCTGGACGTGTCGATACAGGCGCAGATCCTGAACCTTTTGCGCGAGTTGCAGGCGCGGCTGGGGCTGACCTATCTGTTCATCTCGCATGACCTGACGGTGGTGCGGCATATGTGCGACCGCATCGCGGTCATGAACAGCGGCCGCATCATCGAGCTGGAACCCGCCGAACAGATTTTCCAGCACCCGCGCGAGGATTACACCCGCGAATTGCTGGCCGCCTCGCATATCCCGCCGCGCCCCGAGACCCGTCCCGAGGGCGAGGCGGTCACCATTCTGAAAGGGGCCGCCTGATGCAACCCGCCATCCCCGCCGACCCCGAAGCGCCCGAGGTCATCCAGCGATCCTCGGCGCAACTGACCCTGCTGCGGCTGCGGCGCGATCCGGCGGCGGTTCTGGCGCTGCTGTTCATCATCCTGCTGGTGCTGGTGGCGGTGTTCGCGCCGCTGATTGCGGGCTGGATCGGGCGCGACGCGATCACCCAGTTCCGCGAGACGGGCCTCAGCCCGGTGGGCATGCCGGTCGGGCCGGGGTCCGAGTTCCTGCTGGGCACCGATCAGCTGGGCCGCGACGTGCTGGTGCGCATCGCCTATGGCGCGCGGGTGTCGCTGCTGGTGGGGGTGCTGGCGGCGGGGCTGGCCTCGGCCATCGGGGTGCTGGTCGGCATGACGGCGGGCTATTTCGGCGGCTGGGTCGATACCGTGCTGGGCCGGCTGATGGATCTGGTCATGTCGGTGCCGTTCCTTTTGTGCGCGCTGGCGCTGGTGTCGGTCTTCGGGCCGTCGCTGACGCTGTCGGTCTGCGTGATCGTGTTCTTTTCCTGGACCACCATCGGCCGGGTGATCCGGGCGGAAACGGCATCGCTGGCGCGGCGCGATTTCGTGCAGGCCAGCCGCTCGCTTGGGGCGGGCAACCTGTCGATCCTGTTTCGCGACATCCTGCCCAACCTGTCGGTGCCGATCATCATCTATACCACGATGATGATCCCCAGCTCGATCGTGTTCGAGGCGACGCTGTCCTTCCTCGGCCTTGGCATCGTGCCGCCCGCGCCCAGCTGGGGGGGAATGCTGGCCGATGGGGCGGCAAATTCCATGTATCTGGTCGCCTGGTGGATGGTGCTGTTTCCGGGCCTTGCGCTGCTGGGCGCGACGCTGGCCTTCAACATCTTTGGCGACGCGCTGCGCGATGCGCTGGACCCAAGCGCCCGGCGCACCCGTAAACCCGGCAGAAAGGCCAAGCCATGATCGCCTTCATCTTGCGCAGGCTGGGATTCGGCGCGCTGGTCCTGTTCACCCTGTCGGTCTTTGTCTTCGTGCTGTTCTTCGTCGCGCCCGGCGATCCGGCCCGCGTGGTCGGCGGCGAAAAGGCCACCGCCCAGCAGCTGGAGCAGATCCGCGAGAATCTGGGGCTGGATCAGCCGATCACCACACAATATGCGCGCTTTGCTACCCGCGCGGTGCAGGGCGATCTGGGGTTTTCCTATCGCAACCAGCAGCCGGTGACCGACATCGTGCTGCGCCGGGTGCCGGTCACCCTGTCGCTGGTCTTTGGCGGCATGCTGGTCTGGCTGGCCATCGGGGTGCCGATCGGCATCGCCTCGGCCCGCAATCCGGGCGGGTGGCGCGACCGGCTGGGGCAGGTGTTCATCCTGCTGGGCCTGTCCTTTCCGACCTTCGTGCTGGGGATGCTGGCGCTGTATACGCTGTATTTCCTGCCCCGGCAGGCGGGGTTCATGCTGTTTCCGCCCTCGGGCTACAAGCCGCTGCTGGACGATCCGCTGATCTGGGCCTGGCATCTGGTGCTGCCCTGGACGACGCTGGCGCTGGTGACGGCGGCAATCTATGCGCGGCTGACGCGCGGCCAGCTGTTGCAGGTGCTGTCCGAGGATTACATTCGCACCGCGCGCGCCAAGGGGCTCAGCGACCGGGCGGTGACCTATCGCCATGGGATGCGCGCGGCGATGATGCCGCTGGTCACGCAGCTGGGCGCCGATATTGCCGTGCTGCTGGGCGGGGTGATCGTGATCGAGCAGGTCTATGGGTTGCAGGGCGTCGGCTCGCTGGCGGTGCAGGCGGTGCGCAATCAGGACCGGCCGATCATCATCGGCGTGGTGCTGCTGGGCGGGCTGTTCATCGTGGTCTGCAATATCATCGTCGATCTGATCTATGCAGCACTCGACCCGCGCATGCGCTGACATTCGGAGACCCCATGACCTTTTACCGCATCCCCGGATTTTCCGTCCGCGACCACGCTTTGGCGGTGCCGCTGGACTGGGCGCGCCCTGAGGGCGAGACGATCACCCTGTTCGCGCGCGAGGTGACCGCGCCGGGCCGCGAGACCGCAGACCTGCCGGTGCTGGTCTATCTGCAAGGCGGGCCGGGCGGCAAATCCCCGCGCCCGGATGGCGGGCCGGTCTGGCTGACCGAGGCGGTGGGGCGCTATCGCGTGCTGCTGCTGGATCAGCGGGGCACCGGGCGGTCCTCGCCCGTGCAGGGGCGGCGGATGGCGGCGATGGGCGCGGACGAGGGCGCGCGCTATCTGGCGTGCTTCCGCGCCGACAGCATCATCCGCGATTGTGAACACCTGCGGCAGGCGCTGTTTGACGGGCGCAGATGGTCGACGCTTGGGCAAAGCTATGGCGGGTTTCTGACGCTCAGCTATCTGTCGCTGGCGCCCGAAGGGCTGGCGGGCTGCTATATCACCGGCGGGCTGGCGGGGATCACCGCCACCGCCGATGATGTCTATCGCCGCACCTCTCCACGCGTCGCGCACAAGAACGCGCTGCATGTGGCGCGCTATCCGCAGGACCGCGAGACGATCGACCGGATTGCCGACCGGCTGGCCGTGGGCGATGTGCGCCTGCCGGGTGGCGATCTGCTGTCGGTGCGGCGCTTTCAGCATCTGGGGATGGAGCTGGGCATGGCGGGCGGCCATGAATCGCTGCACTGGCTGCTGGATGAGGCCTTCGCCGATGACGACCTGTCCGACCATTTTCTGGCCGAGGTGCAGGCCCGCACCGCCTATGATGGCAACCCGCTGTTCGCCGCCATCCACGAGGCGATCTATGCCCAGCACGGCCAGCCCACCGATTGGGCGGCCGAGCGGGTGCTGGCCGAGTTCCCGGCCTTTGACGCCGCAGCCCGACCCCTGCTGCTGACGGGCGAGACGATCCACCCGTTCCTGTTCGATGAGGTCCGGGCGCTGCGCCCCTTTGGCCCCGCCGCCCATGCGCTGGCGGCGATGGCGCTGGACGCGCCCCTCTATGACCCCGCGCGGCTGGCCGCGAACGAGGTGCCGGTCCGCGCCGCGATCTATACCGACGATATGTATGTCGATGAGGATCTGTCGCGCCGGACCGCCGCCAGCCTTGGGAATTGCCGGGTCTGGCTGACCAGCGCGTTCGAACATAACGGGCTGCGCGCCTCGGGCCGGGTGATCCGGCATCTGTTTGCGATGGAGGATGACCTTGGCGGCTTCAACCATATGCGCCCCTGACCACGCGGCCCGGCTGGCCGCCCTGCGGGCCGAACTGGCCGCGCGGGGTCTGGACGGAGCGATCCTGACCACGGCGGATGCTTATCAGAACGAGGACCCGCCCGACCATGATCGCGGCATCCTTTGGCTGACGGGGTTCACCGGCTCGCTGGCCCATGCGCTGGTGCTGCCGGATCAGGCGCTGTTTCTGGTCGATGGCCGCTATACCATTCAGGCCGCGCAAGAGGTCAACGGGCGGCTGTGGGCGTTCGCGCATTTCCACGACCAGCCGCTGGCGATGCAGTTGCGCGATCATGCCGCCGGGCGGCGCGTGGGCTTTGATCCGATGCAGTGGAGCGTGGCGCAGATCGAGGCCATCCGCGCCGCCGCGCCACAGGTGGAACTGGTCGCCACCGATGATCTGTTTGCGCCGGTCTGGGCCGACCGCCCGGCCCCGCCGGTGGCGCCGGTGACGGTGATGCCGGACGCGATGGCCGGGCGCAGCAGCCGCGACAAGCGCGACTGGCTGGCGGCGGAGTTGCGGCTTGCGGGGACCGATCTGTGGGTCGAGACGCGGCCCGACAATATCGCCTGGATGCTGAACCTGCGCGGCGGCGATGTGGCGATGAACCCGCTGGTGTTGTCCTTCGCGGTGTTCTCGGCCGATCAGGCGCATTGGTTCGTCGATCCGCGCAAGCTGTCGGCGGTGCCCGAGGGGGTGCAGACCCATGCGCCGGATGATTTTCTGCCATGGCTGGCGGGGCAGGGCAGGCGCGCGGGTTTTGATCCGGCCTTCACCCCGCAGGCGGTAGCGGATGCCTTGCGGCAGGCCGGCGCGGTGGCCTGTCCGCGCCCCGGCCCGATCACGCTGGAAAAGGCGTGCAAGACGGATGCCGAACTGGCGGGCTTTGCACAGGCGCATCTGGACGATGCGGTGGCGATGGCGCGGTTCTGCCACTGGCTGTCGGGCGAGTTGCCCGCCCGGCAACCCGATGAATGGGATGTGGCCGAGGCTCTGGCCCGCTTCCGCGCGGCCTCGCCCCGCTATTTGGAGCCAAGTTTTGCGACCATCGCCGCCACCGGCCCCAATGCGGCGCTGTGCCATTACCACGCCACGCGCGACAGGGCGGCACGGCTGTCGGCGGATCAGATCTTCCTGTGCGATTCCGGTGGGCAGTATCTGGGCGGCACGACCGATGTGACCCGGACCATGGCCTTTGGCCCGGTCCCCGACACTATCCGCCGCATCGCCACCGCTGTTCTGCGCGGCTTCATCGCGCTGTCCTCGGCCCGCTTTCCCGTGGGCACCTTCCCGCATCAGCTGGACGCGCTGGCCCGCGCGCCGCTGTGGCAGATGGGGCTGGAATACGATCACGGCACCGGCCACGGCGTCGGCCACCGGCTGCTGGTGCATGAGCACCCGCATCGTCTGGGCAAAGCCGCCAACCCCTTCCCGCTGCGCGCAGGCAATGTGCTGACGATCGAGCCGGGCTATTACGCCGAAGATGCCTGGGGCATCCGCATCGAAAACCAGGTGCAGGTGGTGGCGCGGGGCGCGGGCTTTCTGGGGTTTGAGCCGATGACGCTGGTGCCCATTCAGCTGTCGCTGTTCGATCTGGACGCGCTGCTGCCCGGTGAACGTGACTGGCTGAACGCCTATCATCAGCGCGTGCGCGATCAGGTTCTGCCGCATCTGGAGGGGCCGGTGGCCGATTGGCTGATCGCCGCGACTGCGCCCGTCTGACCGGGCCTGTCCGGGCGCGCCCGGATTTTCAGCACAAGGTCGCACCTCCGCCATGTTTTTGTCGACATGAAGAATGCAGGAATGATATGAAAGGCAGATGACGAGTCGGGCGACACGGCAATCTCTGCGAGGAGCAAGCGATGAGTGCAGCGCACAACCAGCCGCCATGGGCCGCAAGGGTCTGGATCGGATTTTCCAACACGGTCCTGTTTGTCGAATTGCGGCTGGCCGCCGGGCTGCTGGCGGCGCTGATGTGCGTGATCCTGACCAATGTGGTCACCCGTTACGCCGGTATCCCGCTTTACTGGATTGACGAACTGGCAGTGCTGGCGATGGTCTGGCTGGCATTTATCGGCGCCTCGGCCATGTCGCGGCTGCGGCTGGATTTCGCGATCACCTTTCTGGCCGATGCGGCGCCTGCGGGGCTGGCGCGGATCATCCGGGCGGGCTCGATCCTGCTGGTGGTGCTGTTCGGGCTGGCGGTGGCGTGGATGTGCTGGGTCTGGCTGGACCCGGTGGGCTTTGCACAGGCCGGGTTCGATGGCCGGGTGCTGGCGGGCGAGACGTTCAACTTTGTCTATACCGAAACCACGATGACGCTTGGCTGGCCGCGATGGGCGGTCATGGCGGTGATCCCGATCTTCTCGGTCACGCTGATGATCCACGGCACCGCCAGCCTGCTGGAAGAGGCTTTCCAATGCCCGCACACCGCCCTGTCGGGCTTTGAAGAGGCCAGCATCTGATGGGCACCGGAGCGGTTCTTTTTCTGGCCATGGTTATCGGCGCCCCGATTGGCATCTGCCTCTGTCTGGCGGCGATCGTCTTTCTGTATACCACCGACAATACGGTGCTGTTCTCGTCCTATCCGGCGCAGATGTTCGACAGCGTCGGCAATTACGGGCTGATCGCGATCCCGCTGTTCATTCTGGTCGGTGATCTGATGAACGAGGGCGGCATCACCACCCGCATCGTGCGCATGGCGCTGGCCTTCATGGGCTCGGTCCGGGGCGGGCTGGCCTATGTGAACCTGATCGCAAACATGTTCGTGGCCTCGATCATGGGCTCGGCGGCCTCGCAGGTGGCGGTGATGTCGCGCGTCATGGTCCCCGAGATGGAGCGTCAGGGCTATCGCCGCGATTTTGCCGCCGGGCTGACGGTCTATGCGGGGATTCTGGGGCCGATCGTGCCGCCCTCGATCATGTTCGTGGTCTATAGCGTGCTGGCGCAGATCTCGGTCGGGGACATGCTGCTGTCGGGCATTGTGCCGGGGCTGATGATTGCGGGCTCGTTCATCGTGCTGATCGCGGTGCTGGGGCTGTTCTACCCCTATCCGGTGAACGAGCGTCAGACATGGGCGCAGCGCAGGCGGGCCATCATCGACGGGCTGCCGACGCTGCTGATCCCGCTGGTCATCGTCGGCTCGATCATGACCGGGCTGGCCAACCCGACCGAGGCGGCGGCGGTCGGCGTGCTGGCCGCCCTGATCGTGGGGCGGTTCTGGATCGGCGATCTGAAGACCGCAGCCCTGCCACGCATCTTCATGCGGGCGGCGGGCTATTCGGCGATCATCCTGTTTCTGGTCGCCGCGGCGGGGGTGTTTTCATGGGTGCTGACCTATGGCCGGGTGCCGCAGCAGATCGCGGCATGGATCCAGACCGTCGCCCATGATCCGCTGACCTTCATGCTGCTGGTCAATGTCATCCTGCTGCTGATCGGGACGGTCG
>NZ_JBKBVD010000005.1:64870-123130 GCF_046289755.1 Paracoccus sp. (in: a-proteobacteria) | reverse complement strand
GAAATTCGGGATGGAGCGGGTCGTCGCGCTGGCCATCACCGGATTTGCCGCGATCACGCTGATGCTGACCGGCGTGGTCTGGGCCGGGCTTGATGCGCTGCCGATGGTGATGGCGGGGCTGTTTCTGGCAAATGCCTGCCTTGGGCTGGTGATCCCGACCGCCATGGTGATGTCGCTGGACCCGCATCCGGACATTGCCGGGCTGGCCTCGTCCATCGGAGGCACGGTCCAGATGCTGACGGGCGGGCTGATGATCGCCGTGACCGGGCCTTTCATGGACAACAATGCCGCGACGATGGTTGCGGCCATTGCCGCCTGTGCCTGCCTCGCCTGGACGGCTGCGGCGTTGTCGCTGCCCCGCCTGCGCCTGCGGGTCGCGTGACAGCGGGGGCCTGCCGCCGATGGCGCAGGCCCTGACGTCACCCACCCTCATCGCACCAACCATGCCATGGGGAACCAGAAACGGATCGACGGCTTCATATGTCGTGGCATATCCCTGTCTCAGGGGTCCGGCAGTGGTCGCAACGCGGTCGCGCTGCGCATTGAAACCGGGGCATCGGGATGTCACCTAAGGGGCCAACATGAAGGAGTTCATCATGCTCAGTAAATTCGTTGGCGCGGCCATCCTTGCCAGCGCTCTTGCCGGTCCTGCGATTGCCCAGAACACCGAGACCCTGCGCGTTGGCATGTCAGGCGGATATTTCCCCTTCACCTTTGTCAGGCAGGACGTGCTGCAGGGGTTTGAGGTCGATGTGATGAATGCGGTGGGCGAGGAAGCCGGGATCGATATTGCATTCGAGACCATGTCCTTTTCCGGTCTGATCGGCGCGCTTGAGGCGGGCCGGATCGATACGATCGCCAATCAGATCACCATCACCCCCGAGCGCGAGGCGCGGTTTGTCTTTACGCAGCCCTATGTGATCGACGGCGCGCAGGTCGTCACCCGCGAGGGCAATGACGAGATCAACGGCGTCGAGGATCTGCGCGGCAAGACCGTCGCGGTGAACCTTGGATCGAACTTCGAGCAGTTGCTGCGCGAACTGCCCTTTGCCGATGACATCCAGATACGGACCTACGAAGCCAATATCGAACAGGATACCGCATTGGGGCGCGTGGATGCGTTCGTGATGGACCGGGTCTCGTCCGCGCAGGTCATTCAGGAAAGCCCGCTGCCGCTGCAACTGGCCGGAAGCCCGTTTTCTGAGATCCGCAATGCCCTGCCTTTGCGCGACGACGATGAGGGGCGGGCGATGCGCGATCGTCTGGATGCCGCGCTGAGCGCCCTGCGGGACGACGGCACCCTGGCCGAAATCTCGCAAAAATGGTTCGGCAGCGATATCACGAAACCGGAGTGATCTGATCCATGCGGGCGCTTGATCTGGACTATATGCTGGGTCTTGTGCCCGTGATTCTGGGCTATGTGCCCCTGACGCTGTTCATGGCGACCGTGGGCATGGCGCTGGCCCTTGTGCTGGCGTCATTGCTGGCGGTGGAACGGGTGGTCAGGATCCCGGTGCTGGACCAGATCGTGGTGGTCTTCATCAGCTTTTTCCGGGGCACGCCGCTGCTGGTACAGCTTTTCCTGTTCTATTACGGGCTGCCGCAGGTCATGTCCTCGCTGACCCAGATCAACGGCGTGACGGCCGCGATCATGGGGCTGACGCTGCATTTCTCGGCCTATATGGCCGAAAGCATCCGTGCCGCAATCGCCGGTGTGGACCGCAGCCAGTGGGAGGCCGCGCAATCCATCGGCATGACCCAGACGCAGATGATGGGCCGGATCGTGTTGCCGCAGGCCGCGCGCATCGCGGCGCCGACGCTGGTCAATTACTTCATCGACATGATCAAAAGCACCTCGCTGGCCTTCACCCTTGGCGTCACCGAAATGATGGGCGCGGCGCAGAAAGAGGCGGCGGGCAGCTTTCGCTATTTCGAGGCATTCCTTGTCGTCGCCGTGATCTACTGGGTGCTGGTGGAGGCTCTGAGCCAAGGGCAAAAGCGTCTCGAAACCTATCTGAACAAGGCCTATGCACGATGATCAGGGTCAAGGGGCTGACCAAGCATTTCGGCGCGGCGCCGGTGATCGACAATATCGACCTGACGATTTCCGAGGGCGAACGCGTGGTCGTCATCGGGCCTTCGGGAACAGGAAAATCGACATTGCTGCGGTGTCTGAACTTTCTGGACCGGCCCCAGACCGGAACGATCGCCATCGGCGATCTGACCGTGGATGCGGCGTCCGTGTCCCGGCGGCAGATCCTGGCGCTGCGGCGCCGCGTGGCCTTCGTTTTTCAGAACTACGCGCTCTTTGCCAACAAGACGGCGAAGGAAAACATCATGGAAGCCCTTGTCACCGTTCAGAAGCGCCCGCGCGCCGAGGCCGAAGCGCGCGCGCTGGCGGTGCTGGCAGAGACGGGCCTGAGCGACAAGGCCGACAGCTATCCTGCCGCACTGTCGGGCGGTCAACAGCAGCGTGTGGGCATTGGCCGCGCCGTGGCGCAGGGCGCGGATCTCATGCTGTTCGACGAGCCAACGTCGGCCCTTGACCCCGAATGGGTGGGCGAGGTGCTGGACCTGATGCGGCGGGTGGCAGAGCGCAGGCAGACCATGCTGATCGTCACCCATGAGATGCAGTTCGCCCGCGAGATTGCCGACCGCATCCTGTTCATGCACAGCGGAAAGATCATCGAGAGCGGCCCCCCCGATCAGATCTTCGGAGCCCCAAAGGACGAGCGGCTGCAACGCTTTCTCAAACGGGTCGGAGCCTGACGGCCCCCGGCGGGGACAGCGCCGTCGAAAGCACAGTCGCGGCCAGCGGCTTCTGCTGTCGGGGGCGGACCAGCCCATGCCAGTTCGCAGGCTATTGGGGACGCAGGTGGATGGCGACCGTCGCCCCTCCGCCTTGACGATTGCTCAGCTCCAGTTGCCCGCCATGGGCGACGGCAATGGCCTGAACGACCGACAGGCCCAGCCCTGTCCCCCCCGTCGCACGCGACCGGGAGGCATCGCCCCGCCAGAACGGGTTGATCGCAACCGCGTCCATGTCCTCGGGGAAGCCGGGGCCGCGATCCAGCACGCGGATGAACGCGCTGCCGTCCGCCAGCAGCCCGGTCTCGACGCGCAACCAGCCGCCGCTTGCCGCATAACGGCCCGCATTTTCCAGAAGCGCCAGCATGGCTTGCCGGATCCGCGACGGGTCTGCGGATATCCAGGCGGGCCGCAGGTCAGTCTCGACCACCAGCTTGCTGGCCTCAAGCATGGGTCTGGACGCCGACAGACCACCTTCCACGACCTCGGCCACGTCCAGCCACTGGCGCTGCATCACCAGCTTCTGGCCGATCGCCAGCGACAGGGTGCGCAGATCCTCGACGATCCTGCCCAGACCTTCGACCTGCAGCAGAAGTTCGGGCACGATCTGCGCATCCATCGGGAACACGCCGTCACGGATCCCCTGCAACGCACCGCGCAGAACCGTCAGCGGGGTGCGCAGCTCATGCGCGATCGCCATATTGTTGAAGCGCAACCGCTCCTCCATCCGGTCGAGGCTGGTCGCAAGCGCGTTGAAGGTCTCGACAAGGCTTGCGACCTCGCGCGTGCTGCTGGAGGGGGCGGTGACGCGGGCGGAAAAATCGCCCGATTTCAGGGTTTCGGCGGCAATGGTCAGATCTTCGAGCGGTCGGGCGATCCGCTGCGCCAGACAGATGCCGATCAGGGCGCAGATCAGCGCCGAAACCAGACCACAGACCAGTGCGGCAACCTGAATCTTGAGATCCACCGACGCCGTCTGCGCGTCCATAAGCTCAACGAGCGTCCGGAGAGAGTCTTCGTCCGGAACCCGCCCCTCGTTCACCAGCCGGTAGGCGGCTGCGGCGTTTGGCGGCAGGCTGCGGTGGATGTTCTCGTCAAGATAGGCGGAATACCAGGTGACACCGACATAGGCCATGCCGACGCTGAGAACCAGCATGGTCGCGATGGCCATGGCGGTCAGCGTGGCAAGCGGCAGGGCGCGGAATTTGCGGAGGCTCATTGCGGGTCGGACAAACGATAGCCGACGCCGCGCACGGCCGGGAAAAAGCCGGTCTCGCCCATCTCTTCCAGCTTGCGTCGCAGGTTGGAGATATGCGTGTCGACCGTGCGCACCAGCGCGTCGCTTTCCGGCAGGCAGGCGTCGAGGATGTCGGCGCGCCCGAAGGCCTGCGTGGGATGGCGGATCATATGCGCCAGAATCCGGAATTCGCTGAGCGTCAGGGACAAGGCTGTCCGCTGCCCGTCCCTGTTGACAAAGGCCGCATAGCTGCCGAAATCCACCTCGATCGCCCCAAAGCGACGGATCGACCCTGTCCGCTGGTCCTGGGTCCGGCGCAGGACGGCCCTGACCCGTGCGACGACCTCCTGCGGGTTGAACGGCTTGACGATATAATCATCGGCGCCCAGATGCAGCCCGCTCAGCCGGTCGATGTCATCGGCAAGGGCCGAGACCATGATGACCGGCGTGAAACCCGTCTGCCGGAGGCGGGCCAGCACGGCGAAACCGTCCATTTTCGGAATGCGGATGTCCAGCAGCACGATATCGGGCTTCAGAAGCGCGTGATGCTGCAATGCGGTTTCGCCATCCGAGGCCTGCACGGTGCGGAAGCCGTCACGCCGCAGATACCCTTCAAGGATCCGGGCAATCGCCGGCTCATCCTCGACGACAAGAACAAGGTTGTTCTCCATATCAATGCCGTGCCGCCATCATCTGTTCCCCGTCGCGCGTCAACACGCCGGACGATACGGGCTCGGACAGGTCCGGACAATCCTTCGCCGGGCAGAGAACCGTTTCCGGACAGCGCCTTGATCCGGTCTTCACCGTTTCTTGACAGTTGCGGTCCAGTCAGCGCCTCCGCCATCAGGAGAGACCGGCATGCAACGAACTGTTCCGGGCGACATGCCCAAAACCGCCGCCAATGGCGCGCGCCATGACACCCGGACCGGCACCGGGCGCGCGCCCGGCATCATCACAAGATCCATCGTCGGGCTCAGCTTTCTCTTCATGGCCTTCCCGGCAATTGATCTGGCGGTATCGCGCCGGGTCGCGCAGGGGCCGGTCTTCGTTCTGGCCGAGCACCCGTTTCTGAAGGGGCTGCGGGAATTCGGCCTCCACGGCCCGGTCTGTCTTGTCGCAGCAATGCTGCTGCTGTTGGGCCTGCACGTCCTGCTGCCGAAGCGATACGCCTTCTGCCCACCCCACAAGCCGCTGTTCGTTCTGCTAAGCTATGCCGCCGGTCCGGGCCTTGTCGTCGAAACCCTGAAACCCCTGATCGGCCGTGCCCGTCCGCGCCAGCTGCTTGAATTCGGCGGCACTGCGGATTTCACGCCGGTCTGGCAGTTTTCCGCGGCCTGCGCCCGGAACTGTTCCTTTCCCTCCGGAGAGGCATCGGGGGCTGCGGCTGCGCTGTCCCTTCTGGTTTTCGTTCCGGCAAAGCAGCGGTGGATCGCGGCGGCTGTTCTGACGCCCGTGTTGATGATGATCGCCTTCAATCGCGTGCTCTTTGGTGCACATTTCCTGTCGGACGTCGTCCTCGGCTGGCTTCTGACCATGCTGGCAATGGCCTGGATCTGGAAATGGACAGAAGTGCGATCGAAGCGCATCGACACGTTCTTCTCGAGGACCCGGCCCTAAGTGGTCAGTCACGGCATCTGGTGGATCGGGTTTAAGATGAATCTGTCCGGCGCGGATGACGATGGCCGTTCCGGCACTGCTGCTGACGGTTTTCGGAGGTGCTTTGGCGCGAGATGCTGCGATGACCGCGACATGGGGTCTGATCTTTGCCGGCGGGCCGGTGTCGTGGTCGATCTGGATCACCCGTGCTATGCCCGATCAGGCCGAAGCGGGCGGCAGCCTGATCGTCGCCGCCATCAACTTTGCCATCGCGGCGGGGGCTGCACACGGCGGTGGTCTGCCGGAGATCTGCACCGGCAGGACAACACCGCCACCTTCCGGCGCATCAGGCGTTTCATCCGCTGCAGGGGAAAAGCGAGGGACCTTCAGCCATTTGAAAATCAGGTTGGCGTTCATCGCATGGCGACGTGCAACCTGCGCGACAGACACGCCCGGTGCCAAAGCCTGCACACAGATCAACCGCTTCTCTCCGTCAGCCCGGAACCGCGTCTTCGGCCCCTTCTTGCCCGCCATGGAGTGCCTCAAGATGTCCGCTATCCACGGTGAACACTATCAGCCGCGGACCCCGCCCGTCAGAGCGGGGACAACGGACGGATACGCTGCACCTGTCTGGACTGGAGCCAGAGGCGGCATCATCTTGCCGGGCAGGTTGGCAAAGCGGTGTTGGATCGCCTGTTTGCACTGTCATGGGCACGGAGGTTGCCGTCATCACGCGTCGTCAGTTTCAGCCCGCAGGGTGAGCGACGCTTTCGAACGTGGCTGCGACAGCTGAATTTGGCCTTATTCCGGATCGGACAGGCGGTCGCGAAACCAGCTGGCAAGCTCGGTCTCTTTCAAGACGCCACCCGCAACGTCTTCCATGGGACGGATTGCGTCGAGAGGGTCGAAATCAAGGCGGTAGCCGTTATCGGTCAGAAACAGGCGTGCCGCGATCCAGGCGGTGCGCTTGTTGCCATCCACAAAGCCATGAGTCTTCGCAAGGCCGTAAGCATAGGCAGCGGCCAGATCGGCCGCATCAGGCGCACCGTCATGCGCGAGATTGACCGGCCGGGCGAGCGCATTGTCGATGCCGCCGGAATCGCGAACACCCTCGGGGCCACCATGTTCAGCCAGTTGCCGGTCGTGGACGGCGTTGATCACGGCCGGGTCGATCCGGCGCAAGGCCGACGTGCAGACACTACCAGCGCAGGAACCGCCGCCCCGCCCACGCCCCGGCCACAGCGCATGTCACAATGGCCAGCCCGTACCAGAGGGTGAAGAACAGCGGCGAATCCTCGTTGCAATGCAGCGCGTAACCCGCCGCCGCGCCCGCCGAGACGGCGATGCCGATCAGCCCGCCGGTCAGCCCCGGACGCGTCGCCGCGCCGCGCCGGAACAACGCAATCCCCGCGATGATCGCCGGGGCCGACAGTCCGGTGATCGACAGCAGGCAGGCGCCCGCAGTCTGGCCCATCATGGCGGGCAGAACCGCCTCGGGCGGGGTCTGGACCAGCCGCCCGGCGAACAGCGCGCAGGCCAGCGCCACCGGCACCAGCAGCGGCCACAGCACCAGCCCCGCACCGGGCCGGGCCGAGCGCAGCGCCAGCCACAGCGCCAGACCGGCCAGCGCCAGCGGCAGCAGCGTTTTGGCCAGAACCAACGGCGCCGCCAGCGCCGCGACCAGATCGGGCCGGGGCCCGATGATGGCCACGAACAGCGCCACCGCCAGGGCCACCGCACCGCTCAGCGCCACGGCCATGACACCGGCAGAAAAACGTGGCGGCGGCGCGCTGGCGGCCAGCGCACGGATCAGGTCTTCGGTTGTGCGAGACGTGCTCATTTCATCTTCTCCGCAAGGTCGGACAATCGCCTGAGGGCGCGGTGCAGCGCCACGCGGGCCGCACCCCCCGACAGGCCCAGCCTGGCCCCCGCATCATCGGCGCTCTGCCCCTCCAGCCGCACCGCCCGGACCAGCGCGGCCGAGCGGCTGTCGATCAGGCCCAGCATCCTCTCGGCATCGCGGGCGGCAAGGGGCGCGGGCGCGGGCGCGGCGATCAGCACATTGTCGAAATCCTCGATCGGCAGATGGATCGCCGCGCCCCGCCTGCGGAAGGCATCGACCACTTTGTGACGCGCCACCGCATAAAGCCATGGCCGCACCGGCGCATCCCGCTGCCAGCTCTGCCGCCTGAGATGGATGGCCAGCAGCACCTCTTGCAGAATATCCTCGTGCTGATCGGGCGGCAGGCCCCGCCCCCGCGCCCGGATCAGACCGCGCAGCACCGGCGTCACCTCGGTCAGAAAGCGCAGGAATGCCGCCGCGTCGCCATCATTGGCGCGCGCCAGCAGCCCCTCCCAACTGGTGTCGCGGTCCAGAGCGGCCTCCCTTTCCGGCTGCGTGCGCCTCAGCTTAACCCGTCCCGCCGGGGTCGGACAATGCCGGTGCCACAGCAGGTCGGGCGCTAGGGTCACGACCGCGCCGCCGCCAGTGCCGTGTCAAACAGCGCCTTGATCTGCGCGCGCCCGGTCCCGGCGACGATGCGCCCGATCTCGGTCTCGCCCCGCAGCGCCACCAGGGTCGAGCGTCGCGGGATCGCCAGCGCGCGGACCAGATCGCCCCGGCGGTGCTGGTCCCAGTCCACGATGATGACGCGGATCGCCTGGCCATAGGCCGGGTTTTCCGCCATCAGCGCGGCCATCACCCGTTCCTGCGCGGCGCAGGTGCTGCACCAGCTGGCCCAGAAATCGAGGATGATCACCTCACCCGCCGCCATCGCTTCCTCGGCCATGCCGGGGGTGTAAAAGACCCGCTCATCCGCCCCTGCCGCAGGCGCCCGGCCAGCAGGCAACAGGGCAAAGCCCGTGGCTGTGACAATTGTGGCAGCGGCCGAGATCAGCAAGGCTCTGCGGCTGGGTTTGTGGTTGGGCTTGTGGTCCATAGGATCCTCTGCGTTCAGAATGTTACGGAAAGGTCGATCAGCCAGGCGGGCAGCCAGCGGATCAGCGCGGCCTCGGCCCGGTGGTGCAGGCCAAGGGCCAAGGCCAGCCCGACCGCGACAAAGGCCAGCCCCATGCCGGGGCGGGCGCGGGCCGCCAGCCCCGCCAGCACGCCCGAATTGCGGCGCATCCAGCCGCGCAGCCCATAGCCCGCCGCCAGGATCAGCGACGAGACACCAAGCGCAAAGGCCAGCATGACCGCCCCCGCCTGTGCCAGCGCCAGACCCTGTCCCTGTCCCTGACTCGCGCTGGCCAGCGCAATCGCGGCGCCAAGCGTGGGCCCGATACAGGGGCTCCAGACCGCGCCCAGCAGCACGCCGCCGGTGAATTCGCGCCGCAACCCGGCGGGCGGGCGCGCGGCCCCTTGCTGCGGTATCCCGCCCTGCTGCATCCGCGCATCCGCCGCCATGGCCATCCCTGCCGTGGCGCGGGCAAAGCGCCGGTTCAGCGCGGGCAGCAGCATGACCGCCCCGAAAGCCACCATCGCCAGCGCCGCGATCCGGGTCACGTCCTCGGGCATGACTCCAAGGGCGGGACCGAGGGCCGCGACCCCAAGGCCAAGGGTCACGAAAGACAGGCTCATCCCGGCGGCCAACGCGACCGGCCCGCGCCGGTCGGCGCCAAGGCTGGCGGTCAGCACAATGGGCAGGACCGGCAGAACGCAGGGATTGATCAGCGTCAGCAACCCGGCGAGATAGGCAAGGATCAGCTCCATTTCAGCGCCTTTTCCCCTGCCCCGCCGGTCACTGCCCCGTCCGAACCTGCGCCGTCCGAACCTGCGCCGTCCGAACCTGCGCCGTCCGAACCTGCGCCGTCCGAATCTGCCCGGTCCAGCCCCCGCACGCTGCCAATGGGCAGCCCGGCACCATGGAGCCGGATTGCATTCGCCGCCCGCAGCGTCGTCAGCCGGGGTCTGAAAGCAATGCGGGGCGTCATCGCGGTCACGTCATTTTCCCTGTCAGCTCAGATAGGCGCCACCGCCTTCCGACAGGGCATGTCGCTGACCACGGCCCTGCCGTTACTCCGCTCGCGGTTTCGTGAAATTGCGGACCGGGCCGCGGACCGGGCCGCGTCACGTTGCGGAAGGACCGCGGCGCGCGCTGCCACTCAGGCTGCGCGCGCGGGCGGCCTGCGACAGATGCCGGACGAGCGGCGCTGTCCGGACAATCCCGGTGAGCGGCAGCAAAGCGCCAGTCAGCCGGGGAGAGTTATCCACATTTTCTGTGGACAGTTCCGGGGATGGACGCGAAGGTGCTGTTGCACATCAATCTGGCAGCCGCTCTTGTCCGCAGGCTTCGGCCCGCCCCGCGCCCCCCGATGAGCTGTGGGCCGCATGAGGGGAAGATTGATATGATCAGCACGGGTGACGCCATCAGAATTTCGTTCGAGGCAGGGCAGCCCGTCATTGACGCAGCCGCAATCGCTCCGTTGCTCGAGCTTGATGTTGTCAGCTTTCAGGTTCTCATGCAGGCCGGCGATATCGGGACCGGGGTCGAGCGGGGAACAGGCGCGGATCACGGCAGGCTGCGCCTGACGTTTCAGTCGCCAGAGTGGCGGGTCCGGCTGACCTGCGCCCAGGACGGTCAGGTGATTTCGGTGGCGCGGGTGAAGCTGACGCAGCCGGACGCCGCCCAAGATGCCGGGGAGCAGATGCCGGGGAAACGCGGCTGATAAAGCGGCATCCGTGGCTGCGCGCGGGGTGCCTCAGCCGCCCGGCCCCTCGGTGACGTCATAGGCCAGACGCGACCGGCTTTCGCCCCATGCGGCCGACACCCGCCGCGCGGTCCAGCGCTGAAGCGTACCCTGATCGTCGCGCAACAGCGAGGGGACACGGCGGACGCGGACACCTTCGCGGGGAACCTCTTCGTCGTGCAGATCATAGGGGCGCAGCGCCAGAATGCGGCCGCGCGACTGATCGTTGCCGTCAAAGCTGCCCTTGCGCAGGACAAAGCCGCCCCTGCCGCCATCGGGAACCGGCACCATCGGAATCCAGTGTTCGGGCGGCCGCGCCTCCAGCGTCCAGGCAAAATCGGCATCGGGATGGGGGCGGGCGTTGGCGATCACGGGCGGGCTTTCAGCCGCGCGGTCACGGGCCAGCCCGTCGGCGCCCTCGACGCTGCGCTCCACCGCCCAGACCACATTCGCGGTCTCGTCACGGGCAAAGACGACCTCTTCACGGGCCGCCGCGCTGAGGGCAGAGCGCCCGTTCGGCGTGATCAGAAAGCGGCGCTCAGCCCCTCTGGGCCCGTCCGTCTGGTAGAGGCGGAAGCGGCCCTTGCGCCGCTGATCGGTGGCGGCGTCCACCGTGACCGTCTCGCCGAAGGTGGTCAGATAGGTGACCGCAGTTACCTCGGCCAGCGTGCCGCGCGGCAGGTCGATCGGGGCGACCAGCCAGTCATTGCCAAAGATCGTCGCGTATTCCAGAAAGACCAGCCGGGCCAGATCGTTTGGCTGCACATCGGTTACACCGAAATTCACCATGCCATCCTCGAACTGCCACAGCCTGTTCGACGGCATCCCGCCATAGCGCAGCGGGGTCGCATGGACATGAGCGCTGTGAACGCTGACCGGGGCATCGGCTGTGACGCCCAGTCCTTTGCCCTCGGCCAGATCGACGCTGTACCATTCCACCGGACCGCCCAGATGGCACGGCGCCTCCAGCCGCCGGGCCCTGTCGCCGGAACCGGCCTGCAGGGCAAAGCGGTATTCCAGACGGTCGGCATGCCAGCTGTCCTCGATCCGCCCCAGCCGCGAGACGTTGCGCCGATACCAGCCCAGCCATTCCGTGGCGGCCTGACGGACGGCCACCGGTTCGCCCACCAGCCAGTCGGGCAGGTCCGGCCCTTCCAGCGACAGCGCTGCGCGTTCGGCGTCGGGCAGGGCCTGCGCGATGCGGGTCCAGACCGGATCAGGCCGCTGTGCCACGATGTCATCGGCCTGCAGATCAAAGGGGCACAGCACGCGCAGCTGATCCTCGCCCGCCCATCCCAGACCAGACAGCGCCGCGATCAGCGCCGAGGCCGCCTCGGCCCGGTCGCGCAGCGACGGCGGTGCCCATGGCTCGGCCTCGATTTCGGGCTCGAACACGGCACCGCCCGACAGCGGGCGGGGGGCGGCGTTCCGGTCCTGACCGCCCGCGCGCAAAGCGCACAGCGCCTGTGTCTGCGCGGTGATGCGGACCGAGACCGGCGTGCCGCAGTCTTCGCCCCTGAACTCTCCCATCTGCCACTGACGGCCCAGCAGCCACATCGGATCGTGGACCCCGGCTGAAATGCCCGGCTGGGGATCGCCTGACAGCGATTGCGGTTCCAGCCGCGTCCATGCGGGCGGGCGCAGCAGGATGCCCACCAGACCGCTGGTGTCGATAGCCGCGACCCGGACGGCGTCGAACTCGGTGTGTTTCCTGACCATCGCTAGACCTCGCGCAGGGTGGTGAAGTTCCGCAGCCCAGGGACCATGGCCAGGTGCGGCGCATCGGCGAAAATCCGCGACCAGTCCATGACCGGTTCGCCCTGCAGCGACCAGCTTTGGGTATAGATGGCCGGCAGGACGCGCGCGGCCAGAGGCAGCGTTTCCAGCGTGACCAGCCGCGCCTTGGCCAGATCCAGCACATCGGACAGAAAATCGCACAGCCCGTCTTCGGTCCAGCGCTTGCCATCGGGGGACAGGGCCAGCAGCAGGGTCTGCGGTGGTTCGGCACCCGGCGCGTCGGCATGGATCGCAACCCCGGCGGTGGTCTGGCTGACAACGGGGCCGTTGGGACCAAGCGGTGCGCGGCGGGCCATCGTCTCGGTCCAGTCGTCCAGCAGCAGGCCGGTGATCCCGGCGCCCGGATCCAGACCGTCGGGGGCATCCGCCAACAGCGACAGGATCGCGCCCGAGGGCGAGGGGCGGTCGGCGGGCAGGCCCGCACCGATCCAGTGATCGGGGGGATCGTCCCCGCCGCTGACCATCTGCCGGACCGCAAGCGAGGGGCGCTGCCCGCTGATCCCTGCCAGCAGGTTCAGCAACTGATAGCGTCCGATCACCGGCCGCACGGTTCCGGCATCCGTCAGAAACCGCTCGACCGCGCCGGGGGACAGATCGGCAAAGTCGCGGATCCCGATGGCGTCTTCGGGATCGGCGGGGGCCAGCACAAGTGGCAGCGGCATGTGAAACCCGGATCCGAAGAGGACAGTGGCCGCCGCCTCGATCCGGTCGGCGTCCGGCGCGGCCAGCATCCCGGACAGCCGCTCCAGCCGCGACACGCCCTCGGTCAGCGCCAGATTGGCGATGTCGGCCACCTCGGCCGAGGCCAGATCGGGCATCACGATCCCGAAATCGGTCAGCGACAGCAGGGCGGTCATCAGATCCGCGCGCAACACGTCCGGCGCATCCATCAGACCCTGCAGGACCACCAGCCGCGATTGCAGGATATTGGCCGCCGAGGTCAGCCGGGCGACCGCCTGCGGCACGGCGTGATCGGCGGTCTGCCAGTCGCTCAGGCCACCAGGCCCCAGCCCGGGCGCCGACAGCGGTCGGGCCGAGTCCAGCACATCCTGCAGGGCTGCGGCGGTCATCTCTGCCTCGGCCAGCGCCATATGCCCGGCGGGGATGCGGGCAGAGCCGGGCTGGATCAGCCCGGCCTCGGGGTTGGCCAGGGGCGCGCGGGCCCGCAGCACGCGCGAGACAAGGCCCGGATGCCGCGACAGGGCAGCAAAGTCCAGCGCTGACAGCCCGGTGTCGGCCATGCTGACAAGGCCGCCGTCGCGCCCTTCGCCCAGAACGATCCGCTGCGGCGATGGCAGCCGGCTGGCCGCCCACGCCTCCAGCCCGGGGCAGGCCAGAGCGCGGGGCACGGCGTCGTTCCACCCCCCCGAACGGGGCAGGACCGCGATCAGCCGGTGCGTGACCACCGTGCCCGGCCCGCCCGTCTGGATCACGTCCGGCTCGGCCGGCGGCGGAGCGTCGCCCTTGCCGCTGGCATCCATGACCGCCGAGGCCCGCGCCATGTTGCCATGCGCCATCTGATGCACCGATTCAGCCAGCAGCAGGTCCGCGACCGCGTCTGTGTCGTCATCGGCGGCCGCCACCGCCGCGGCAATGGCAGCGCTTTCGGCGTCAGTGGGGCCTTTCCAATGGGCCGGGTCGAGATAGTCGTTGCCCTCGGGCAGGATCGCGATTCTGGCAAGGATGGCCGCCGCGCCCTGCTGGCCCCGGATGTCCAGCAGCCGCAGCATGTCGGTGACATTGACCGCCGCAAGCGCCTGGCTGTCGGGGTCCGGGGTCGGTGCGCCCCCATCCGTCAGCCGCCCCGCGCGCAGCGGCGCAATGCCACGGAACGACAGGATGAAGCGGTCGCAGCCCGCCTCTGACAGACGGCGTTCGAAGTCGTAACCCAGCAGGGCGCCCAGCTCCTGCCCGTTGGCCACCCCTTCGATCAATGACAGGGCGCGGCGCACCCGCGCGCTGGTCAGGTCGATGGCAAAGGCACCGCCGGTCCCGTCAGACGGGTTGTGGGCCAGATAGGCCGACCGCAAAAGCCCTGCGGTGGTGGCAAGGTCCAGCCCGGGCGCGGCGATATATCCGCCATGGCCCGGCGAGCGGTCCTGCGGGGTCAGACCGAAGACCCAGCCGAAGGCGCCCACCGTGATCCCCTGCGGCTGCGCCTTGCGCATCCGTTCCAGCCGTGCCGAGGCCAGCGCCGCGATCCATGCGTCCAGCCGGTGGCTGGCGGTGTCCAGCGTCTCGGCCACCAGCAGCGTCAGATCCTGCCCGTCGGGCCCCTGCGCCAGCCCGGCCAGATCCCGCAGCCCGGCAATCATGTCGGCCAGCTGACGCCGGGCGCGCAGCAGGCGCAAGCCATGCCCGTATCCCAGCCAGTCGCGTTCCACGGTCGAGCTGGCGGACAGCGCCATCTCCGTCTCGGACCGGCGGAACATCAGCGGCGTCAGATCCCGCGCGATCCCGCCGGTCCCTGGCAGCGCAACAGAGGTAAATTCGCCGATCAGCGCGTCGTATTCGGACAGATCGGCGGGCTTGTCCGACATCACCGCGCCGATCACCCGTTCGGTCAGGCGGGTGTCGATCAGGGTCGTTGCCCGCAGCACGCCCGGCGTGTCAGCCGAGGGGCTGGCCTCGGCTTTCAGCCGCCTGTAGCCAAGGCTGATCAGCGCCTGAAATACGCTGGACACCGCACCTGTCGCCCGATCCTCGATCAGCGCCGTCGCAAAGGCGGCGTCACGGGCCGGGTCGGCATAGGGCAGAGCCACCGGACGCGATTCGGGATCAAGAGATCCGGCGCCATAGGTATAGGACAGCCCGCCAAGCGATTCCGCCAGCAGCCGGGTCAGCAGCGCCTCGACCGAGGCGGCATCCTTGCCCTGCGCGGTGGCCTTGTCGATATTGGCCAGAAAATCATGTCCCGCACATTTGCGCGCCCGCACCCCCCAGGAGACCGGCGACTGGCCGAATATTTTCAGGACATGCTCGGCAGTCGATCCGGGGCCCACGCGGGTCAGGTTGCCTTCCGCATTGAGCCAGTTGGGCCACAGCTTGCGCAGCAGGGCCGCGATCCCCGTCTCGGTCCTGCCGGCGCCAACAGGCTCGAAACGGCGTCCGAAGCCCGCGAACGCCATCACGCCGTAAGGCTGGTCGCCCACCGCGATCGCGGGAAGCGTGCCGCGCCCCCGGACATGAGCCTGATGAAAGCGGCGCACATCCTCGATGACTGCGGGGTCCAGCCTGCTGTCGCCCTGATCCAGCGTGTTCAGGAAATACCCCCAGGTCGCGGGCCAGAGTGCGGCATTCATGGCGCCTGCCGCCCCGGCCTCGCGCGCGTCCGCATGCCCCATCCCACCGGTCAGAGCATGCGCCAGTCCAAGAGCCGCCGCCAGCCGCGTGCCATTGCTGTCGGCGGCGGCGGGCGCGGGGGTCAGCGGGACGGGCGCGGGATCACGACGGCTTTTCCAGCCGCTGTCTTCGGATTCGGTGTTGTTCGTGGCCGTGCCCTGCGGCACGAAATGCAGGCCCGGCCCGGCGTCATGGGCTGCCATCAGCGCGGCCAGCTCAGAGGCGGTCTCGGCGGGCCTGCGGCTTTGGCAGACGCCATAGACCAGCAGGCTGTCCACGGTCACACCCGCCCCCGGCATCGGCACGTCGACGGCCATCCCCACCTTCAGCGCGGAGGCGTAATCGGCCAGCCACTCGGTCCCTTCCAGCATCGTCAGCCCGTCCCGATCGACCAGTTCCGAGCCGTCATCAGCCATAAGCCCGACGCGCAGTTCCGGATCGACGGCGCCCCCCCGCGCCCGGATGCGGCGGCCGTTCACCATCGCCGTGACGCGGAAATGATCGGGCAGCAGGCGCGGCTGCGAGGCCGTCTTGCGCAAAGCGTTCACGGCGGGGAATTCGGGCGCAACGCCGGTGCCGCGGGCGCCCGGATTCACCGGGCGCAACGCCCGCGCCACCAGACGCGCACGGGCGCGACCCACGGCAGCGACAAGCGTTCCCCAGGCCTGCGCGATCGGGCTGTCGTCGGGGGCTGCGAACAGGACCGACCAATAGGCCCGTGCGGCGGCCTCTTCTTCGGGGGTGACGCCGGGGTCGGTCAGGTCCATGTGGATGTCGTCGGGATAGATGCGCACGCGCAGCACGGGCTGCTGCCGCGCACCCTGGCCGGTAAACCGCGTCTCCAGCCGGACCGGGAACAGCAGCAGCGGCACCTCGGCCGGGGCGTCCAGTTCCATGCGGGCCAGCTGATCCAGCCGGTCGCGCAGCTGGCCGGTCAGTCCGGCACGGTCGCGGCCGGTCGCGGCCACCAGCCCGGCGGTGCGCTCGACCTCTTTGGCCGCGCGCAGGATTGCGGCATCGTCGCCCTTGCGCCGGGCCGCCGCCAGTGCGCGTTCGGCGGCGGCGGCCAGGACGCGCCCGGCATCCAGCTTGCGGTCGACCCCCGCAAGCGCCAGCCGCGCGCGCGCCAGTTCCGTCTGCGAGGCCTTCAGGGCATCAAGATCAATTGGCGGCATGGGTCACCCGTGGGTTCACAACGGCGTTGGGATCGACTCGATCAGCGTCTTTGCGCGCCAGGCCGCGCGGATGGGATTGGTCAGAAGCACGCGCGCGACGATGCCGGCATGTCCCGGCCACTGGACGGTTTCCGGCCTGCTGGAAGGGTCTGCGACGGACATCCTTTTCTGCGTGGTCAGGAAGCCGCCCGGCGGGATGGTGCCGAAATCGGCCCAGTCCAGATCGTTGCGCGCCGTCGAGACGCTGGCATTGCTCGCCAGACCAAAGCGGGGGGCAGTGGGATGCTGGGCCAGCACAAACCACCAGTTCTGTTGCGGATCGGCGATCTGTCCGGCCGTCAGGCCAAAGCCCACGACGACGTAATCGGGGTCCAGATGGGCGTGAAACAGGATCGGCGCCTCGGTCTGGTCCAGAAACTGGGGCGGTCCGTCGACCGGTCTGGCGCGCATCGCCGCCACGAAGGTGTCGGGAAAGCGGCGCAACAACTCTGCGCGCATGACAAGCGCCAGCGCGCCCGCCGCCCTGTCACCGCCGACCCTGAAATGCTGGCCGATCGAGCTGCGCGCAAAGCGGTGGATGGGCGATGTCAGCTCGTCCGCATCTGCGTCCCAGAACCGCCGGAAATAGGTGCCGCGCTGATCGGTGGGATAGTTGCGCCACAACAGCTCTCGTCCCATCTCATCCGAGGCGCCGATCAGGAAGCTTTCCGCAAACCTGGCATTGATCGACAGAAGGGTCACGAAATCACGCTCGGCGATGGTGCCAAGGCCCGGCACCAGCCAGTCGCGGTCCATGTCCGCCAGGGCCGAATACATGGGCCGGTTGAAGACGGGCGCCGCCATGATCGGCGCAAGGCCGAGGCGTTCGAACCAGTCCCCCTGCACAAAGCCCGGCCTGGTGACAAAGCGGCCGCGCAGCGCCGTGCGGGCGGTCAGCACCGGGTCGATCTGCGCCAGAAGGCCGGGGCGGGTCTGCATCAGCGGCCCCAGATCGACCGGGATCCGGGGCGGCTGTGTCAGATGGCCCACGATCTGCTGCACCTCGGACACGAAGCGGACCTTGTCGATCCGGTTCAGCCCGACCAGCGTTCCCGCAATGCCGCGCGACAGATCGCTTTCGAACCGGATATCGGCCGCCATTTCCTTGACGGCGGGCGCGACCTCGACCGGTCTGTCGAAAATGACGGGCCCCCGACGGGTGCCAGGCGGCCCCCCGCGGGTCGGCACGCCGCGCGTCGTGCCCAGGTTCCGTGCTCCGACACTGACCGCCACGGGGGCGGTGCGCAGCGCGATGTCCTGCCTGGCCACCAGCTTTTCCAGCCCGGTCATCCGGGTTTTCGCCCCCACAGCCAGCACCCCCCCGGCCATCTGGACCCCGACGGCGATCTGCGCCAGCTGTTCTGCCCCCGACACCCTCTGGCCCGCCCGCACCGGGGGCAGGCCCGCCCCGATCTGATCCAGCACATGAGCGCCGATGGCATCCCCGATCCGGGTCACCACGGGCGCGGACCACTGAGGTTCCTGCAGCCGGGTGATCGCTGTGCCGGTCCGGGCCAGAGTTGCGATCCTTTGCGCCAGCGCGGTGCCGGCGCGCGCCACGGGGACATTCATCACCCGTGCGATCAGCTCGGCCGGGAAAAAGCCGCGCCCGGCCTCGGACAACGAGGCGATCCCGTCGGGCAGGGTCACGGCGATGCGGTGATCACGAAATCCTGCGGCCCCCGCCACCACGCGGCCAAGTGCGGAGGCGGGCAGCCCCGCCCGGTGCGACAGCGGACCGTCCGGGCGCAGCATCCGCCGGAAGGCCGCCGCCAGCGTCGCGTCGGCGGTGCGGCTGAAGGTGACAGCCGCCGCCACGCTGCGCTGCGCGGACACGTCGCGGATGCGCCCATGCACATTGCGCGTGACCTGCATCAGGCGCCCCTGATCCAGCGGCTCAAGATGGCGGCGGGTGATCGAGACGTTGACCCGCTGCGCCAGAGAGGCCCAGGCGATGATCTGATTGGCCCGGCGGATCCCCTCGACCTGCGCCCAGGCCGCCTGCATCAGCTGTTCCTGATCCTTCTGCACGACGCGCGCGCCCAGGCCTGCAACGATGCGGTGCATCGGATCAGTGTTGAGCTGCGCGAACCAGTCGGCATCCGCCGCGCCGGGCGTGGCGAAGACATCCGCGATCCGGTTCGCGGCCCTCTGATAGCGTGCATAGAGCCGCGCGCCCACGCGGGGCAGGTCCGGCTGGTCCATGTTGGCCGCGTTCACGCGCTGGCGCAGCGCCTCGCGGCTGGCCTGCGGCCAGGGCTGCGGCGGCACCGGGCCATTGCTGGCGGGCGAATACAACGCGCATTCCAGAACCTGCACGCTGCCGTCGGCCCCCTCGGGCATGGGGGTCAGATCGCCGCCCGGACGCGACAGGTCGATCCGCAGGCGGCCGACATTCCACGGCGCGGCCACCCCCTTGATCCGTTCGGCCAGCGCGCGGAAATCGCCACCGGGCGCGGTGCGAAAGGACCAGTGGTCATAGACCGGCAGCCGGATGTCATCCAGATCGTCGCCCGGCGCACGGGTCCATGCGGGGTCCAGCGCGGCGGCGTCGGCGAGCGACAGACCCAGCCCGGCGGCGACACCCGCCGCAAAAGCCGGGACGAGGGCGGCGATATAGTCGACCCCGTCATCCAGACGGCGCGGACACAGAATGCGCGACAGGTTGGCGGGGCCATGATCGTCGGACAAACGTGTCTCCACCGTGTCCTGCCCCGGCCCACGCAACATGGGCCGGTTGCCGTCCATGGCGGCGCCCACGACCTGAGCGTGGCAGAACTGATGCGTGTCGGTCAGCGACTGCAGCTGGCCCTTGCGGGTCCACAGGCTGGCGGGGCGTTCCCCGTCGGACGGGGCGACATGGGACACCGCCGCCTCGCAGACCACCAGCGCAAGCCAGGGCGGGCAAGTGTCTCCCTCGGCGGGTCTGGGCGACACGAGCCACGGTAAATCGGGCCGTGCGAATTCGACATGCGCCAGATAGCCCTGTTCGGCATCGCCTGTTCCGGGGGCGGGTTCGCGCCGGATGATCTGGGCGGGATCAATCCCCGTCACATCGGCAGGACCGTGCAGCGTCAGGGAGCGGCTGACCTGATGGCGGGCGGCGGGGTCTGAGGAATCCAGCACGTCGACGGCGGCCGTGACCGTCGCCCGGCCCCGGATCGGTGCGCCCGCAATCGCTGCCGAAAGGCCGGTGCGCACAAAGGGCAGAAAGACGTAGTCGCCAAGGCTGATATCCTCGGGCCGGAAGGCCACCGCCCTCAGCGCCGCCGGGTTGGCAACAAAGGCGTTCCCGCTGCTGAACCTGAGACTGTCGACCATCACATGAACCCCGCTGCCATGCTTGCCAATCCGATGCCGTCGCGCAGCCCTGCCCTGACCACGGCGGCGGCGTCCGAGGCGGGGTGGCGGTCCATCACCCGCCCCATCGTCGCCGTCGACACCACGCCCACCTCGCCCCGGGGCGTGATCACCAGCTCTTCCGGGCGCGGGCCGGTGACGTAGGGATTGGCCCGCATCCCGCGCATCTTGGCCTGATCGGCCAGCACCTGCGACGACAGCTTGCCCAGCTTCCACTGCATCGGGGGCGGCGCGAAATCCTCGTTCGGGCAGACCGTGTTCCACCTGTAGGCGCAATGAACCCCGGTCGAGAAACTGGCCCCGCGCGTCGCCCCCATGCCAAGCCCCGAGGCGCGTTCTTCGAATTCGGGGCGCGCCAGCACCTCGGCAGTGGTCAGTTCCAGAAAATGGCCGGGCGCAAAGCGGTCGGTCAGGGGCCAGACCGCGCCCGCAGCCCCGGCCCCAAGCCGGGCATTGCCCAGATTGAGCCGCCGCCGGGTGCTTTTACCGGACCCGATGCGGTCGATGTCCATCTCCAGCGGCACGGCGATCTGGCGCAGCTGGATCTGCCCCACCGGATGATGCAGGTCGGCCGCGATGGTGGGCGCCAGCCGCAGCAGGGATAGCGCATCGGGTGGCAGCAGCGGGGTCCAGGCCTCGTCTGCGGTCAGGGCACTGGCGACCAGCGCCATCGGGTCCAGTTCGGGGGCGGGGGCCGGAGCCTTCTGGCCCCATTCGATGGGGCCGATATCGACCGGCACGTCCCAGAACAGGATCGTCACCTCGGCATAGCCCTGCAGCCGCCACGGCTTGTCGCCCGACAGCTCGCCCCTGAAGCGGACCCCGGCCAGCGTCTTGCCAAAGGCGGACACCTTGATGCCGGCATCAATCTGGATGATGAAATAGAAATGCGGCGACCACTGGAACAGCGCGTCCAGCTGCAGCCATGCCTCGGCCTTCGCAGGGGGCAGCCTTGCCACCAGATCCAGCCTTCCGCCGAACTGCACCGTGTTCGAGGTGATCGCGACATAGGCCTGGACACCGATCGTCAGCCATTTGACGGGCGGCGCGAACTTGATGGCCAGCCGGTCCATCGTGCCGATTTCGCGCGGCGCCTCGTATCCCGGGAAAAAGCCGCCGACGGACAGCACGAACGCCCCCTCGCCCGCCCATTTGATGAAGATGCAGATATCGCCCGTCACCTCCAGCGTGAAGATCCTGGACTTTGCCAGAGACACCCGGATCAGGAAGTAGTCTGCGGTGACCTCTCCGTAGAGCTCGGCGCGCAGGTCGACCACGCGCAGCTTTTCGTCCACATCCGCCGAGGGCACGCCGATCTGGACTGCGCCCAGCAGCACCACCCTGGGGTCGGGCAACGACAGAATGATCCCGACCCGTGCCTTGACGAACCCCGCCTGAGAGCCCCAGCCAAGTTCCGCGATGGGACCGATGACAAAGCCGCCCGCGCGGGGCGGAAACATCCGGCTCAGCTGGTTGAGCAGCTGCGGCGCCGCAGCCACGGGGTCCGAGGGGAACAGCAGCTGCCCGACGATGCCGTCCTTTAGCCCGGCGCGCAGTGCATCGCTGTCCAGACTGCGTTCGATGGCAAGGATGCCGCCCAGCCCCGACAGGGTAAAGCCATAGCCCAGCTCCAGCTTGGTGGGAAAACGCATACCGATGACAATGACCAGACTGAACGGATCGGTCCCGATCAGGCCAAAGGCCGTCACGCCGAACTTCATCACCTCCAGCTGAAGCAGGGCGCCGAATTCCTTGCGGACCTCGTCATAGCGCAGATAGCCGCCGCCCGTTACCAACGGCGTCTGCAGCCGCAGCCCCGCGCCGGACGGGGGCTTGGGGGTGATTTCGGGGGGGCCGCCGTCCACCCACCGCACCGACAGCCCGCCACCCTCGACCACCACCGCAAAGACATCGCCCAGCTTGCCCGCAACGGTGAAGACAAGATTGACCCGGTTGCGGTTCGCGGCATTGTCCTGAGGGGGCAGTTCGATGGCGAATTCCCGCAGTTCCACGCCGGGATAGGAAAAACGGACGGGCAGCGTCAGGCGCTTGTTCTTGCCCGACCCGAAGGTCAGCCCGTCTTTCGTGTCCAGCGTGATCGCCACCTTGTCGGCATCCGCTGCCGGCGGCTGGCCGGGCATGATCTTTTCCAGAAACGTGTCGTTGCGCAGTCCCGCCTTCAGCCTGGTCATGACCTCGATGCCCGCCTTGACGTCGGTCTTGTAGGTGAAGAAAGCCACGAGCGACGCGCCGTCGAATTCCAGCGGCGCCAGACTGCCGGGCCCGGCCGAAGCAAAGGCGATCTGCAGCCGCTTTTCGGCATAGTCCCAGTCCAGCTTGTCGCCGAACTTGCCGGCGGCGTTGTCGACGTTCAGGACCAGCTTGCAAAACGCGTCGATATTGGCCGTCGCCCCGCCCGAGGCATCACCCAGCAGTTTCCTGATGGGCGCGTGCATGCCGTTGATATCGGCCTTGATCTGTTCTGCCGACATGCTGCCAGCCGCCTTCTTCGACACCTCGTCGGCAATCTTTCCGATGGCGGTGTCATAGGCCGTCAGAACCTTGCCAAGCGCGGTCAGCGCCCGCAGCACCTCGCCCGCGCCGAAGGAATCGCGCGCCAGCTCTGCCGCCATTTCGGCAACCCCGGCCTTTGCGTCGGTGATTTCCCTGTCGATGGCGTTCCTGATTGCTTCGCCGACCGCGCCAAGCTGCTGCATGTCCGCCTTGACCGCCTCGAACGCGGTTTTGGTGGTGCCCGTCTTGCCATCAGCCAGCGACGTGATCAGCTTGCCGCTGTCAGAAAAACTGTCGCCCACCAGATCGGCGGCACGGGTATGGGCGAATGCAACAAACCCCCTGCCAAAAGCAGAGAATACATCAGCGGTCATTCGAAAACCCCCTTATGCGAGGATAAACATAATTCAACGGCGCCGGATGATCTGGATTGACGCTGCACCCGCATCACAATCCTGTCAACGATTCTTGGATGGGTTTTATTTCGGGATAAAACCCGCGCGGATTATTGCCGGGCGGCAGCTGAATAATCACAATCAACTGGAATTAATAAATACTTCAAATGATTTGGTGTTTATGTCTTATCTTCAGGAAAGACAGCCTATGGTCCGGACTCGTTCTTGATTACGGCCAGAACATGACGGTTGCGGCCAGAGAGATAGCGGAGAGACCGGTCTCCGGGCACCTGTCGTAACGCGTGGCGACCCGTCTCCGGTCTTTCAGCCGACCGAACATGATCTCGATGCGATTTCGCCTTTTATAGCGGCGCTAATCGTATTTCACTGTCTTCTTGCGGGACTTCCGACCGGGGATGCACGCTTTTATCCCACTGTCTTGCAACGCTTTTCTCAGCCAGTCAGCGTCATAGCCCCGATCCGCCAGAAACCAATCGGCCTGCGGGATGGTGTCTGGAAGCGCCGCCGCGCCGGGGTAGTCGCTGATCCGGATGCGGTCGTGGCGATAGATGAAACCGGTTTTCTGAAGCAGGGTCATGCGTCCTGTGGTGTGGCGCGCCAATACACCGGCTCGGCGGGCAAGATCACCAATTGCCAGATCGGGGTATTTGCTTCCTATGTCTCGCGCCACGGGCACACCTTCATCGACCGGGCACTTTATCTGCCGGAGGTCTGGGTATTAACCCGAAGACGGTTGCGAAGTGGCGAAAGCGCCAGACAGATCGGGGATCTCAAGACTGCGCCGAAAGAGCCACGTTCAACGATCCTGGGCCTGATCGGCGCCGGAAAGTTCGGCTCGATGGTGCTGGCGCAGGCGCGCAAGATCCCCGGCTATCATGTCGTGGCCGTGGCCGATCTGGATGTCGGCAAGGTCCGCGCCTCGCTGGCCCGCACCGGGTGGGATGATGCCGAATATGGCGCCACCTCGTTCGGCGATGCGATGGACACGGGCCGCACCTTCGTGACCGACGATGCGGCGGCCCTTTGTGCCTTTGACGGCATCGAATGCATCATCGAGGCGACCGGCCACCCGCTGGCGGGCGTGCGTCATGCGGTGATGGCGATCGAGGCGGCCAAGCATATCGTGATGGTCAATGTCGAGGCCGATGTCATGTGCGGCCCGCTGCTGGCCCGGCGGGCACGCGAAAAGGGCGTTGTCTATTCCATGGCCTATGGCGATCAGCCGGCCTTTTGCTGCGAGCTGGTCGATTGGGTCCGGTCCTCGGGGTTCGAGCTGATCTCGGCGGGAAAAGGCATGAATTTCCGCCCCCCCTATCGCTATTCCACGCCCGACACGGTCTGGAGCTTTTTCGGATGGTCGGATGAATTCGTCGCCAAGGGGGATTTCAACCCCAAGATGTACAACTCGTTCACCGACGGCACCAAGGCCGCGATCGAGATGGCGGCGGTGGCCAAGGGCACCGGGCTGGACTGCCCCGATGACGGGCTGGCCTTTTATCCGGCGGGGCTGCAGGATCTGGCGCAGGTCTTCAAACCCGAGGCCGATGGCGGGCGCCTGCCACGTGCGGGCCTGACCGATATCGCCGCCAGCCGCGAACCCGATGGGCGGGTGGTGATGAACAATATCCAATACGGCATGTTCGTGACCTTCCGCGCGCCCGACGAATATACCCGCCAGTGCTTTGCGCAATACGGGCTGCTGACGGATGACAGCGGCTGGTATGCCTCGATGTGGCGCCCGTTCCACCTGATCGGGCTGGAAACCTCGGTCTCGGTGCTGTCGGCCTGCCTGCGTGGCGAACCCACCGGCACGGCGGTCGAGTTCCGGGGCGATGCGGTCGCCACCGCGAAAAGCGACCTGAAGGCGGGCGAGTGGCTGGACGGCGAGGGCGGCTTTGCCACCTGGGCCAAGGCCGTGCCCGCCACCCTGTCCACGCGCATCAACGCCCTGCCGATCGGGCTGGCGCATAGGGTGCGGCTGACGCGGGACGTGCCGCGCGACCAGATCGTGACCTTCGATGACGTCGATCTGGTCGACGATCTGGACGTGGTCGCGATCCGGCAGGAACAGCAGCAGACCATGGCCCCCAGACAGGACCGCGCCGCATGAGCCATGTCACCCTGCCCGCAGCCGAGGTCGAGGCGCCTCACCCCGGCCTGTCCCTGCGTCGCGAAAGCCCCGCGCGGATCGATGAAGGACATGCCCCATGACCGGTCACATCGCCTTTCTGGGCACTGGCCTGATGGGCGCGCCCATGTGCCGCAATCTGGCCGCCTCGGGCATGCAGGTCCGCGCCTGGAACCGCAGCCGTGCCAAGGCCGAGGCCATCGGTCACGGCGTCACCGTCACCGGCAGCGCGACCGGGGCCGCTGACGGCGCGCGGGCCTGCATCGTGATGCTGTCGGACGGTCCCGCCTGCCGGCAGGTGCTGTTGGCCGATGGGGTGGCGGCGCGTCTGGCGCCCGGCGCGACCCTGATCGTGATGTCCTCGATCAGCCATCCCGAGGCGCTGGAGCTGGCCGAAACCGCGACGGCGATGGGGCTGCGCTGGCTGGATGCGCCGGTCTCGGGCGGGACGCCTGCGGCTCATGCGGGCACGCTGTCGATCATGGCGGGCGGCACGGACGCCGATATCGAGGCCGCGCGGCCCATGCTGGCCCCGATGGGGCGCGTCGTGCATATCGGACCGGCGGGCACCGGCGCGCTGACCAAGCTGATCAACCAGATCACCGTCGCCTCGACCATCGCCACCGTCGCCGAGGCGGTCCTGCTGGCCGAGGCGGGCGGCGCCGATCCGGCCCGCGTGCGCGAGGCGCTGATGGGCGGTTTCGCGGCCTCGCGCATTCTGGAGCTGCATGGCCAGCGGATGATCGACCGCGACTTTCAACCCGGCGGGCCCGCCCGCTATCAGCTCAAGGACACGACCGCCGCCCGCGAGGTGGCGCAGAAGCTGGGGCTGGATCTGCCGGTGCTGAACCTGGCGGACCGGCTGTTTGCCGACCTGATCGCCCATGGAGGGGGCGATCTGGACCATGCGGCGCTGCTGATCGAGCTGCGGCGCCGCAACGGACTTGCGACCTGAACGACCGGCGCATCGCGCCAGGACATCCATGGGAGGAACTGACATGACATTCACCATCACCCGCCGCGCCGTGGCCCGCAGCCTTGCCGCGCTGGCCCTGATCGGCACCGCGATGACCGGCCTGCCCGGCGCGGCACTGGCCCAGACCACTCTGCGCGTTGCGGTCCCTGACCCCATCGGCAGCTCGGTCGGGCGCGCCGCCACCCGCTTTGCCGAGCTGGTCGCTGAGAAGACCGCAGGCGAGGTGACCGTCGAGGTCTTTCCCGACGGCGTGCTGTTTGGCGGCGATCAGAACGCGGCGGTCAACCAGCTGGGCTCGGGGGCGCTGGACGGGCTGATCCTGGCCAGCTCGGTCTATGCCTCGTTCGAGCCGCGCATGAATGCCATCTCGCTGCCCTATCTGTTTTCCGATTACGACCAGCTGCAGGCCTATCTGGCGGGCGAGCCGGGGGACGAGCTGCTGGCCTCGCTGGACCGGCTTGGGGTCCACGGCCTGGGCTTTTTCCTGCGCACCTTCCGCAATGTGACCACCCGCGACACGCCGATCACCGCCGCCGGGGATTTCGCAGGCCTGACGCTGCGCACCCCCAACAATGCCCAGTTCGTGGCGCTGTTCGAGGCGCTTGGCGCCAATCCCACGCCGATGGCCTTTTCCGAGGTCTATTCGGCCCTGCAGCTGGGCGCCATCGACGGGCAGGAAAACCCGGTCGAGGTGCCGCTGAACAACCGCTTTGCCGAGGTGCAGGGCCATCTGAACATGACCCGGCATGTCGCCGACAGCTTTCTGCTGGCCCTGTCCGCCAGCGCCTGGGACCGCATCCCCGAGGACAGCCGCGAGGCCGTCCGGCAAGCGGCAGACGAGATGATCGCGGCCCATAACGCCGAAGAGATCGCCGCCGAACAGGACATCATCACCCAGCTGAGGGAACAGGGCATGCAGGTCAATGAATTTGCCGGGGGCGAGCTGGCCCGCGTGCAGGACATCGCGCGCGCCACCTATCCCCGGTTCGAAGAGCAGATCGGCGCCGGGTTCATGCAGAAAAGCCTGAGCTTCGTGCAAGAGTGACGGCAATCAGGTCCGCTGCCCGGGGCAGCGGACCATCCGGAAAGGGGGGGCGGATGCCACGCATCGACAGGCTGATATGGCGCATCATCGACGCGGCGATCCTGCTGGCGGTGCTGGGCATGGTCGCGCTGATCACCTTGCAGGTCGGGTCGCGTCTGGCCGGTCTGTCGGTTCCCTGGACCGAAGAGATGTCGCGCTTTCTGTTCATCTGGACGATCTGGATGGGGCTGGCCGCCTCGTTCCGCACCGGCGGCCATCCGGCGCTGCAACTGGTGCCCGACACAGCCCCCCGGACGGTGCTGCGCCTGATCCGCCTTGTCCGGGTCGGCGCGACCGTGGTGCTGTTCGGCGCGGTCGGCTGGCACGGGCTGGCATTGCTGCGCCAGCAGATAAGATTTGGCGAGCAGTCGCCCATTCTGCAGATCGGCATGTGGTGGGCGACCTTGCCATTGGTCATCGGCTCGGTTCTGGCGATTCTGGGGGCGATGATCGAGGCCGGTCGGGGCCCTGACACGGATGCGCCAGCCCCCCAGCCGCCAGCCACCCCGCCGCAAGCCCCCCAGCTCAAGGAACCATCGTGATGAGCCTGACCCTTCTGGCCGTGTTTCTGATCCTTGCGGTGCTGGGCGTGCCCCTGTCCGTCAGTCTGGGCCTTGGCACCCTGTCGGTGCTGTGGTGGTTCGACCTGCCGGTCAGCATGATCACGCAGCGCATGGCGACCTCGATCAATTCCTTCCTGCTGATCGCCGTGCCGCTGTTCATCATGGCCGGCATGATCATGGAGCGGGGCGGCCTGTCCGAACGCATCTTTGATGCCGCGCAGGCGGCGATCGGGCGGTTCCGGGGCGGGTTGGGGCAGGTCAATATCGCCTCGTCCTTCGTCTTTGGCGGCATCTCGGGGTCGTCGGTGGCCGATATCGCCAGCCTGATCTTTCTGATCGTGGGCATGCTGATGGATATCGTGGCCGCCGCACTGATGCTGATCCCGGTGCTGATGCCGGCCGCCGTGCAGGCCGGGGTCGATCCGATGCACTTCCTGATCTTCATGGTGGCATCGCTGGCGGTGGGGCTTGCCTCGCCCCCGGTCGGGACATGCCTCTTTGCGACGGCCTATGTGTCCCGCTTGCCCATGCAGGTGCTGGTCCGGGCGGCGCTGCCCTTTTACGCCATCAACATTCTGGTGCTGGTCATCGTCGCGGCCTTTCCGCAGATCGTGCTGTGGCCAGTGCGGCTGCTGACATGATCCCGGCGCCCGGATCGCGCAGAGGCAGATGCGGCTGTTCAACCGCATCATGGCCCTGACCCTGGCGCTGTCGGTCGTCCGGATGCTGATAAAGAGCGTACCTTGAATATCGGGAAGGTCCGCATCACCGACATTCTCCATCCAGGTTCGCTGCTGCAAGCATGCGGGCCAGCCCGGAAAAGCCGGGCGAACACGTCCCACCGGCGCCGTGGGCAGAACGCGCCAAACCCTTCTGATTGATGGTCCGGCAGCGCTGGCCCGCGTGTGGGACGATCCGAGCGCGGTCACGAAAAAGCGCAGGCTGCTGCGGCTGTGATCGACATGCGCTCTGAGAATCCTCTCTACATGGCCGAGGATGCCGGGGCCGCCGACCTGATCTCGGGCGGACGCTTGCAGCTCGGCATCAGCCGCGGCTCGCCGCTTCACCAAGCGTATCACCGGCCCGATGATGGGCTTCAAAGCGGTCAGATCTGCGGCGGCGACCGTCGCCGGGATTGAGACCGCTCACATCATCCGGACGGGACAATTCGGGTGGGCGCAGATCCCGGCAAGGGTCGCCGCCGAAAGCAACCCCCGCCGTGAACATGAACCGACCTCAACGATCTGCCCGTCGCACAAGCCCTGAAAGACCTTTGGGCAGCAGGACGACAAAACCTGCCATCAATGCCGCAAGGCCAATCGCACGGTAATCGCCGAATTCCTGCATCGCCTCATCCGCCAGCATGACCAGCGCGACGCCCATCAGCGGCCCCCAGACCGTGCCCACACCGCCGATGATCATCATCGCCAACAGAAACAGCAAGGTGGTCAGAGACAGCACGGTGGGGCCGACCACCCCGAACTGGGTGGCGTGGAACGCCCCCGCCATGCCGGTGAAAAACGCCGACAGTCCGAACACCCACAGCTGATAGCGCAGCTTGCTGATGCCCCGTGCGGCGGCCAGGCCCGGCTGGTCGCGCAGCGCCACAAAGGCCAGCCCAAGCGGACCGCGACAGATCACCACGGTAAAGACCAGCGCGGCGATGAACAGCGCCAGCCCGACATAGTACTGCCCCAGATACCAGCCCGGCCCCAGCAACTCGCGGAATCCCAGATCGCCGAAGCGCGAGAACCCCCGGACGCCGCCGAACAGCGGCAGACAACCCGAGGGCGGGTTGGTGAAGCAGGCCGTGTCATTGACGATGGCCAGTGACATGATCTGCACGAAGGCCAGCGTCAGCAGCGCCACGTAAGGCCCCTGCAGGCGCAGGCAGGCCAGCCCCATCAGCAGGCTGAGCAGAACCGCCGCCCCCGCCGCCCACAGCATCGCGGCCCAGATCGGCATCTCCAGATAATAGCCCAGCATCGCCGTGCCGTAAGCGCCCACAGCAAAGATCGCCATCTGGCCAAGCGAAAAGATGCCCGCCACGCCCAGCACCAGATTCCACTGGCCCACCACGATGGCCCAGATGAAGAACAGCGTCAGCGTGGTGATGTAATAGCGGTTGTCCAGCACCTGCGGGACCAGCGCAAAGACCGCCGCCAGTCCCAGGATGATCGCCAGATCGCGTTTGAGGGTTCCGTTCACAGCCGCACCACCTGTCTTGTTCCGAACAGCCCGTCGGGGCGCCAGATCAGGATGGCCACGACCAGCAGCAGAAGGATTGCAAAGGAATATTGCGGGCCCAGCTGATACTGGATCACCGCCTCGAACAGGCCCAGGGCCAGCGCGGCCAGAGCCGTGCCGCGCACCTGCCCCAGCCCCGCCACGACGCAGATGACAAAGGCCTTCAGCATCGGATCGCCCCCCATCGTCGGCGACAGCCCCGACAGTGAAGACAGCAATATCCCCGACAGCCCCGCCAGCGCCGCCGAGATCGCCAGCACCTGCGCATAAACCCGCCCGATGCGCACGCCCATCAGCTGCGCCGCCGTGCGGTTCTGCGCCGTGGCCCGGATCGCCCGCCCCATGCGCGTGCGCCCCAGCATCAGCGCCACCCCGGTCATGATGACCACCGCGACCGCCAGGATCAGGATGTTCTGCCACGGCACCGCCACCGGCCCGACCATCAGGCTGCCGGTCAGCCCCATCGGCTGCTGACGCGCGCCGGGACCAAAGCCGCGCTGGATCAGGTCCTGCATCACCGCGCCGATGCTGATCGTGGCGATGAAGATCTGCGTCTCGAACCCCTTGCGGTTCATCATCGGGCGCGCGGCCAGCACATAGATGACCAGCCCCATCGCCCCGCAGACGACCATCGCCGCCGCGATCCCGGCCAACGCGGGCAGGCCCAGCACGGTCATCACGTGAAAACAGACATAGCCGCCCAACGAGATCAGCGCCCCATGCGCCATGTTCAGCATGTTCAGCGCCCCATAGACCAGCGCCAGCCCCACGGTCGAGATGGCATACATCGCCCCGATGGTCAGCCCCGAGGCCAGGATCTGGATCACGACATCCATACTCACGCTCCCAGATAGGTGGACAGGATTTCGGGGCTGGACAGGAATTCGGCCCCGCCCCCCGACCACACGAAGCGGCCATGATCCAGCAGATGCAGGCGGTGGGCGTGATCGGCGATGCGGCTGGCGTTTTCCTCGACCACGATCACGGTGCGGCCCGACCGGCCCAGCTGCACCACCACCTGATAGATCTGGTCGATCAGCAAGGGCGCCAGCCCCAGTGACGGCTCGTCCAGGATCAGGACCTGCCCCCCGGCCATCAACCCGCGCCCGATGCCGACCATGCGCCGCTCGCCCCCCGACAGGGTGCTGGCGGGCTGGTGGCGGCGGTCGCGCAGCCTGGGAAACAGGGCATTCACCTCGTCCAGCAGCCGGGCGTGATCGGCGGGGGTGCCGCGCACAAAGCCGCCCATGCGCAGGTTTTCCTGCACGGTCATGTCGGGAAACAGCAGATCGCCCTGCGGGACATGGACGATGCCGCGCGCGGCGATCTGATCGGCGCGCAAGCCCGTCAGCGCCTCGCCCGCCAGCAGGATCTGCCCCGACAGGGGCCGCACAAGCCCCGAGATGGCGCGCATCAGCGTCGTCTTGCCATGCCCGTTCGGGCCGACCACGGCGATGAATTCACCCTGATCCACCTCCAGCGACACGTCGCGCAGCACGGTCTGGCCGCCATATCCGGCCGACAGCGATCGGATCTCAAGCAGGGGCATGGGGCCGACCTTTCGCCAGTTCCGCGACATGGCGCGAGGCGCCCTCGCCCAGATAGACATCGACCACGGTGCGGTCATGGACCAGATCGGCGGCCTGCCCCTGAAAGATCGCCTCGCCGTGATGCAAAATCAGGATGCGGTCGGACAGGGTGACCAGAAAGGACATCACATGTTCGATCATCACCACGGTAACGCCTGTCTCTGCGATGCGGCGCACGACCTGTATCATGCGCTCGATCTCATCCTGAGTCAGGCCTCCGACAGGCTCATCCATCAACAGCAGCTGCGGCGCGCAGGCCAGCGCGCCCGCCATCATCAACAGCTTGCGCTGAAAGACCGACAGATGTTCGGCAAGCTGATCCTCCGCACCCGTCAGCCCGACCAGCGCCAGCGCCTGATCGGTCAGCGCGTCGACATCACGGTCAAAGCGCAGTCCCGGCAGCCAGCGGGCACGGCGTCCGAACTGCGCCGCCGCCCGCACATTGTCGCGCAGGGACAGGCTGTCAAAGGCGGCGTTCAGCTGGAATGTGCGCGCGATGCCCGCGTGACAGACCGCACTGGGCGACAGACGGGTGATGTCGCGCCCCTGAAACAGGATCTGACCGGACGAGGGTGGCGTCAGCCCCGACAGCATGTCGAACAGCGTCGTCTTGCCCGCCCCGTTCGGCCCGCCGATGCCCAGAATCTGACCCTTTGCCACCTGAAAGGACAGATCGTTCACCGCCGTCAGCGCGCCAAAGCGCCGCGTCAGATTTCGGCACTCCAGCAGGGTGTCACCGCGCATGGCGCGTCAGCCCTTCAGCCAGGCGGGCGAGACGAAGGGCGCCTTGGCATAGAGCGGCGGCGCGATCAGCCGCCCGCCCTCGGCCCGGTCCTGGATCTGCAGGAACTGATGCGGCATCCCAAGCGAGGGGTCGGCCACTTGCGTGGGATAGCTGTAGGCGGTCTGCTCGTCGGCGCTGAAGCGGGTGGTGCCGCAGACGCCGCGATGGATCAGGCCGCGCATCCGGTCGGCAACCTTGCGGTTCTGGTCGATATCCCCCGGCTCTCCGGTGCCGCCGGCAAGGGCTGCTGCGGTGGCCCAGATATGGCAGCCGTCATAGGGCTGCGCGCCGGAATTATGGCCCGCATTCTCGCCGAATTTCGCCTTGTAGCGGCGCTCGAAGTCCAGCCCGATCTCGTCCTGCAAGGCACCCACGACGGTGGCATAGACCACGCCCACCGACGCATCGCCCGCGATGTCGCGAAACGCCGGGATCGAGGGGCCGTATTGCATATAGATCAGGCTTTGCGTCGGATCGTTGCTGAACTGCAGCATGAACTGCGCCAGATCGGCGGGCAGGAAATGCGTGATCGCGATGACGGCGGGTGGATCCTGACGCAGCTTGGCCAGCGTCGGTCCCCATTCCGAGGTGGGCACGTTCACCGTCTCGGCCAGACTGATTTCCCATCCGTATTCGGCGGCGCGATCCTGCAGGGCGCTGGCGATATTGGCGGAATAGACCCCGGTGGAGAGGATCACCGCCATCTTGCGGTTGGCGGGGGTGAAATCGCCGCTGGCCTCCAGCGTTTTCAGGAATTCCAGAAAGCCCGGGCCGTACCAGTATTCCGCCGGATCGCCCATGAAGGACCCGAAATAGCGGTCGGGATCGGATTTGATCAGCAGGTTGTGCCCGATCGTGGTGTCGTAATGGACATAGATGATGCCGCTGTCGGCCACCGTTTCCTGAATGGCGGTGCCCGAGCCGATATTGTTGCCATTGATGATCGCATGCACGCCGTACCGGTCGATCAGGCGTTGGGCAGCCTGCACGTTGTTGGCGTCGCCCATCTCGACCGTGTCGACGAAGACCGGCTCCAACGGGCGGCCCAGGATGCCGCCAAGCGCGTTGATTTCCTCGCAGGCCAGTGTCAGGCCATTGCGGAACTCGACCCCGTCGGCGGCGCCATAACCCGTCAGCGGGGCGGCCTGCCCCACGGGGATGGCGGCGCCCTGGGCGCGCGCCTCGCCGTTCATGGCCAGCAGGGCGGCGGCGGATCCGCCCATGGCCACGGCCCCGCCCATGAAGCGGCGGCGGCTGGTAAGAACATTGGGTGCGCGGGGTGTCTTGGTCATGGTCGTCATTCCCTGTCGTTGTTTTTGTTATGCGATATGGGTCAGCAGCGCCTCGGCCCGGGCGATGGCGGCGTCCTGATGGGGCTGCAGGTCATGCTGTCCGTATTCGGTCATGATCGGCAGGAACGGATCGGCGATACCGGACCGCACCCCCGACAGGCATTCCAGCACCGCCAGCCCGCAATAGGGCACGAAGGACGCGGAATAGCCCCCCTCATGCGTCATCACCACGCGGCCCCCGCACAGCCGGTCGGCGGCGGCCATGATCTGCGCGGTCATCTGCCGGAAGCTGTCGGAATGCAGCATCATCCGCCCCAACGGATCGCAGGCCGAGGCATCATAGCCGCAGGCCACCACGATCAGATCGGGGCGAAAGCGGTCCAGCGCGGGGATGACCACCCGCTCCATCGCGGCCAGATAGGCACCGTGCCCCGATCCGGGCGGCAGCGGGATGTTGATGTTGGCCCCCAGCCCCGCGCCCGCGCCATTGGCGTCGATGCCGCCGGAGCCTGCGGGATACAGGTTGTCCTGATGGAGCGAGATGGTCAGCGTCTCGCCATCTTCATAGAAGGCCGCTTCGGTGCCGTTGCCGTGATGGACATCCCAATCCACCACCGCGACCCGGCCCAGCCCGTGCAGGGCGCGGGCGTGATGGATGGCGATGACGGCATTGCCAAAGATGCAATATCCCATGCCCATATCGGCCAACGCGTGATGGCCGGGCGGCCGGATCAGCGCATAGGCGTTGCGCGCACCCCCGCTGAGCACCGCATCCATCGCCACGATCGCCCCGCCGGCGGCCAGTTGCGCGATCTCGAAACTGCCGGGGCCGAAGAACACGTCGTCGCCGGCATTCCCGCCATTGGCGTCGCTGAGCGCCCTGACCCGGTCCACGTAACCGGCGGTGTGGAAACGGCGGATCTCGTCCACCGTGGCCGGGCGGGGGCGGACCATGTCAAGGTGATCGGACAAGCCCGAGACATCCAGCAGATTTTTGAAGCGGCGCTTGGTTTCCGGATTCTCGGCATGCGTCCCGGGCTGGACCTGCAGACCGGGACGCAGCAGCAGGGCCGAATTGCCGGTGTCATGCCACAGATACAGTTCGTGAAATACAAACGCGGTGCCCAACAGGTCGTCCTCCGATGTTCTTCCGGCCCGCTTTGCCAATCCCGGCAGGGGACAGGCGGCAAGGGCCGAATCGAACTCTAGAAGGGCGCGACAGACCTGTCCCGACCCCTTGGGGTAAGGCCCCGCCACCCACCCCCACCCGTTCGGGTGGCGAGGGGCGGCAGGCGGGGTGGGCAGGACAACCGCGGGGGCATCGGCCGACAGGAAATGGTGGTCAGTGCAGGCCCGGTCCGGTCTCTCCGATCTGCTGCAGGCGCAGGGCGGCCTGGGTCCGGTTGGGAACGCTCAGCTTGCCGAAGATGTTCTTCAGATGCCATTTCACGGTATCGGGCGCCAGCGACAGGGTCGCGCCGATCTCCTTGTTGCTGGCGCCGCACAAAAGCAGCCGCGCGACCTCGCGTTCGCGCGGGCTGAAGGCCGGATCCCCTGACAGGGCCGGGGCCTGCGAGGCGGCCCGGGCCGGTGGGGCCAGCTGATCCAGCAGCCGGTCGACCAGCACGCGGGCCGGGCTCTGGGGCGGTTGCCAGGCCGGAATACGCGTCAGGCCAAAGCGCAACACCTGCCCGAAGGCCGCGCCCTCATCCGCCAGCGAGCGTACCGCGCCGGTCTGGGCGGCCAGCCCCACCGCTTCGGCCACCGCCGCCAGGGTCGAGATCGCGTCATTGGCGGCGAAGGCCGCGACCGAGGCCAGCGCGCGCAGCTGAATCAGGCGGCGCATCCGCCCGTCACGGCGGATCGCGGCGCTTTGTCGTTCCAGCAGGCGATAGGCGACCTGCGGGCGCGCTTCGGCGATCAGGACACGGGCCAGCGCCATCTGCTCCAGCTCGGAGGCAACGCTTTGCGGGCGCATCGGGTGCAGATCGGGCTCAGGCAGGCCGCGCGCGTCCAGGATCAGCCGCGGCAGCGTCACCTCGCCCCGGTCGATGAGGATCTTGATGCGTTCGTGCAGCGACATGGCGAAAAGGCGGCGATAGCGGGTGGCCAGCCCGCCGCGTTCCGCATCCTCCAGCAGGCGCAGAGCCTGTTCAGCCTGACCGCGCGCCGCCGCCAGACGGGCTGCCAGCAGGCTGGCGGTCATGGCATGCACGATCAGCCCGCATTCGCGGATGACCGGGCCGATCTGGGCCACAAGCTGTTCGGCCCGCGCCAGATCACCGCGTTCGTAATGCAACTCGGCCTCGAACAGCGCGACCATCGCATCGCTATAGGCCCCCTGCCCCTCGGCGTCCTGGGCGATGCTCCGGGCGCGGGCGAAATGCAGGCTCGCCTGATCCAGCGCGCCTGCCGACTTGTCCGCCAGCCCCAGGTTCAGCTGCGCATAGGCCAGCCCGAAGGCCGAGCCCGCCGTGCCGTGATGTTCCAGCGCCTGCAGCGCCATCTGCCGCGCCAGAACCAGATCACCGACAGAGCAATGGCAGAAGCTGAGCGTATTCGTCAGCGTGCCCAGCAGGAAATAGGCGCGTGGGGGAAGCTGCGCCAACACCCGCCGTCCCAGAACGATGGCCATGCGCGAATGTTCGGCGGCGCTCAGAATGCCCACATACAGCACTCCGATCTCGGCCTGCAGAAGCGTCGCCTCATCCTCGGGAATGGCGCCGGTTGCGCGGCGGGTCGCAATCAGGTGGCGGGCGCGGCGCAGCGTGGCAAAGCCGGTCATGGGGCGGCTGGTGTGGAAGGCGATCCAGACGCGGGCCAGCATCAGGCGGGGGCGGTCCTCGACCACTGCGTCGGGCAGCGCCGACAGCCAGCCCCGGACATCCGCGATGCTGCGGCTGGCGATGACGGTCATGCAGCAGTCCTCGATCATGTCGGCGGCAAGACGGGGCTGCCCGGCAGCCAGTGCGTGGGGGATTGCGTCGACCACGTGACCGGCCGCATGCAGCCAGTGCGCGGCGCGCAGATGAAGGCCCTTCAGCGCATCGCCCTGCAGCCCTGCCAGTTGACGCCGCAGCAGATCACGCAGCTGCGCGTGAAAGCAAAACCAGCCGGGTACGCCCTCGGCCGGTGTCAGGAAAATGTTGACCGCGCAGGCCTGCTCCAGCAGGCCCGCCGCCTTTGGCTGATCCGTCAGCGCAACCACCAGCGGAACCGAGATACGCTTGGGCAGCGCCGCGACCCTGAGGACCGCCAGAAGATCGTCGGGCAGTCGCGCCAGAACCTCTTGCGAAAGGAATTCGGCGATGGCCCCCTCTGCTCCGGCCATCCGGTCGGCAAAGCCGGTCGGGAGGCCCGGATCGGTCAGCGCCTGCCGGGCCAGCACGATGCCTGCGGGCCAGCCTTCGCAGCGTTGATGCAGCCAGCCAATCCGGTCGTCGGTCAGACCGGCGTCCGGCGCGGCAAGGATAAGCGCCCGCGTCTCGGCCAGCGTCAGGCGCAGCGCGGCCTGAGGGACAACCGCCAGCTGACCCCTCGCGCGCAGCCCCGCCAGCGGCAGGGTGCATGGCCGCCGCATCGCCAGCACCATATGCAGGTTGGGCGGACTATAGATCAGCAGGTTCAGAAGCGTCCGCTGGAGTCCCGGATCATCCAGCAGACAGGCATTGTCGATGAACACGAAGACAGGATCAGGGCAGCGCGACAGCCGGTTGATCAGCCCCGACAGCTTTCTGTCCAGGGGGGGCACGGCCGAGCCGACGCGCGTCGATGCCGGGCCGACCGGACTGTCCTCAGGATCCTGCGGGTCATCTTCGATGCCTCCGATCCCGGCCCGGTCGAGACTGGCCGTCAGATAGGTCATGAACCTGTCTTCCCGGTTGTCGCCGGGATCCGCAGTGAGCCAGGCAATCCGCGCAGCCGGAAGGGGCAGATTGTGCGCCCATTCAGCCAGTAGCGTCGTTTTCCCATAGCCTGCAGGCGCCTCGACCAGCACCAGCGTGCGGGGTGCGCCATGGGCGTCCAGCAATCGCAGGTGCGGGCGCGCCATCAGGGGCTGTGGCGTGTTGGGTACGACCAGCTTGGTGGTGATCATCATACGCGACATGGCTTTCCCGCAGCAGGCCAGATGTTCGCCGGAACAGTCAGCAATCCGGACGCCTGCGGCAAGTTCTCTTGCTTCACAGATCGTTTTTAGATTTATCATTTTCAGAAGAGTGCTGCCAGAAGCGTGAATATCCTCCCTCCTGTGCCCCCGGATCAGGCTCCTGTTCCTTTGATCTGCGGCCCCTGGTGATTGGGTTGGGTGACTTCGGTTGGCAGCGAGCAGAGAACTGCGAGGGGGGACGCCAGTTGACGGGCGCCGCAACTGGAAATCCCATTCACACAATCGCCATTCAGCGCAACGGTCCCACAAGAGCGCCGGCGTCAGCCCGCCATCTTGATGTGCCAGGTGATTGCGTTTCGGTATCCCAGTTGTTCCAGCAACTGGATCTTGGACGTCCAGCTGGCCGGACAGACAACCAGAACCGAATGATCGCCGCGTCTTGCGCGCGCAGCCTCTGCCGCCGAAACGAGCGCCGCCGCAGGGGGCCAGGGTTCACCGGGTTTCCGAGGGTCTGTCAGGGCTTCATGAAAAAAATCATCAATGACGCCAACAGCCGAGATGTCATGCGGTGCCGGGAAATGGAGAGGAGTCGCCGGGTGCGAGATCGCATAGCCCCGGATGCCGCCATCATCCTCTGACACGAACATGTTGCGATCCTCCAGGGTGAGGCTGCGTGTCATCCATGCTCCGAAACGCGTGTCGGCGTCAGCATGCGGCTTCCAGAACAGGGGGTGCAGATCGTTCAGAATGCGCCTGTGAGCCGCGCTTGCAGCGACAATGCCGGGCACGTCATCCTGGGTCGCCTGCCGCACATGGGGGAAGGTGGTTTGCCGGGTCAGGCCGGTCTTCGCAAAATACATGGTCAGCGGGGCATATCCCTGCCCGGCATATTCAGCCTCCCATGCACCGCCCGGCACGCTGGACGCCAGAAGGATCAACGCGCCCGCTTCGATCAGGTCGGCTTCTGCCGCCTTGAGCAGATCGTGCCGCGTCCCGGTCGGGGCGTCAGGCGAGACAAGGCAATCCTCCATGATCAGGCCGGGCGGGCCAAATTCCCCGGCATAAATCGGCGGGACCGGCAGCAGAATGGAATGCGTCACCCCAACCGGCCTGCCCCCCGCTTCCGCGACCAACCATTGCTGCCGGAAGGGTGGCTTTGCCGCCTCCATGGCCCTGATGATGGTTGAACAGATCTTCTCCCGCGCGTCCCGGTCCAGCTTCCACAGGCCGGGGTTGGTCGCGCAACGTTCTTCTGCATCGGCCAGCAACAGGGTCGCAATCCGGTCGATATCGGCGGGACCGGCAGGTCGGATCGTCAGGGTCATGGCAAACCTTTCGTCGGGATCAAAGCGCGGTGTGTTTCGCTCTACCGATCGCAGAACCGGCGGGCATTGACAAAGCAGCAATATTGGTGCCGGTGTTAGAAAAACTAACGCCTTAGGCCGGTGCGATGGAGAATCTGAACCTGAATGCCTTGCGCGTGTTTGCCGTGGCTGCACGCCTTGGCAACTTTCAGCGTGCGGCAGAGGTGCTGCACATCTCTCATGGGGCGGTCTCGCAGCGGATCAAGCAGCTTGAAGCCGATCTTGGCGTCGTCCTGTTCGACAGAAAGCCGCGCGGCGTCGCGCTGACCGCCAAAGGAAAATCGTATCACGGCGCAGTCGAAGAAGCGCTGCGCATCCTGACCGCCGCAACCTCTGAACTGAAGCCGTCAAGTCGCCAGATCAGGGTCCATATCGGCGCATCATCTGCCTCAAAATGGCTGATGCCGAGAATGCGTGCTTTCAATGCCCGGTTCCCGGACATTTCGCTGGAAACAGAGATCCATTACGCCATGCTGGAGCGAAATCTGGGCCGGAACGAGATTGCCCTCTGGCCGGGCAAGGCACCGGTGAACACTGCGGCGCATCATGTCCGATGCCTGTGTGAGCTGCGGCTTGTGGCGGTGTGCAGCCCGGATTTCCCGCGGCCCGACTGGCCGGTCGATACCGAGACGCTGTTGTCATTCCCGCTGCTTCAGGATGCCCATCGCAGGTGGGAAGATCTGATCGACAGCGCGCAGCGGGCGGGGCATGGCGGTCAGCACAGCATTCTGAACTTTGGCAGCTCTGCGCTGGCGCTGGATGCGGCCATTCAGGGCCACGGGGTCGCTGTCGCACCAACGTTCATGGTCGAGGCAGACGTCCGCGCAAGGCGTCTGGTGGAGATATGGCGCAGTCGGGATACGTCGGAAGAACACCTCTTTCTCTCATGGCCCAAACAACACGCGCACGAGAAACCGATGATGCACACCGTGGCATGGATTCTCTCCGAATTCGGTGTTGATGCAGCCACAGACCCGCATTCCGGGACCCCGCCCCCTGCGAAGGTCGGCAATGGGTCCGCTCGCTCATCGTGACCACCCGCCCGATAGCGCGCATCCGCATCAAACGGGGGCATTCGACGCGAAAATGAGATTTGCCCCGTTGGAGCCTGACCTGAAACCTGCGAACAAGGGGGCCTGCAACCTCGGCCACCCTCGCAGGAACCTTCATGTCCAAGCCATGCCCCCTCGTGCTGACCGACGACCATGTTGCCCGCGTCGCCCCTGTCGAGGGGCTGCTTTACAATCCGAACTGGCGGATGCTGGAGGATGGCGATCTGGATCTTCTGGCCGAGCGGCTGACTCAGGGCCGGCCCCGGCCCATCTCGATCTTTGCCTATGGCTCGCTGATCTGGAACCCCGGCTTCGAAGTTCAGGACCGCCGCCGGGCCACGGCTGTCGGATGGCATCGGGACTTCTCGCTGTCTCTGGACCATTTCCGCGGCACACCCGAACGTCCGGGGCTGATGCTGGCCCTTTCCTCGGGCGGTCACTGCGAGGGGCTGGTCCTGGATATCACCGAGGGGACCGAGGCGGCGTCGCTGCGCACGATCCTGCGGCGCGAACTTGTCGCCCATGAACTGGCTGCCAATGCCTGCTGGATAGACGTCGAGACCGATCGGGGACGAGAGAGCGCGCTGACCTTCTATGCCGATCCCGTGGACACGCCGGTTGCACGCCTGACAGTTCAGGAACAGGCCCGCAGACTGGCAACCGCCGCGGGCGCTGCCGGATCGGGCGCCGAATATCTGCTGCGCACCGCCCGGGGGCTGGACGAGCTTGGCATCCATGACGCGTATATCTGGACCCTGCAAAAGCTGGTGGCCGAAGAGATCGAAGCCGCACCGGAATTTGGCCCCACGAATGATGCCATCTGAAGAAAGCCGGAATGATCAGCGGCCGGTCTGCCGCCCTCAGAAATCATTCTGCAACGAATTCGATGATCACGCCGCCCGCCAGATCCGGGGGCACGATATGACCCGACGGGGTTGCCCGCGCAGGAATCCCGGCGCGGTCCAGACAGGTCCGCGCCTGATCCATATCGGCCACCCGGACCTGCAGAACCGCATGACCATTCAGCGGTGTCGCGTCCAGCCAGCCAGCCGGATAGATCCGTTGCAATGCGGAACGCTGCATCAGGTCGAGGCGGGCGGAATTCACGCCTGTGGCAACCGACGCCCCGCCATCCATCCGGGTCACGGAACCGCCCGTCAGGCATCGGGCAAAGCGACCGGCATCTGACAGAGGGTCGTCGGATATGGCGACAGTCGCGGCGAGACCCAAGGCGGAATTGGGATGTCGCATCAGATCCGGCAGCCAGACCGTTTCCGGGCTCCGGTGCTGGCACATGAAAAAAAGGCCGACGGGCACATCGGGCTTCAGAAAGTTCAGGGTCGTAAACGCCGCCCGCCCCCGGCTTCCGTCCGGCAATGGCACCGGACGATCAAAACTGTTCAGCCCCTCGGTTCCAATCCCAAGCCGGTCCAGCGCGGCCGCGGCCGCCGCAGCGTCCGCGATCCGGCAACAGATCGCATGCAGCCCCGGCCCGCCGTGCCTGACCGCCTCGAACCGTGGCCGGTTGAGGTCGGTCAGCTGCCGGATGCCCAGCAGTTCGATATAGTCGTGCTGCAGCATGATTGTATGATTGGCTGTGCCCTTGGCCGGGGGATGCTGTCCCAGTGGCGACAGCGTAAAGCCAAGTCGCGCATATTGCCCCGCGACCTCCTCAAGGTGCCCGCTCATCAGCAGGACATGGTCGATGCCGGTGACAGGATGGGTCATGCCCGGCCCTCGCGCAGGGCGCGGCGGGCGGGCCGGATGCGCAGCAGCCAGACGAACAGGGCGGTCATCAGCAGGAACATCAGGCTGAAGGGCTGGGTCACAAAAATCAGCGGGCTGCCCTCGGACACGATCAGCGAGCGGCGCAGGAACTCCTCGAAGAACGGCCCAAGGATCAGGCCCATCAGCAGCGGCAGCAGCGGATAGCCGAAACGCCGCAGCCCGAAGGCAAAGGCCCCGACGGCCAGCGCCATCCACATCTGAAACATCGAATAGGTCGAGGCATAGACACCCACCACGGACACCATCGCGATCACCCCATACAGAATGCCCCGGTTGATCCGCGCCAGCCTCATATACAGCGGCCCGAAGATCAGGACCGACACAAAGATCAGCAGCGAGGCCACCACCAGCGCCGCAAACATCGGCGCCACGACATCGAAACTGTCGGCCAGCAGACCCGGACCGGGCACAAGGCCATGGATCAGGAAGACGCCAAAAATGATCGCCGTCACCGCATCGCCCGGAATCCCGATGGTCAGCAGCGGCACGATGGCCCCGCCGCACATCGCGTTGTTCGCCGTCTCCGAGGCCGACAGACCCTGGATCGAGCCCTTGCCATATTCCCCGGGCTTGCGCGATCCGCGCTTGGCCTCGGCATAGGCAATGAAGGACGCCATCGAGGCGCCGCCACCGGGCAGCATCCCGATCAGCACGCCGATGACCGAGCTTTTGGCGAAGGTCCCCGCCCCCACCTCGCGCAGATCGGCGGCGCTCGGGATGAAATCGCGCGGGCCAAGGCGGCGGGCCACCTCGGGTGCGGTGCCAAAGGCGATCCTGCTGGGGGTGGCGGCCTGCACGAACAGCTCACAGATCGCGAAAAGGCCGATCACGGCGGGCAGCAGGGTGATGCCCTCGATCATGTAATAGCTGCCAAAGTCGAACCGCCCCACCGGCACCATCGGGTCGATCCCCACGGTCGAAATGGCCAGCCCGATGGCCATCGCCATCGCCGCCTTCCACAGCGATCCCGAACTGACGATGGTCACCGTGACAATCGCCAGCACCACCAGCGAGAATTTGTCCGGCGTCCGGAACAGCAGCGCGATCCGGCTGATCGGTTCAGCCAGAAACATCAGCAGCACGGCGCCGACCAGCCCACCGATCAGCGACGCAAAGGCAGACAGCCCAAGCGCGCGCGGCCCCTCGCCCCGCTGCATCAGGGCATATCCTTCCTGCGCCGTCATGACCCCCGAGGGGGCGCCGGGGATATTGACGGTGATCCCGGTGATCGAGCCGGCATAGATGCCCGCCATATAGATGCCCATCACCATGACCAGCGCCTGAGTGACCTCCATCCCAAAGGTGAAGGGCAGCAGGATGGCAATCGCCAGCGTCGCCGTCAGGCCGGGGATCGCGCCGAAGAACAGTCCCAGCAGAAAGCCCCCGATCAGAAACAGGAAGGTCATCGGCTGGAACAGCGTGACAAAACCGCCGCCAAGATCTGCAAGCATCGCCTCAGCCTCCCCAGACCGGCAGGAACAATCCGAACAGCCGCACGAAGAACAACCAGCCAAAGGCCGTGATCGCCACCGCCGTCAGAGCCGATTTCCATGCCGCGTCCCTCAGATCGCCGGTCGATTCATAGTTGAAAAACAATGCCATCAGCAGCGAATAGACCGCCGTGCTGGCGAAATATCCGATCCAGGGAAACGCCGCGAGGTACAGCACCGTCAGCACCAGCACCACCAGCGGGCCGGTCTGTGCCAGACGCGGCACATGCTCTGATCCGGGCGGCGCTTCGGTCCCGGCAGCCTGCGTGGTCACTTCGGTGAACAGGATCCGCAGGCCCGCCACATACATGAAGAGGCTCAGCGCCACGGGCAGAAAGGACGGCCCCGGTTCGCCGTCTCGTGCGAAGGGCATCCCCAGCTGCGGGATCTGGCTGGCATAAATCGTGGTCAGCACGATCAGAAAGGTCGCAAAGGCGGCTGGTCTGTTGAAACGGTATTGCGACATGCGCGAATTCCCTGTCCGGACCCGGAAGAGCACGGGTCACATCCCCTGTCAGATGACGCCATGCGGGCACCGGCCTGCGGCGGGTGCCCGCAGACCCTGCCTTAGTCCTCCAGCAGACCCTGCTCGACCAGGCTTTCGATCAGACCAAAGGCGCGCTCCTGAGCGCGGGCGACATAGGCGGCGGTCTCTTCCGGCCCCATCCACAGCGGGCCCATCGCGGTCTTTTCCGCAAGCGCCTGGAATTCGGGGTTCTCAAAAACCGTCTCGAAGGCGCGGGCCAGTGTGGCGATGTCCTCGTCCGGAGTGCCTGCGGGGGCGGCCAGCAGGCGGAAACTGCCCCAGATCACATCATACCCGGCCTCCTGAAAGGTCGGCACGTCGGGCACATCGGCGCTGCGTTCCTCGGCCATCACGCCCAGCACGCGCAGATCCCCCGACTGGATCGCCGGATAGGCCGCCGAGACCGACAGGCTGGCGGCATCCGTCTCGCCGCTCAGCAGGGCCTCGCGCTGGCTGCCGGACCCGTCGGGATAGGGCACATGGCGCACCTCGATGCCCGCCACATCGGCGAAATCCAGCGCGGGCAGATGCCATACGCCGCCGCTGCCGACATTCGAGATGGTCAGCTGTCCCGGCGCGGCGCGGGCGGCCTCGACAAATTCATCCAGCGTGGTCCAGTCCGAATCCGCCCGTACGACCAATGCCGTCGGATGAACCGTGACCGAACCGATATAGGCCAGATTTTCCGTGTGATAGCCGGGCACAAGGTCGAATTGCGGCACGGTGATGACGCTGTCCCAGGTCAGCGAGCCGATGGTATAGCCGTCGGGGCGCGCGCGCATCAGACGCATGGTGCCGACGCCGCTTTGCGCGCCGGGAATGTTCTGGGTGTTGATGCCGACACCCAGCGGCGCTTCGGCGAAATTCAGAAAGCTGCGCATGACGGTATCCGTGCCGCCCCCCGCAGCCCAGGGCATGATATGCATGATGTCGCGCTGCGGGTAATCCTGCGCCTGCGCCGCCAGCGGCAGCAGCAGCGCCGCGCCCAGCAGACCGGCCCTGAAGGTGGTGATCGGTGTCATCTGCGTGATCTCCTTGTTGGTTCGTTTCTTGTTCTGGTCTCGTCTTTGATCAGCCCATCCAGCGACGCACCGGGGCGCGGGCCTCTTCCAGAGGCTGACAGATGATGTCCACCAGCGTGGGTCCGTCATGCGCAACCGCCTCGCGCAGGACACCTTCCAGCTTGTCGGGGTCCTCGACCCGCCAGGATTTCACCCCATAGGCGGCGGCAATCGCCGCCTGATCGGTGCGGTTGAATTCCACATTGTAATAGCGCTGGCCGCAGTCATCATGCTGGCTGGCCTTGATCCAGCCATAGTTCGCATTGGAAAACACGATAAAGGTGATCGGCGCGCGGCAGCGCGTCACGGTCTCCAGCTCGCCCACGGTGAAGCCAAAGGACCCGTCGCCCATCAGCGCCACGACCTTGGAGGCGGGCCGCCCGAACCACGCCCCAAGCGAGGCCGACAGCGAATAGCCCAGGGCTCCGTGCGCGCGGTTGGTGATGAAGTGACGGCCCTTCTGCGGCAATGTGTAATAGGCCGAGAAATAGGGGCACGAGGTGCCGGGGTCGGACACGACCGTCGCATCCTCGGGCAGGACCTTTTGCAGGCTGGCGATGATGCGTTCGGGCCGGATCGGGGCCTCGTTGCTGTCTGCCAGCTGGGCGAAGCGGTCGAACTTGCGCTTGCGGATATCGGCCACCGCCGCCGCACCGCCGAAGGTCGCGGCCCCCTGCCCGCGCCGGTCCAGCTCCGCATTCAGCGCCGTCAGCGACAGCAACAGATCGCCCGGCACGCCCACCTCGATCTCATAGACCGCGCCCAGCACCATCGGGTCCACATCGAACTGCACGACGCGGGTGCCCGCCGTCGGGGCCTCCCACCGCGAGGTCGTGGTCGACCCCGCCCGGCAGCCCAGAAAGATCACCAGATCGGCCCCGGCCATCGCCTCCCATGTCTCATCCGTGCCGCCGTTCGAGCCGACGACGCCGACGCAATTGGGATGGGTTTCCGCCAGCGACCCCTGCCCCGAAATCGAGGTGGCCACCGGAATGTCCAGCCGCGTGGCCAGCCGGTCCAGTTCCTCCATCGCGCCCGCGATGACGACCCCGCCGCCGCAGACGATGACCGGCCTGTGGGCCGACAGGATCGCCTCGGCCGCGGCCCGGATCGCGCCGTCCTCGGGTCCCGTGCGATAGGCGGGATAGCGGGCCAGCGCCGGATCGGCCCAGATCTCGGCCTCGGGGACGGCGTCATACTGGATGTCATAGGGCAGACCCAGATGCGCCGCCCCCGACCGGCCTGTGGTCATGGCGCGGAACGCCTGACGCACCATGCGCGGAATGTGATCGGCGCGCCGGATGACGGTGTTCCACTTGGTCAGGGGCCGCATCAGCGCCTCCTGATCCACCTCGGTCAGGGGATAGCGGCCATATGAGGCCACCGAGACATCCGTGGTGATCCCCAGCACCGCATAAGAGCTTTCCGACGCCTCGATCAGCCCGGGCAGGATATAGGTCGCGCCGCCACCCGAGGGGCCCTCGGCCACGCCCACCCGCCCGGTCACGCGCGAATAGGCATCGGCCATATAGGTCGCGCTGCGTTCGTCGCGGGTCAGGACGTGGGTGATGCCGTGATCAAGGCCCCGCATCGCGTCATAAAAGGGCAGCGTCGTATCCCCGCACAGCCCGAAGATGTGTTTGACCCCATGCGCCTGCAGCATCCGCACCATCGCCTGCGCGCCGTTCTGCGTCTTGCCCGTCTGTGCCGTCATGGTCGCGTGCCCCTTGCCGTTCCTGCGTTCTGTCGGCGGTCAGCTACCGGAACGCATAATTGTGTTTGATGCTGTATACAGACCATTATCCAGGAAGGTCTGCAACATCTTTCCCACGATGCGGAAAAGGGTATAAGATCGGGCATTCCGGCGTCATCGCCCAAGCAAAGCTGCAAGGTACTGTCAGATATGACGAAAAGCGCCACCAGATCGGACGGCATCTACTGCAAGGTCAAGGAGATGGCCGCCCGGTTCGACTTCAAACCTGACGAGCGAATCAACGAAAGCGAGCTGTCAGTCCGCCTTGATGTGTCCCGCACGCCGCTGCGCGAGGCGCTGAACCGGCTGGCCTCCGAGGGGTTTCTGACCTATCAGAGCGGACAGGGATTTTTCTGCCGGTCGCTGAATCCTCTGGAAATCCGCAACCTGTACGAGGCCCGCGCCGCCATCGAATCCGAGGCGGTGCGCCTGGCGACAGACCGCGCCAGCGATGCGGCTCTGGCCGAGCTGGAACATTTTATCCGCGACGCCCGTGCCACCTATCGCCCCGGCACCTCACCGGTCGAACTGGTCCGGCAGGATCAGGAGTTCCACCTGCGGCTGGCGCAGCTTTCGGGCAATGCCGAGTTGTTGAAAATGCTGGAAAACATCAACGCCCGGATTCACTATATCCGCCTGATCGACCTGCAGGCCATGAGCGAGCAGCATGGCGGGAAGGATCTGGACAACCGGTCACATGAACGGATCGTCGCGGCGATGCGCGCCCGCGACCGGGCCGCGGCCTCGCAACAGGTGCGCGACCACATTGAAGAGCGGTTGAGCGAGGTGACGAACAACGTCAAGCGTGCCTTTTCGCTGATATATGTCCCCCAGGACATCTGACCCTGTTATCGGTGCGCCGGATCCCGTTCAGACAACTCCAATAGAGCGTGAGGGCGGGGCGTGCCGCGTCACAGATCCTCCTATGTGGTCAGCAGGGACAGAAAGAGCTGCCGCTTCGGCTGCGCGATCGCTGGATCTCGTTTCTTGCTGCCCGGTCCGGTTGCCGTCAATTGCCGGGTTCTTCCGTCGCACGTCCCAAACCGATGGCGCCGGATGTTCCCTCGGCCCGGAATCTGGCCGATTCCGTCGCGACTGCCGATGTCACAATCATGCCCGGCTATCTGCTGCGCCCGAAGGGGAACTGCGGCCTTTACCCGATTTGCGCAACAGCGCCCATTCAAGTGCTGCCTGAAACGGCGTGCAGGGGCAGATCAGACGCAGCGGCACAGGTCCGGACTGATGCACATCAGGCCGTCATGCGACATTCAGGAATAAGGAAACGTCACGGGCGCGCCTGAACAGGAGACGGACATGAACGACGTGACGGACAGGACCGGCAGTCTTGATTTGCACGCATCGCCGGTTGATACGGCGCTTGCCGCCTTGACCACCACGGCTGAGGGGCTGTCATCCTCAGAGGCAGCCGCCCGGCTGGCCCGGCACGGGCCGAACCGTCTGCCCGCCGCCCCGCGCCGCCCCGCCATCCTGCGGTTTCTGGCGCATTTCCACAACGTTCTGATCTATGTCCTGATCGCCGCCGCCGTGGTGACAGCGGCGTTGGCACACTGGGTCGATACGGGGGTGATCCTTGCGGTCGTCGTCGTCAATGCCGTCATCGGATTTGTCCAGGAAGGTCGCGCCGAGACGGCGATGGCGGCGATCCGGTCCATGCTGGCCCCCCATGCCTCAACTCTGCGCGATGGACGTCGGATCGATATCGACGCCGAGGCTTTGGTGCCAGGCGATATCGTGCTGCTGGAGCCCGGCGACAAGGTGCCCGCCGACCTGCGTCTGATCGAAGTCCGCGGCCTGCAGGTGCAGGAGGCGATCCTGACCGGCGAGTCGATGGCCGTGGACAAATCCACCGATGCCGTGGATGCCGACGCCCCCCTGGGCGACCGCATGGGTGTGGCCTTCAGCGGCACGCTGATTGCTGCCGGAACCGGACGCGGCGCGGTGATGGCGACCGGGGCCGCCTCCGAGATCGGTCGGATCAGCGGCATGCTGAGCGAGGTCACGGTCCTGACCACGCCGCTTGTGGCCCAGATGGATCGGTTCGCGCGCTGGCTGACACTGTTGATCCTGCTGGTCGCGGGGGTCTTGCTGCTGGCAGGTTATTTCATGGAACACATCGCCTTTGCCGATCAGTTCATGGCCGTGGTCGGCTTGTCGGTGGCGGCCATCCCAGAGGGGCTGCCGGCGGTGATGACCATCACCCTGTCGGTCGGGGTCCGGACCATGGCGCGCCGCAACGCCATCGTCCGCCGCCTGCCCGCGATCGAGACGATCGGCGCGGTCTCGGTCATCTGCACCGACAAGACCGGCACGCTGACCCGTAACGAAATGATGGTGGCCCAGATCGTCACCTCTGCAGGCCGGTTCGACATCGAGGGGCTGGGCTATGCCCCGGAAGGCGCCATCCGTCCCGCGCCTGATGCCAACACCCTGCAGGAGGCAGGCCTTGCCGCCGCGCTTTGCAACAATGCCGATCTGTCGCAGACCGCGGACGGCTGGCAGGTCGCGGGCGATCCGATGGAGGGGGCGTTGCTGGCCTTGGCCGCGAAGACGGGCACCGATATCACGGGCTGGACCCGTCAGGACGAGATCCCCTTCGACGCCGTCCACCGTTACATGGCCGTCTCGGTCACCGGGCCGCAGGGGCAGCGTCTGGTCCTGGTCAAGGGCGCGCCCGAGCGGGTGCTGTCGCTCTGCGCCGATCAGGCGGGTCCGGACGGCCCACAAGCGCTGGACCAGAGCCTCTGGCAGGACGAGGCGGAACGCATCGCTGCACAGGGCCAGCGGGTGCTGGCTTTGGCGCTGCGCCACGCACCCGACGCGGCACTGCGCCCTGCCGATCTGGACGGCCACCTGACACTGATCGGGCTGGTCGGCCTGATCGACCCGCCCCGCCCCGAGGCTATCCGGGCCGTCGCCGACAGTCACGCCGCCGGGATCGTGGTCAAGATGATCACCGGCGATCATGCCGGGACCGCCGCCGCCATCGGGCGGCAGATCGGGCTGGTCAACCCCGGCGCGGTGCTGACGGGGGCCGATCTCGACCGGCTGGACGATGACGCCCTGACCGCCGCGGTCACAGACACGAACATCTTCGCGCGCACCTCTCCTGCGCATAAGCTGCGGCTGGTGATGGCTTTGCAGGCGCAGGGGCTGACCGTCGCGATGACCGGGGACGGCGTGAACGACGCACCCGCGCTGAAACGCGCCGATGTCGGCATCGCCATGGGGGTCAAGGGATCCGAGGCCGCCAAGGAAGCTGCCGAGCTGGTGCTGGCCGACGACAACTTCGCCTCGATCGTGGCGGCGGTGCGCGAGGGGCGGACCGTCTATGACAATATCCGCAAGGTCATTTCCTGGACCCTGCCCACCAATGCAGGCGAGGCTGGCACGATCATTCTGGCGCTGCTGCTGGGCATGTCCCTGCCGATCTCGCCCGTGCAGATCCTGTGGATCAACCTGATCACCACCACGACCCTGGGGCTGGCGCTGGCCTTCGAGACGCCCGAGGGCGACACGATGCGCCGCCCGCCCCGTCCGCGCCATGCCGGCCTGCTGACGGGCGCGCTGGTCTGGCAGGTCTGCTTCGTGGCAATCCTGTTCGTCGCCGCGATTTTTGGCGTGTTCATTCACACCTTGGACCGGAGCCACGACATTGCCTTGGCGCAGAGCATGGCCATGAACACGGTGGTCATGCTGGAGATCGCCTATCTGTTCCTGATCAGGACAAGCTTTGGCAGCTCGCTGAATTGGGCCTCGATCCGCGCGACCCGGGCCGTTTGGATCGCCGTCGCAATCATCGTGCCAGCACAGATCATGGTGACCTACCTGCCGCTGGCCCAGACGGTTTTTGGAACAGCGTCGATGTCGGGCGCCGACTGGCTGCTGATCCTTGGCATCGCAGCGCTTCTCTGTGTTTTCGTCGAAATCGAAAAGCAGATCCGCCGCAGGCTGGAGTTGAGGACGTAGCAAGAATGGCCCCTAACGCGTGAAGCTCGATCCAGCATTATCCAGGGGGTCCTGAGATGGAACTGGTTGCAGATGCGGGTGAACAACTCGAAGGCGCTGTCGGACATGTTCCAGTTGCTGGGCGCGACGCCCCGGCAGATCCCGGTGGCCAAGCTGTACACAGCGTTGGAGACCGGCATGGTCGATGCGCAGGATCACCCGGTGGGCATCGTGCAAAGCTTCAAGTTCGAAGAGGTGCAGGACTATCTGTCCCTGACCGGGCGCGCCTATTCCGCACTGGCGTTGGCCATGAACCTGAACAAGCTCAACGGCCTGCCCGAGGATCAGCGGGCCTTGATCATGGAGCTCGCCACCGAGGCGGTCGAGATGCAGCGCGGCCCGGCCCAGGACCGCGAAGAGGAGATGCTGGCCGATCTGGAATCCAAAGGGATGCAGATCAATCGCGACGTGAACGCGGCAGCCTTCCAGGAGGCGGTGCGCCCGGTCTGGGACAGCGATGTTCAGGCCAATGGCGATGCGGACGTATCCGCAATAACAAGCGAATGAGACATGCGACCGGGACGGATTGCCGCCCCGGTCGTCTTACGCCCCCGCACTGCTGACGCGGATCAGCAGTTCCGGGGCAATGCGCAGAGTGGCGGGCTGCGCCAGTTTGCCGTCCAGCGCCTGCAGGATCACAGACGCGGCCTCGCTGCCGATACGGTAGGGAAATGGGTTCACGGTCGTCAAGGGTGGCACGCAAATCGCCGCGATCTCGTAATCGCCGAACCCCGCCACGGCCACCCGCCCCGGCACATCGACCCCCTGTCGCTGGCATTCGGTCAAGGCGCCAAAGGCCGACAGGTCCGACACGCAGACCACCGCATCCGTATCGGGCAGACGCGCCAGCAGATCGGCCATTGCCGCCGCCCCCTCGGCCATCGAAATCGGCGGCGGACCCGCATCGACCAGCCGCGAGGCGTCCAGCCCATGCCGCTGCATTGCGGCCACGAAGCCCCGCCGCCGGTCGGTGCCGCGCGTGTCGCGTGCCGCATCGCCGCCGATGAACGCGATGCGCCTGCGCCCCAGGGCCACCAGATGATCGACCAGCGTGGCCATGGCGGCGGCGTTTGAAAAGCCCACGACATGGCCGATGGGGCGAGCCGGGAGATCCCAGATCTCGATCACCGGAATGGCGGCCTTGTCCAGCAGGGCGCGGGTGCGGTCGGTATGGGTGCCGCCGGTGACGACCATCGCCTCGGGGCGGCGGCGCAGCAGTTGGGCGATCAGGGTTTCCTCGGCCTGCACGTCGTAATCGGTATAGCCCAGCAGGATCTGCAACCCCCGCGCGCGCAGACCGTCCGACAGGCCGCGCACCGTATCAGCAAAGTTGGCATTGTTGATCGAAGGGATCGTCACCGCCACGAAATCCGATCGCTGCGAGCGCAGCGCGGATGCGGTGCTGTCAAAAACATAGCCAAGCTCCTCGGCCGCGTTCATGACCGCGGTCTTGGAGGTTTCACTGACAGTGCCGTCATTCTTGAAGGCGCGGCTGACGGTCATCGGCGACACGCCAGCCAACCGGGCGATGTCTATCATGGTGGGGGCGCGACGGGACAAGGGCAAAGGCTTTCGGGGCGATGTTCGGGCTTTCGCCACTAGACCGCGATCGTCAGGCATTTCAAGCTGTCAGATCGTGACCATGGGCAGGGGTGATGTGGTGATGAATGCGCCGGTCGAAGAACCGTGCCCGAATGGCTTCGGTTTAGGCCTTCGCGCGCGTCCGTGCAGGGCTGGCCAGGGCGGTGTCGACCGCTGCCAGATCGGGATAGCTGATGGCCAGGATCACCGCGCGCACGATCCACGGCGCGTTCAGCGGCAGGATCACGGCCTGCGCGTCCTCTGCGGCCTCGGCCGCGCTGGCGGTGACGATGGCGCCGCCCATCGCGCCCGCACCGATCAAAGCGATGGTCTGGGTCATGTAGATTGTCTTTTCAGGGCAGCCGCTGCGGCATCGACAAGCCTGTCCAGCGGCTGCGTGATGTCCAGCGGCACGGCCTCGGCCGCAGACGGGGTTTCCAATGTAGCAATCTGGCTGTCCAGCAGCGCCGGCGGCATATAATGCCCCGCACGCCCGGCCATGCGGGCGGCGATGACCGCGCGCGGTCCGGTCAGATGCAGAAATCGCACCGCCCCCCCCGCCCCTGCCCGTAACCGGTCGCGATAGGCACGGCGCAGGGCTGAGCAGCCGATGATGACTGGCGCCCTCTCGGCCAGCGTCGCGGCCACCTTGACCAGCCAAGGCCAGCGATCATCATCGGTCAGCGGAATGCCCGCCGCCATTTTCGCAACATTCGCCGCCGGGTGCAGGTCGTCGCCGTCCAGATACGGAATGGCCAGACGCTCGGACAGCGCCAGGCCGACACTGGTCTTGCCGGTCCCGCAAACCCCCATGATGACGACGCGCAGCATCAAAGAGACGCCGTGATGCCGCCATCGACATACAGCACATGGCCGTTGACGAAGCTGGAGGCTTCCGAGGACAGGAACACGCAAGCCCCCACCAATTCCTCGACCCGGCCCCACCGTCCGGCCGGAGTGCGCTTTGCCAGCCAGGTGGTGAATTCAGGATCGGCGACCAGCGCGGCATTCAGGGGTGTGTCGAAATAGCCCGGCGCGATCGCGTTGCAGTTCAACCCGTGTCGTGCCCAGTCCGTCGCCATGCCCTTGGTCAGGTTGCCGACCGCTCCCTTGGTCGCCGTATAGGGCGCGATCGAGGGCCGGGCCAGCGCCGTTTGGACACTGGCGATGTTGATGATCCGCCCCGCTCCGCGCCCGATCATGTGGCGAGCCACCGCCTGGCCCACGTTGAAGACCGACGCCACATTTGTCTGCAGCAGCTGCTGGAACGCGTCGGCCGGAAAGTCCTCCAACGCGGTTCGGAATTGCATTCCAGCGTTGTTGACCAAAATGTCGATTGGTCCATGCTCGGCCTCGAAACCGTCGACAGCCGCGCGAACGGCAGCATGGTCGGTCACGTCGAACGGCAGGACTTGCGCGCCGGGGATCGTCTGCGCGGCCTTCGCCAGTTTGTCCGCATCGCGCCCGTTCAGCACGATCTGCGCACCCGCATCTGCCAGCCCGCGCGCCAGCGCAAGCCCGATGCCCTGCGAAGATCCGGTGACCAGCGCTCGGCGCCCGGTCAGATCGAAAAGTCCTTGGCTCATGGTGTCCTCCGTTCTGGTCCGCGTTCGTTTGTCACTCGACAGTCCCTTGTGGATCCGGTTATGGTATCGATACCAAATACTGTCAAGCCATACCGCCGGAGGAATGATGACCAAGCCTGAAATCCTGCAGACCGGCCCATATCCTGATTGGGATCAAGGCCCACTGGACGCACAATTCACCATGCACCGCCTGTTCGAGGCACCCGATCGCATGGCTTTCCTTGCCGAGCATGGACCGAATGTCCGCGGCATCGCCACCCGAGGCGAGCTGGGCGCCGACGCAGCGATGATCGCCGCCTGCCCCCAACTGGAAATCATCAGCGTCTATGGGGTGGGTTATGACGCGGTCGATCTGGGGGCCTGCAAGGCACGCAGCATCCGCGTGACCAACACCCCCGATGTGCTGACCGCCGATGTGGCCGATCTGGGCGTCGCGATGATGCTGGTTCAGTCGCGCGGCATGATCGGGGCCGAGGCTTGGGTCCGTGACGGATCCTGGGCGGAAAAGGGTCTTTATCCGCTACAGCGGCGGGTCTGGGGCAAGCGTGCTGGCATTCTGGGCCTCGGCCGCATCGGTTTCGAGGTCGCCAAGCGCCTGCAGGGCTTTGACATGCAGATCAGCTATGGCGAGTTGGCGCCGCGCGATCATGCTCATCCCGACTGGCAGTTCGTGTCCGACGCGGTGGCCCTGGCCGCGCAATCTGACGTGCTGTTCGTAACGCTGGCCGCGTCCGCCGCCACCCGCCATATCGTCAGCCAACAAGTGATCGAGGCGCTTGGCCCGGATGGTCTGCTGATCAACATTTCGCGCGCCTCCAATATAGACGAAGAGGCTCTGCTGAATGCGCTGGAAGCGGGCCGCCTTGGCGCGGCCGCGCTGGATGTGTTCGAGGGCGAGCCGGCGCTGAACCCCCGCTTTCTTACCCTGAAAAATGTGCTGCTGCAGCCGCACCATGCATCGGGCACCTATGAGACGCGGCACGCCATGGGCAAGCTGCTGCGCGACAACCTGGCCGCGCATTTTGCTGGCCACCCCTTGCTGACGGAGGTCGTGTGATGAAAGCACTCGTCATTCACGCTGCACAGGATCTGCGCATCGAGGATCGCCCTGATCCAACCCCGGGCCCAGGGCAAATCCTGCTGCGCTTGGCTATGGGCGGCATTTGCGGGTCCGATCTGCACTACGTCAACCACGGTGGTTTCGGCGCGGTGCGCCTGAAAGAACCGATGATCCTTGGCCATGAGGCGTCGGCACATGTCGAGGGTTTGGGCGAGGGTGTCACAGGGTTCGCACCGGGCCAGCTGGTCGCGGTGTCGCCCTCGCGTCCCTGCGGCGATTGTCGGTTCTGCCATCAAGGTCTTCCAAACCATTGCCTGAACATGCGCTTCTATGGCTCGGCCATGCCCTTCCCGCATGTCCAGGGCGCATTCCGGGAATTGCTGGTGGCGGATGCGGCCCAATGCGTCGATGCGACCGGCTTGACGCCGGGACAAGCCGCCATGGCCGAACCCTTGGCCGTCACGCTACACGCCACAAAGCGCGCCGGCGACATGCTGGGTGCGCGGGTTCTGGTGACCGGCTGTGGGCCCATCGGGCTGTTGTCCATTCTGGCGGCGCGGCGGGCAGGTGCCCAGCAGGTTGTCGCGGCGGATCTGTCGGATTTCACCCTTGGCCTTGCACGGCAGGTTGGCGCTGATGTGACGGTCAACCTGGCCAGTGACCAGGATGGCCTGGCGGTCTACGCGGCAGATAAGGGGCATTTCGACGTGCTTTACGAATGCTCGGGCGCGCAGCCCGCGCTGGCGGCGGGGATCGCGGCAATGCGTCCGCGCGGCATCGTGTTGCAGCTGGGCCTGGGCGGAGACATGACAGTGCCAATGATGGCCGTCACTGCAAAAGAGTTGGACCTCCGCGGTTCGTTCCGCTTCCATGACGAGTTCGCAACCGGTGTCTCTCTCATGCAGCAGGGGCTTGTCGACGTGTCGCTGCTCATCAGCCATACTTTGCCGCTGGATCGCGCAGCCGAGGGCTTTGCACTCGCATCCGACCGTAGTCAGGCAATGAAGGTACAGATCGTGTTTTGAACGACCGGGCAGCACTCTGTTCCTTCACAGTCATCCATAAGGAGGAACTATACCTGAAAATCGACAGATCGCTCTTGTGACGGGCGCCAGCCAGGGGATCGGAAAAGCAACGGCAAAAGCTTTGGTTCGTGCGGGCTACTTCGTTGTTCTGGTCGGCCGCGATCAGACGAAGCTGGACAAGGCGGCGGCGGAAGACCCCGACAGCACCTGGGCCCTGAGCTGTGATGTCGCCGATCCCCAAGCCGTCGATCAGATGTATACCGCGATCCACGACCGGTGGGGGCGCCTGGATCTTGTCTTCAACACTGCGGGGGTCAGCCTGCCCGCAACCGAGATCGGGGATCTGGCTTGGGGCGATTACGGCAGTTGCAACACTATCAGAAAGAACGAGGGTTTTTCTTGCAGCCACCTATGAGCAAAGATTTTCAGGAATCTGTGCTAAAATGCTGATATTCATAAGGATCTGCGAGGGAAGGCGAGGGGGCGGTAACGGTTGAGAAAAAGAGGGATCGGCCGCCTTTGTCCGCAAGCGACCGCTCCGCCCGGGCTTGAAATCGAGCAATTCTTACGTTACATGTAACAGAAAGGAGACCAACTATGTCAAGCTCCGTTTCGGAACGTGTCCAGAAGCGCCGGCAGGCCATGCGCGCTGCGGGCCTGCGCCCTGTTCAAATCTGGGTGCCGGATACTCGCCGCCCGGGCTTCGCTGCAGAGTGCCAGCGGCAGGCCGCGCTGATTGCCGCCTCGGATCGGACTGACGCCGACCTGACGGAGTTCATGGATGTGGCCCTGAAGGATCTGGATGAGTGGCGGTGAGGCGTGGCGATCTTGTGACGATTGCTCTTCAGGGTGATTATGGCAAGCCGCGCCCGGCTCTGATCATTCAGGCGGATCAATTCAATGGTCTAGGCTCAGTGGTGATCCTGCCTCTGACGTCGACTCTGATCGACGCGCCGCTACTCCGCCCGACGGTCAGGCCATCGCCCGACAACGGGCTTCGCACGCCATCGCAGATCATGCTGGACAAGCCGATGACAGTGAAGACGGAGAAGGTCGGACCTTCCTTCGGCCATCTCGATGATCTTGCCATGATCGGTGTCAGCCGCGCGCTGGCCTTGTTTCTCGGCGTGGCAGGGTGAAGCACAGCATAAGCGGTCGCTGGCCCCGCTGTCGGCTCAGCTTGACGGCTTGAAGTTCCACGGCAGCAGGCCATCGAGGCGGCTTTGTGGATGGCCGTTGGCGATCGCCGTGAGGGTGGCCTTCAGATAACCGTCGATCTGGAGGGTGCCATCGAAGCCGGTCAGGAAGGTCTCGGCATTCACGTCATCGCGTTTCCTTATGAACTGGTGCAAGGGATACCAGCTGAAGCTATCATCTGAAACGACACACCTGTGCAGAGGTCGCGCATAATGGACATCAGGCGGCTTAACGCTTTCGTAAAAATCGTTGATATCGGCAGTATCACCCGTGCCTCGGCGATCCTGCACATCGCGCAACCAGCACTCAGCCAGCAGATCGCGGCGCTGGAGGCGCATTTCGGCAAGCCCCTGCTGCTGCGGTCAAAACGCGGTGTCATCCCAACCGAGGCGGGCAAGGTTCTGTACAAGCATTGTCAGATGCTCTTGCGGCAGATGAGCCAGGCCGAGGCCGATATCGCCACCTCGTCCGAAGAGATCACCGGCTCCGTCCGTATCGGGCTGGCACCCCTTGGGCTGGGTTCGCTGGTGGCGGCCAAGCTGATCCAGAAAGTCCGAGAGACAAATCCGGGAATCTCGGTTTACATCAATGAGCCTGTCGGCGGTGGGGCGATCAGCGAACAGATCATGACAGGCAGGATGGACGCCGCTCTGATATTCGATCCCGGCGAGATCCCCAGTCTGATCTTTGAACCGATCTGCACTGAAGAATTGTTCTTTGTCGGCACCGGTCTGCAAGCGCCCGACAATGGCGAGATCTCGTTCGCCGAGGCGGTTTCGCACCCTCTGGTTCTGCCCAGCCAGATCCACACGATCCGTCAGCTCATCGACACGACACTGGCGCGGGTCGGAACAACGGCGAAGGTGGTGGCGGAAACGGAATCGATCTCGATCCTGTCCAACGCGCTGGTCGAGGGACTTGGCTGCACGATCCTGCCATCTTCAGCGGCCCTGGCGGTCATGCGGCGGGCGCCCGACGCACGGCGGGATAACAACCCCCCCCCCAAC